>NZ_JACSNP010000100.1 GCF_016900045.1 Fusobacterium mortiferum
CTACAGTAACACCGGCATTAGCAAGGGCAAAAACGGGCATTATGACATAAGCTGACCAAGGGGAGAGTTTATGTTCTAAATGGTGTAAGAGAGATTTTTCTTGATTTTTATTGTCAGCAGGAATGAGCATGCCGAGGGCAACACCAGCGATTGTAGGATGAATACCAGCATTTAAGAAGGCAAGCCAAGCGACTAAACCGACAAAGAGATATGGTAAGAAATTACGACATTTTAAGCGATTTAAAATAAATGCACCAAGTAGTGCTACAAGCC
>NZ_JACSNP010000101.1 GCF_016900045.1 Fusobacterium mortiferum
GTAGTATCCCTTGCTATAGGGGTTTTCCTCTGTATCCCTTTAGAATCAACACCTAGATTTATTTTTAGATTAGAAATAATCTAGAGTTAAATGTTACAATTAATATCTACTATTTAGATAAAAATACTTGACTTCCTATCTAACTATGTTATTATGTATAATACAACAAAGGAGTTAATATGACAGTCGAAGTAAGAGATAGAATCTGTGGTGATGGTAAGACTACTGATATGTTAAAAGAAGTTAAAGAATCTTTTCTAAACGGTGCAGATG
>NZ_JACSNP010000102.1 GCF_016900045.1 Fusobacterium mortiferum
GTTCATTAGAGATGTTAAACCAGGTGAAATGGTTGTAATGGATGATGATGGACTTAAGTCTTATGAATGTGTAAAACCACAAAAAAGAGCTTCTTGTATTTTTGAATATATTTATTTTGCTCGTCCAGACAGTACAATTGATGGTCAAAGCGTACATGCTGCTCGTTTTATGATGGGTAGAATGCTTGCTCGTGAAAGTAAATTCAAAGGCGATATAGTTATTTCTGTACCTGACTCTGGTAATACTGCTGCATCTGGATTTGCTTATGAAT
>NZ_JACSNP010000103.1 GCF_016900045.1 Fusobacterium mortiferum
TCCTTATTATACTTCTGGTCTTACTATTGTTGTGCCAAAAGATAATAATGATATCAAAGGTTTTGCTGATTTGAAAGGTAAAAAAATTGCTGTACAAATTGGTACAACTAGCATGGAAGAAGCACAAAAAATTGAAGGTGCTGATGTAAAAGCTTTAAATAGTTCTGCTGATACATTCATGGAATTAAAAGCAGGTAATGTTGATGCTGTTATCAATGACCTTCCTGTAAATGATTATTACATTGCTAAAACTAAAGATACTGTTGTAAAAC
>NZ_JACSNP010000104.1 GCF_016900045.1 Fusobacterium mortiferum
GGTCACCACGTGGCCGTCGGCCGACAGGTAGTCGCTGAGATCGATCGCCTCGACGTGCGGCGGCTTGAGCATCAGCCGCAGCTCCATGGCGTCCACATCGTCTGGGGTCTCGGCGTCGCCGAGGTAGAACTCGACCGACTCCGCCCAGCCGGCGGAGGTGCGGACGATGTAGGCCGTCGGCCTGCGCGCCACGCCCATCAGTAGGGTCTCCGATCATAGAATTCGAGGACGGCCAGGCCCGGGCCGCCGAGGATGTAGGCCCCGCTTGAGGG
>NZ_JACSNP010000105.1 GCF_016900045.1 Fusobacterium mortiferum
CTTTAGGAAAGCCGTTTGGAAATACTTGAAATGGCTTGTTGATATGAAGCCCCATTATTTCCCAATGACCAGTCATGGTGTCTTTACCGCAGGAAGCTTCCTGCATTTTTGTATAATACCCCATAGGTTTATCCACGATAGCGACACCTTCTAATTTGCAGATATCAGAAAGCCCGAGTTTTTCAAGATTTGGCAGATTAAGTCCGTGTTTTGCTTCAGAGATATGCAAGAGTGTATTTGTTCCAACATCATCGAATTTAGCTGCATCGGG
>NZ_JACSNP010000106.1 GCF_016900045.1 Fusobacterium mortiferum
AGTCGGACGCGTGCGTGGCGGCGGCTTTGGTGGCGGCAATGATGAACGCGAGCAGACCTTGAACCAGATCTTGGTGGAAATGGATGGCTTCGAACCGAATGACAAAGTCATTGTCATGGCGGCTACCAACCGCAGTGATATCTTGGATCCTGCATTGTTGCGTCCAGGTCGTTTCGACCGTCGTGTGATGCTGGACCTGCCGGATCGTCGTGACCGTGAAGAAATATTGGAAGTGCACTCCACCAAGAAACCATTTGGCGAAGATGTGAAT
>NZ_JACSNP010000107.1 GCF_016900045.1 Fusobacterium mortiferum
CTTTCAGAGTGAGCAAACCAAACTATTGGAGGCTAATCATGGTCAACGGCTGGACATTGGAGCGCAGGCGAAAACAGGCAGAGCTAATCAGAGGGTGGAGGCCGTGGGAGCAGTCCACCGGGCCTAAGACCAATGAGGGCAAGTCCACAGTGGCAAGCAACGCATGGCGCGGCGGTCACAGAGAGCAGCTAAGGGCTTTGTCCAAGATGGTGAATGAGGAGCTGAGGCAGGCGCGGGAGCTGGTCGCGTCCTGTCAGTAGGGGGGTATCAA
>NZ_JACSNP010000108.1 GCF_016900045.1 Fusobacterium mortiferum
ATTTACAGCTTGTTGTACAGCTTCTACAGCATCATCAGCACTTTCTCCGATACCCAGTAATGCATCTGGATGGTCGCTTTGTTGGAAAATGGATTTTACATCAGCAAAATCGACATTGATAACGCCAACTGTCAAAATAAGTTCAGATACACATCGAATACCTTGTAATAATACATTATCTGCCATTTGGAAAGCATTTATTAAAGTTAGTTTGGAATTTGTTTTGAGTTTTAAAAGGTTGTCATTGTGAACTGCAATTAAAGCATCCATA
>NZ_JACSNP010000109.1 GCF_016900045.1 Fusobacterium mortiferum
ATACTAGTAGAACCTTTAAATATATCATTTTTTCTAAATTTATTTAAAGCATTAATATAATATGTGTATAATTCTTCATACGTAATATCCAAAGATAAATTTGCATTATTTTTATTCATAATATATTTTACTTCAAGATTTTCTTGATTTTTAGATATATAATTATGTGCATTATTTGCTAATTTATTTAATTTATCCACACTTTTTAAACGTTTATCCACAATAAAAGCTGCACTTTTAGCAAATTGCTCGTCCCACATATCCAGCATAC
>NZ_JACSNP010000010.1 GCF_016900045.1 Fusobacterium mortiferum
GGTTCTATAAAGAAAGATTTAAAACTAAAAGATAGAGTTTATAGTTGTTCACATTGTGGAACAGTAATAGATAGAGATTATAACGCTTCTCTAAATTTATCTATGTATAAATTAGCATAATTTCACAAACAAGAAAATGCTAATGTGTAGGACGCGTTGTATCCGAATTTAAGCCTTTGGAGAGTTATATCAAACGAAAGTAGCTTAGGCAAAATCGGACTTGTAGAAGAAGGAAATAAACAAATTTCTATATTTTTATAGATTTTTGGCAACGGAATTATGATAAGAGAAAAATGTATAGGTAGCTTTTTAGAAGCTATTGAAGCTCAAGAGCTTGGAGCAGAAAGAGTAGAGCTTTGTGATAATCTAACTGAAGGAGGAACAACTCCCTCTTATGGAACAATAAAAATGGTAGTTGAAAAACTAAATATTCCAACTTTTGTAATTATTAGACCTAGAGGTGGAGATTTCTATTATACTCCTGAAGAGATTGAGATTATGAAGGAAGATATTAAGGTTTGTAAAAATCTTGGAGTAAAAGGAGTGGTAATTGGTGCTTTAAATAGAGATAACACTATTAATTATGAAGCTATTCAAGATATGATTACCCTTGCTAAACCAATGTCGGTTACTTTTCATAAAGCGATTGACGAGTTAAAAGACCCTGTTTCAGAAGTAAAAAAATTGGCAAAAATTGGTGTAAATAGAATACTTACATCTGGAACAAAAGAAACAGCACTTGAAGGAAAAGAGATTTTGAAAAAGATGATCAAGGAAGCTGGAGATGAGATTATCATTATTGTAGCTGGTAAAGTTACTAAAGAGAATTTAGATAAGATTTCAACTCTTATACCTACTAAAGAGTATCACGGAAAGAAGATAGTTTAAAGCTTAATAAAAAAATCATAAAAAGGTTAAGCTCATGTAAAAAATATATTTACATGAATTTAACCTTTTTTTTATTTAAAATTTACAGAATAGTGATAGACTAATGATACACCAAAAATTAAAATATATTTAGGAGAAAAAATGAAAAAAATTAAAGAAAAGATTAGTTTACTATTATTATTACCAGCATGTTTAATCTTTACAGTATTTATCTTTTGGCCAATCTTAAATACTATTTATTTAAGTTTTTTTAATTGGAACATGATAAGTAAGAACAAAAGATTTGTATTTTTAGAAAATTATATTTCTGTTCTGACAGAAGGTATAATATATAAATCATTGGGAAATACTTTTTTATATATTATACTTTTAATTTTTTTAAATTTTATTTTACCATATATAGTTGCTTATGTTTTAGCTCATATGATAAGCAAACTAAAAAATTTTTATAGAGTGATGATATTTTTTCCAAGCATAATATCATTAGTTGTAGGATCGTTAATATTTTTGTGGATTTTTAATCCAATGGTAGGCCCTATTTCAAAAATATATAGAATATTTGGAGTAGAATCTCCGTTTTGGTTAAAAACTAACGGGTTAGTAATATTACTTATAACTTTGATAACAGCATGGAAAATATTTGGATATAATTTGATATTACTTTTAGCAGGTGTATTAGAAGTACCAACTGAATTAATTGAAAGTGCAAAACTAGATAAATTATCAAATTTACAAATATTTATTTACATAGTTTTGCCTATGACATCATCAACCTCATTATATGTTTTAATTATAACTATTGTATATGGATTACAGCAAGTTTTCGTTCCTATAAATGTACTGACTCAAGGTGGACCAAATAATGGAAGTACAAACTTAGTATATAGTATTTTTCAATATGCATTTACATTTTTTCAAACTGGAAGAGCTTCAGCCTTAGCTGTAATAACAACATTATTTTTCTTCATGTTAATAAGCTTAAAAATAAAAATATTAGAAAAGGGGGTATATTATGAAAATTAGAGAAATGAAATGGCATATGATGTTTTTTATAATAATATTACTACAATTATTTCCATTAGTATATATGATTTCTATTTCATTAAAGGATATGGAACAGATATTTTCTGAACCTTTAAAGTTAATTCCAAGTACTCCAACCTTAGAGAATTATAAATATATTATGGTAAACGTTCCAATTTTTCGATATATATGGAATACTTTTTTTATCTCAGGGATAATAACAATGGGAAAAATAGTAACAAGTGTTTTAGCTGCCTATGTTCTAACTTTTAAAAAGTTTTATGGTAAAAAATTATTGATTGGATTAATAATGATAACTATATTTATACCTTTCACTGTAACAATGATACCTAATTACTTAACAATATCAAAATTAGGGTTATTAAATAGTTCTTTTGGGGTTATACTTCCACAATTAGCAGATGGGATGGGAATTTTTTTAATGATTCAAAATATGAGAGGAATACCAAAATCTTTATTAGAAGTAGCAAATGTAGATAATATTTCAGAAGGAAAAGTTCTGTACCATTTGATAATTCCAATGATAAAAAACTCCATTATTGCTATGGGAATACTATTTTTTATAAATTCTTGGAATGAATATTTTTGGCCCTTATTAGTTTTAAGTGATAGAGATAATTATACTCTTTCATTGGCACTACAGATGTTTATAAGTGCTGAAGGAGGAAATAATTGGGGAGTAACAATGGCAATAGCAGGAATGACAATAATTTTTCCAGTAATATTGTATATAGTGTGCCAAAAAATGATAATGGCAAGTTTTGTAAAATCAGGAATAAAAGGATAGGTTGAGGAGAACAATGAGTGAAAGAAATAAAATAGTATTTAGAAATGTATGTAAAAATTACGGAGAAACAAAAGTTGTAAAAAATTTAAATTTAGAGATAAATCCTGGAGAAAGACTTGTTTTATTAGGTCCATCTGGTTGTGGTAAAAGCACAACCTTAAGAATGATAGCTGGATTGGAAGAGATTACATCGGGAGATTTATATTTTGGAAATGATAGAATTAATGAAATACCGTCAGGTGAAAGAAATATAGCAATGGTTTTTCAAAACTATGCATTATATCCCCATTTAACAGTTTGGGATAATATTACTTTCGGATTAAGAATGAATAAAGTAAATAAAAATGAGATAGATAAGAGAGCAATTGAAGCTATAAAAATATTGAAATTGGAGGGTTTAGAAAAAAGATATCCTAAAGAATTATCAGGAGGACAAAGACAAAGAGTAGCTTTATGTAGAGCAGTTGTAAAACAATCTCCTTTCTTTTTATTAGATGAACCACTATCAAATTTAGATGTTCAACTTAGAAATACTTCAAGAGAAGAATTAGTAAAATTACATAATCTCTATAGACCAACTTTTATATATGTAACACATGATCAGATCGAAGCAATGACTATAGGACATAGAATTGCAGTAATGAATAAAGGTGTTTTACAACAAATTGATACTCCAGAGAAAATATACAATGAACCAGTTAATATATTCGTTGCAAAATTTATAGGAATACCACAAATAAATATAGTAAGAGTAAGTATAGTAAATGATGAAATTTTATTTCAAAATAATAAAATTAAGTTAACTAGTGAAAAAAGAAGATATTTAAAAGAAAGAAGAGAAGTTTATTTGGGAATCAGACCAGAGCATATAAAAGTTGCTCGTGAGAAAATAGAGGGATATATAAGAGGAAATATATCTAAAATAGAAAATTATGGAAGTCAAAAATGTTTGTCAATTTTACTAGAAAAAGGTGAAATAATATCAGTTTCAATACCAAATAATACAGAATATAAAAGATATGAAGATGTATATATTAAATTCTCAAAAAATAATATATTACTTTTTGATATATCTACAGAAAGAAACTTAGAATTAGAAATTTAGAAATAAAAACACAAGTTGGAGGAAAAAAATTGAAAAAAATAGATATTTTAAAGATAATCTTAGTAGGTGGACTTTTAATTGGAGCAGGTTGTAGCAAAGAAAGTAGCAAGGGAAGTAAAACAGCTACTAAAGAGAATAAACCTATTGAGATAGAATATTGGCACGTAGCTTCAGAATCTTTTGGAGGAATAGCGATAAAAGAGTTAATAGCAGATTTTAATGCTAAAAATTCAGATATCAAAATTATTGAAAAATTTAATCCAGATATGTACAAGGGATTAACACAAAATTTACAAGTTGCAATAGCCTCTAAAAAATATCCAGCTATTGTTCAAATGGGATACTCATATTTAAATTATGCCGATAGTAATTTCGAGTATACTACTCCTCAAGAGATTGTAGATAAATATTTTCCAGAAGATACTAAATATTTTGAAAAACATTTTTTAAATAATGTTCTGGAACTAGGGCAAGTAAATGGGAAACAAGTAGGAATTCCTTATTCAATAAGTAATCCAATAATGTATGTTAATGCTGATTTATTTAAAGAAGCTGGATTGGATCCAAATAATTTACCCAAAACTTGGACAGAAGTTGTTGAGGCAGCTAGAACTATAAAAGATAAAACAGGAAATTCAGGATTTTTTATGCAAGAATATGCTGACAACTGGGCACAACAAGCATTAATAGAAGGAAATGGAGGACAAATATTAAAATATGAAGGCGGTAAAACAATTCCAACTTTTGCAACTCCTGAATCAGCAGAAGCTTATCAATTAATTGCTGACATGGTAAAGAACAAAACAGCTGTTCATGCAACTAATGAAGAGGCTTTTCAAACTTTCTTAAATGGGAAAATAGGAATGGTTATAACAACAATTGGAAAGAGAGAGAATTTCCAATCAATAGCTAAATTTGATTTAAGAGGGACTAAATTTCCTATATTTGAAGGAAAGTCTAGAAAATTACCTGCTGGTGGAAATATGCTAATGATGATGTCAAAAGATCCTGAAGAGCAAAAGGCGGCATGGAGATTTATGAAGTATTTATTGAGTCCAGAGGCTACTGAAAAATGGACAAAAGGAACCGGGTATTTACCATCAACTATTCAAGAGAAAGGAACTGAAATAGAAAAGTTTATTTCTGAAAATCAATTGATGAATGTTGCAGCCAGTCAAATGGAAGATATGGGAAAATGGGCTAGTTTTTCAGGAAGCAATGGATTACAAGCAGAGCAAATTCTAATTGATACTAGGGATATTATATTAAGTAATGAAAAAACAGCAAGTGAAGCTTTAAAGGAAGCTCAAAATAAAATAATGAATTTAATGAAATAGGGAGTATTCTATGAATAATATATTTGTAAGTGATTTAATTTGTGCTAATAATAGTATCGAAGAGAGTAAAAAATTTTTTATAGAAAATAATATAAAAAATATTGAATTTTTTATAGAAAATCAAGATATAGAACATAGCAAAAAACTAGAAAGTCTTTTAGAAGGACTTGAATTAGAAAAAATATCATTCCATGCTTCTTATAGATATTTTTTATTAACTTGCTCTGAAGAAAAATGGAGCTTAATGGAACAAGATTTTAAAAAATCAATAGAAATTTGTAAGAAATATCATGGAGATTTTTTAGTATTACATACTAATGAAGGAATAAATAATATTTATCTTGATAAAAAAATATTGGAAGAAAGAATCTTAAAACTCGTTAAACTAGGTAAAGATAATGGAATAAAAATAGTGATAGAGAATGTAGGAGTTGGAGAAAATATGCTATATAATCAAGAGGAATATATAAAACTTATACAAAAATATAATTTTTATTCCTTAATAGATATCGGACATGCAATAGCTAACAAATGGAGTATACCACATATTATTACTGAACTAAAAGAAAATATATTAGCCTATCATTTTCATAATAATAATGGAGAAAGTGATCTCCATAATCCTATAAAAGATGGAATAGCAAACTTTGAAGAAATTATGTTATTAGTAAAAGAATATACACCTAGAGCGAATATAGTATTAGAATACTCAGCTATAACACCTAAAAAAGAAATTTTAAATACATTAAATATATTAAAATAATCTTTAATAAATTATCATACCACAAAAGATTAGGAGTGGTTCATATAAAATTAAGTTAACAGATACCAATTTTTTTAAGGAGAAAATTTATGGAAAATAAAAAACTATATCTTTTTGATTTAGATGGAACTTTACTTTTAGGAGATCAAGTTATAGATGGGGCTATTGAAGCAATAAATAAAATTAGGGAAGCCGGTAAAGAGTTTCTAATATTTACTAATAATTCTTCTAGGACAAGAAAACAATATGTTGAAAAATTAACAAAACTTGGTTTTAATATAAAAGAAGATGAAATAGTAACTGCTGGTTATATTACTGGAAAATATCTAATTAAAAAGAATAAAAAAAATATTTATGTTTTAGGAACAAAAAAATTTAAAGAGATGTTAGAAGAGCTTGGATTAAATGTAGTTGAAAATCCGATAAAAATTGATGGAAAGTATAATGTAGATGCAGTTGTCCTAGGATTGGATACTGAACTTACATATGAAAAACTTCAAACAGCTTGTAACTTACTACAAGATTCTAATTTAATGTATATAGGAGCTAATCCCGATTTAGTATTTCCAGTAGAGAATGGTATATTTTACCCTGATTGTGGAAGTATTGCAAAAATGTTATTTTATTCAGTTAAAAGATTTCCTAAATTTCTAGGAAAACCTCATCATGAAATATTAGATTATTGTCTTGAAAAAAAAGGTGTATCAAAAGATGAAACTGTAATTATTGGGGATAGATTATATACTGATATTGCTTGTGGACAGGAAAATGGTTGCGATACTATTCTAATTTTTTCTGGTGAAGCTAGAAAAGAGGATTTAATAAATAGTGAATATCAACCTACTCTATTTTTAGATAGTATTAAAGAATTAAAGATAAAATAACTCTAAATTTCTGTATAATAAGAAAAGGGCTTGGAATACCAAGCCCTTTTCTCACTATATAAAACATCTTGGGGAAAGATTTTATGATATAATCATATCATAAAATTGTGTCATTTTTGTGTCTTTTTCACAAAAATATAATTTTTTATTTTTAAATTTTGAAATTCTGAAATTTTATAAAAAACAGGTGTCATTTATATTACATATATAACTTTTTTATTACAATATAAATTTATCTAAATTTTCATCTTCTTTTTCTTTTTTAAATACTTTTTTAATAAAATTAACATCAACGCTTATCTTCTTTTTCTCTTCATATGGAGCTTCAAACATAATCTCTCTCAATAGCTCTTCAACTACAGCTGCCAATCTTCTAGCCCCAATATTTTCTATCTTTTCATTTTGAACAGCTGTTATCTCTGCTATTTTTTCTATAGCTCCCTTTGTAAAACTTAACTCTACATTATCTACCGCCAACATTGCCTTATATTGTTCTAATAGATTATACTCAACTTCAGTCAATATTTTTACAAAATCCTCTTTCTCTAAATTTTGTAGTTTAACTCTAATAGGAAATCTTCCCTGTAGTTCTGGCATTAAATCAGATGGTGAACTCATTGAAAAAGCTCCAGCTGCTATAAATAAAATATGATCTGTTTTAACAGGTCCATATTTAGTCATTACTGTACTTCCCTCTACTATAGGTAAAATATCTCTTTGAACTCCCTGTCTTGAGACGTCACCTTTACCTCCACCTTCTCTTTCTGTTATTTTATCTATTTCATCTATAAAGACTATTCCGTTATTCTCTACATTATCAATAACCTCTTGAGTTAATGAATCTAAATCTATCTTTTTTTCTACCTCTTCATCTAAAAATAGTGAAATAGCATTTTTAACATTAGTTGTCATCTTTTTTAATTTTCCAGGTAAAGTAGACATCATTTGATCGATAAATCCACCAATATCTTCACTCCCTGATACCACTTCTATAATAGGTAAGTCATTATCTTTTTTAGGTCTATCGATCTCTATCTCTGTTTCATCATATTTCCCGTCTAAGATATCCTTTTTTATATTCTCTTTATCCTCATCATTTAACGTATCATAAGGTTTTAAAATTTTAGCTACTCTTTCAACGGCTATATCAAATGAAGAATCTCTTAGCATATTATACTTATCTTCCTTCATTTTTCTATATGTTAAAGCTACTAAATCCTTTATAATACTTTCTACATCTTTACCTACATATCCAACTTCAGTATATTTAGTTGCTTCTACTTTTAAAAAAGGAGCATTCGCTATCTTTGCTATTCTTCTTGCAATTTCAGTTTTTCCTACTCCTGTAGAACCAATCAATATTATATTTTTAGGTGTGATCTCTTTTCTAAGATTTTCATCTTTTATCATCTTTCTTCTATCTCTATTTCTTAAAGAAATAGCTACATTTTTCTTTGCTTCATCTTGTGAAATTATATATTTATTTAATTCATCTAAAATTTTTTTAGGTGTCAACTCTTTATTTATCCCCATATTCTTCTCCTTATCTAAATTTTATCTGTATTATATCACTTTCTAATATCACTGTAAAGAAGTAGCTACTTCTAACTTTAACTATATTAAATTTTTAATTTTTCGAAATTGATTTAATAATAAAAAGAGAGTCCTTTTAAAAAACTCTCTTTCTCTTTTAATTTTTACAATAAAAATATCCTACTCTGTATGTTAATTTTTTCTCTTTATAACTTCTAATTTTTTGAATAGAAGTTCTTTCGATACCGGTTACACCAGTATTTTTGAGATGTTTTAACGCTTCCATAGGAGTATTAAACTCTATTTCGACTTTCTCTTCTCTCCACTCTACTTTGACAAATATACTTTTTAAAATATCAACTATTTCATCTATTGATAGATATTTTAACGAAACTCCAAAATGCTCTCTTATCTCTTTTAAATTTCCTGTTATATACATGGAAAATCCTAATTCTTCTGATGATTTATAAATTTTCTCCATACATATTTTAAAATCCTTTAACCATTGGAAAACAGAGCTAGAAACAACTATATCTACCCTTGGTAGATCAATATTCTCAATATCTCCTAAGATAAAGTCGTTATACTTTATATCTTTTAAATATTTTTCTACATCATAGATATCATTTAAAAATAATTGACTTGGTAAAAAATTTTCGATAAATTTTTTTGAAAAAATTCCTGTACCACAACCTATCTCTAAAGCCTTTTTTCTTTTTTCTACTCCCATTTCACTTAAAAATTTTACTAAATTTTTAGCTACATGTTTCTGTATATGGGCATTTTCATCATAGGTATTAAATCTTTTATCAAAATTCATATTATTTCACTCCAAGATTTTATATAGTTAAATGGATAATGTCCCATATCAAATACCCTATAACCGATATTTTTCTCTTCACAATATTTTTTTTGCCTCATTGCTGGAACAATCTTATCCCTTTCTCCAATAATTATCTCATCAAAAATATTATCTAGCTCTTGATAATTATCTTTAAAATATTGTAACTCCTCTTTTACCATTTCAAAATCTTTTTCTGGATTTTTAAATCCTCTATCTATTTCCATATTTTTATAGAATTTTAAAAGAGATTCTGGAGTTAATGTTACTAAAGTAAACTCAAATATTTTTGGAGTTATTCCATATTTTCCTATTATCTCTCCATTTCCATTTATTCCCACTACCTTTTCAAATTTCCTATCTGTAGTTTTAATAAATTTAGAGAGATAATAACATCCAAAGGACCAACCCACAGCGATAACTTTTTCATATTTAGTTAACTCCAAATTTACTTCATATGGAAAATTTATAATTTTTAACTCATATCCCTCAGGAATATCTATACTCTCTACAACTTTTTCATTCATTCCCCATCCATTAAAAAACAGTATCAATCTCATACTTTAACTCCTTCACAAAAGTCTCAAGCTCTTCAATAGAGATATTTGGATTCAATCCTATTCTAAATCTTGCTGTTCCTTTAGGAACTGTGGGTTCTTTTACTGGATATAACAGATAACCTTTAATTCTCATATTTTCAGCTATTTTCTCTATTCTGGAATTATTTCCTATAATAATGCTAATTATATGAGTTGTAGAGTCAGTTTCTATTCCATTTTCTTTCAGTAATTTTAAAGTATAGTTTTTTATAAACTCCAGTTTTCCTCTTTTCTCATCAAATTCACCCATTTTATTTAAAATAAAGAGATTCCATAAGCTATTAACTGGAGGAAGAGCAGTAGAAAATATGAATTTTCTACTTTTATTAACTATATACTCCTTTATATAGTTTTCACAAATCACCATAGCTCCAACAGAGCCACCACCTTTTCCAAGGGGAATTACCAAGAAATCTATATCTTCTACTAGATTTAAATTGTGAGCAATCCCATATCCATATACTCCATAGGAATGTGCCTCATCTATCATCAGAGAGAAGTTATATTTTTTCTTTAATTCAACTAATCTTTCAACATCAGCAATATCTCCATCCATACTGTATATTGTCTCTGATATAACTAATATATCCTCATACTTCTCTCTATATTTTTTTAATAGATTTTCAAGAGAATCCATATCTAGATGCTTATATCTTAAAAATTCAGCTCCACTATTAATTATTCCATCATAGATACTGGCATGATTTAATCTATCTGTAAGAATCAAGGTATTTTTATTACAAAATGTTTCTATCAAAGATGAGTTTGCATCAAATCCTGAATTAAACATAATACATGGTTTTCCATATATTTGCTCAGCTCTTTTTTCAAGCTCCATTATCTCCTCATATGAGCCATCTATCAATCTTGAAGAACTTGAAGAAAGCTTTGGTCTATAATTTTTATAAAACTCCTCTCTAAGTTCCTTATCATTAGCCAAACCCAAATAATCATTTGAAGATAGATTTAGTATCTCTCCATTGCAAATTTTTAATTTTCTAAAATTATTTATCCCTTTTAATCTTTCTAATTCTTCAATTATAATCTCTTTTTTCATTACTTTCTCCTATTCAGGAACTCTTCTATTGACTCCTTACAGATATTTAGCATTTTATCTATCTCTTCCTCTGTTATTATATATGGAGGCATAAAATATATTACATTCCCTAGCGGTCTCAATAGAGCTCCCTTCTTTAAAGCTATCTTATAAATTTCATAGCCTACTCTTTCTTCACTTGGAAATAGCTCCTTTGTCTCCTTATTTTTTACAAACTCTAAAGCTCCTATCATTCCTATCTGTCTATATTCACCAATATTTTCATGATCTTTAAATAACTCTTGAGCTCTTTTTCTTAGATATTCACCTTTTCTATTTACCATCTCTAAAATATTCTCATCTTTAAATATTTTCAAAACTTCTAGAGCTATTCTACATCCTATAGGATTTCCTGAATATGTATGAGAGTGTAAAAATGATTTTCCTTCTAGATAATCGGCATAAAATCCATCATAGATCTCTTGAGTTATCCCAACAATAGCCATTGGATAGTATCCAGCTGTAAGCCCTTTTGACATACATATTATATCTGGACTTACTCCAGCGTGTTCCATAGCAAACATCTTTCCTGTTCTTCCAAAACCTACGGCTATCTCATCAGCTATTAGATGTATCCCATACTTTTTAGTCAACTCTCTTAACTTAACAATGTATTTAGGAGAGTATATCTTCATTCCAGCTGCCCCTTGAACTACTGGCTCAATTATTACAGCAGCTATCTCATCTCTATACTCCTCTATCAACTTCTCTGTTCTTTCAAAACACTCCGCTTCACAATTATAGAAATTTTTGCCATATGGACACCTAAAACACTCTGGCTTATCAGCCTTTAATCCCTCTTTTATAAGTGGTCTATATGTTTTTGTAAAAATATCTACATCTCCCACACCTAAAGCTCCCACTGTCTCTCCATGGTAAGCATTAGATAGAGATATGAACTTTGTTTTTTTCGGATTTCCATTTTGTTGATGGTATTGGAAACTCAATTTTAACGCCATCTCTATACTTGATGATCCATTATCAGCAAATAGAAACTTTTCTATCCCTTTTGGAACTACCTTTGCTAACTCTTCAACTAACTCTATTCCAGCTTCATGTGAAAAATTTACAAAAAGAACATGCTCTAATTTATCTATCTGCTCTTTTATCACTTTATTTATTCTTGGATTACAATGTCCAAAAAGATTTACCCACCAACTTGAAACACAATCCATATATCTATTTCCGAATTCATCCTCTAAATATACTCCTTCAGCCTTTTTTATAACCATAGGAGGTAAATTTTCATAATCTTTCATTTGAGAACATGGATGAAAAATATACTGTAAATCTTTCTTTTGTAATTCACTTAATCTATTCATCTACTCCACCTCTATCCCTAAAAACTTTACTAATTCATCTATAGCTATCTCTTTTTGTCCTTTTTTTACCAATATGCAGTTTTCTATTCCACTTAATTTTAAAACAATATCTATATTATCCTTTTCAAAATAATCTTTTTCAAAATCATCTGTAACCTTATTAAATACAAGTCCTTGAATCTCTATTCCTAGCTTTTTTAACATCTCTATTGTAAGCATTGAATGGTTAATAGCCCCCACTCTACTACTGCACACTAATATCACTGGTAACTCCATTTTTTTTATCAGATCATAGATATAAAATCTGTCTCTAATCAAGGGAACATAAAGTCCTCCAGCTCCCTCTACTACCATATATTTGTATCTATTTTTTAATTCATTCCAATCTTGTAGAACTCTATCTATATCTATCTCTATTCCCTCTAATTCACTAGCTAAGTGGGGAGATACTTCTGCCTCTAGAGTATATGTTACCATCTTATCATCATACTCTCTCTGAGCCACAGAACAGACAAACTCAACATCTGGAGCTATTAATTTCCCCTTTTTTTTTATACAACCACTCTGTATTGGCTTATAGTAACCCCCTTCTAAATTTTTTATTCCCTTATATAGTAGTGAACTTACATAAGTTTTTCCTATCCCTGTATCTGTTCCTATTACAAAAAATCCCTTATTTAATCTCATACCCATTTCTCCTTACCATAGCCTTATCACTCTCTATAGTAGTTCCTGTTGTTGTTAAAAAATTTCCTGTAAGAGCTGAATTTATTCCTGATTTTATACCTTTTTCTTGTAAATCTCCTAGTTTAATTCTTCCCCCTGCATATCTTAAATATGCTTCCGGTAGTATAAATCTATATATTGCTATCATCTTAAGTATCTCTTTGGGATCTAAAGCTTTATTATTTTCTAATGGTGTTCCCGGTATTGGCATTAAAATATTAATTGGTACTGAAAAAACTCCCAACTCTTGTAATTCAAAAGCCATTTTTATTCTGTCCTCTTCTGTTTCTCCAAGTCCCCATATTCCACCACTACATACTTGTAATCCAACTTTTTGAGCCAATTTTATAGTTTCAACTCTCTCTTCATAGGTATGAGTTGAACATATATTTTTATAAAACTCTCTTGAAGATTCTAAGTTATGATGATATGTCTTTACTCCTGAATCAAAAAGAGACTTCAATGCTTTTTCATCTGATATTCCATGTGAAGCACATAGAGATAATTCAGTATTATCTTTTAAATATCTATATATCTCTTCTAACTTATCACACTCAATACTATCACCTTTTAGCCCTCTTCCACTTGTTACTAAAGAGTATCTATGAGCTCCCTCTACTTCTACTTTTTTAGCTTCTTCTAAAGCTTTTTCCTTAGAGATTAGTGGGTATACCTCTGCTCCTGTAGTAAAGTGAGCTGACTGAGCACAGTATTTACAATCCTCACTACACTTTCCAGATTTTGCATTTGTTATTGTACATAGATCAAAGTTATTCCCACAAAACTTCTCTCTTATCTCATTAGCTGCTTCACATAGCCGTTCTAAAGTATCTTTATCTTCTATAGATATTCTAGATAAATTTATTGCTTCTTCATAATTTATCTTCTCTCTTTTCAAAACTCTGTCTTTTAATCTTTTAATAAACTCTTTCATTTTTCCTCCTTAGATTTAGTTATAAAAAAAAGCACACCCTTTCAGATGTGCTTGGTCTCAAAAGTGGTGCCTAGAGCCGGAATCGAACCGGCACGGTAACTAAATACCACAGGATTTTAAGTCCTGTGCGTCTACCTGTTCCGCCATCCAGGCAAGTTGTTTATCACAACAAAGTCATTTTACTATATTTTTTTATTTTTGTCAATAACTATTATACTTTATATTTAATTTTTCCTTTAACTATTGTCATTTCAACATTATATTCTGGACTTAAAACTACTATATCTGCATCTTTTCCCTCTTGAATAACTCCTGTATTTAAGCTAAACTCCTTAGCAGCATTTGTACTCGTCATCTTTACAGCATCAACTATACTATATCCTAACTCTATCAGATGCTTAAAGGCTTTATCTAAAGTTAAAACACTTCCAGCTAATGAGTCATTGCTTATCAATCTTGCTTGTCCATCTCTTACATAAACATCTAATTCACCTAGTTTGTAATTTCCAGCTGGCAACCCTGTTGCACACATAGCGTCAGTTATACATACTACTCTGTCTACTCCCTTAACCTTTATTAATAATCTTACAGCCTCAGGGTGTACATGAATCTTATCAAAAATTATCTCAGCATTAATATTATCATTTATCATCACAGCACCAACCACTCCTGGCTCTCTATGATTAAATCCCTTCATTCCATTATATGTATGAGTTGCATGGGTAATTCCAGCTTTTACTGCCTCTTGAACCTCTTCAAATGATACTCCAGAGTGTCCTACAGAAACAACTACTCCATTCTCTTTTAGATATTTAATAGATTCTAAAGCCCCTTCTCCCTTTGCTGCCATTGAAAATAGTTTAACCAATCCAGGTTTCACATTCAGATACTCTTCTATCTCTGATATTCCTGCTGGTTTTATATATTTATCATTTTGTGCTCCCTTAAACTGTACATCAAAATATGGTCCTTCCATATGAGCTCCAAAAATATTAGCTCCTTCAATATCTTGATTCTGTAATCTTCCTATCTTTTCTAAAACCTCTTTAAGAATCTCTTTAGAACTTGTCAATGTAGTAGCTAAAAAATTAGTTGTCCCATGTTTAACTATATATTTAGAGATAGTTCTTAATGCCTCCTCAGTATTATCCATAGCATCAGCACCACCAGCACCATGTATATGAACATCTATAAAGCCTGGTACTATATAGCTTCCCTTTACATCTATCCCCTCTATACACTCTGGGATATTATTTTCATATATTTTTGTTATTTTTCCATTTTCTAAAACAATACTACCATTTATAATTTTATTATCTAAAACTATCTTTGCATTTTTTAACACTACTTTTTCCATAAGAAACCCTCCCTAAAAACTTGAAATAAAAAATCATATTTTTTACCACTTTATAATATTTTATTACATTTTTGGAATTTTCTCAATAGATTTTTTAATTTTATCCAAAAAGACTGCTCTTCAGGAATATGCTTTCCATATTTTATTTTTTTCTTTTCATAATTCTTCCTCATTTATTCCATCTCTTCTGTAATCTCTTCTTCTCTTTCTATCTCTATATCCTCTTCATCCCTATCTTCTACTATATGTTTTTTTAATTTCTTCCCCTCTTTTATAATATCCAGTACTTTTTCCTCTATCGCTTCAAAAAGTTCTTTCTCATTTTCCAATCTAACTTTTACATTCTCTTTTCCTTGCCCCAATCTGATATCTCCAAAACTAAACCAAGCTCCAGATTTTGAAACTATGTCATTATCTAACGCCATCTCCAAAATCTCTCCAACTCTTGTAATACCTTTTCCATACATAATTTGAAAATTTGCCTCTTTAAATGGAGGAGCTACTTTATTTTTAGTTACTTTAACTACTGTTTCATTCCCTATTACATCATCACCTTGTTTTACACTTCCCACTCTTTTTACTTCCATTCTTACTGAAGCATAGAATTTTAATGCCTTTCCTCCAGTAGTAGTAGTTTGAGGTCCAAATCCAAATCCACCAATCTTATCTCTTATTTGGTTGATGAATATCATAGTAGTTTTAGATTTATTTAGTGTAGCTGTAAGTTTTCTTAGGGCCTTTGACATAAGTCTTGCCTGTAATCCCATCTGTTGATCTGACATCTCTCCATCTATCTCTGCCTTTGGTACAAGTGCAGCTACTGAATCTACTACTATCAAATCTACAGCTCCAGAACGAACTAATAAATCAGCTATCTCTAAAGCTTGTTCTCCATAATCTGGCTGTGAAATTAAAAGTTCATCTACATCTACACCTAAAGCCTTTGCATATTCTGGATCAAGAGCATGTTCTGCATCTATATAAGCAACTATCCCATTAGCTTTTTGTGTCTCGGCAGCAATATGAAGGGCAATTGTAGTTTTTCCTGAACTCTCTGCTCCATAAACCTCTATAATTCTTCCCTTTGGTATTCCTCCAACACCTAATGCCATATCTAAATTTAAGCTTCCAGTAGATATGACATCTACTTCCATATTTAAATTGTTTCCTAATTTCATTATTGAGCCTTCTCCAAACTCTTTTGAAATCTTTCCAATAGCCTGTTCTAATGCTTTTTCTTTATTAAACTCTTCCTTCTTTCCAGCCATATTATCACTCCTTTGATTTATATTGTATCTATATTTATAAATAGTATATCATCTTATTTTTGTTTTGTAAATATACTTTTCTATAATTATAGATAAATTATCCTAGTTGACTTTTAATTTAAAATATATTATACTCAAAATAACTAGATTACCTAAAAAATAAAGGTGGGATTTAATATGAAAAAATTATTAATAGCAGGCTTATTCATTCTTTCAGCTTTCTCTTTTGCTGGAAATAATAAATTCAATTATGTAGAAGATAAATTAGAATTAAAGTATTCTGAACTTAATGATGGAAAAAATAAATTAGAGATTGATGATATTGATATTGGTTCTTTTAATAACAAAATATATGTAAATATGGAAGTAGAAGCTTTTTCTGGAGATGGTGGTTGGAGTAAATTTGATAAAAATACTTATAATAAAATAGCTACTCAAATTGCTGATGACATTAGAAAAATGACAAATACTGATGAGAAAATAGAAATTTCTTTAGTTTTAGAAAGAGAAATTGGAAAAGATATGCTTCTATCTGAAGGAGAATATTAATTATAATTACAAAAGAATGGCTGGTCCATTCTTTTTTTATGTGTCCTACTTTTTTCATTTACCAAAGGTATGCTTTATCCTATTAAGATATATTCAAAAACATTAATCTTATGATATAATAGTTATTATCAAATTTATAGGAGGTTAAATCGATGAAAAATATATTAGTTACTGGTGGAGCTGGATATATAGGAAGTCATGCTGTGGCTGAACTGTTAGATTCTAGCTATAATGTTGTTGTAATTGATTCTCTTGAAAATGGTTTTATTGAATTAGTTGATAAAAGAGCTAAATTCTATCAAGGAAATGTTCAAGATAGCTCTATTATGGATAAAATATTTGAAGAAAATAAAATAGATGCTGTGATGCACTTTGCTGGCTATATAAAAGTTCCTGAAAGTGTTGTAGAACCTAATAAGTACTATCTAAATAATACTTACACTGTTATGTGCCTTATTGAATCTATGAGAAAGCATGGGGTTAAAAATATTGTTTTCTCTTCTACTGCTGCTGTTTATGGAGATGTTAAAGAACCTGAACCAGTAGAGGAAACTCACTCAACTTTACCAATAAACCCTTATGGTATGAGTAAGCTTATGTCTGAAAAAATTATTATGGATTGTGCTCAAGCCTATGGTCTAAACTATTCTATCTTTAGATACTTCAATGTGGGAGGAGCTCATGAAAAACATAATATAGGACAAAAAGGTGAAGGAATCACTGCTCTTATTCCACTTATCTTAAAAGCTGCTAAGGGAGATATTCCAAAATTATCAATATATGGGAATGATTTTGATACTAAAGATGGAACAGGTATAAGAGATTACATACATGTTGTAGATCTAGTTAGAGCCCATATACTTTCACTAAATAAGTTAGCTGAAAATAAAAGTAATATATACAATTTAGGAAATGGAAATGGATTCTCTGTATTAGAGATGTTAAATGCTGCTAAAGAGGTTACAAATATAGATATTCCAGCTGAAATTACTGGAAGAAGAGCTGGAGATCCACCTTGTGTTATTGCCTCTAGTAAAAAAGCAACAACAGAGTTAAATTGGAAACCTCAGTATACTGATGTAAAAGATATCATCAGAACTGCTTGGGAATGGAATTTAAGAAATAAATAGAAGTATAGAAGGAGAGATGATGAAAGCTACAGGAATAGTAGTTGAATATAATCCCTTTCATAATGGACACAAATATCATCTTCAAAAAACAAAGGAATTAAATCCTAACAATATTATCATAGCTGTTATGAGTGGAGATTTTGTACAAAGAGGAGAGCCATCTATCATTGACAGGTGGACAAAAACAAAAATGGCACTGGCTAATGGTGTTGATTTGGTTATTGAACTTCCCGTTTTTTACTCTTCACAAAGTGCTGAAATTTTTGCTAAGGGTGCTGTTGGAATTTTAGAAGAGTTAAAATGTGAAAGTATGGTTTTTGGTTCAGAAAGTGGAAAGATTAACGAGTTAAAAAGAATATCTACACTTCAAGAGAGTGAAGAGTTTAAAATAAAGCTAAAAGAAAGACTGAAAAGTGGTGATTCCTATCCTACAGCTCATAGCTCAACTATGAAGGAAATTTTAGGTGAAAGTGAACTAAACTCTAATGATATTTTAGGACTTGAGTATATTAAGGCTATTAGATATTGGAAAAGTTCTATAATACCTATGACTTTAAAAAGAGAAAAGGTAGGTTATCACGATACAAATATTGTTGGAGATTTTGCTAGTGCTACTAAAATAAGAGAACACCTTAAAAAAAATGAAGAAATCTCTAGTATAGTTACTCAAGAAAGCTTCAACACTCTTAAGGAGTATTCAAATTTTACATATATGGAAAATTTTTATCCTTTCATTAGATATGAACTCATAAAAAATTCCAATAATCTATCTGATATTCAAGATATGGAGATAGGATTTGAAAATAGATTGCTTGAAAATGCTATAAAATCTATAAATTATGATGAGTTTTTTAAAAGTATCAGTAACAGAAGATATACCACTGGAAGAGTTCAAAGAGTTTTAACACATACTCTTTTAGCTCTTACTACTAATATCACTGAAGAGGTAAAAAAATCTATTCCGTATGTTAGAGTATTAGGTTTTAACTCTAAAGGTAGAGAGTATCTAAGTTATTTAAAAAAGTTCGATAACTCTAAAATTATTACATCATATAAAAAAATGAATGAGAATTTTTCTCCTGAAGTCTGCTCCTTAATAGAATTCAATGAAAGAAGTTCTCAAATATACAGACTTATAAATAATTACAATGATTATAAGTCTCCTATTATCTTTAAGGAGGAGAATAATGAGTAGAAAACTACCTACAAGTGTACAAATTTTTTATGGATTAGGGGTAAGTTATGCTATTGTGGACCAAATATTTGCTCAATGGATACTATACTTCTATCTTCCACCAGAGAGTTCTGGGCTTAAACCAGTAATGGCTCCACTTCTAATATCTTTAGCTCTAGTTATATCTAGATTTGTAGATATGGTTACAGACCCAGTAGTTGGGTTTTTATCAGATAAAGTTAATACTAGATGGGGAAGAAGAATTCCTTTTATAGCTGTTGGAATATTACCACTAGCTCTTTTTACAGTTGCTTTTTTCTATCCCCCTATGGGAAATGAAAAATTAGCCTTCATATACTTAGCTATAGTTGGTTCTATGTTCTTTACATTTTATACAATAGTTGGTGCACCTTATAACTCTCTTATTCCAGAGATAGGACAAACAACTGAAGAAAGATTAAATCTTTCTACTTGGCAATCTGTATTTAGATTGATATATACAGCTATTGCTATGATTATCCCAGGAGCTCTTATAGGAATTTTCGGTAAGGGAGATACCTTGGTTGGAATTAGGGGAATGGTAATATCTCTTTGTATATTAGTTATTATTGGAGGACTTATTACAGTATTTTTAGTTCCGGAAAAAAAATACTCTCTTGGTCAAACGTCAAAGGCAAATTTTAAAGAAACAATGGGAATAGTATTTAAAAATAAAGCCTTTATCAACTATCTATTTGGTTTATTATTTTTCTTTATTGGGTTTAATAATCTAAGAGCTATTATGAACTATTTTATAGAGGATATTATGGGAATGGGAAAAGGAGCTATTACTATTGCTTCAGCACTCCTATTTGGTATGTCAGCACTATTTTTCTATCCTACAAATAAACTTTCTAAAAAATATGGATATAGAAAAATTATGTTAGCTTGTCTAGCTTTATTAATAGTCTTTACACTTTGTCTTTTCCAACTTGGAAGAGCTATTCCTGTATCTATGGGATATCCTCTTTTTGCTTTAATAGGTATTCCAGTAGCTGGTTCAGCTTTTATCTTCCCACCAGCTATGCTAAGTGAGATAGGTAGTAAAATTAGTGAAGAGAATGGAAATAGAATAGAGGGAGTTTGCTTTGGAATTCAAGGCTTTTTCTTAAAAATGGCTTTTATGATATCTATACTTATTTTACCAATCATACTGGTTGCTGGTAATGGAGATATCCTCTCTGCTATCACTACGGCACCTAAAGGAGTGGAAAAATCTGGTATATATCTAACTGCTCTTATATCAGCTCTCTCTTTTATGGTATCATTTTTCTTTTATTATAGATATGAAGAGTAATTATTTTTTAGTAAGAGGAGAGAACTATGGAGACTATTTATTTAATTGCTCTAGAGATTCTCATCATATTGGAGATACTCAAATTTTTCTCTTTAGAGTTTGGAATATTTTTTAGTTTAATTTTCATTGTAGGAATATTTATCTTTAAGAAAAATAAGAGTATCTTTCTTTTGATACTTCCTCTTTTGTTTTTATTTAGAGCCTTTTTTACCTTTAACTCCTCAATTAATATAGGAGATAATAAAATCTTTAATGTATCTCTCTATGAGGGAAAAGGAAAAATTGAGAAAATAGACAACAGATACCCTCTCAATAATTCCTATCTTTATATCTCTAATAAAAGTAATGGTAATTACGAGATAATGGGTCAAATAGAAAATATTGAAAATAGATATGGCAATGACTATTTAACTATCAAATCAGAAAGAATATCACCTATTCCTCAAAATAAAGTAAAGGAATATTTTCAAGAGAAAACAGATTCACTTTTAAAAAATTCTAACTATGATTTAAAAAGAGTTTATGAAGCTGTTATACTTGGAAAGGGATATAGATTAACTCAAGAGATGAGAGAAAAATTCAATTACATTGGAATCTCTCATCTAATGGCTCTCTCGGGATTCCATATAGGTTTAGTTATCTCTATTATCTCCTTCCTTTTACCTACTAAGTTGCCTATTAAAAAAAGGGAGAGAAATATATTTTTACTTGTAACCTTAACTCTTTATTATTTGGGAATAGAACATTCTCCCTCATTAGATAGGGCTTATATTATGGGAGTGGTATACCTCCTTGGAAAAATTTTTGATGAAAATACAGAGTTGATAAAAACTTTAGCTGTAAGCTTTGTTCTCTCTCTTATCATAAATCCAGCCTCTATAAATAGTATATCTTTTCAACTATCCTATGGGGCTGTATTTGCTATAGCTGAAATTTTTCCATATTTTAAGACAAAACTTTACAAAGGTAAGTCTAAGTTGATAGATAGTCTTATTCTCACTCTATCTATACAATTTTTTCTTACTCCACTACTTATATACCAATTTGGAGTAATTCAACTACTATCTTTTATTACAAATATGGTTGTTGTCCCTGTAGGAAGTCTGTTTATTTCCATTGGATTTATTTCTCTACTATTAGAAAATTTTTCACTGGGTTTTCTACTTACTCCAATACTAAATTTTGTTTTTAAACTATTTTTTATGTTAGTGTACTTTTTTTACACCATTCCTTTTATGAGTATTAAATATAAAAACGAAAGTAATCTTATAATACTTTTTTATATTATCACCATACTTGGAATATTTACCTTAAAATTTAGAAAGGATTATAAAAAAGATGAAAAGATTTATAAACGAACTAAAATATCTCAATAGAGGTATGCCAACTTCTACTAAGATTATATTAGGTGTAATTGTAGCATATATTTTTATAAGTTTTGGGGAGAATATTTTATTCAATCCATCAATTTTTATTAATATAGCTATACTTATATTTTCTTTACTTGTACACGAGATTTCTCACGGACTTATGGCATATATCTGTGGAGACAGTACAGCAAAAAATTATGGAAGATTAAGTCTAAATCCTCTACACCATCTAGATCCTCTAGGAACTATTTTTCCTATACTTTTAATTCTATCTGGCTCATCTTTTGTTTTTGGTTGGGCAAAATCTGTACCAATCAACTATTATAGACTAAAATATGGAAGAGTTGGAGAGTTTTTAGTAGCTATAGCTGGTGTACTTTCAAATATTATACTAGCTATTATTGGAATGATACTATTTAAACATTTTTATGAAGTGCTTGCTCCTTTACATCTATTGAAGCCAATATTATATATGATAAGTTTGAATATTCTACTAGCCGTATTTAATATTATTCCTATTCCACCTCTTGATGGTTCAAGAGTTTTAGCTTCAATAGGAAGTTACGATTTAAGAGATAGTATTTTTCATATGGATAGATATGGTATCTTTATCATTATGATTCTAAGTTGGACAGGAATACTTTATAAATTTATTGCTCCAGCTTATATGGCTATCCTTAGTTTTTTAGATAAATTGATTTAATGGAGAAGATTTATGAAAAGTGTTGCTAGAGAGTATGTTATCGAATTTGAAGAAAAAAAATCTAAATTTATAGGTTATGTAAAACCTGTAGGAAGTAAAATTGAAGCTGAAGAGTTTATCCAATCTATAAAGAATAAACACCCTGATGCTACCCATAATTGCTCTGCTTACAAAGTTATAGACAACGGGCAAGAATATTTTAAAACAGATGATGATGGTGAGCCTAGTGGTACTGCTGGTAAACCTATGGGAGATATTATTACATATATGGAGGTTACAAATCTTGCTGTTGTAGCTACTAGATATTTTGGTGGAATAAAGCTTGGTGCTGGTGGGCTTGTTAGAAATTATGCTAAAACTGCTAAACTAGCTATACAAGAAGCTGGTATTGAAGAGTATGTAGAGAGAAATATCTATCTTATTGATTTTTCCTATGAAAGAATTGGTGAGGTTGAATCTATCCTGAATAGTGGTGGAGCTGAGTATTTAGATAAAGGATACAATGACAGAGTAACTTATAAAGTCAAAGTAGACACTCCCACTCTTGAAAATCTTAAAAGTTTAAGAGATATTATGATAATAGATTTATAAAAAAAAATAACTACTCAGTATTCTTTATGGTACTAAGTAGTTATTTTTTATTAAAACATATCTATTTTTATCTTATTATAATTTATTTTGACAATCTCCTGTTCTTAAAAACTCATCTAAGTTTTCATAAGAGATCTCTATCATATTTGTTAAAGCCTCATCTGTATAAGAACCAATATGTGGAGTTATTAAAACTCTTGGATATAGAGATATTAGTTTTTCTACGTTCTTATCAATCTCTTTTCCTGCCATATCTTTGAAGAAGAACTCTTTTTCATTAGAGAATACATCAGTTGCAAATCCTCCAATTTTTCCACTTTCTAATCCTTTAATTATAGCTTCTACATCTTGAAGCTCTCCTCTTGCTGTATTGATAAGTATAGCTCCCTCTTTTAAATTAGAGATAAACTCTTCTCCCAATAGATTATCATTTTCTCCTTTGATATATGGGCAATGTAATGTAATTATATCAGCAGTTTTATTTAATTCCTCCATAGTTACATACTCCACTACCTCTTTAGCTGCTTCATTAGGATATAGATCATAAGCTATTACTCTAGCTCCTAATCCTTTGAAAAGTTTTGCTGCTGTAAATCCTATCTTTCCAGTTCCTATTACTCCTACAGTAAGATTTCTAATTTCAGGACTGAACATATATTCATCTACAATAAAATTTTTATTTCTAGTTCTATCTACCATATATGCACCTTTTCTAACTAGGTTCATAGCAAAGGTAATAGCTAATTCTGCTATAGCATTTGGTGAATATCTTGGAACTCTTGCCATTTTAAATCCCATCTCATATGCAGCTTCTAAATCAATATGATTATATCCTACCGTTCTAGTAAGTAGATATTCCACTCCAAAGTTTTTCATTTTCTCTAAGTTTTTTCTATTAGCGGGACAATTAGCTCTAAGCATAACAGCTTTATGCCCCTCTATTAAGTTTACATTTTCATCATTCATTAACTCTTCAACTAAAGTTAACTCATATCCAAATTTATTTAATTTTTCAAAGAAAGGTTTTTCTACTTTTCTAACTCCATAACATATTAATTTCATATTTTCCTCCTAAACTTACATATATATGTTTAAAGATTTTATTATCTCTAGTACTACTATCCAAAGAGGCATACATATTACACTGAATATTGTTGAAAGTAGTGAACAGTTTGATGTAAGTACTGATTCTTTATCAAATTTAATAGCATAAGCAGCTGCTACTGTAGCTGTTGGAGTAGCCATCATTATAATTACTGAAGCTAATCCTACAAATGATATTGGTAAAATATTTGTTATAGTTAAGATGTATAAAGCTACTAAGTTGATAAATGGAACTACTAATACTTTGAAGAAACTGTATATCCATGAATCTCTTGAAGAGATAGCTTCTGCTAGTGAGATATCAGCTAATTTTGCTCCTATTGCTAACCAAGCTAATGGTGATGAAAGAGCAGCTAGATAAGTCATTGGTTTATATAGCCAGAAAGCTGTTTTGTCTATTCTTAAAAATGCATAACTCTTTTCTCCTATTGTAACATGTGGAAGTGAATCTTGGAATACCCAAATAAACATTCCTAAAAAAGTTGCAAGTACAATAGAGTTTAAGAACATTTGCTTAATATTATTTTTATCAGCTTTTATTCCTGACATTTTAATATACGCGTATGAGTATAGGAATACTCTATAAGCTATATTGAATATAGAAGCATACATTACTCCAGTAGCTCCATAAACCGCAGATATAATTGGAATACCAAAGAAAGTTGTTGAACCAAAAGTTGTTAATATCTCTAAAACAACTTTTTTGTCCCCTTCATATTTTATATATAGAAGTTTTGTTGCAAATATTAGTATGATATAGATTGCAAATCCCCAGATTAATAGGTTTATACCTTGCATTAAACTATGCTTATTAATATCTTGCATAAAAGCATTAAAAGCTAATGCTGGTAATGAAGCTGAAAGTATTACATCTGTTAAAATTTTTGCTGTACTATCTTTAAATACTTCCTTCTTTCTTAAATAAAAACCAAATAAGATAATTAAAACTGATGATGATATAGCTCCTACTATATTGTTGTTTTTCAAAATTCCTGCTAAAATTTCACCGAAATTCATAAATCCCTCCATAAAATTATTTTTTCATAACATAGAATACTCTTTTTACCTCATAACTTCAATTTTTTTAAATTTATAAATCTTTTTTTAAATTTTTTAAGTATTTTCTCTTTTTTCTCATTTTAGATAGATAAAATTTCTTTCATTAAAAGCTCATTAATTTATCTTTTAATATATAGTATTTAAATAAAAAAAATGTTAATATAGTTATTATGGATAAATTAAATTTTAAAAGTAAACTTATTTTATATGTAACACTTATTAACTTTTTTACTCTAATTATCTCCTATGGTATCTTTATCAATACAAAACTTACCACAAACAAAAAAAATATAAATAATAATCTTGTCGAGATGTCAAAGCTAGTATCTACTGATGATACTGTACTTGAAGCTGTTACTACAGGTATAATTAACCCTAAAATTGATAAGGAAATGGATAAGTATATCTCAATTTTTAAAGATATAGATATTATAGTTATTGCAGATACTACAGGTAAAAAATATTCACACTTGGATAAAACACAAATTGGACAAAACTTTGTTAACCCTGTTAAATGGGATAAACTCCTTCAAAATGAGGGATATTTTTCTACTATGCTGGGCTCTATGGGGGTTACAACTAGATGGTTTGAACCTATACTCTCTAAAGATAAAAGTAAAGTTCTTGGTTTTGTAATGGTTGGAAAGTATGACTATATCATAAAAACTTCCAATAGTTCTACTATAATGATATTTACTTTACTATTTTTATTAGCACTAACTTTAGCCTTTATTCTATCTGTACTTTTTGCTGGTGGGGTAAAAAAATCTCTGTTTGGTCTAGAGCCTGAAGATATTACTCAGCTACATATTAAAGAGCAACTTATTATCAATAATCTTGAGTCTGGATTGATAGCCCTTGATGATAAAAATAATATTGTTGGAGTAAATGAAGTATTTACAAAAAAATTTCCATATCTAACTCCTGAAAAGGTTTTAAACCATACACTACATCTACTAGGTGGAAATAGTATTACAAGGACTGAAATTACTATAGATAACAATATTTTCTATATAAAAATTTTACCTATATGCCAAGATGAAAGATATTTTGGAAATATCTTACTATTAAAAACACGTGATGATGTTGATTCATATGCAAGAGAGATCACTGGTATTGATCAGTTAGTAGAAGGAATGAGAGCTAATATACATGAGTTTAAAAATAGACTACATGTTATCTTAGGACTTATCAATATAAATAAATTAGACCTAGCTAAAAAATATATTTTAGAGGCTCAAGAATTAAATGAGTATGATTTTCAAAAATATAATCAGATTAAAAATCCTTTTTTAAAAGCTATTCTCTTAGGTAAGGAAGCTATTTGTAAAGAAAGAAAAATAGAGTTTATTTTTGATCCTGAATCTAAGTTCGATCTTCAAACTAAAAACTTTTTTATTCAAGATCTTAGCACTATTATAGGTAACCTCATTGAAAACTCTATAGAATCCTTTATAGACTACAATGTAGAGAATAAATTTATACAGGTACAAATTTTCCAAAATAGAAACTCTTTTTCTATAGCTATTACTGATAATGGAAAACCTATTTCAGATGATATCCTATCTAAAATATTTGATTATGGTTTCTCTACTAAAGGGCAAAATCGTGGAGTTGGACTATATCTAGTACAGGAAAAACTAAAATTATATAAGGGAAATATTAGAATTGAAAGAGAAAAATCTAAAAAAACTTTTATTGTAGAGGTGAAAAATGAAGAATGTATTAATTGTTGAAGATGATCCTATGGTAGCTATGATTAACGAGGAGTACCTCTCTACTTTCCAAAATATTAAAATTCTAGGAAGAACATATACTGAGAAAGATACTTTAAATTTTTTAACTACTCATAAAGTTGATTTGATTATTTTAGATGTATTCTTAGGGGAAGAGAATGGAATAGATATCTTAAAAAGTATCAGAACTTTAGGATATACAACAGATGTTATTATGATAACCTCTGCTAATGGAGGAGAAGATATAAAAAAAGCTTTCTCATTAGGTTGTATCGATTATTTGATAAAACCCTTTGATTTTGAGAGATTGAAATTAAGTATAGATAAAATTTTTGCTAGAGATGAGATTTTAAATAAAACAAAAATAAAACAGGACTCCATTGATAATATTCAATCTATCTCCCCTGTAATCAATGTAAAATTAAATCTTCCTAAGGGATTAAACTCTAAAACCTTGGATAAGATTACTCAAATCATAGATAACCTTCCTAGTGAAGAGTTTGGGATAAAAGATATCTGTCAAATAACTGATATAAGCAATGTTACTATAAAAAAATATTTAGATTATCTAGAAGCTATTAAATATATTGCTAGCTTTACTAATTATGGGAATGTTGGGCGTCCCTTATATCTCTATAGAAAAATAAGGTAGAATCTCTCTACCCTATTTTTCTAACAAATAATTATATAAATTTTCTTCTATCTCATCTTTTAATAGTAATTCATACTCTACTACACTATTTCCCTTATAATTAACTATCTCTTTAGGATTTAATACCTCTTTTACCTTCCCTATATAATAAAAATTTTCTCCTGATTTTTTCTTTATAAAAGCTTCTAAAATATAATAATTTTCAGCAATTTTTCCCTCAGCAGTAAGTTTTCCATTTCTACTTAAGCATCTTTGGTTCTTCGAATACCAAGTAAATCTTCTATTATCATAAAACTTGTTGTCATACTGTGTAAATGGTGGAGTATCATCTAAGGTAATAAACAGTATTACCTTTCTTTGTTCCTCAAATACTGTATAACCACTTACTTGATATCCATTATTAAAATCTAAATTAAGATACCAAAACGCCTCCTGTTTACTATACTCCTTATATCTTAAAATTGTTTCCTCTTCTCTCTGTTTATAATTTTTCTCTACATATGCCAAATTATATCTAATCAAATCATCTATCAGATTTTTAAAATGTAGTTTCCCCTCATAACTTTTTTTAAAGTCTCCACTTAATACAATATCATCTTCATATCTCTCTACTATAGGTAAAAACTCCTTTGCTGTTGAAAGGCTTACAAATATCTCCTTTGCTAAATGTTTAACTCCATTTTCAATACTCTCCTCTTGATTATATAAAGAGTATCTCTCCTCTAGAATCTTTCCAATCTCCTCTATACTTACTCTTTCTTTATTTAATAACTCCTGTAAAATAACCATTTCATGAACTCTTTTAGCTGGAGTAAAAAAACTGGATAAAAAGGTTAAATAGTTACTCTCCCTACTATCCAAAGTAGGAAACTCCTCCCTTGGCTTCAAAATTCTAAGCACCTCATCATATGTTTTCTTATATTTTAAAATCACACTTGGTTCTATCATATTTTTTTCAAAAAAATCATATAGCATCGGTACTCTTCCTAACTGTTTTTCTAATAAGATAAAATCTTTCTCTATATTCTTTTTAGTTGAAAAATTAGTACGATTTATATTTTCAAAAATTCTCTCTTTTACTATCTCTTCAAAAATTATAGAGCTTTGTCCGGGAATCATATCAGTTCCATTCATTATAAATCTTTTCATATAGTCCTTATCATAATTACTATTTTGAGACACTGCTATTGGTATTAAAAAGTTTTTCTCATAATTTCCTATAAAATCAAGGATTACAACATATTCTTTATCTGGATACTTTCTTAGTCCTCTTCCAAGTTGCTGTATATATACTATAGAGGACTCTGTTGGACGCAGAAGTATTACCTGATTTACACATGGAATATCAACTCCCTCGTTGAATATATCTACAGTTATAATATACTCTATCTCTCCATTCTCAAGCTGGGCTATACTTCTCTCCCTCTTCTCATCACTATCATCTCCAGTCAATGCTATAGCCTTTACTCCTCTTTCTTGAAATTTCTCCTCTAAAAGTAAAGCCTCATCAATCCTAGATACAAATATAAGTCCATGAATTTTATCTCCACTATAACCATAAAATCTACTTTTTTCTATAATATGGTTTACTCTTGCATCAGCTGTAAGCTTCTTTATCCCACTCTTTTCATTAATCAACTCCCCATCAATCTCTATATCGGAGATTCCAAAGTAATGAAATGGGGATAGTAGTTCTTCCTTAAGAGCATCATGTAGTCTAATCTCATAAGCTATATTATTATCAAATAATTTATAAATATCAAAATTATCCCCTCTTTCAGGAGTAGCTGTCATTCCCAATAAAAATTTAGGTATGAAATAGTTAAGAACACTTTGATAACTCTTTGCTCCTCCATGGTGTACCTCATCTACCACTATATAATCAAAATAATCTGGGGAGAATTTTGTCATATGATTCTCTTTACTAAGTGTCTGTATCATAGCAAATACAACATCTGCTTCATCAATATCCTCTTCTCCATAGATTACTATTTTTTTATCTCTTAAAATATTTTCATAGGTCTCTTTAGCCTTTTGAAGTATAGTTTTTCTGTGAGCTATAAATAAAACTCTCTTAGGATTTGCGTTCCTTACATCAAAGGCACTAAGATAAGTTTTTCCTGTGCCTGTTGCACTAATAAGAAGTCCTCTTTTTTCATAGTTTCTCAAAACTTTCAGATTTTCAAGAGCCTGTCTTTGCATAAGATTAGGAGTTATCTCCTTGTACTCTTTTATCTCCTTCTGTCTTTTTTTGTTGTACTCCTTTGTAAGCATATATATTTTTTCATACTTATCAAGAAAATCACTATCCAATCTAGGAGTTTTATTATAAATCTCATAAAAATTATTTAAAATATCATGAGTTATCTTCCCATCTTTAAGAGAGTTAATTTTCAAATTCCATTCAAAATTTATAGTGAGAGCTGTTTGAGTAAGATTACTGCTTCCCACTATCATTGTCCATATATCTCCCTTTCTAAAAAAATACCCTTTAGCATGAAATTTTTCATCTGATAATATCTTCAACTCTATATTTTTAAACTCCAAAAGTTTTTTAAGTGCCTTAGGTTGAGTAAAAGTTAGGTAATCTCCTGTTAAAATTTTTCCCTTTACGTCTCTTTGCTCCAAATCTTTCAACTGTTCAAGTATCATAGTAACCCCACCTAAAGTTATAAAGGCTACTGAGATTATAAATTCATCACAACTTTCCAGCTCTCTTCTTATTAAACTTATTATTTTTTCTTCTCTATTGGAGATAAGCTTATGCTGATAAGATAGAATAGATTCCATATTTCTATCTATTAAACTTGTCTTTATACTATCAATTAATATATCCCTCATCAATCCCCTCTCCAATACATAACTAACTCTATCTCATTGGTATTCTCATCTATCTTTTTTTCTACCACTTGAAAACCCTCTCTAATATAAAAAGAGTATGCCTTTTGATTTTTCTCATAGACACTCAAAGTTAATTCTCTCTTTAAACTTTTACAACAATCTAATAGTTTTCTCCCTATTCCTTGAGAATGAAAATTTTTCTCAACAAATATTCCAGCTATATAATTTTCCATCAAACCTACAAAGCCAAGAATATTTTTATTTTCTTCATAAAGATAAATCTCTGCACTCGGTAATATCTCCTTTACCATCTCATAATTATCTTCCCAATACTTTTTATCTGTAAAAGAGTGTGCATCTATATTTGACTCCAACCAAATCTCCATCACTCTTTCTAAATCTTTTATTTTAAACTCTCTTATCATCTTCTCTTCTCCCTGTAAGCATAATCTATAAATTTAAACTTATCTGGTCTATGTCTTGCCTCTGTATATTGAAAAAGATGTCCTCCCTCAAGATAAGTAAAACTCTTGACTACAACTACCATGTTAAAATCTTTCATATCTAAAAGTTCTCTATCTTCATCTGTTATCTTATGAACAGTTATCTCCTTAGTACAATAACTAATTTTTAGTCCTAATTCATTTTCAAAATAATCATATAATGAATCCTTTGCCACTTTAAGAGGAATATTATTTACAAATTTTCTAGGAATATAATCCTTATCAATAATTATTCTCTCTCCCTCTATTTTTCTTATACGTACAAGTTTGAAATACTCCTCTTCCTTACCTATACCTAGTTTTTTTATTATCTCCTTCTCACCTTTAACAATCTCTAAATTCTCTACATGTGTAGAATTCTCTACTCCTACATGCAACTCCTTAAAAGATTTAATTTTTGAAATTGGAAAGTTAAATTGATTTTTACCAGCCACAGTGGCTACTTTTCCTTTAGATTTCTCTATATGTCCATCCTGTACCAACATGTTAAGAGCCTTTCTTACTGTATCCCTAGACATGTTATACTTTTCCATCAACTCTTTTTCAGAAGGTAACTTGTCTCCAACTTGTAATTCTTTCTTTTCTATCTGCTCTAAAAGGCTATTATATAACTTAATATACTTACTTTCCATAACTCTTTTCTCCTTTTTCTGACTAACTATAATATAACATACAAGTTTAAATTATTCAAACTTAAAAAAATTTAGCTTGACTAAGTTATACGTATATGTTATATTTTAAATATATAACATATACGTATAAGGAGAAATGAAATGAATTTTGAAAATAAAGTTGTCTATCAAATATATCCTAAATCTTTTTATGACAGTAACAATGATGGAATTGGAGATTTAAATGGAATTACAGAAAAATTAGATTACATAAAACATCTTGGAGTAGATTACATATGGATAACACCATTCTTTGTATCTCCACAAAAAGATAATGGTTATGATGTGGCTGATTACTGTAATATTGATCCTACATATGGAACTATGGAGGATTTTGATAGACTTTCTGCCGAAGCTAAAAAAAGAGGTATTGGAATTATGCTAGATATGGTTTTTAACCATACTTCTACTGAGCATAAGTGGTTCAAAAAAGCTTTAGCTGGAGAAAAAAAATATCAAGATTTCTATATATTTAAAAAGGGAGAAAAAAATAATCCTCCTACTAACTGGGTTTCTAAATTTGGTGGTAATGCTTGGGAGCATGTAGAAGAGTTAGAAAGTTACTACCTACACCTTTTTGATAGAACTCAAGCTGACTTAAACTGGGAAAATCCAGAAGTTAGAGAAGAGATATACAAAGTAGTTAAATTTTGGCTAGATAAAGGTGTTAATGGTTTCAGATTTGACGTTGTAAATCTTATCTCTAAACCTGAAAAATTTGAAAATGATTACCAAGGTGATGGAAGAAGATTCTATACTGATGGTCCTAAAATACATGAGTACCTAAAAGGTCTTAACCAGAATACCTTTGGACAAAAAGAGGATATCATAACTGTTGGAGAGATGTCTTCTACGTCTATGGAAAATTGCTTCAAATACTCTGGTAAAGATGAAAATGAATTATCTATGGTTTTCAACTTCCACCACTTAAAAGTAGATTATAAAAATAAAGATAAATGGGCTTTACAACCTTTTGATTTCCAAGAATTAAAAGATATACTTAACTCTTGGCAAGTTGGAATGCAAGAGCACAATGCTTGGTCTGCTCTTTTCTGGTGTAACCATGATCAACCTAGAGTTGTTTCACGTTTTGGAGATGATAAAAACTACTGGAAAAAATCAGCTAAGATGCTAGGAACAGTTGTTCATATGTTAAGAGGGACTCCATACATATACCAAGGTGAAGAGATTGGTATGACTAATGCTTACTTTGATACTATCTCACAATACAAAGATGTTGAATCTATCAACTATCATAAAATATTGATGGATAGTGGATTAAGTGATGAAGAAGCTATGAAAATAGTAATGGAGCGTTCTAGAGATAATGGAAGAACACCTATGCAGTGGAGTGATGAGATAAATGGTGGATTCTCAAAGGGAACTCCTTGGATTGAAAGTATAAAAAACTATAAAGAGATAAATGTTAAAAATCAAATTGATGATGAAGACAGTATCTTTAACTACTATCGTAAGCTTATAGCTCTTAGAAAGGAACATAGAGTAATAGCTTTAGGAAAAACTATTCCACTTGCTGAAAATGATAAAAATGTCTATATGTTCAAAAGAGTTTTAGAAAATGAAGAATTATTAGTAGTTACTAACTTCTACAATGTTGAGTGTAGTATTGAGTTAGATTTTGAAATCGAAGGTTATGAGTGTATCCTTTCAAATAACGGAGAAAAAGTAACCCTTGAAAAGAATTTAAAATTACAACCATATGATGCTTTAGTATTTTTAAAAAAATAAGAAATAATAGTTAGGAGGATTGATTGTGGCAGATATAAATGAAAAATTTAGAGACGATGCACTTAAGGTAATCGAAGGAGTTGGAGGGAAGGATAATATCTCTTCAGTTACTCACTGTATGACTAGACTTCGTTTCGTTTTAAAAGATACAAGCAAAGCTGATATAAAAAAGCTTGAAGCTATTAAGAGTGTAAAGGGAAGTTTCACTAGTGGAGGACAATTCCAAATAATAATAGGTAATACAGTAGCAGAATTTTATAAAACTATGACAGCTCTTTTTGATTTAAAAGAGGTTTCTAAAGAGGAAAGTAAAGAGTATGCTAAGAAAAATATGAATCCTTTAGAAAGATTCCTTTCTACTATGGCTGAAATATTTGTTCCTCTACTACCTGCAATTATCTGTGGAGGACTTATACTAGGTTTTAGAAATCTTATCGGAGATATCCAATTTGGTGGAAAAACTCTAGCTGAATCTAGCCAATTTTGGGCAACTGTCTATAGTTTCCTTTGGTTAATTGGAGAAGCTATCTTCCATTTCCTACCTGTTGGTATCACTTGGTCAGTGGTTAGAAAGATGGGAGGAAGTCAAATACTTGGAATTATCCTAGGTATTACTTTAGTTTCACCTCAACTTATGAATGCTTATAACATAGGAAAGGCTGTTCCTGATGCTTGGGATTTTGGAGTTTTCTCTATTGATAAAGTTGGATACCAAGCTCAAGTTATTCCCGCTATCTTAGCCGGACTTACTCTTGGATATATTGAAACAAAACTTAATAAGATAGTTCATGAGTCTATAAGAATAGTTATTGTTCCTCTTATCTCACTAGTTGTGACTGTATTTTTAGCCCATGCTATAATCGGTCCAGTTGGTAGAATACTTGGAGATTTTGTAGGACATGTATTCCAAATCTTACTTACTGGTAAATTTGCTGTAATAGGTTCTATAATATTTGGTTTCCTATATGCACCATTAGTTATAACAGGAATACACCATACTACTAATGCTGTTGAATTTACTCTGATTCAACAGCTTGGCGGAACTATGATTTTCCCTCTACTTGCTCTAAGTAATATAGCACAAGCTACAGCTTCTCTAGCTATGAGCTTTGCATCAAAAGAGGTAAAAAAAGATGTAGCTATCCCAGCTTCTATCTCAGCTTACTTAGGAATTACAGAACCAGCTCTTTACGGAGTAAATATCAAATATAAATACCCTATGATATGTGCTATGATAGGTTCAGCTTGTGGATCTGGAATATGTGGTTTCTTTGGTGTAATGGCTAATAGTATCGGAGTAGGAGGATTACCTGGAATTTTAACTGTTAAACCTCAATATTGGTTAGTTTACCTTATAGCTATGATAGTTACTATGTCAGTGACATTTATATCTACTTTTGTATATACAAAAAAGAAAGCTAATATATAGTTATAACCCACCCTTTAATAATAAAAATAAAAGGAAAACTTAAGAACTTATTGTTCCAAAGTTTTCCTTTATTTTTATATTATTTCGCTATGATACTATTAATATCAATTCTATTCTCTTGCATACCATTTTTTATTAAAAATTCCTGTGTCTCTTCTAGATCTTTAATATCTGCCTCTTTTATTTTTGGATTAAAATCATATAATGGATATAGTTTTAATATCTCTTCTTTTGTTAACCCAACATCTTCCGATACTATTTTTAACATATCATCAAAATTTTTATCTATATACTTAACAGCTTCCTCATTCACTTTTACAAATCTCTTAACTATATCTGGATTCTTTTCTAAAAATTTTCCACTTACAGCTGTAACCACTAATCCCTGTGTTAATCCTTCTCCATTAGTTACAACCTTAGCTCCATTATTTATAGCTTTTAAAGCTACAGGTCCAGCTAATAAAGCTGCATCAATATTTCCACTTTCCATAGCTGCAAAGGCTTCTGGTAACCCCATATTTATAAATTGTACATCATCTTCTTTTAGATTTCCCTTTCCTAAATATCCAACCAACACTTGATGAAGTATAGTTCCCTTTGGTCCACCTATTTTCTTATCTTTTAATGATTCAGGAGTCGTTATATTATCTTTTTTAGAAAGTATCATAAAACCTTTTGGTGATCTACTATATACATTTGTTATCTTTAAATCTACTCCATTTGAAGCTGCTATAATAGCTGATGTTCCCCCTAAAGCATGTAAAAAATCTAACTCCCCAGCAGCTAATGCATTTGTTTGCTCTGGTCCTGTTGTTAACTCATGAAACTTTACCTTTATTCCATCTTTTTCAAACTCTTTATCAAACATTTTTAAGTTCTTCTCTAAAATAGATGGAACGTTTAATGGAGCTTTTACATAAGTTAAATTTATCTCTTCAATCTTTTTCTTTTCTCCACACGAAATCAATAAAAATACCATACCTATCAAAATTACTAATTTTTTAAACATACTCTTTTCTCCTTTAACTCTCTATTAATTTTATTATTTTACTTTTTAATCTCACCAATTCTATATCATCTATCTCTCTAGGAAAATCCTTATCTATTTTGAAATCTAGTATCTTCCCATCTTTTATAAGTAAAATCCTATGAGCTAATGTCAATGCTTCATCTAAATTATGAGTTACAAAAATTACTCCTATCCCTGTAGCTTTATGTATTTTTAACAGCTCTTTATGTAATTGTCTTCTAGTAAAATAATCTAAAGCTGAAAAAGGTTCATCCATAAATAGTGTATCTGGTTCATAACTTAAAGCTCTTGCAATTGCTACTCTCTGAGCCATTCCACCAGATAATTCTTCTGGATAACTATATCTATACTCCTTTAAGCCTATCATATCCAAATAAATATCTATATCTTTAACTCTCCCATGAATAGAGATATTTTCTTCAACGTTAAACCAAGGTAACAATCTACTCTCTTGAAAGACAAATCCATATCTCCCAGATATTTCAACACCACTAGTATTACAAAATTTTACCTCTCCAGTGATATCCCTATCTAACTTTGAAAGTATTCTCATTAAAGTTGTTTTTCCACAACCACTCTTTCCTAGAATAATTGTTATCTCATCATTTCTTATCTCTAAATCTATATTTTCAAAAACTTTTCTTTCACCATAACTCTTAGTTAAACTCTTTAAGCTATAGATTTCTTTCATATTTAGATCTAACTCCTCTCCTGAAATACCTATTCATTAAAAAACTAAATAGATAGTCTGTAGTTGCACCTAAAACTCCAATCGAAAGTATACCTACTACAACCATATCTGACCTTGATATCTGTTGAGAATCCAATATTAGATAACCTATACCAGAAGAAGAAGCAATCAACTCTGCAGCGATTATAGCTCTCCAACTATATCCCAGTCCTAATTTTAATCCTAAGAGTATATCTGATAAAGCACTTGGAAATATTATTTTCTTAAATATATCTCTCTCGTTTAAACCAAAAACTTTACCAACCTCTATCAACTTCTTATCACAACTACTGATTCCTTTTAAGGAGTTTAAAAATATTGGAAAAAAACTAGCTAAAACTATTATCACCACTTTAGATAACTCTCCTATTCCAAACCATAAAATTATCATCGGAACTAAAGCTAATGGTGGTATATGTCTTAAAAACTCTAAAATACCTTTAAAATACTCATATATTCCAGTTTTTAATCCAAAGATAACACCCAAAGGTATAGCTAGAAATGCTGAAATTCCAAAACCTATTGCCACTCTTTGTAAGCTTATAACTATATTTTTTAAAAGTTTTCCATTTTTTAGTAAAACAAAAAAACTCTTAATTACTCTTTCAGGAGAAGGTATTATAAAACTATTCCACAATTTTAAATATGAACCTACATACCATATAAGTAATAGCCATACCACTATATAAAAACTTTTTCTCCTAAACACACTCTCTCACTTTTTCCTCTCTACTGAATGAAATAACCTCTCTTCGTATTAATTTCATCACAAAATTAATAATTAAGAGAGGTTTATATCTTTAATTTAATTATAGGAAATTTTCATTAAAATATACCATTAGAGCTTCATACTCTTTCTTCGTATCAGCAACAGTATATATATCTACCCTAAATCCTCCCATAGATGTTTTCATTTCAAGAGCTAATGTACTCTCAAAATCATCACTATCTAAGATAAAGAATTTAGATACCTTTAACTTTCTATTTGGATTATGGAATACAACTTTTAATTTATTTACGTATGGTGAAGCCTTTAATAAGCTTAACATATCATCTAACTCTTGTGGTCTTTCTTTAATTGTTGAAGATGGAATCTCCTTTTCATTTACTGGAACATTAGTTATTCTTCTTGGTAGATATTTACAGTTTTTAACTGTTTTTAGATAGAAATCTCCCATTGCTGATAACTCAACATAAGTTTTATCTCCATCTTTTATCTCTTCAAGGAAATAAGATAATTCTAATTTTTCATTTAAGTATTTTTCAATTTTCTCTTTTTCTAATCTTTCATTATTTGAGATAGTATTGAAGAAATCTTTGTTTTCTAAATAGTAGTTATAATCTATTTTTATAGGAAGAGGTGGAATCTCAGTAACATCTTCAAACTCTCTAAACATAAAATATGATTTTATTCCTAAAATTTGTGCCATAAGACTTACCATAAATATCTCTGCTGTATATCCTCCAACAGTACATACAGCTATATTATATTTATTGCCTACTTGCTCTACTATATCTCCAACTTCTTCAACAAGATTTCTTAATCCCTTCGTTCTAAATTCATCAGGATTTCTCTTATTCATTTTTTCAACTGCTTTTCTAGTAACTCTTCTTACTATCCCTTTACTTAGGAAAAACTCTTCTAGTACTTCTCCTGCTAATCTTCCATTTACAGTGTCATGAGTTATCATAAATAGGTGTCTTCCTGAGAAGATATCCTTTTCTCTTAGATTTTCTACAGCTATAATTTCAGACCCAAATCTTTTATCTCTTAGGTCTACCATACTCTCTTTTTCATAATAGCTTAAAATATCATCCTTAGTGATATTTGTTTTCTCTGGGTTATGTTCAATATAATTCTCTATTAAACTTGTTCCAACTGTAATTATTAAATTATCCAATTTGTTTTCCCCCTATCTTTGATAAAAATTCTCTCTCTATATAACTATTATTACCTTTAAATCGGGGTTTTGTCAATCTTTATTTTTCTCAATATAAAAAAGAAGTGACATTTTTTATCACCTCTTTATTTTTTACTATGGAATTTGAATTTGAGAGATATGGCTGTATGTTGAAAGCTCTGACATAACATCTAAAATATCTGTTTGTTTTCCCATAATTAAAGTATACTCTATCATATTTCCATCTGTATTTTTTTCTACATTCTTTATTTTAATATTATTTTCATTAAAAAAATTATAATTTTTCATTAATGCTTCAGAAAAATCTATATCTTGATTAAATCGAACTAATAATTTTGCTATATGTTTATTCTCTATCCAATAACGTTCTAATTTCTTCAAAGTTACAAGAACAATTATTACAGCTATTCCAGATGGAACAGCTAGATAATAAAATCCCCATCCTATGCTAAGCCCTAAACACCCAGTAGCCCATATTGAAGCTGCTGTAGTAAGACCACCTATAACTCCTTTATCTCTCATTATTGTTCCAGCACCTAAAAATCCTATTCCACTTACTACCTGAGCTCCTATTCGCCCTAAATCTGTTTTCATAACTTGAGTAGCTTCTGGAAAAGCTATTGCATAATTATGAAGATTTATTCTCAATTGATCTTGAATCATAGAAACTATTGTAGCTCCAAGACAAACCAGTATATGAGTTCTAAAACCAGCAGGTCTATTATGTTGCCCTCTTTCATATCCTATCATCCCACCTATAACAATTGCCATAAAAATTCTAAGGATAATCTCATATATTGTAAGTGAATTTGTAAAACTACTCATTAGTCTCTCCTTGATACTCTTTCTTTATTTCTTGAGCTAACTCGGGATAGTTAGTAATTATCACATCAATATTATTTGAATAAAGATATCTCATATCCTCTTCTAAATTTACTGTCCAAGTATTAATCTCTAGATTATACTTCTTTAATTCTTTAATAACATCTGGTACAAGATTATTAAATCTTGGATGATAGCATTGTACTCCATGAGAGTGAGTATATTTTCCTGCATCTATTATCCAATCTTCTGATAAAAATCCATACTTCAATTGTGGAGCTATCTTTTTCATTCTCATTACAGAAAAATGATTAAAACTAGATATTATCACTTTTTCCTCTAAGTTATACTCCTTTATTAGCTCCCATACCTTTTCCTCTATTCCTAAATACTCATTTATTCCTGTTTTTAACTCTACATTTGTAACTATATCATAATCTTTTACCAGTTGAAAATACTCTCTCAATGTAGGGATTTTATTAAATCCTAAATCTTTAAATTTGAACGAAGCATCAAATCTTTCTAACTCCTCGTAGGTATAATCTACAACAAAACCTTTTCCTGTTGTCGTTCTATCTATAGTTTCATCATGAATAATTACTACCTCTCCATCCTTTGTTAGTTGAACATCTAGTTCAATCCCATCTACTCCACACTCTAGGGCTTTTTTAAAAGCTATCATTGTATTTTCTGGATATTTTCCACTGTATCCTCTATGGGCAAAAATTTTACACATAATATATCTTCCTCCTATTTTCTAGTCCTTATAAAAAAAAGCTAGAATATACTAAAGACATCATTCCAAATTACTTGGAATTTCAGCCTCGCCATATCTCCTAGCCTAATTTTTTCAAATATACTATACTATTTTTTATGTTAACTTGTCAATTATTTTTTCTATTTTAACACTATTTTCACGTTATTTTTACACTTTTATTACATCATTCCAGGCATCATACCAGGATTCATCTCTTGCTGTTTAGGTTCTTTTTTACTAGCTACTAAAACCTCTGTAGTTAATATTAGAGCTGATACAGAAGCAGCATTTTGAATAGCTGATCTTGTTACTTTTACTGGATCTAATATACCCTCTTCTATCATATTTACATACTTTTCAGAAGCAGCATTGAATCCATATCCCTCTGGCATATCTTTTACCTTTTCAAGTACAACAGCCCCATCTACTCCAGCATTTTCAGCTATCTGTCTAAGTGGTGCTGTAAGAGCTTTCTTAACTATCTCTACTCCTATTCCCTCTTCTCCCTCTAGTTTGAAACTGTCCATATCCTTAGCAATCTCTACAAGTATAGTTCCTCCTCCAGAAACTATTCCCTCTTCAACTCCTGCTCTAGTAGCATTTAGTGCATCTTCTATTCTAAGCTTTTTATCCTTCATCTCTGTTTCTGTAGCTGCTCCAACTTTGATTACTGCTACTCCACCAGAAAGTTTTGCAAGTCTCTCTTGTAATTTTTCCTTATCATATTCAGATGTGCTCTCTGCCATTTGATTTTTTATAGCTGCTACTCTTGCTTTGATTATCTCGCTATCTCCCATTCCATCAACTATTATAGTAGCATCTCTTGTTACTTTTACCTTTTTAGCTGTTCCTAATTGTGGAATAGTTGTTTCTTCAAGTTTTAATCCCTTTTCTTCAGAGATTACCTCTCCACCTGTTAAAATAGCTATATCCTCTAACATAGCCTTTCTTCTATCTCCAAAAGCTGGAGCTTTTACAGCTACTACATTTAAAGTTCCTCTTAATTTATTTATAACTAAAGTAGTTAAAGCTTCTCCTTCAAGCTCATCTGCAACAATTAGCATCGGTCTTGAAGTTTGAACTGTCTGCTCTAGTATAGGTAATATATCCTTCATGTTAGATATTTTCTTATCAGTTATTAAAATAAATGGATTATCTAATTCAGCAACCATTCTTTCAGAGTCAGTTACCATATATGGTGATACATACCCTTTATCAAATTGCATTCCCTCTACCACTTCTAAAGTTGTTTCTAAAGATTTTGCTTCTTCAACAGTTATTACTCCTGTTTCTCCAACTTTTTCCATAGCTTGAGCTATTAATTTTCCAATCTCTTCATCTCCAGCAGAGATTGATGCAACTTGTGCTATCTCTTCATTTGATTCTATCTTCTTAGCTCTTGCTTTAAGATGATTTATTACCTCTTTAGTTGCTTTTTCTATACCTTTTTTGATAAACATTGGATTAGCTCCAGCACTTACCATTTTTAATCCCTCTTTTACAATAGCTTGAGCAAGTATTGTAGCAGTAGTAGTTCCATCTCCAGCAACGTCATTAGCCTTTGTAGCTACCTCTTTTATAAGTTGAGCTCCCATATTTTCAAATGGATCTTCTAACTCTATCTCTTTTGCTATAGATACTCCATCATTTGTAATTAGTGGTGATCCATAACTTTTTTCTAATACAACATTTCTTCCTCTTGGTCCTAATGTTACTTTTACAGCATCTGCTAATGTATTTACCCCTATTTCAAGTTTTTTTCTAGCTTCCTCATCAAATTTTAAAATTTTTGCCATTTCAACTACCTCCAAAAATTACTCAATAACAGCTAATACATCTTCTATATTTAAAACTATATATTTTTCCTCTCCATCTTTTATCTCAGTTCCAGAGAATTTTGAGTAAACTACTCTCTCTCCAACCTTTATATCCTCTAATTTTTCACCTTTTCCAACTGCAATTACTTCAGCTATATTAGGTCTCTCTTTCTCTCCTGCTCCTGGAAGAATAATTCCACTTGCTGTTTTTTCCTCTACTTTAACTGGTTTTACTAAAACTCTCTCTCCAATAGGTCTTATTTTCATGTCCTATCCCTCCATTTTTATTAGCACTCTTTTGCTACGAGTGCTATTTTTACACACTAATATATTAAATCATTTATCCCCAACTGTCAATAGTTTTTTAATATTTTTTATTGTCTTTTTTCATTATCATTGATAGAATATATAGAGTATTGGGGAGGTGCTTCTATGCAAGAAAATATTAATACAAAAATAAATTTAAAAGAGTTTTATAAAACATTTTTAGCAATTGGAATTCCACTTATGATTCAACAACTAGTTTCCTCATCTCTTAACTTTATTGACAATCTTATGATTGGAAGATTAGGAACTGATTATATCGCTGCTGTAGGTTTTGCTAATAGTGTCTATAGGATTTTAGACCTTATAATATTTGGAATATGTAGTGGAATGGGCGTTTTTATAGCTCAATATTATGGAAAAAGAAATTTTGAACTCATCAGAAAAATACTGGGGTTAATGGTTAGATGTGCATTTGGAGTAGCTATCATATTTGCTATTGTAGCTTATTTTAAAGCTGATTTTATAATAGGAATTTTCTCTAAAGATCCAGAGGTTTTGAGAATAGGAACATCTTACCTATGTACAGTTGTTCTATGTTATCTTTTTTACTCTATATCCTCTAGTATGGGATTTTCTCTACGTGCTATGGGACTTACTAAGTTTCCTATGATTTCAGCCTCTATTGGAGTGGTTACAAATACATTTTTTAACTACTGTTTAATTTATGGAAATTTTGGTTTTCCTAGATTAGAGGAAAAAGGAGCGGCTATAGCTACTGTCATAGCTAGATTTGTTGAGATGTGTATTATTTTAACTATTATCTATAAAAAAGATTTTAATCTTAAAGGGAAATTAGATTCATATTTTCACATTCCAAAAAATCTTATAAAAGAGATAGTAAAAATCTCATCACCTGTAGTTTTTACTGAGATGCTTTGGATATTTGGAATTATCTCTCTTTCTGTTGCATATGCAAAACTTGGAACTGTTCAATCTGCCTGTGTACAGATAGCAGATATCGTTGCAGCTATCTCTGCTATTTTATTTATGGGGATATCCAATGCTGCCTCTGTAATAATAGGTCATACAATTGGAGAGGGGAATAAGGAAAAAGTTATAGTCTACTCTAAACAAATTATTTTAGTAGCCTTTGGTATGGCTGGTTTCAGTTTTATTGTGGTTCAACTACTTACTAACAATATCATATCACTTTATAAACTTTCTCCAGATATTGCTCTTCTAGCCGAAAAAACGTTAAGGGTATATGGAGTATTTGTCTTCTTTAAAATGGTAAACTGGGCTATTTTAATTGGACTATTTAGAGCTGGAGGAGATACTAAGGTTGCCTTTTATCTAGATATACTTCCACTTTGGTTCTATGGTGTGCCTCTAGCTTTCATAGGAGCATACTTTAAAGTTCCTATTTATATTTTAATTGGACTTGCTGAATCTTGTGAAGTTATTAAACTCATCTTTGCTTTCTGGAGATACAAGACTTTACGTTGGATAAAAGATGTAACAGTATAATTTTTATATTAAAAACTCCCTCTCTTAGAATTTAAGAGAGGGAGTTTTTTTATATTTAGTATATAGTAAAAAATTTTTAAATACTATCTTTTCTTATATCCACACTTTGGACAAACTCCATTTTCATCTAATGAAATTCCACAAAGAGGACAACGGTCTATATTATTCTTAGTAGTAAACTCTGCAGAAGCTGCATTTACACCACTAGTAAAAGTTATTTTAGCAATATTTAATTTATCTTTTAATAAGTCATAAACAATTTTAATCATTCCTTCAACTGTTAAAGTTTCTTTAGTAACAACTAAACGAGCGTCAGGATATGCAGTTGCTAAGTCAGTCTTAAAAGCAGGACCTTTCATAACGTTTTGAGGAGCCCCATCTTTTATCCCAGTTTCCTCATAAACTTTTAAAATAGCAGGTAAAAGAGGATCATCTTCTCTCAAAATAAGAGAGTGGTCAAAATTCTTCAATACTTCCCAAGCTGTTTTTTGAATTTCATTACAAGGGAATACCATATTTACACCTTCATTTATAGAATCTTCTACTTCTATTGTTAAAACTCCAGTATGTCCATGTAAATATTGAGCTTCTCCTCTAAACTTATAAAATCTGTGTGCATATTGTAAATCAAAACTTGTAATACTTCTCATAATTTTACCTCCTTAAATTAACTATCTTTATTCTTATAAGAATATATTACCACATTTTTAATTATTTGTCAATTGTAATTATTTTTATTTTGTAATAATTACAATAATATGGTATTAAGTCTTGATTTTACTTTGTTTATTAAAAATTTATCTTTTATACTTTATTACTTTTGAAAAAATTTATTTAAAAACTCCTTCTTTTCTCTTACAAAAAGTTTTCCTTCTACCTCCTTGCAAATATAAACTATCACTATTAATCCATCTCTTTCATTAGTACAATCAATAGCCTCTTTTATCACTTCGTACTCTCTTCCATTTTTTTTATTAATCCAAATTGAATTCTCTTTTATCATCAGCTTTTCTCCTCCTGTGATTTTAATAAATTTTTATTTTATTATAGATTAATTTAACATATATTAATGTTTTATTTTTAATATAAATCTTTATTTTTTATACTATATATTATATAGTATTTTTGTAAAAAAATCTAAAAATATATTGATATATATTGGTAAAAACTGTATAATATATAAATGTAATAATTAATTTTTAAAGGAGAGTTTAAATGCACGAAATTATCACAGAATTTTTCAACAAAACAATCGCTGTACTTCCTACAATTATTGTAAGAGGTATTATTGTAATCATCTTATTTTCACTATGGCCAAAGCTTGTAAGTGTAATTATTACATCTTATAAAAAAGCTTTAAGAAAAAGAAATGTAGATCCATTATTAGAGAGTTTCACTAGCTCTATGCTAAAAACTTTAATGTATGTTATTCTATTTTTCTTAATAATCGGGATAGCTGGAGTAAAAGCAACTTCTCTATTAACAGTTCTTGGTACTGCTGGATTAGCTGTTGGTTTAGCACTACAAGGAAGTTTATCTAACCTTGCTGGAGGATTATTAATACTATTCTTCAAACCTTTCACTAAGGGAGAATATATTGTAGCAAGCAGTGGTGTAGAAGGAACTGTTGACAAGATACAAATACTTTATACTATTTTAACTACTACAGATAATAGAGTTATCATTATTCCTAATAGCCAATTAGCTAACAACGCTATTACAAATGTTTCTAGAAACCCAATCAGAAGATTAGATATGGTTTTCTCTGTTTCTTATGATACTCCTACAGAAAAAGTAAAAGAGATTTTAAATAGAATTGCTAATGCTCATCCTTCTGTATTAAAAGATAAACCTTTTAATATTAGAATGAGTGTTCAAAATGCTAGTTCTCTTGATTTCATCTGCAGAGTATGGGTTAATAAAGAGGATTATTGGACTACAAAATTTGACTTTAATGAAATAGTTAAAGCTGAATTTGATGCAAATAATATCGAAATCCCATATCAAAAAATCGATATTTACAGAAAATAAACTTTTTGTAGTCAACTGTGTTAAAAATCACGTTTTATTAAAATTTTACTGTACATTTTCCAAAGTTTTGTGCTATAATATCTAAAATCTAAAAAATATTTATAAATTTTAGTTCATTATTAAATTAAATAATTATGTATTTTAAAAGGAGTTGCAAATGAACGGAAAAATAGTAAAAGAGGCTATCACATTTGATGATGTATTATTAATCCCAGCAAAATCAGAGGTATTACCACATGAAGTAAGTCTTAAAACAAGACTGACAAAAGATATCACACTGAATGTACCTATACTGAGTGCTGCTATGGATACTGTTACTGAATCAGATTTAGCTATTGCTCTAGCTAGACAAGGTGGTATAGGATTTATACATAAGAATATGAGTATTGAAGATCAAGCTGCTGAAGTTGATAGAGTAAAAAGAATAGAAAGTGGTATGATTAGAAACCCTGTTACTCTTACTGCTGATTGTACAGTTGGAGATGCAGAGGACTTAATGAGAAAATATAAAATTTCTGGTCTTCCTGTTATTGAAGAGGATGGTAAACTTATCGGAATAGTTACTAATAGAGATATAAAATATCACAAAGATATGGCTCAATTAGTTGGAGAAATTATGACTAAAGATAACTTAGTTACTGCTCCTGTTGGAACTACTTTAGATGAAGCAAAAGAGATTCTATTAGCTAATAGAATAGAAAAATTACCTATCACAGATGACAAGGGATACTTAAAAGGATTAATTACAATAAAAGATATAGATAACTTAGCTGAATATCCAAATGCATGTAAAGATGCTCATGGAACATTAAGAGTAGGTGCTGCTGTTGGTATTGGTGCTGATACTCTTGATAGAGTTGCTGCTCTTGTAAAAGCTGGAGTTGATATCATAACTGTTGACTCTGCTCATGGACATTCAGCTGGTGTAATAAATAAAATTAGAGAGATTAGAGAAGCTTTTCCAAACCTAAACTTAATAGGTGGAAATATTGTTACTGCTGAGGCTGCTCTTGATTTAATCAATGCTGGAGTAGATGCTGTAAAAGTTGGTATTGGACCTGGATCTATCTGTACAACAAGAGTTGTTGCAGGGGTTGGAGTTCCTCAGCTTACTGCTGTAAATGATGTGTTCCAAGTATGTAAAGATAGAGGAATTGGAGTTATTGCCGATGGTGGTATCAAACTATCTGGAGATATAGTGAAAGCTCTTGCTGCTGGTGCAGACTGTGTTATGTTAGGAGGATTACTAGCTGGTACTACAGAAGCTCCTGGAGAAGAGATTATTCTTGAAGGTAAGAGATTTAAAAGCTATGTTGGAATGGGATCAATAGCTGCTATGAAAAGAGGATCTAAAGATAGATATTTCCAAAATGATGCTCAAAAATTAGTTCCAGAAGGAATTGAAGGGCGTATAGCTTACAAAGGAAACTTAAGAGATGTTGTATTCCAATTATGTGGTGGAATTAGAGCTGGTATGGGATATTGTGGAACTCCTACAATAGAAGATCTAAAAATAAATGGTAAATTTATAAAAATCACTGGTGCTGGACTAAAAGAGAGCCACCCACATGATATTACAATAACTAAAGAAGCTCCTAACTATTCTAAATAAAATATTGTATTATTACAACTTAATAGAAGAAAGCTCAAGAGTAGCCGCTCTTGAGCTTTTTACATATTTAACCTATTTTATTAAATTATTTTTAGAATTCCCTGATAAGAAATACTCATTCAGACAAGTCAAAGCTGACTCAACCATATCTGATACTGCTTGATCTGTATAAAATGCTTGATGTGATGTTATCATAACATTTTCCATATTTAATAATTCTTTTAATTGTGGATGCTCAAATCCAATGTTGCTACAATCTTTATGAAGTATTCCTACCTCTTTTTCTAAAGTATCTAAAGCTACTCCAGCTACTTTTTTACTTTTTAAACCTGCAATTAAATCTTCTAAATTAACTAGCTCTCCTCTTGCTGAATTTATTATTAAAACATCATTTTTCATTTTAGCTATTGTTTCTTTATTTATTAGATGATGATTTTCTGGTGTAAGTGGAGTATGTAAAGAGATCACATCCGATTGAGCAAATAGCTCTTCTAAAGAAACATACTCGATCTCATCAGAACTTGGGTACAGATCATAGGCTATAACTTTAGCTCCCATAGCTTTAAAGTGGTGAGCAACTATTCTTCCTATCTTTCCTGTTCCTATAATTCCTATTGTCTGATTTCTTAATTCTCTTCCTATCAATCCACCTAAAGAAAAATTATATTTTTCCACTCTTTTTAAACTTTGAGGAATATTTCTCAATAAAATAAAAGCTGACATAACTGCAAACTCTGCCACTGAATATGATGAGTAAGTTGAATTACTTACATATATTCCTAACTCCTTAGCAGCTTTTAAATCTATATTATTATATCCTGTACTTCTACTTGCTATATATTTTATCTTAAAAGAGTTTAGCTTCTCTAATACTTCCCTATTTACATTACAATTTCCTAAGAAAGTTACTCCATCATACCCCTTACATAACTCTACTGTTTCTGGAGTTAAACTCTTCTCTTCCAATTTAACTGAAAAATTAAACTCTTTTGAATATTTTTCAAAAGCTGATAACTCATCTTTTCTAACTGCAAAAGCTATTATTTTTTTCATTGATTTACTCCTCCATTTTAGTTTGTATTTCTTCCTTTGATTATATCATAAAACATAATTAAATTTTATATTCTAATCAAAAATAGTGAAGATTTTACTCTCCACTATTTTATCTATCATTATTTGATTTAGGAAGATAGTAACCATCTAAAGCATAAAAAAATCCAAGTAATAACATATGATATGGATTTTCATAATATTTTGTTATATCATGTGAACTCATTGTATATAAAACTAGTTCTTCTATGGATTTATTTAACTGTTCTATGTTTTTATCTCTCAAAGCATCTCTTAATCTATCTACTTTATCATAATTCCCAAATACAATAGTTAGAAATTCATCCTTAAAGAAGTTCGTAATCTCCATATTAGGTATTCTTACCAAATATCTTCCATCATCTAATCTACCATTTATAGTTAGATAACCAGAGTATAACATAAGCTCCCATACTTCACTTGCTGATAGATTATTTCCAAATCTTACATTTTCAGTTATTCTTACTGCTACCTCTTCTTGATTAAAAATTCTCTCAAGAGTTTTTAATCCCTCTTCTCCAGTATGTTCTAAAAGTTCTCTTATCATAAAATTAGAACTTGTATTTATCCAATATGATTTTAACTCTTTAAACTGTACAAAGTTTAATATACTCCAAGGGTTGTATATATCACTTTTCCCAAAACTATAACCATCATACCATTTCTTTACCTCTAACATTTCATAACCTATCTTATAATAATCAAGCATAGCTTTTACTTCATCTTCTACCAATCCGAAACTTTGACTATACTCATTATTTAAGATTGTATAGTTTGTAAAGTTATTTAAGTCAGAAAATATTCCTGCTTGAGCCACTCTTATTATTCCAGTAAGTACTCCCATTTGTAAATTTGTATTAGATTTTAAAGCCCCTCCATAAAAAGCTTTAAAAAATTGTAGCATATCATTATAATACCCAAACTCATAGGCAGTTAGAAGTGGTGTATCATATTCATCTATCAATACAATTACTTTTTGACTATAATATTCATTTAGACATTTTATTAAGAATTTTAAAGAGTTACTATAGTCTTCCTCTTTTCTTTTCCAAATATTATCAAATATCTCAATATCTCTCTCACTTAAGTTTTCTCTCAAATACTTGTATTCATCAAACAAATCAGAGATTAAAGTTTTTAGTTGAGTATATGCAAAATCAAAAATATTACCTTTTATTTCTTTTAATGTAAGGAAAATCACTGGATATTTCCCTTGCTCTTCTATCAACGGAGAGTTTTCTATATATAAACCATTAAATAGCTTTCTGTTCTTATCTTTATTTTTTATATCAAAAAAATATTTAAGTGTAGACATATTAAGAGTCTTTCCAAATCTTCTAGGACGACAAAATAGTTTTATTTTAGCTCCGTCATTTAATATATCTTCTATAAATTTTGTTTTATCTACATAATAATAATCTTGCTCTATAATTTCACTAAAATCTTCTACTGCAATAGGTATTTTTTTCATAGCTATATTACTCTCCTTTCCTTAAGATATATAATATCTATTATACCATACGCTTAAGAAAATATCTAATATATAGAAAAAAAGCCCCAAAAATTGGGGCTTCTATACTTCCTGATTAACTCAACTATTTTGAAGCGTATATAGATACTTGCTTCTTGTCTTTTCCTAATCTTTCGAATTTTACATATCCATCGATTAGAGCAAATAGAGTGTGGTCTTTACCCATTCCCATGTTGTTTCCTGGGTGGAAAGCTGTTCCTCTTTGTCTTACTATGATGTTTCCAGCTTTTACAACTTCTCCATCATATTTTTTTACTCCAAGATATTTAGGATTTGAATCTCTTCCGTTTTTAACAGAACCTTGTCCTTTTTTGTGTGCAAATAATTGTATATTTAAAGTAAATTGCATCTATTTTTCCTCCTTCTCAACAAGCTTTATATTTTTAGGATAATCCCTTGATAAACTTCTTATCATTAATACCATGCTTTCTAATAAAGTGTCTAGCTCTTTCTCTTTTCCTTTATTGTCCATACCTCTCATGTCTACACTTAAGTATCCATCAGAGTCTATTTCAAACTTAGGATAGATATCTAACACATCTTGCATTCCACCTAAAGGCAGCTGTAATGCCATAGATAGTGCAGCACAAACTATATCTTCTCCATATTCAGCATAGCCTGAATGTCCAGTAGCCTTGTATTTTACAATTCTACCTTGTTTTCTATAAATCTCTACTTTTGTCATTGACAATCTAATTTAGACAATTAAGCGTTTATTGAAGTAACTTTAATTTCAGTAAATTGTTGTCTGTGACCTTTTTTTCTGTGGTATCCTGTTTTTGGCTTGTATTTGAAGTTAACTACTTTAGCTCCTTTACCTTGAGCAACAACTTCTGCAACTACTTTAGCTCCTTCTACTACAGGAGTTCCAACTTTTACAGTTTCTCCATTAGCTACTAAAAGAACTTCAGTTAATTCTACAGTTGTGTTAACTTCAGCATTTAATTTCTCTACTCTTAATACGTCACCTTCTGTAACTTTGTATTGTTTACCACCAGTTTTTATAACTGCGTACATTCTAACACCTCCAAAAGTATTAACAATCGCTGAATAGGGTTGCTGATGACCTTATTTCATGCGTAATCTAGATGAGATTATATCATATAATTTAAGTATTGTCAAGACTTCTCAAGTTTTTTTAAAAGAATTTTTGATAATTATTTTAAAGAAAAGTATTGATTTTTTTGAAAAAAAAATGTATTATTTACCTATCTAGTAAATAATTATGAGGTTGATGAATTTTATGATATTTCAAAGAACTGAACTTTTAATAGGAAATGAAAATTTAGCTAAACTTAAAAACTCTCACGTAATAGTTTTTGGTATAGGAGGCGTAGGAGGATTTGCCACAGAAGCTCTTGTAAGAGCTGGTGTAGGTGAGATCTCTATTGTAGATTTTGACAGTGTTGATATCACCAATCTGAATAGACAGATTATTTCTCTTCAAAGTACAGTAGGCAAACTTAAAACCTCTGTAATGAAAGAGAGACTGCTCAATATTAATCCAGAATTGATAGTTCATGAGTATCCTATTAAATTTTCAAAAGAAAATATTGATACTTTTTTTAAAGACAAAAATTATTCATATATAGTTGATGCTATTGACTTAGTAACATGTAAATTAGATCTAATCTCTATTGCAAAGGAAAGAAATATTCCTATCATATCATCTATGGGAACTGGAAATAAATTAAATCCTACTATGTTAGAGGTCAGTGATATAAATAAAACCTCTGTTTGTCCTTTAGCTCGTGTTATGAGAAAGGAGCTAAAAAATAGAGGAATAAAAAAATTAAAAGTTGTTTATTCTAAAGAGGAGCCTAGAAAACCTCAAAATTTAAGTGGAAGTAGAGAGAAAAAAGTCAATGTAGGAAGTATCTCATTTGTTCCATCAACTGCTGGACTTATAATAGCTAGTGAAATAATTAAGGATATTTGTAATTTATAGGAGGAAATATTGTGAAAAAAATAGGAGTGTTTTATGGTACTACTTCAGGAACTACTGCTGGAGTTGTTGATGAATTAGAATTTTATTTAAGAAAAGATGACTACGAGATACATAATGTAGCTGATGGAATATCTTCTCTTTCTGAATATGATAATCTAATACTTATTACACCTACTTATGGTGTTGGAGAGCTACAAGCCGACTGGGAAAATGTATATGATGAGTTTTGTAAAATCGATTTTTCTGGAAAGGTTGTTGGACTTATCGGACTGGGAAATCAATATGCTTTTGGTGAATCATTTGTGGGAGGAATCAAAGTTCTTTATGATGTAGTAATCAATAATGGTGGAAAAGTTGTTGGATTTACATCAACTGAAGGATACCACTATGAAGAATCTGAAGCTGTAATTGGAGACCAATTTGTTGGACTTGCTATCGATGAAGGAAATCAAGGGGATTATACACCTGAAAAGATTGAAAACTGGGTAGCTGAAATTAAGCCTGAGTTTAACTAAAATTTCTCTAAATTTTCTATTAAATTTCTAAAAAAAATAGTATAATCTAATAGTATATTTTTCGAAAGAGATTTAAAGGAGAAAAAAGTGAAAAAAATAGTTTCATTTATACTTGCTGTTACAATTTGTACATCTATCTTAGGGGCTGAATTTAAAGAGATAACTCCTCTTGAACAACCTCAAATTGAAACTGCTGTTCAAAATGTAGTTCAACCAGAAGAGAAAAAAGTAGAGGAACAACCTGAAAATAAAGAATCAGTTATAGTTGAGGAACCTAAGGAAAGAATTGAGGATTTAGGAATAAAAAGAAAATCTACAAATGGCTTAGTTTATGCTGGTAAAGAGGAGACTCCATATACTGGGAAATTTGCTCTTTTTTTAGGAGATATCATTGAATATACTGAAACTTATGTAGATGGTATCCTGAATGGGCATAAAACTTGGTACTCTTATGATGGAAAAGTTGTATTAGAAGAGACATACAAAAATAATAAAATTGATGGGGAGCAAAAAGCTTACTATGGAAATGGAAATATTAAATCTATTGTAGATTATAAAAATGGTATCATAGTTAAGATTGCTGCCTATGCTAAAGATGGAACTCTTCTACATCAAAGTGACTTAAGCAAAGGAAGTGGACTCTGGAAATATTACTGGGAAAATGGTAATGTTCTAGAAGAGGGAAATTATAAAAATTGGAAAAAAGATGGTAAATGGGTAAAGTATCGTGAAAACGGTGAGGTTGATGTCACTACTATCTATAAGAATGGAAGATTAGTTCAACAAATATGGGGGTAAATCACCCCCATTTAAAATTTATCTTTATACTTTCTAGCCTTATATTGTAAATATCCAGGAGATATTCTTCTCAAGAAATTTATAAGTGAAGTCTTATCTATTGCAGTTCTCCTTATATCAAAAAGATTTTTGCTCAATATCCCTGTCCCTGTATCTGTAGAAACAGCAAAAGAGTAGCCATACTCTTTTACTAATTCAATTGTCTCTTTTTTTCTATGTCCATATGGATATGCAAAAACTCTTAATTTTTTTCCTAATCTTTTCTCTGTTATCTCTTTGTCTTTAAATATTTCCTCTCTAGCTCTCTCATCATCTATATCAAAAAAACTAGCATGTGTTAGGGTATGCCCTCCAAACTCTATATGTCCACTATTTTGTAATTCCAATACTTCATCATCATTCATAAGATCAAATCTTACTTCATTATCACTCTCTACTGTCCATCTATTGTAATCTAGTCCAGATACTAAAAATATGACTGCTTTCATATTGTATTTTTTTAATAGTGGGTATAGAATGGTATAGTTATCTTTGTACCCATCATCAACAGTAAGTATAATATATTTCTTGTAGAATCTATTTTGTAATCCTATCTTTTCTAAATCCTCAAAAGTTATAGTCTCATAGTTCAACCACTTTAAAATTTTTAGATGTAATTCAAACTGCTTTTTAGTAACAAATAACTTTATCTTTCCACCTTCACTCTTTTCATTTACAAATTGGTGATACATTAAAACTGGAATCTCATATTTTTTTATCTTAGCATAATGGTTTTCAAATTCTAATATATCATTTATCTCTCCATAAAGGTATGGTATCTTAAAAACTTTTTGAACTATATCTAATATAGAATTTTGTTTCAAACTATAAATTATACTTCCTCTACTTAACATTGTTGTAAATATAGCTGAAAAAATAGAGGTATATATTACCTCATTTCTTCCATTATTCAATTTTTCAAGCTTTTCATCTCTATTACCAATCACATATATTCTCATAATCTATCTATAAACTCCTCTATCTTTGTTATAGCATTATCCTTACTAAAATCTTTAGCTCTAGTATACCCTAGCTCTTCATACACTCTTCTTTTCTCTCTATTTTTTAGATAGTAAAGTATCTCTCTTTTTAACTCCTCTTTACTGCTCTCTACTAATTTACCATATTGAGAATCCTCTCCAAGTATCTCTCGTGTCCCATCTGTCTTAGTAGCTATAACCATAGTTTTTAAGGTCATAGCTTCCAATGTAGTTAGAGAAAATCCCTCTTCCTTTGAAGTGACTACATACAACTCTGCATCCTTTATGTAATTATATGGATTTAGTTTTGCACCAAGTAAAAATATCTCTTTCTCCATTCCTAAATTTTTTACTTTCTCTTCTAATCTAACTCTCTCTTTTCCCTCTCCAATTAAAACCAGCTTCTCATCTATACAACACTCTTTTTTTAATTCATAAAATACATCTATTAATAAACCTTGATTTTTATTATCTGTTAAAGATCCCACACTTACTATATATTTAAATTTTTCTGGAATAGCTATCTTACTCTTTTCTATAATACTCTCTAACCCCATAAAATTATATAATTTAACTATATGAGGTCTTTTAGTACTCTTTTCATATCCTTTTTTCATTCTCTCATTTATAGCTACTATATAATCATATCTCTCTGTATTTTTTCTTTTGCAACTACTTTTAGGTAGCTCTCCATTTCCAGCATGGCTCCAACCTACTAGAGTTTTATCTTTTAATTCTAGTTTATGAATATTTCTAAGTAATCCCATATTGAAATCTATAATAATATCTGAAAAGTCTAAATATCTCTTAAGCTCTTTAGCTGCCTTTCTCTTCTTTTCACTAAGTAAAAAGGAATAGTATATTCTTTTAAATGGATTTTTACTTCTTCTATTATTCTCTAGTTTTTCAGTTAAATTTTTAGATGTCAAAAAAGAGTACCTTATCCATTCAGGTATCTCATCTACATAATTTTTATCTTTTCCTATATTCTGCTCTATTAACAGTAATACTTCATATTTCTCTGGATTAAGTACTTTCAAAAATTCTATTAACATTTTTTCTTGCCCACCAATAGAAATACTCCCATTATGTATTAGTAGTTTCCTTTTCATCTAAAAATTTCTCCTTAAAATATTTTAATAAAACTATCTATTTTTTAAGATTATACTATCTTTATTATTTTATCAATTTATCTATGACAAAATTTGTCATTTTTTCTATATCTCTTGTGCTACCTCTACTAAATACTTTCCATAATCTGTCTTTAATAATGGCTCTGCCAACCTAAATAACTCCTCTTTAGTTATCCAACCATTACGATAAGCTATCTCCTCTATACATGCTATATAATTTCCCTGTCTCTCTTGTATAGTTTCTATGAAATTAGAAGCTTGTAATAAATTCTTGTGTGTACCTGTATCTAACCAAGCAAAGCCTCTTCCCAATAGATTTACCTTTAAATATTT
>NZ_JACSNP010000110.1 GCF_016900045.1 Fusobacterium mortiferum
GAGACCAAATGCAACGCGACGCAAACGGCTTTCATAATCATAGCCACCGAGTTGTTCAAATCTATCGGAAATACGGCTGTAATCCTTCATCAATTCTTCCATTTGTTCATCAGTGGAAGCTTGTTCGATTTCTTTTTCAAGTTCTGTTTTCTGCACGCCTAAAGCTAAAATATCGGAAAAAGAGTCGAGTAATTCTTCATGAAGTGTTGCGTGTTTAAAGTCAAATTGTTGTTGCATATAGCCAATAGTATCAGCACTATCTATGCTGATA
>NZ_JACSNP010000111.1 GCF_016900045.1 Fusobacterium mortiferum
ACTATAAATATGGATGGTACAGCAATTTATCAAGGTGTTTGCGCTATTTTCATAGCTAACATTTACGGCATTGACCTTACTATGAGCCAAATGATTATGATTATAATATCTGGTACATTGGCATCTGTTGGTACTGCTGGTGTTCCTGGTGCAGGCGTAATCATGCTCGCACTCGTGCTTCAAACTGTTGGTTTGCCAATGGAAGGTATCGCACTCGTTGCTGGTATCGACCGTGTTCTTGACATGATTCGTACTTGCCTCAACATCAC
>NZ_JACSNP010000112.1 GCF_016900045.1 Fusobacterium mortiferum
CACTATTTCTTTGTTGTTGAGCAGCGTGATCGCAGATTTTTCCATCTGCTGATACGCTTTGCTCTGTTTGGGCGTCATAAAGAACGGTACAGAATTCATCGTGTTCGCTGGAATGTCGTGACACTCCTCGAATACGTTCCGCACTACCATGTCTTTTATTAGCCCACCGACTGCTGCCTCAGCCCCGTCCTTTTCTTCCCACTTGACCATGTTCGGTTGTGGGCCTACCTGTTTGGGTACGCATACTGACGAACGGAAGTGATAGAAAC
>NZ_JACSNP010000113.1 GCF_016900045.1 Fusobacterium mortiferum
GGTTAGCAGTGAGTTCAAATTCTAAAACAACATCATTTAAACCTAATACTTCTTTAGCAGGAATGCCAACAGGTGTATCGCTAGGTAAAATGAAGATACCAGTTTTTTGTTCTGGTGGTAATTTTTCAAGGTCGAGTTTTAATTCCTGTGCAGAGCAAAGCATACCGTTAGATACAACGCCACGAAGTTTTCCTTTGGAAATTTTCATGCCGTTTGGTAAGTGAGCGCCAACCATAGCTACAGGAACGATTTGACCTTCAGCAACGTTC
>NZ_JACSNP010000114.1 GCF_016900045.1 Fusobacterium mortiferum
ACTTGTTGCAGATTTAACTTATGCTCATATAGCCGTCTACGTCAGAGCCAAAATAAAAAATAACTTTGTCGTTGTATCCACAATTGAACCACACACAGCATTTAATCCTTTCAAGCAATTTCTTTTAGGTAAATTAATTCCTTGTATTCAAGAACCCTTAATAAAAAAATCCATGGATACTAAAAGAAAATGTCACGGACAACGTGAACTAGATTTTGGCAAATTCTTGAATATGTATACATTTCCTGTTATAGATGATAATAATGAAG
>NZ_JACSNP010000115.1 GCF_016900045.1 Fusobacterium mortiferum
TTGCTACACAAGTCAATGGGTCATCAGCTAAATAAGTGGCAATTCCTGTTTCTTTCTGAATTAAAGTATCAAGTCCATAAAGCATGGAGCCGCCACCTGTCATGATAATACCTCTATCCATTATGTCAGAAGAAAGTTCTGGTGGTGTATCTTCAAGTACACGTTTTACACACTGTACAATAGATGCTACTGGTTCAGCTAAAGCTTCACTGACTTCATTAGATTTTACTTCTATTGTTTTTGGAAGTCCCGTGATTAAATCACGACC
>NZ_JACSNP010000116.1 GCF_016900045.1 Fusobacterium mortiferum
ATTCAGTATCCCAGAGCTACAGCCAAGATCGTGGAAGACAAGGCTTCGGGGCCAGCGCTGATCGCCACCCTGATGCACGAGATTCCAGGATTCATCCCTATGCCGGCAGTGGGGAGCAAGCTGATTAGGCTACAAGCAGTCATCCCCCTGATCCACTCAGGTAACGTGGAACTGCCCTACATGACTGATCTAGCCTGGAGTAAGGAAGTTGTGGAAGAATGCGCTGCTTTTCCAAATGGCCAGAACGACGACATCGTAGATACCATCT
>NZ_JACSNP010000117.1 GCF_016900045.1 Fusobacterium mortiferum
GTTCATGGCGTTTCCGCCATCGCGCCCGTCAGGAATGCCGACGCGGCAAAGGCCTCGCTGGCCAAGCAGCCGCCACCGGTCTTCATCCGACCGAACGTAAGCGCCGTGCGTGCACCCAGCGTCGACCGCTCCGACGAATCGGCCACGTTTCAGGAACGGGTCCAGATGCTTTTCGACGCGAAGGTGCCAGCCGGCGGCCTGTTCAGCCGCAGTTTGGAGTTCAACGTTTCGGGGGTTCGCGGGAAGATCACGGAATACGGTGCCGGAA
>NZ_JACSNP010000118.1 GCF_016900045.1 Fusobacterium mortiferum
GTATCAAGTAGGCACATTCCCGTCATATGGACGTTGGGCTGAATGGAACGGTCACTATCGTGATGACGTCCGCCATTTTCTACGAGGCGATTTAGGCTATGCAAAAGCATTTACGGCTCGTCTTACCGGTTCTGAAGATATTTATAATCCGGCATATCGAGGTCATTATGCTTCCATAAATTTTGTTACCTGTCATGATGGTTTTACACTGTGGGATTTATTTTCTTACAATGAAAAACATAATGAAGAAAACGGCTGGAATAACAC
>NZ_JACSNP010000119.1 GCF_016900045.1 Fusobacterium mortiferum
CATCCACCGGAACGTCGCGGTTCCGGTCGTCCCGCCGGTGACTACCTGAACAATATACGTCGCGTTGGTCACGTAGGAATACCCGAAAGTGGTAGTGGAGACCGGCCCCGGGTCCGTCGGGCTGGTTACAGGCAACACCGGCCCGATCACCCCACCGAACTGGGAAGAATAATCCCGATAGACCGCCGCATATGTCTGGCCTTGATTCGTCCGTTGGGGGTCCAGAACCGCGAGGTCCTGCTCAGTTACATTCGTCCAGAGCCGATA
>NZ_JACSNP010000011.1 GCF_016900045.1 Fusobacterium mortiferum
TTGAATAGAAAGGGAGCCTTCAACAAAAATGTTGAAAACTCCCTCTATTTGGCTATTTTTATTTTTTGTAAAAACTCATAGCTGAGTAGTTACGAAGGGAGTCTTCAAGAAAAATATTGAAAACTCCCTTTATTTTGTTTCTATTTAAATTTTGTATCTAGCTCTCTTTCATCACTGCTTTCACTAGGTTTTAGAGTAAAATGAGATTTCATGTTTTTTATAAATGTTCCCATCTCATCAGCACTTCCTACAATTCTATTAAATATTCCCAAATACTCAGTAATAATAGGATTGTCAATATCATATGGGTATCTCATCAAATGATCAATTTCACTCCATGCTTCTTCAAATACAGTTCTTACCTGAATTTCAACCAGAATTTCATCTTTTTTCGTAACAGGAATACCAATTAGGTAATGAACAGAACGATAACCATGATCTCTTACGATTATCTCACAATTCATTTCAGAGATACTTTCTTGAAGTTGAATAACATTATAATCTCCACGTCTAATATTTATTTGAGGAGTTTCTCTTATCTCCCAAAGTCCCATTATTTCATGATGAATGTCTTTCCAATCATCTTTAAAAAGATGTAAGACTCTTATTCCAATAAGGTCGGTTACAATTTCTTTATATGTTTCTAGAGATATCCCTCTATCAACATACTTCCTTCCTTTTCTAATAATTTTTTCTATAAGATGTTTTGGTTTTTTTACTCTTCTTCTGACAGAGTGAACACTAGGAACATCAATTAATTTAGAAACAATATATTCCGCTTCTTTTTCAAGTTGTGGAACAAAAGTAATATAATTATCATATATTTTTACAAGTTCATCCCATACAAGTCCTGTTGAAGCAAAATGTTCTTCATCAATTGAAAATTCTTTAAAAAATTGTTCTTTATCTAACATGATAAATTAACTCACCCCTTATTAAAATTGCTTTTCAATCAATTCTAATTTTATATCAACTATTTTTCTGTATCCAGAAACAATATTTTTTTCTAAATTAACTTCTTTTTCAGTTAAAGCAGATTTAACAAAAGCAATCTCTTTTAAATCATAATTAAAGCCACGGATATTTAAATTATGAATTTTTGTAAAAGCAATACTATCTCCAATATTAACATTAAATCTGTTTTCTATTCTAAAATTTATCCAGCTATTTAAGACAGTATTATTATTTAGGTAGTTATGTAGAAGATGTAGTGTGTAAAACTGTAATGAACTTTCAGAAAAATTTTTAATTTTTGTAATATTCATTAACTTCATACTCTCTTCATACTTATTTATACTTTCTATAATCATATTAAATTTATGAGCTTGGATAGGATTTTCAAATTGAATATCCCCAAATAAGTCTTTTATTTGGAAGGTAATTTTTTCTCCAGAGAAAATAGATTTTAATATTTCGGCAACAGCATGCACTCTACTATTTTTTAGCTTACTAAAAATTTCATAAGTGAAATAGTCTTCATGCTTTCTTATAGTATTTCCATCAAATAACGCAATACTAAGGGCGATTTTAAACTCACGAGTTTTAAACTCAATTAGTTTAAATTTATTATATCCAAGTATTCTAATATTAACATTTGAAAGAATAGTATCTCCTATATGGATATTAGAGCTATTTAAACTTATATTTTCTATACTCTCTTCACGATAAGGAAGGTTGCTATCCTTAATAGGAAAATCTTTTAATTTCAAAGATGTATATGAAATTTCAAGACCAGTTTCTATACCATTTTCAAAAGGAATTTCAATATTTTTTGGAGAATAGCTCTCTACTATTTCTAGAACATTTTCTTCTTGAATATTTTCGTTAATATTTTGAGAGCTAGGAATTTCAGCTAGACTTTCATCTACATTATTATCAGTTATCACACTATTTATATTAAGAATTTCTATATTATTTTCTATATTTTCTATTAATTCAATCTCATTTGTTTCAGAACTTTCTAATTCTGTGATATTTTCAGGGTTATTTTCAAAATTATCACTTATTGTGTAGTTATCTACATTTTCAAGAGCAGTACTCTCAGTGAGTTGAATACTATCTTCATTTAAAATTTCATTTTCTTTTAAAGTTTCAGAGTTCAAAACTTCATTATTTATTTCACGGCACTCTTTATTTTCTGATGATGTAATATCTTCTTCATTAGTTAAAATATTATCCTCTATTATATTTTTTATACTCTCTTCTATTTCTTCAGGCGTATTCTCAATTTTAGAGGAGTGAATCTCTTCAGTATCAATTAGATTAATCTCTAATTTTTGTGAGTCTATAATACCCTTTTCAGTTTCGACAGTGGTAGTATTGTTGGGATTATCTTCCTCTGATACTACCACACAAACTTTTTTTCAGGAAGTATTGTACTCTCTCTTTCTAAAGTTTCTTTGAAGTAGTTAATAAATTCAATTGTATCTGAGGTAATAAGTTTTATATTGTATTTACTAATGAAATCAGCAGCTTTACTACTTATTATAGTTGTAGAAGCAACCATATATATACCTTGTAGCTCTTTCATAGGTGATAGAATAAAGTCAAGAGTATTTATCAAATCGGAATCTTCTAAATTAATTCCAAGAAAGAGTGTAGGTCTAGTCTTGAACTCTTCTCTTACTCTTTTAAAGAAAATATTATAAAACTCTAAAGTTTTTAATTTTCTGATATCTTGGCTTGATATAAAAACTGTTCCAGCATTTGTTATATCTCCAAAGAATTTATAATAGTTAATTTTATTATTTATTTTATCTTTTACTTCATAAGGAGTTATTTTATTTACCATATTAGAAAAATTATTTTCTATTATAGTATCAAAGTTTAGTGTGAAAATAGTATCAAAATATTTTGAATTAATAATATTATTATAGGCATCCAAATTAGTATTGTATCTATATTCAAAATTTTCTTTAATTTGTTTAATCAAATTTTTCTTGGTATCAATAACAGCATCAAGATATGCTTGAACTATATCAGAAAAAGAATTAAGATCTTTTATATAGCCTTTAGCTGAGCTTTTTATCTCAGAAAGAATAGCTTCAGAGATATCAGTTCTAGTTGGATAACCAGAAATTTTGTTTAAAAAATCTCCAACAAAGAGATTAAATTTTTGCTCTTTTTCAAATTTATCAAAAAAGCTCTTCATAGTTGTTCACCTGCCTTGTAAAAAATTGTTCACTATTAGTATAACTTAAAAATTGTAAATACACAACAAAAAATTATAAAAATGTCAAGATTTTTTTGAAAAAAAATGCTACAATAAATATTGAGGTGAGGTTATGGAAATATTATTTAATTTTTTTAGGGATTATATAGTTTTTATAAATATAATCTTTGTTGTAATTATTGTTTTATTAGAAAGAAGAAATCCACTATTTACACTATTTTGGATAGTGCTTTTGGTTCTTGCTCCATATGTTGGTTTTATTGCATATCTTTTCTTTGGATTAAGCTTTAGAAAAAAGAGAGTTGTAAATGAATATTATAAATGGAAATTTTTATATAGTCGAGAGATATTGGGATTTTCTCAGCATAAAGAGCTAATGAGATGGGAACAGCTTATATCCTATGTAGAAGTTTCATCTAAAAATAAGTTAACTTCATTGAATATAACTGATATATTTATTGATGGAAATAAGTTTTTCGATTCTGTTATCAATGATTTAATGGAAGCAAAAGAGAGTATAGCAATGGAGTATTTTATTTTTAGAAATGATGAATTAGGTAAAAAAATAGCAGATGTTTTAAAAAGAAAGGCTCAAGAGGGAGTAGAGGTTAGGGTTATAGTAGACGGTGCTGGTGGTTATAGCAGAAAAATGTTAAGGGAATTAAACCATTTTGGTGTAAAGACTGGCATCTTTTTTCCTTCACACTTTCCTTTCTTTAAAATTGCAAATTTAAGAGCAAATTATAGAGATCATAGAAAATTGTGTTTAATAGATAAAAAATTGGGGTATATAAGTGGATTTAATATAGGTGATGAATATTTAGGAAAAGGTAGATTAGGATATTGGAGAGATACAGGACTTAGGATATTTGGGGAGGCTTGTTTAGAACTAGAGCAAGAATTTTATTTTTCTTGGAATATTGTAAAAAATGAAAAAATTCTTTTAAAGAAAGAGTATAAATATAATAAAGAGGTTTTAGAAAAGTTAATTGAAACAAAAGGAAGACATACAGGTCATATTCAGGTTGTAAGTAGTGGTCCAAACTATCAATTTAGAACAATAAGAGATAATGCATTAAAGCTTATAATGGAAGCTCAAAAATATATTTATATTCAAACTCCATATTTTGTTCCTGATGATAGTATATTAGATGCTTTAAAAATAGCTGCTTTATCAGGAGTAAAGATTAAAATTATGATTCCTAGCAAACCAGACCACTTTTTTATATATTGGGTTAATCAATATTTTGTTGGGGAGCTCCTTGATTTTGGAGTTGAAGTCTATAAGTATAATAATGGATTTATACATAGTAAGTTAATTATAGTAGATGATGAAGTTATAACAACAGGAACAGCTAATTTTGATTATAGAAGTTTTTATCAGAACTTTGAGATAAATGTAAATATTTATGAAAAAGATGTAGCTACAACCTTTAGAGAGATATTTCACGAGGATATAAAATTAAGTAGTAAATTGTTAAGAAGTGAGTATAGTAAGAGAGGGTATTATATAAAATTTAAGGAGTCAGTATGTAGATTATTAGCTCCGATAATGTAAAATGAAAGAGAGTGAGTTATTATGATTGAATTTCAAAAACTTTCTGATTTTTTCTTTCCTTTTATAGAGAGTGATATCAGATATATAGGAGATTTTTATTATGATTTACACATACACACAACTGCTTCAGATAGCTTTATTAAGCCGGAGTTTTTAAAAAGTTTTGTAGAAGACAAGAGATACCTTTTATCAGTAACAGACCATAATGATATCAGGGGAGCTATAAAATTAAATGAGATGGGAATAAGAAATGTTCCCGGAATAGAAGTTGGTTGTGAAGATGGATTTGAAATGTTAGTATATTTTAAAAAGATGCAAGATTTGGAAGAGTTTTACAGAAAAGAGGTTGAGCCATATAGAAATCAAAAAAGAATGGCAAAAACTTATAGGGGAATATATGAATATCTGGATGTTTTAAATCAATGGGAGTGTCATAAATCTATTCCACATATATATGGTGTTGTTCAAAAAAATTTTATAAATAATAAAAATTATATATATGATATAATACCAAAAGTTGATTCGTTAGAAACACACAATCATGCTTTACCTATGGTTAGAAATTTATTAGCTGGAGAGTTAAGGGAAAAATATAATTTAACAGCTACTTTTGGAAGTGATGCTCATATATTGAGAGAGGTAGTATCTTTTTACAAGTATTCCAATTTAGATCTAAGTAAAAGAGAAAAAGTTGTTAATTATTTATATAAAATAGGGAGTTTAAGTGGTATAGGACATAAGCATTTGATGTATATGCTTAAAAGTTTAACATAGTAAAAAAAATCCTTTTCAAATTAGAAAATATGGTGTATAATACTTTGGTAAAGACCCCGTAGCTCAATTGGATAGAGCAATTCCCTCCTAAGGAATAGGTTGTGTGTTCAAACCACATCGGGGTCGCCATTTTTTTTATAGGTGATATTTTTATGATAAAAAAGTTGATTTTGATATCAGTACTATCTTTTTTTATCAGTGCTTGTAGCTCATATACTCCAGATGGTGTAAATAATCAATATTTAAAATTATCAAAAAGTTTAGATAATCTTATGAGTGAAGAGATTAAAGAAAAAAAAAGAGCTAACTTAGAAAGAAAATTTGAAAATTTTTCTAGAGGAATGATTAAATACAAAGAAAATAATCAAGGATTAGATACTCAATATTTAGATTATTATATAAAGGAAACTTCAATAAAAATTCAATATTTAAAAGACTTAAAAGATTAAAGTAAAAATTAAAGGTTGACAAATTAGAAAAAATAATTTATTATTTATTTCATAAATGAATTGAATAAAAAAATCGGATGAAGATATAGGGAGAGAGCAAGATGTTAGCCGCCGACGAAGTAAATCTTTCAGGCAAAAGGACCTATATTGGACGAACCTCTGGAGAGACTCATTGAGCACCGAAGGAGCAAACCCAATTTTGGACTAAACTCTCAGGTAAAAGGACAGAGGAATTATGCAGCAACTTTTTATTTTTTGTATAATTCTTTTTTTGATTTCCAGAAGGTATTTATTACCTTCTTTTTTTATTCAATTTAAACAAAGAAAACAGGAGGAATCAAAGTGCAAGAGATTGTAGCAAAAATTAATGAATTTTTATGGGGGAATTTTCTAATTATTTTATTATTAGGAACAGGTATTTACTTTACTTTTAAGTTAAATTTCATTCAGTTAAGAAAATTTTCTGAAGGGATAAAACAGGTAACAGGTTCTGTAAATTTAAAGGGAAAATCTGCAGATAGAAATGGGATGTCATCTTTTCAGGCTTTAGCAACAGCTATAGCGGCTCAGGTTGGAACAGGAAATTTAGCAGGAGCAGCTACAGCAATAGTCTCTGGAGGACCAGGAGCTATATTTTGGATGTGGGTAAGTGCTTTTTTTGGAATGTCTACTGTATATGTTGAAGCTATATTAGGACAAGTTTTTAAAAGAAGAGTTAATGGTCAAGTAACGGGAGGACCTGCATATTATATTGAGGAGTCATTAAAAAGTAGAAAGCTTTCAAAGGGATTAGCTATATTCTTTTCTGTAGCTTGTATATTAGCCCTTGGTCTTATGGGAAATGCGGTTCAAGCAAATTCTATCTCAGTAGCTTTTAATTCAGCTTTTGGAGTATCTCCACTTTTGATAGGAGTGATAGTTTCTATTTTATCTGGCTTTGTCTTTTTTGGTGGAATAAAAAGAATAGCTTCAGTTACTGAGAAAATAGTTCCTATTATGGCAGGGTTATATATTTTAGCTTGTGTAATAATAATTGTTATCAATTATAAGGAGATTATTCCTGCAATTAGCTCTATATTTGTTTCAGCTTTTAATCCAAAGGCTGCATTAGGGGGAGCTTTAGGTGTGAGTATGAAACAAGCTATAAGATATGGAGTGGCTAGAGGGTTATTTTCTAATGAGGCAGGAATGGGGTCAACTCCACATGCCCATGCTATAGCTAAGGTTGAACATTGTGGAGAACAAGGAATCGTAGCAATGATTACAGTATTTATAGATACTTTCGTTGTTCTTACAGGAACAGCTTTAGTAATAATAACTTCTAATGTAAGTGAAGGTGAAGGAATTGTTCTTACACAAAATGCTTTTATTAAAAGCTTAGGAAGTTATGGAGATGTTTTTATAGCTATTTGTTTATTTTTCTTTGCTTTTTCAACAATTATTGGATGGTATTTCTTTGGAGAAGCTAATGTTAGATATTTGTTTAAAAGTAAATATTCAATTAATATCTACAGAGCTATTGTTATGATTATGATTGTAATAGGTTCAACTTTAAAGGTGGGATTGATTTGGGAGATAGCAGATATGTTCAATGGAATGATGGTATTACCTAATTTAATAGCTTTATTAGCTCTAGGGAAATATGCAAGAACTTCAATGAAAGAGTATGAAGAGCTATTACCACAATTAGTTTAAGTTTAAATTAAAAATAGCTTGTAAAATTATATAAAAAGAGTATAATTAATTTAAGGTAAGACTAAAGAAGCTTATGAAATAAAAGGAGGACAAGTATGAGTATTGAAAAAAATATAAAGTATATTAAGGAAGAGTACGATACAGAGGTAGCAAGATTAGAGAGATTGGATAAATTTATAAATAGCCCAGAGTTTGAAACATCTACAGATCCAGAGCAAAAAAAACTTTTATGGGAGAAAAGAGAAGTTTTAGCAAAATATATAGCTATAGTTAAAGAGCAAATAAGATATGATCTTCAAAAAATTCAAGAAAAAGAAGGGTTAATAAAGAAATAATTATTTTTAGTTAAAGAATAACTAAAAAATATAAAAAAGATAGGAGAAAGAAAATAATTAAGTAGTTGATATACTAAATTATTCCTTTCTCCTATTTCATTTAACTAAGTTTAGTAGGGGTTATATAAAAAGAATAACTATAATTTTTATTACTAGGAATGCAATATTCCTCTAACACAGGGGCTCCCCAGCTATCATCACCACCTACTCCCATCTGTTGCATAGTAATAGTTACATATGTATAATTTGGATTTGAGAGTTCATAAATATGATTAGCTTGTTCTAATTCTAAAAAACTGTAATGTAGTGCTTGAGCTTCAAAAACTTGACTTCCTTTACTAAATCTAATTCCACTATTTTCTTTATCTAATACTTCAAACCAGTAGACATCACTTCTATTACCACACTCTTGAGGAACAAGATAAGGTGTTAGATTATCTTCTATTTTTCCAAAGTAAACCCCTAGTTTAGCTCCCTCTTTTCTATCTATATAGTTTTCAAGAGGTCCTTTTCCATAGTATTTAAAGTTTGCATAGCTTTTTGGTAATTTAAATCTGACTCCTAGAAGAGGTAACTCAGGTAATCCATTTACGCCTTTATAATTTACCTCAATTTTTATATCTCCACTTCCTTGAACTATATAAGTTAATTCTAATTCTGTACTAGGTATTACAGGTAATTGATGGATATATTTTAATTGAATATAATTTTCTTGAGTATTAAAATTCCATTCCTTTAAAGTTATTTTTTGATAGAGAGAAGCCCCTAGCCACATAGAACAACTGTATGGATGAGAATATCCTTTATCATTATCAGTACTTGCTCTCCAGAACACAGGTTGAGGTCTCTCTATGATTAATTCATTTTTATCATAAATTAAAGAAACTAATCCTTTATCTTTTGAGAAAAGAGCTTTAGTTTTTCCTACATAGACCCCAATATTTCCATCACCTTCTACCACTTTAATAATATTGTTTGGTTTAGAGATATCAGTTATTTCCTCTATAACTTCTTGACCATAAGCTACTTCAAAATTTTTATCTGCCCATAGAGTATCATCTGTAAGAATTAAACTAACATTTTTTGTATAAACGCCCTTTATATCCTTAAGCCATGGAATCTCAACTTGAATATCTTCTCCAGGATTGCAAATAATATTTAATATACCACTTTGTAATGTTTTATTTTCTTGTTCAATGGAATAATAAAGATTATAATTTTTCAAGTTATCAAAAAGATTTCTATTTTTTATTAAACATCCTTTATCATTTGGATATATTTTTACATTTTGATATAAAAATTTTAATTCTTGAGCTTTTGGAGTTATTGTTCTATTAGCAAATACAATTCCATTACCACAGAAACTGTAATCAGTAGGTCTATCCATAAAATCTCCACCATAAACTAATACTTTTTTGCCCTCTTTTTCAACTTCTATACCTTGATCGATATAATCCCAAATAAAACCACCTTGATATTTTTCATATTTTTCTTCAAGTTCTGTATATTTAACCATTCCACCACATGAATTTCCCATAGCATGCATATATTCACAACTTACATATGGTTTTTGAGGATCGTTTTCTAAGTATTCGATAATATCTTTTGCTTTAGCATACATTCTACTTTCCATATCTGAAATTTTGTCATATTTTCTATTCCAAAAACATCCCTCATAATGTACAACCCTAGAGTTATCTCTTTTATGAAAAAAATCTGTCATTGCTAAGATATTTTCACCAGCATAGGATTCGTTACCACAAGACCAAATAAGAATGGAAGGATGATTTTTATCCCTTTCTAACATAGATTTAGCTTTATCTAGAACACACTCTCTCCATTCAGGTTTATCTCCAGGAACATTCCATGAAGGCTCACAAGCTCCCATTTTTTGCCAAGAACCATGGCTTTCTAAGTTTGTTTCATCTATTACATATATTCCAAATTCATCACACAGTTTATACCAGTAGGATTGATTAGGATAATGAGAAGTTCTCACAGCGTTTATATTATATTTTTTCATAAATTTAATATCCCAAAGCATATCTTCTTTAGAGATAGCTCTTCCTGTTTTATGATTAAATTCATGTCTATTAATACCTTTAAATACTATTCTTTTTCCATTTAAAAGCATAATTCCATTTTCTAATTTAAACTCTCTTAGTCCAAAGTTTTGTGGAATAACTTCTACTATGTTTTTATCTTCATCCTCTATTATTATGAGTAACTTATAAAGATTTGGAAATTCAGCACTCCAAAGTTTAATATTATCTAATGAAAATAATATTTCTGATTTTTCATTTATTTTTTGTTTTGGAGTTTCTAAAATTTTATTTTTATTATGATCGTAAACTTCAGCTTTAAAATATCCATTTAAGTTTTTATTATTAAAAAGACACTCTACCTTAATATCAGCTTTTTTAAAATTATCTTTTAACTTTGTTTTTATAAAGAGGTCTTTGATATGAAGTTTAGGAATAGCGTAGAGATAAACCTCTCTAAAAATTCCAGAAAATCTCCAAAAATCTTGATCTTCTAACCAACTAGCACTACTTCTTTTATATACTTCTACAGCTATCTTATTTACTCCTTTTTTTAAAAAAGTTGTTATTTCAAATTCAGATGGAGTAAAGGAATCTTCACTATATCCTACAAAATTACCATTAATCCAAAAAGAAAAAGCTGTCTCTACTCCTTGAAATGAGATAAATATATCTTTATTGATAAGATTATCATTTAATTCAAACTCTTTAATATAACTTCCAATAGGATTATCAACTTCGGATATATGAGGTGGTCTTAGATGCTCTCTTCCATCCCAAGGATATAAAGTATTGATATATTGCATCCTATCAAAACCTTGTAATTGAATATGCCCTGGGACAATAATATCTTTAAAATGGTTTGAATCAAAATTTTCTTTGTAAAACTCTTCTTCTCTTTCATCTAGATTTTTACTAAATTGAAATTTCCAAGTTCCGTTCAAACTTTGTTTAAGTTCAATCTCCTCTAAGTTTTTAGCAGAATCTAAAGTTTCAAAATATAGATGATCTGAATGTGCTTCTAATCTATTTATTTGAAAAATTTCAGGATTGTTTAATATTTTAGAAATTTCTTTTTTTTCCACAGTTTATCCCCCTTTTTATTAATAATTTGAATATAGTCTAATTATAATATAGGAGATTTTTTATTGAGAGTCAATAAGGTTACAAAAAATAAAGATAAAAAATTTACTAATTTTTTTTAATATTGATTTATTACAGAACTTAATATATAATATATAATCATATATCTAATGTTTTTAAGGAGGAAGATTGTAATGAAAAGTAAAAGAATTTTAAAAGTATTTCTTGTAGCTGGATTAATTTTATCATCTAATTGTTTATTTGCAGCTACTAAAATGTATCAAGGATTGGGAAAAAGCAGTAACTTTAGAGTAGGACCTGGAAAAGATGAGAAAGGAGTAGAGGTATATAGTTTTAATTATGTAACAGCAGCTGGTGTTTTTGATGAAGCTGGAAGAGTTGTAAATTTAAGAGTTGATGCCCTTGAGGTAAGTACACCTAATTATGACGGAGCTTCTATGCCACATTTTTCTGGGTGGCCTAATACACAAGGATATAATATAACAGATCATGAAAGTGGAAAGGTTACAGGAGTATCTTCTAATACTGTAGAAAATATTTCTAAAGAGGTAAATGAATGGAAAACAAAGCGTGAGCGTGGAGAAGCTTATGGAATGAATCCACGTAATGAGTGGAATAAACAGATGGATTTTTTTGAAAACTATTTTAAAGGAAAAACTATAGCTGAGATAGAAGAGTGGTTTTCTAAGAATACTTCTGATGTAAATGGTAGACCACTTAAAGCAAAAAGTAGAAATGAACAAGACAAAGTTAAATATGGAAAATTATCTGAAAAGGAGAAAAGTGAACTTCTTGATGTTGTAGCAGGAGCAACAATGAGTTTAAAGGATAGTCATGGAGATATTCTTGGAGCAATAAAAGATGCTTATAATAATAGAGTTGAATTTGTAGTAGAATAATTAAAAATTAAAGTAATACAAACTATAAAAGTTGATTAACTTGACATGGGTTAGGTTAATCAACTTTTTAAGTTTTATATTTTAATTACTTTTTCTTATTCTTTTGTATAATCCAGTTATATGTAACATACTTTGAATTAATCTTTCATCAGTAGCATTTTTCCACATTCTCCAACACCAGTTACCCCCAATAGTAGAAGGTACATTCATCCTAGCTTCATCTCCTAATCCTAAATAATCTTGCATCTGAATGATAACAATATTACTTGTAACAGCCATTGTCCTAGAGATCATTTTCCAAACAGTTTCCTTATCATTAGAAGTATAAATATCTAAATAACTTCTCATATATTCGATATCATTACTATTAGCAGAAAGTATCCATCCTAAAGCAGTATTATTATCATGAGTTCCAATATACGCTACACTATTTTGAGTATAATTGTGTGGTAAGTAATCTCCCCCTTCTCTAGAATCAAAAGCAAATTGCATAAGTTTCATTCCTGGATATCCGGTTTCTTTTAAAAGTTGTATAACATCTTCTGTAAGATAACCAAGATCTTCAGCTATTAAATTTAGCTCTCCAAGCTCTTCCTTTATTCTATTGAATAATTTTATTCCTGGTCCTTTCTGCCATTTTCCATTTAAAGCAGTAGTTTCATTAGCAGGAATAGAATAATAGCTTTCAAATCCTCTAAAGTGATCTATTCTTACAATATCATAAAGAGTTGTAGCACTTTTTAGCCGATCTATCCACCAATTATATTTGGTCTTTTCCATATATTCCCAATTATATAGGGGATTTCCCCATAATTGACCAATTGCAGAGAAAGCATCTGGAGGACATCCAGCTACAGATATCATATTAAGTTGTTCATCTAGTTGAAAATATTCTGGATTTTTCCATACCTCTACACTATCATAAGCTACGTATATAGGAATATCTCCTATAATTTTTATTCCGTTTTTATTTGCATAATTTTTCAGATTTCTCCATTGAGTATAAAATTTATATTGTAAAAATTTCCAAAACTCAATTTTTTCTCTATTATTTTTTATAAAACATTTTAGGGTTTCAGGGTCTTTTTTTCTAAATTTTTCACTCCATTTTTCCCAAGAATAGTCATTATTAGCTTTTTTTATAGCCATAAAAAGAGCATAATCTTCTAACCAATTTTTTTCTTGTTCTAAAAATTTTATATATCCATCTTCTTTTAGGTTAAATCTTGTAAAAGCTTTTTCTAAAATATGGTATCTCAAATTATACATTAATTCATAGTCTATTAGTGTCGGATTATCACCCCAATTAAGAGTTTGGTACTCCTCTTGTTTTAAAAGTCCTTCATAAGCAAGAATATCTAAATCTATAAAATAAGGGTTTCCAGCATTTATAGAAAATGATTGATAAGGAGAATCTCCATAACTTGTTTGTCCTAATGGTAATATTTGCCAGTAAGTTTGTCCCGAATATTTTAAAAAATCTACAAACTTATAAGCTTCCTCTCCAAAAGTTCCAATTCCATAATTTGATGGTAGAGAAGATACATGCAATAATATACCACTACCTCTTGATGTAATTTTTTTCATTTTGTAACTCCTTTATTCTTCTATTTCAACAGCAAAATGGTCAGATATGATTTCACCAATTTTACCATTAAATACAACTTTTGATATTTTAGTTTTATTATTATTATTTTTAAATATAAAATCTATTCTCATCTCATTTAAGTTTTTATGTTCTTTCCAGCCATCTATTAAACCGGAAACAGTAATACCATTATCTTTTTTTTCTGCTAATTCATATGTATCATACCATCCACTCTTCAAAATTTCACAGTAACCTTCATTTTTTATTTGAGAGGGATTATTAAAATCCCCCATTAAATATATTTCTTCATTGATGTTGTTAAGTTCATGATTTAATTTAGTTGATTGGTACTTAAAATCCTCTTCATTATCATTCCACCAGCCTGTATGAATAGAGAAAAACCATTTATTTATACCATTTATATTTACTTTTATTCCAATAGCCTTTCTAACTTTCCAATTATTATAACTTTTGTTTTTAGTTAAATAAAATTCTTTAATTTCTATTGGCTTATATTTTGATAAAATTCCAATCCCTTCATCATATTTCTCATACCCCAATTTTATAGGAGTCCATGTCCAATAATATTTTTTTCCTTTAGTTTCTAAAAGTTGAATTACTCTTAATAGGTGATTATTATCTTTTATAGAAATATTTTTGTCATTAGTAAAAAAATTTAATAAATTATTCAAATCCATTGTACTATTATCTCTAGATTGATTAACCTCTTGAAGGGCTATAATATCATAATCATTTTTGTATACCCATTCAACGAAATAAGAGAGTTTCTTTTCATAATTTTCTTCAACAATACTATGTGTGTTACAAGTTAGTAATTTCATTGATCCCTCACTTTTATAAAATATCTAAAATATCACTTTTTAATACATCTGCTTTAGGACCATATACAGCTTGGACCCCATTTCCCTTTTTCATTAATCCTAAGGCTCCTTCTTTTTTCCAAGCTTCAAGGCCAACAACCTTTTCTAAGTCTTTAACAGTTACACGAAGTCTAGTCATACATGCATCTACATCAATAATGTTGTCTTTTCCACCTAAAAGATTAATAATTCTTATAGCTTGACCGCTCTCAGTAGATTTTTTTGATTCAGTATTATCCTCTTCTTTTTCTTCATCAATATAGTTTCCTAATCTTCCAACTGTTGCATAATTAAATTTTTTAATCATAAAGTTAGATATTAAATAACCTAAAAGTAAGAAAATGATTACACAAATTATAAAGTTGATAATATCTCCCATTAAACCGGCTTTTATAGACATAGGTATTCTAGTCAAAAACTCAAGATTTCCAAATGAGTGTAAACGAAGATTTATAATACCAGCAGCTGCAAAAGCTAAACCTTGTAAAACTGCATAAATAATATATAGTGGTAAAGCTGCAAACATAAACATAAATTCTAAAGGTTCAGTTACACCAGTTAATAAAACTGCCACTATTGTTGAAATAAACATTGATTTATATTTAGGTTTTTTATCTTCATCAGTATTTTTATAAATAGCAAGAGCGATACCTATTAATAATCCAGTTGCACCTATCATTTGTCCAACTTTAAAACGAGCAGGAGTTACTGTAGTAAGTAAATTGTTATAACTTGAAATATTTCCTGAAGCTTTTAAATTCATTAAATCTGTTACCCATGCTAACCATAATGGATCTTGTCCAAAAACTTGAGCTCCAGCACTAGTTCCAGTTAAGATTGTATATGTCCCACCAAAAGCGGTATAGTTTATAGGGATAGTAAGCATATGGTGTAATCCAAATGGGATCAAAAGACGTTCTAAAGTACCATAAATAAATGGAGCTAAAAGAGGAGAAGTTTCAGAGGAGTTAGCTATCCAAATTCCAAAACTATTTATTCCAGTTTGTACAATAGGCCATACTAAAGCCAACATTATAGAAATAATTATAGACCAGAAAATTACAACCATTGGAACAAATCTTTTTCCATTAAAAAATTCTAAAGCAGCAGGAAGTTTTCTAAAATTGTAGTATTTATTATAAATAACTCCACCTAAAAATCCAGAAATGATCCCAACAAAAACCCCCATATTCAAAGCAGGAGCACCAAGGACAGAGGTAAAATAACCAGATACAGGAATTTCTCTTCCAAAAAGAGTATGCACTACAGCATTAGGATCTCCTAACATAGAAGAGTTTACTCCAAAGATTGCTCCTGTAATTACATTAATAAGTATGAAGGCGATAACTGCTGCAAAAGCTCCTCCAGCTCTTTCTTTAGCCCACGATCCTCCAATAGCAACAGCAAATAAAATGTGAAGATTTGTTATAATTCCCCAACCAATACTTTCCATAATTCCACCAATGCGTAAAAGAAAGGCTAATTCTTCGCCAGACATTTGTACTAATTTCCCCAAACTAATCATAAGTCCAGCAGCTGGCATAACAGCAATAACCACCATCAATACTTTTCCCAACTTTTGTAGTAAATCAAAATTTACTAGATTTCTTTTTTCCATATTCCCAAATTCCTCCAATTTTAATTTTTGCAAATTCGTGCAAACGTTTGTCTTAAAGTTGACTATATTCTATATTATTTTTTCAAAAAAATCAATGTTTTTTTTCAGAAAAAATAAAATTAATTTAATACTTTTTTTACATTAATGGTATAGATAGTTGGATAAGGTATAAAAGTATTGACTTGTATTTTATTCAAGTGTAAAATATGATAGATCTAATTATTTAAGGAGTAAATATGAATGTAACAATAAAGGAAGTTGCTAAGTTAGCTGGGGTTTCTATATCAACTGTTTCTAGAACTTGTACTAATCATCCCAAAATTAGTGAAAAAACAAAAGAGAAGGTAAGAGAAGCTATGAAAATTTTAGGATATGAACCAAATTTTCAAGCTAGTAATTTAGCGAGTAAAAATTCTAAAACAATAGGAATAATCCTACCTATTGCAGAAAATTTTTCTTATCAAAATTCATTTTTTTTAGAGGTTATACATGGAGTATGTCAAGCTTGTATTATAGAAAATTATATGAATACCATTATATCTGGAAACTCAGAAAAGGAATTATTAAAATCTATAAAATCAATTATAAATAGTGGTAAGGTAGAAGGGTTTATTTTACTATATTCAAAGGATAATGATCCAATTTTAAAATATTTAAATAAAAATAATCAAATTTATACAATTATAGGAAAACCAAGTAAGAATATAAATAATACTATTTATATTGATAATGATAATATTACAGCTGGAAAAGATGCAACAGATTATTTAATAAAACTTGGACATAAAAAAATAGGTTTTCTTTATAATCAAGGAAATAGAATATTTGTTCAAGATAGAAAGGCAGGATATATCTCTTCTCTTCTTGAAAATAATATTGAGATCAAGCAGGAATATTGTTTAGAAAAAAATTTAGCTTTAGAGAAAGATACTTTAGAGCTACAAGAGCTATTTTTATCTGAGCATTCTCCAACTGCAATAATTGCATTAGATGATATAATAGCTCTTTTATTAGAAAAAATTCTTTTAAATATAAATAAACATGTACCTAAGGATCTATCAATTATAACTTTTAATAATACATTGCTTACAACTTTAACTAATCCTCAGTTAACTTGTATAGATATAAATAATTATCAATTAGGTCTAGAAAGTGCTTTACAAATTATAAGACATATAAAAGATCCTAATTTGTTACCAACTAAAATTATTGTACCGCACAATATTATAGAGAGAAATAGTTGTAAAAAATTTGAAAATAATTAAACTCAGCAATAAAAAAGAGTGTTACCTTTTATGGCGACACTCTTTTACTATAATAAAATATTAAAATTTATTCTTGTACTGGTTTTTTAATGAATCCTAAAATTAAAGCTGTAACAACAGAACCAATAATAATAGATATTAGATACATAACTGGATTAGTTACAACTGGGAGTACAAATAATCCTCCATGAGGAGCAGGTAATTGTACTCTAAAGAACATAGATAATCCTCCTGCTAGAGCAGAACCAACTATACAAGCTGGGATAACTCTAATTGGGTCAGCAGCAGCAAATGGAATAGCCCCCTCTGTAATAAAAGATAGTCCCATTATGTAGCAAACTTTACCAGCATCTCTCTCATCTTGAGTGAATTTATTTTTAAAGAAAGTAGTAGCTAAAGCTATTCCAAGAGGTGGTACCATTCCTCCAGCCATTACAGCAGCATGTGGATAGAAATTTCCAGCTGTTATCATCATAATACCGAAAGTAAATGCACTTTTATTTACAGGTCCTCCCATATCGACAGCCATCATTCCAGCAACTAAAGCTCCTAATAGAACTAGATTTCCAGTTCCTAAACCTTGTAAGAAATTAGTGACTCCAGTGTTAAGAGCTGCTATTGGATTGATAATAACTCCATACATTAAAGCTCCTGTTATAAAAATACCAAATAGTGGATATAATAAAACAGGTTTTAATCCTTCTAAACTAGATGGTAATTTAGCAAAAACTTTCTTTAATAAAACTACAACATATCCACCAAGGAATCCTCCGATAAGACCACCAAGGAATCCTCCACCATTATTTAAAGAGATAAGTCCTCCAACCATAGCAGGAGCAAAACCTGGTCTATCAGCTATACTCATTCCAATAAATCCAGCCATAACAGGTATCATTAAGAAGAAAGCGTTTCCTCCACCAATATCACTTAATAATTTTGCTATTGGGTGGAATGAAGGATCATTAGGGTTGCTAGCTTGAATACCAAACATAAATGATATTGCTATTAATATACCTCCGCCAACAACAAATGGTAACATATTTGATACCCCTGACATAAGGTGTTTATAGAAACCAGTCTTTTCTTTCTTAGTAGCTGTTTTTTCACCACCAGTAGTTACATTATATATAGGAGCAGTCTGATTTAAAGCATTTTTTATTAAAGTTTCAGGATTTTTTATTCCCTCTTTTACAGGAACTATCTCAACATGTTTTCCAGCAAATCTTTCCATTTCAACATTTTTATCTGCAGCAACAATTATTCCCTTTGCATGCTTTATTTCTTCTGCAGTTATCTCATTTTTTACACCTGTAGAACCATTTGTTTCTACTTTAATATTAACTCCCATATCTTTAGCCTTTTTTATAAGTGCATCAGCAGCCATATAAGTATGAGCTATTCCAGTAGGGCAAGCTGTTACTGCTAAGACTTCTGGATATCCTTGAGATACCTCTTCAACTTTTTCCTCTTTAACATCAGAGGTAAGAATAGATATTACCTCTTCAGGAGTTTTTACTTCTAAAAGTTTTTCTCTTATTTCATCATCTAATAACATTGTTGTTAATTTTGATAAAATTTCAATATGAGTATTAGATGCGTTAGCTGGAGCTGCTATCATAAAAAATAGTTTTGATGGTTCTCCATCTAAAGATTCATAATCAACACCATTTTTTGATAATCCAAAAGCTATACTTGGTATCTTTACAGCTGAAGTTTTAGCATGAGGTATTGCAATTCCCTCTTCAAGTCCAGTTGAACTTTGAGCTTCTCTTGCCAATATAGCTTTTTTATACTCTTCTTTATCATTTAATTTACCACCTTGATAAAGAATTTCTACCATTTCATCAATAATTTCTTGTTTTGTTTGCCCTTTTAAATTTAAGTTTATACACTCACGTGTAAGTAAATTTGTTATCATTTGAGCCTCCCTTAATATTTTTTTATCTCTATTTTATTTAATAAGTTATTCATACCTTCAAAAGTTGTAAGTCCTTCTGAAAAAGCAGTAGAACTTCCAGAAGCTATTCCGTATTTATAGCTTTCCTCTAAGGAATTTCCAGTTGCTATTCCATAAACAACACCGGCTACCATAGAATCTCCAGCTCCAACAGAACTGATTAATTTACCTTGAGGAGCATTTCCTATATATACATCTTTTTCAGTAATTAATATAGAACCATCTTTTCCTAAAGAAATTAGTACATTTTTACTTCCTAAAGCTTGTAAATCTTTTCCAGCTTGGATAATCTCTTCCAAAGTATTTAATTTCTTATTGAAAAACTCTTCCAATTCATGATTGTTTGGCTTTGTTAAAAATACTCCTGCTTTTAATCCTTCTACAAAAGGAACTCCTCTAGTATCTAAAATAACCTTACAATCTTTTGGTAAAATATTTATAATATCAGCATAGATATTTTTAGTAACTGAATTAGGAACACTTCCAGAAAGAATTACTATATCTTCAGATTTAATATCTCTAAATTTTTCTAGTAATTCTTTGATATTTTCATCAGAAATAGTAGGAGATTTTCCTGCAATCTCAGTTTCTGAATCCTTTGTTTTTAATTTTATGTTGATTCTTGTATTTTCTTTAAGCTCAATAAAGTCACTAGAAATATCATATCCTTTTAAGTGATTAATAATATAATCTCCAGTAAATCCTCCAACAAATCCTAAAGCTTTACTTTCTACAGAAAAATTTTTTAAAACTTTAGAAACGTTGATACCTTTTCCTCCTGGTAAAGTATATCCCTCTTCTAAAGAGTTTAACTCTCCTAATTTAAAATTATCCATACTCATATAATAATCTATAGCTGGATTAAGTGTTAATGTATATATCATATTTTCCTCCTAAAAATTATTGTACAGTTAGCTCGTTTGGAATATCTCCTTCAGTAATAAGTTTTCCATCTTCTAATGAAGCAAATATAACAAAGGATTTTTTTCCAAATTTTGATGAATCACATAAAAAATAAACTTGATTAGCTCTATTTACAACTTCACTTTTTATCATTGCTTCTTTTGTATCTGGAGTAGAATATCCTTCTTTAGTAACCCCATTTGTACCAATAAAAGCAATATCTATATTGTAAGTTCTTAAAGAGTGAATAGCTCCAATACCAACTGTAGCTCCAGTAGTAAATTTAGCTTCTCCACCTAGTAAATAAGTTTCAATTCCATATCTATTTAATATCTCAAGATGAGAGATTCCATTAGTGACAACTTTTATATTTTTCTTATACTCAAGAAACTTAATCAAAGCTTCAGTTGTAGTTCCAGCATCAAGGTATATAGTATTTCCATCTTTTATATATTGGCTAGCTAGTTTTCCTATTTTTTCTTTTGCTTTAGAATGAATAGTCTTTTTCGAAATTATATCTTCTTCATTACTAAGATTTAAAACAGCTCCACCATGAACTCTTTTTATTTTACCATTTTTTTCTAAGGTATTTAGATCGCGTCGAATAGTTGCCTCAGAAACATTAAGCTTCTCCATTAACTCTTGGACTTTTATAGTTTTATTAGTTTGTAAAATTTTTAAAATTATGTCAAATCTACGAACATTCATAACGATATCACCTCTATATCTTCAATATGAATATAACATAATTTTTTATAAAAATCAATCATTTTCTTTCAAATCGTTCAAATTCATTCGAATGTATAAAAAATATTTTTTATTAATTTTATAACAAGAAAAAATTTTTTATTTTTGTCTTGACTTTAATATATTAATATGATAATGTATATCTAAAATAATTAATATGATAATGTATATCTAAAATAGATATTTTAGGAGGATTTTATAATGAGACAAGAAGCAACAATCAATAGAAATAGTATTACTATAAATTTTACTGTAAAATATTGTAATAACTCAGAATCACTTTTAGATAGTGATGGCTTTAAAAGAGTTTTAACAGCTTTTATAGAAAAAATAGAAAAAAAGGAAGCACCAATATATGTGTATATAAAGGATTGTTGTGGAAAAAATTCAAATTTGGTTCAAGAAATTACGAAATTTTTTAAACTTCTTATTGTACTAGAAGGAGAAGAAATAGCGAAATTAGATGAAAAATATGCAAAATTATTGGAAGATAGAAATGCTTTAATAGAGTTTATTGAGAAACTTTATACATTTTGGAGAAAATATGAAAGATATGCAATAGTAAGAAATAGCAAAAAAGGAGAGGGATTACAAAACGTTAACTTTATTGATGCTATAAATAATTTTAAAAATCTTATTCTTAGTACATATAGACAAATTGAAGAAACAATAATGGGATATAAACATAGAGTATACAGACAGCTTAGTGCTGGAATAAATGCTGGTATTATTTTAAATGATATGAATAGAAGCTGTCCCGCTGAGTATTCATTCTTAGAAAGGGTTCCTTTTATAGAAACAATTATTTTACAACCTCCATTTATAACTTATCCAAAAAGAAATACGAGAACTGGAATTTTCCAAGAAGTATTTGAAAATCCATTGAAAGATGTATGTATAAATGAGGAAAATTGGTTTTGTTATCCTGCAAAAGTAGGAGAATCGCTAGCTTTTATCTATTTTGATAGATATTTTATGTCTCAAGGTATTGCACTATGTAACTTGTTTGAGTTAGCTAGAGAGGAAGAGTATAAAAATAGAAGACCAGATATCATATATGTATATGGAGTAAAGGACTATGATACAGAAATGAAAACGGTTTTCTATGATGATAAAGAAAATAATATGATAATCGGTTATGCAAACTATAGTGAAGATATTGATTATTTTGGATATATGAAAAAGATGATATTAACTCTTCATAACCTAAGAATGATACAAAAAGGTGGACTTCCTATACATGGAGCTATGGTAAATATCATTATGAAAAACGGTAAAAAATATAATGTAGTTATCATGGGAGATAGTGGAGCTGGTAAATCAGAGAGTTTAGAGGCTTTTAGAAATCTAAGTGAACAGTATGTAAAAGATATGAAGGTTATCTTTGATGACATGGGAACGCTTCTTTTAAATCCTAAAGGAGGGGCACCTCTAGGATTTGGAACAGAGATAGGAGCTTTCGTTAGATTAGATGACTTGGATACAGGATATGCTTATAAGGAGATTGACAGAAGTATATTTATGAATCCAGACAAGAAAAACTCAAGAATTATTATTCCAATAGCATCATATAATGATATAATGAAAGGATATCCAGTAGATTTCTTCTTCTATGCTAATAACTATGATAAAGCTGAGGATAATGAGTTGGAGTTTTTCTCTAATCCAGAAGAAGCTATAGAAATTTTTAAAGCAGGTAAAAGAATGGCTAAAGGAACTACAAGTGAAGTTGGAATAGTTGATTCATATTTTGCTAACCCGTTTGGACCAGTTCAAAAGCAAAAAGAAACAGATATATTAATAGATAGATTCTTTAAAGAGATGTTTGCTAAAGGCGTAAAGGTAGGACAGATAAAAACACAACTTGGAATAAAAGGAATGGAAAAAGCAGGGCCAATGAAAGCTGCTCAAAAATTATTTGAATTAATTAAAGATTAATATACTGTAAGATTGTAACTAGGCTATTATATTTTTAATTATATAATAACCTAGTTTTTTAGTTATAGTTATCTAATTTCATCAATTATAGAATATTTTTATAATATGATAAAAAATCATTATTTACAATCTATGAAAAAATATAATATACTATATATGAAAGTTGAAATAAAAAATATCAAGGAGTTGTTAAATATGCAAAATCAATACGAATTTTTAAAAAATGAGATAAAAGTATTTCGTGAAGAAGGACACAAATTTTATAACAAAGAATTATCAGTAGGGGATTTTAAGAAAATTTCTGGTGGAATGGGTGTATATGCTCAAAGAGGTGGGGAGAGTTTTATGATTAGACTTCGTACAAACTCTGGATTATTACCTCTAAACCAATTAAAATTAATAGATTCATTTTTGACAGATTTTAATATAGAAAAATTACATATGACAACAAGACAAGCTATTCAATTACATGACTTATCTATAGATGCAGTTTGTGACATTATGGAAAAAGCTTTAGACAATGGATTATATACTCGTGGTGGAGGAGGAAACTTTCCAAGAAATGTAAGTCTTTCACCAATGTCTGGAGTAGAGAAAAATGAGGCTTTTGATGTGACAGATTTTGCTAATGAAATAAGTAAATATTTAATGGAAAGAATTACTACATATCATTTACCTAGAAAGTTAAAAATTTCAATGTCATCTAGTGAGCAAGATGGTGGAAATTCAACAATAAATGATTTAGGATTTATAGCTAAAGTTGAAAATGGAGAAGCGTATTTTGATATGTATTTGGCTGGAGGATTAGGAAATAATCCGGAAATTTCTATTCCATATGGAAAAAGGGTTAAGCCAGAAGAAATTCTTTATTATGTAGAAGCTATGGTAAATTTATTTATGGCAGAGGGAGACTATAATAATAAGGCTAAGGCAAGAACTAGATATATTCCAAAAAGAATGGGAAGAGATGAATTTTTACAAGCTTTTGATAAACATTTAGATGATGTAAAAGCTACAAAAAAATTAGATATAAATGTAAAGATTGTTATCTCAGAAACTAAGAATGAATATACACATACTTTACCAGAATCAGCTTCACTTTTACATCAAAGACAAGATGGATTATATACATTAATAGTTCATCCTGTAAATGGACAATTATATCATAAAGATTTTAAAAATTTAGTAGAGTTTTTAGAGAGAAATAGTAATGCAGAAGCTAGATTAAGTATGGATGAAGATATATATGTGAGAAACTTAAATGAACATCAAGTAAAAGAGTTACAAGAGATAGTAAAATCTTATAATGGATTAACAAAAGTAAGACAAAGTGTAAGCTGTATAGGGGTTCCTACATGTCAACTTGGAATAGAGCAAAGCCAAACTTTATTAAAAAATATTTTAAACTACTTATCAGAAAATAATATAAAAGAAGACAGATTACCAAGTATAAATATCTCTGGATGTCAAAACTCTTGTGGAAGACATCAAGCTTCAGATTTAGGATTTGTAGGTGGTAAAAGAAAAGTTGGAGATAATTTAGAAGATGTATTTGATCTTTATGTAGGTGGAATTGTAAAAGAGGGAAGTACAGCTCTTGGAGAGAAAGTTGGAACTATTATTATGAGAGATATTCCAGCCTTTATAGGTGAGCTAGCTAAAGAATTAGAGAAAGAAAATAAAAATTATAGAGATTTTATAGTAAATAGAGAACAATTTTTAGAAGTAGCAAGAAAATTCTTTATTTAATTTTAAAAATATAAAATTATAATAAAAGAGCTAATTCACTCATGTGAAGTTAGCTCTTTTTAAATGATAAGAATTATTTTTCTAAAAATTGATTAGTTTCTTGATTGTAGACATATCCTTTTTTCTCCATTTCTTTCAATAGCTCCTCTATATCTATATCTTCATCTTCACATAGATCTGCAAGAGATGAATATTTATCTCTCAATCTCATATTTAACATACTATAAGCTATATTTACATCCATCATTAAATATTTACTTTTCATTTTTTAACTCCTTTTTTATTCTGTTTATTATTTCTTTTCTATTAATAGGACTATTATTATAATAAGAAGTTTCTAGCTCTCTGTTGATTTCAATAAAATCTTTAGATAGTCCAAGTTTTACAAGTCTGTCTTCGAGATGAACTTTAGGACTAAAATTATAATTTTTCTTCATAAAGTTACAGTAAGCTTCATAAAACTCTTTATCATTTTTAGCTGACTTTAATTCTGAAAAATCTTTAGATTCTATTTTTTTATCTTTTTTGGTAAGAAGATATATAATAATACCTCCTTCAATAATAGCTAAAATAATAAGTCCTATAATCAAATTGTTATCAAATATATTGTTTGAATTATCTTTCTCAGTAACTGTATCTATTCTTATTTCCTCTGGAATAAGAGTAGTAGATACAGGGGTGGTATTCTTAGTAACATGCGTAGTATTTTCTATAGGAATAGTTGCTTGAGGTGAAGAACTACTTCCAATAACATCTATTTTTTTAGATGGAATAATTAAAAATTCATATTTTTTATTTTGAGTATTAAAATATGGAATTTTTATTTCTGGGGTATTTACTTCACCAGATTTTTTAGGAATAAGTGCTAATTCAAAACTTTTTTCAGCGTAGTATTTTCCATTTTCAACTTTTTCATCTTCTCCCTTAAAACTTTCAAAAATATTAAAATCATTAAATTGAGAAGTAATAATTTTTTCTAAGGCATCTAAATTGGCATCTCCACTTATTTTAATATTAAGGACTAATGATTGTCCTAGATTAACTTTATCACTATTCCAAGAATATTCTAATTTTGGTGTTCCCACTATATTTTGAAATCCCACAGGTTTATCAGTAGGTAGTGGTAAAATATTTATTTTTATATTGTTTCCACCAAAATACTTAGGAGGAGTACTTTGCTGGAAGAAGAAATCTCTTCTTCCACTTGCTTGAGTGACAGCCATTTGTCCACTTTTAATTATCTTCTCTCCAGAAGAGTTTGGTTGAAGAATACCTCTATAAATATTTAACTTTATCCCTTGTTTTCCAGAATTACTTCTAAAATAAGATTGTTCATATGCTCCTTTTAGATTAGCAGGACTGATATCTTTTTCAGAAAAATCATTGAATTGAGGTGGTTTAGTATAACCTATAGAATTTATATTAACTGTTGTTAAGAAATTTTCCTCATAGATAATTTTTTCTCCAAAGTAAAAAATATCACCATTATTTATAGAGGTTTCAATAGACATATCATCAGATATAGAGTGAATATTTTCTTTTTGAACTGATATATTTAAAGTGTTAGATTTTTCATTTTTTCCAATAAGATTTACAGTTAATGGAAAATTTATGATATCCTTAGCAAGTACAGTATAGGTATCAATTTTTTCACTTGTTTTATTTCCATTGATATAGGAGTATTTACTCTGAGTTCCCTTAGAAAGTATTTCTAGATTTTCAATACCCTCTATTTTATAATCTTTTTTATCTTCATTTATAAATTTTACCTGTATATTAAATGGCTCATTAATAGCTGGTTTAGTATTAGAACTATCTAATATGACATCAGCTAAAGATAGAAAAGATGTCATAAGAAAAAGTGTAGCAACTATTTTTTTCATCTTTTTATCTCCTTTACCATCTATTAGATGGATTGTTGTTATTTATATTCATAACTCTTTCATTATTTTTAAAAGATTGTTTCTCATTTCCTTCTAATCTTTTTAAAATTGCTTTTACCTCTTGTTCTCTAATCTCATCTTGAGAAGCTTCTTTTATATCCTTAGAAGGAGTAGAATTTTCTTCATTTTCTTTTTTTTCAGTATCAGAGTTATTATTTTGTTTCTCTTCTCCATTATCATCATTAGAAGAGTTATTTTGATTTTGTTCTGAATTATTATTCTTATTATTTTCGTTATTTTTTTCAGAATCTTTTTCATTATTTTGAGACTTATCTTGTTTATTTTCAGAAGATGAGTTTTCTTTATTATCTTTAGATTTATTTTGATCATTATTTTTAGAATCATTATTTTGTTGATTATCTTTATCAGAATTATTATTTTCCTTATTATTCTGTTTATTTTGATTCTCATCTTTCTGTTTTTCTTCTTGATTTTGTTGATTTTTTATATCCTCAAGTTTTTTTAGTACTATTTCATAGTTTTTCTTTATATTGATATCTTTAGATTTTTTCATAGCTAATTTATACTCTTCTAAGGCTTTTTCATAAAACTCTTTATTTTGGTCTTGAGCTTTATCACCTAAGTAAGCATAGGAATTTCCTTTTAAAAATCCATCTTCTACTTCCGATTTAACAACTTCTTCATAATTTTTTTCTTGGTAAAAAGATTTGAGAATATTAAGTTTTATACCATTATTTTTTTCAATGGTAAGAGCTTTTTCATACATCTCTCTCCCCTCTTGATATTTTTCATTTACTATGAAATTATTTCCACTTTTTATTAAATTATAACTTTTTAAAGAGGTTAGAGAAGTTATCACTAAAAATATAGATACAAGCAGTAAAATTATAGCTATAATTTTATTCCTCATCTTTTATCACCTCTTTTAGTAAATATCCAAGTAATATAAATATCATACCTAAAGCAAGGGGATATTGATAGTATTTCTCATAATTTTTAGTTTTTTCATTCCTTTGATTTTTTCTTTCTAAATTAGCTGTATCATTAATAAAATTTTTAGAAGTATCTATTAGATTATTAACTTCATAGTACTTTCCATTATTTTCACTCGCTATTTTTTGTAGAAAATCAGAGTTAAGTTTACTTATCACAGCAGCTCCATTTTCATCTTTAATAAAACCTCTTTTAATTCCATTAATATATTCTGGAATCACATTTCCTTCAGAAGTTCCTATTCCAATAGAGTATACATCTATATTATTCTTTTTAACAAAATCTAAAGACTTTTTATCAAAATCTCCACCATCAGATAAAACTATAACTGTTTTATTTTCACTTCCTATCTCTTCAAAGGATTTTTCAGCTAATTCTAAAGCTTGATATAGTTCTGTCCCCCCACCAGAGATAAGAGTAGTATCTAAGGCATTGATATAATTTTGTGTAATAGTGTAATCATCTGTGAGTGGCATTTGGATATAAGCACTATCGGAGAAAGGGATAAAACCAACTCTATCTCCTTTCAATGATTGAACTAAATTTGCTAAAACTCTTTTTCCAGCCTCAAGTCTATTAGGATAGACATCTTCTGTTAACATAGAACGAGAGGTATCTATAAGAACGTAGATATTCATTCCTTTAACTTCTACTTGTTCATCTTCTATCTCTTTTTGAGGAGAAAGAAGAGCTAAAACAACTAATAAGGCTCCTAGCGTTAAAAATAAAACTTTTAGTAGGCTTATATATTTTTTATTTTTTAATTTTAAAGCTTTTAATATATCTTTTCTTTTTTTTATACCTAAAATCATAGTTAAGAGGAGAATAATAGGAAAGATAAGATATATTATATTTTGTAAATTTCCAAATTTCATTAGTTCACCTCTTTTATGGTATTTTTATATATTTTTTATATTCAAAGAAGGCACCAATTACAAGGAGTAATAAAGCTATTTTTAATAGATTTTCATAGAGCTCCTCTTTTTCGTAGTAACTTCTTCCATCTAATTTGGTTTTTTCTAAATGGTCTATTTTATTAAAAATCTCTTGAAACTCTTTCTCATTACTAGCTCTAAAATACTCTCCACCTGTCATAGATGCAATATTTTTTAATAAATTTTCATCTAACTCATTATTTTTGATAGTTGTATGTCCAAAAGGAACTGGAACTTGAATCTCTTTAGCTCCGATACCTATAGTATAAATCTTTATACCTAACTCTTTGGCAATTTCACTAGCTCCCATAGGGCTCATCTCACCAGAGTTGTTTTCACCATCAGTCATAAGAATAATAATTTTAGATTTAGCTTCAGAGTCTTTAAGTCTGTTTAAGGAAACTCCTAATCCCATTCCTATAGCTGTTCTATTGTTACTAGTAATATCGTCAGTTGTAAGTTTAGAAGTAATATCTTTTACAACATTATGGTCAAAAGTAAGTGGAACTTTTGTATAGGCATCTCCACCAAAAACTACCAAGGACACTCTATCGTTTATTCTTTTATCTATGAAGCTTTCCAAAAGCTTTTTAGCAGTTTCTAGTCTATTTGGTTTAAAGTCATTTTGTAGCATAGATCTAGATAAGTCTAGAGCTATAACTATATCTATCCCATCTTTTTTTACTATTTTATTTTCAGAGATAATTTGTGGACGAGCTAAAGCTATACACATAAGAATCAATGAAAGTAAAATAGATAGTTTACCAATAAGATATTTTTTACTTTTTAATTTATATTTTTTAAACGGTTTTACTCCAGGAACCTTTATACCAATTATTTTTTGTTTTCTAAAAAATAGATAGGTAATAATAGGAATAAGAATTAAAAAGTACGGAGAGGCAAATTTAAACATTTTGATCACCTCTTATCTTTTCATAAATTTCTATAACTTTTTTTAAAGTTTCATCTTTCAGAAGTTGATTCTCTTTTGAAAATTTATTTCTATCAAGATTATTTATGAATTTTATATCTTCACTATTTATCATACCTATAACTTCATATTTTCCATTGATAAAATGTGTTTGATATTTTTTATCAATATACTCTCTTATAGCCATACTTAGTTGAAATTCCCAATCATTCTCACTAAGTTCAGTCAATATTTTTCTAAATTTCTCCTCTGGAGAAAGAATTTTTTCTTTTTTTCTAAACTTGAAAGTTTTAATTAAATAGATTAAAGATAAAATGCCAAGAATAGCTCCAACCACTATTTGATATGGAAAATTTTGACTATAGAGTAATGTATCACTATTATCAGTTAGATGAGGATAAATTTCATTATCTTTTTCATCTAGCACAGACTTTATACTTAAAGTAAGTTTTTTATCTCCTAAAGTAATACTACTATCTCCAGGTTTATATCCTCTTATTGAAAGAATATATCCTTCATCAGTTTTTTCTAAATTCTCTAATTGTAAATCTGAATTTTTAAATTCATTGATAATTTTATCTTTTTTAACTCCACTAATATGTACTCTTACTAAATCTCCTACATTGATATCCTTAGCTAAAAGGAGCGAAGAGATTAGAAGAAATATAATTATTTTTTTCATGCTCTTCTCCTTCCTTTAAAGTAGTTTGCTAATTTAATAACATAGTTTTCATCGGTGTAAAGAGTGAGAATATTTTTAGGAAAATTATCTTCAAGTTGATACTCGTTATCAAAGTTTTCAATAACAATCTCCTCTCCTGTTTCAGAATCACTCATTGTAAATATAGCTCCTTTAGGTAACGATTCAAATTTTCTGTCAGCTATTCTTAAAGGGATTAAATCATGTTTTTGACTAACTAATCTCATAGTTTTTTCATAATCTTCATCTATGAAGTCACTTATTAAAAAAACTATTGATCTCTGTTTTACAATTTTATTAAATGAGGAAAGAACTTTAGAAATGTTGGTTCCCTTTCCTTTAGGAGTTAGTGATAAAAAATTATCCAGTATAACCAATCCTTGTTTTTTTCCCTTCTTTAAAGGGATAATTTTCTCAATATCTTCACTAAAAAAAATAGCTCCTACCTTATCACTGTTTTTTATAGCACTAAAGGCTAAACTTCCCACTAATTGAGAGATTAAATCCTGTTTAGCAGGAAAGTTATTAGAGGAAGAAATATCAACCAAAAGATATATACTCATCTCTCTTTCCTCTGTGAACTCCTTAATATATGTTTTTCTTTGTCTAGCTGTGACTTTCCAATCAATTTTTTTTACATCATCACCAGGAGCATACCTTCTTATATCGGAAAACTCCATACCATTTCCTTTAAAATATGAACGATAGTTTCCAGAGAAAATCTCATTAGCAAGGAGAGAAGAGGCTATTTCAATTTTTTTTATTTTTTTTAGTATCTCTTCTTTATTCATATTGCCCTCCTATGGAAGTTCTACACTCTCCATTATGTTAGTAATTATATCTTCAACATTTTTTCCTTCTGCTTCAGCTTCATAAGTTAAAATAATTCTATGACGTAAAACATCGAATATAACCTTTTTAATATCTTGAGGTATGACAAAATCTCTACCTTCTAAAAAAGCATTAGCTTTTGCTGAAACAACAAGGGCTATAGAGGCTCTTGGAGAAGCTCCACAACTGATGTACTCGTTATTCTCTCTTGTTTTAAATATAATATCTAAGATATAATCCATAAGTTTTTCATCTAAATATATCTCTTTAATAAGTTTTTTCAACTCTTCTATCTTATTTTTATTTAAGATTTCCTCTATCTCAATTGAATCAAAATCTTGTGCTGATGTTAATAGTTTTAGAATATTTTTCTCTTCCTCTTTAGTTGGATATTCTATCTTTACTTTCATAAGAAATCTATCCTGTTGTGCTTCTGGAAGTGGATAAGTACCATCTTGTTCTATAGGGTTTTGAGTAGCTAGAACAATAAAAGGCTTATCTAGTTTAAAAGTTTCATTAGCAATGGTAATCTGTTTTTCTTGCATAGCTTCTAAAAGAGCTGATTGAACTTTAGCAGGAGCTCTATTAATCTCATCTGCTAGAATAATATTGGCAAATATTGGACCTTTTTTAGTATAGAATTCACCGGTTTTTTCATTATATATCTCAGTTCCAATGATATCACTAGGAAGTAAATCCGGAGTAAATTGTATTCTTGAAAATTTTAATCCAAGAGTTTGTGCTAAAGTATTTACAGTTAAAGATTTTGCAAGCCCAGGTAAACCTTCAAGTAAGATATGATTACCAGTTAATATACCTATTAAAATTTTTCTTACCATATCATCTTGTCCTATAATTTTTTTCTGAATCTCTCTTTCTAATCTAAGGATATTTCCTCTTTCAATCTCAATTTTTTCTTTTAAGTTTTCCATAGTTGCCTCCTTGTATAAAAAATTTAATATATTTTTATTAACATTAATATTAGACGAGAGAAATTATAAAATAGTTATAAAATTTATTTAAGAAGGATATTATTAAAAATTAAAGAATAGAAAAAACTGATTAAAAAAGAGAGCTTTATTTTTAAAAAGTTTTAATTAATACTTTTTAAATAAAAAACTCTCCTCTATATTAAATATTTAAAATAATATTTTTTATAATTTTAATAACTTCATCAACTTCCTCTTCAGTGTTAAAATATCCAAAGCTAAATCTTACTGCTCCTTGCTCTATAGTTCCTAGAGCTTCATGCATAAGGGGAGCACAGTGTCCTCCAGCTCTAGTAGCTACTCCATAATTAAGTAACTCTTCAGCAATATCACCAGAATCGTAATTATCAATATTGAGAGTTACAATAGGGCATCTCTCTTTTTTAGAGAAATCACCATAAATTTTTATATGAGGAAGTTCTTTTACTTTATTATAAAATCTCCACATCAAATTTTCCTCTTTCTCTCTAATTTTTTTCATACCTATTTTATTTATAAATTCAATTCCGGCATTTAATCCAGCAATTCCGTGTCCATTTAGAGTACCAGCTTCCAGATGCGTAGGCATGATTAAAGGCTGGGTTTTACTATAGGTAAGTATTCCAGTACCTCCAGATTTTAACGAAGTAACATCAATACCCTCTTTTACAAATATTCCACCAGTACCTTGAGGACCAAGAAGGCTCTTATGTCCTGTAAAACATAATATATCAATATTCATTTTTTCCACATCAATAGGAAATACCCCTGCAGTTTGAGAGGCATCTACTATAAATAAAAGATTATGTTCTTTACATATTTTTCCAATTTTTTCTATATCCACTAAATTCCCTGTAAGATTAGAACCATGTGTACACACTATGCTTTTAGTATTATTTTTTATAAGAGACTGTATCTCATCATAAGAAATATTCCCTAGTTTGTCTGCCTGTATTATAGAGAGCTCTACTCCTTTATTCTCCATTTCATACAGAGGACGAAGAACAGAATTATGTTCTAACATTGTTGTAATTACATGGTCACCAGTGGTTAAAGCTCCTTTTATAGCAATATTTAAAGCTTCAGTTGAATTACAAGTAAAAGCTATTCTACTTGAATCTTTAATATTAAAAAGTTTAGCAAGGTTCTCTCTGGTATCAAAAATGATATGACTAGCCTCCATAGAAGCAGAGGTATTTCCTCTTCCAGCATTTCCCATAGATGTCATAGCTTTTATTACAGCATCGATAACTTCTTGAGGTTTATGTAAAGTTGTAGCAGCGTTATCAAAATAAATCATAGTATCTTCCTCCTTTAATAATTTATATTATAAGTTAAGTGTATCACAAAGTGTATAAATAGTAAAGTTTTATAAAAGACCTATAATTAATTAAATATAAATTAATATCATAATTTATTTTCAACAAATAAAATTTTGTGTTATAATCAACTTATAAGAAATACTTGGGAGGAATTTATATGTGTAAGATAATTATGTTAGGAGATAGCTTAATAGATTGGAATTATAAATCTCCATATGAAAATTATGGAAAAAATGGATATAGAACAAGAGATGTTCTTTGGCTATTAGAAGAAAACAAAAATATAGTAGGAGATATTGGAATACTACTAGTAGGAGTAAATGATTTTTTTACAAATATGGATATGGAAAAATCTAAAAATTATTATAATAGAATAGTAAATAAATTGGAGAAAAGAGTATCTAAAATAATTTTAATCTCTCTTCTTCCAACTGATAGAAAAATTACTAATGATAAAATAGTTCTTTTTAATCAATGGTTAGAAGAAAATTATAAAAAATATTTTTTGAACTTGTATCCGTTATTTATAGATAATAATTTAGAGATAAAAAGAGAGTACACAACTGATGGAATTCATTTAAATCATGCTGGATATGAGATATTTAATAATAAACTTGATGAAAAAATTAATGAAATAAGATAGATATAAAAAAAATTAGGAGTGGAATATGGAAAATAATTTTTGGAAAGAATGGTTTAAATTAGTAGTAATGCTTATAGGGATACTTGTTATATGGATAGGATTTATTTTTATATGTGATAAGTATTTTGGAAAATCTTTTGAAGAGATGAGATTTATTCATTATTTTATTTTTATGGTATTGATATTAAAAGCAAAGAATATATTTTTAAAAAGAATAAAAAAGGATGAAGTTGATAGCGAAGAAAATAAATAAATTATAATAGAGAGAGAGGTTTTTATATGATAAGAGAAGAGGAGTTTTATAGAAAACAGATGATAAATGGAGTTGTCTATATTATTGGAGAAAAAGAACCTTTTTCTGGAGTAATAAATTTTAGATATAAAAATGGACAGTTAAAAGAGAGAGAAACTTTTATTTATGGAATAAAAGAGGGAGCAAATATTAGATACTACGAAAGTGGTCAAATAAAGGAGTCGAATGATTTTATAAATGGAAAGTTAAATGGCGACTCTATTCAGTACTATGAAAATGGTCAAATGAAAGAATCGATAGTTTTTAAAGATGATAGAATAAATGGAGATTGGGTAAAATACTATGAAGATGGAGCTATAAAATCTAGAGGGTATTTTATAGATGGAAAATTAAATGGAAAAAAAATTAATTATTATCCAAATGGAAACATTATGGAAATAATAACTTTTAGAGATAATATACTTCATGGGGATTATATTTCTTATAATGAAAATGGAGAAATTAGAATAAATGAACATTTTATAAACGGACTAATCGAAGGAGAGAATATCTACTATTATGAAGATGAAGAGATAAAGATAAGAGAAAAAAATAAAAAATAATCTTTGTCCATTAAACTAAATAAAAAACCTTAAGGCTTGTACTAAGAACAATTCTTAAGGTTTTTTTGAAATAGATAAATATTTTATAAATAAGCTATTAATAATTTTATAGTTTCAATGATTCCTTCAATATGAGTTCTTTCATAGTGATGAGAAGATTCTACACTCGGTCCTATACAACCACATTTGAAATCAAATCCTTGTAAAATAGCGGCACTTGCATCAGAACCATATCTATTATAGACATCAACTGTATATTTTATATTATTTAGCTCAGCTGCTTCCATAAGTTCAAGTCTTACACTTAGGTCATAAGGAGTTTTATTATCTTTAGCAGCTATACTAACTTTTTTCTCATCTCCTAAAGCTTCTGCTCCAACTAGTCCAATATCTAGAGCTATAAATTCATCCATATCATCTGGAATAACAGAAACTCCATGCCCTATCTCTTCATAATTAGAGATGTAAATATATAATCCATTTTTAGGTTTAAGATTATTATCATTTAGATATTTAATATAACCAAGAACTTGAGCAATACAAATCTTATCGTCAATAAATCTTGATTTTATATATCCACTCTCTGTGATTACAGTACGAGGATCAAAAGATACAAAGTCCCCTACTCTTACCCCTAATTGCTCTGTATCTTCTTTAGTATAAATCTCTTCATCTAGTCTTACTTCCATAGTAGAAGCATTTCTAGGCATCTCTCTTGCTTCATCTCCATATATATGAACAGAGCTTTTAACAGGGACTATAGTTCCCTCAATAGCATCTCCATCAAGAGTATGAACTAAACAATTCTCTCCTTCTACTCCACCCCAATTTACACCACCTAAGTTTACAAGTTCTAGCCTACCATTTGGTTTTATTTTTTTAACCATAGCTCCAATAGTATCAACATGGGCAGAAATCATTTTTTTATAATTATTATCTTCTCCCTCAATATAGGCAAGAATAGCTCCTTTTCTAGTTAAACTATAAGGAACATCTAACTGATCTAACTCTGCTCCTATTCTTTCCATAGCTTCATCAGTATAACCTACTGGACTCGGAATATTTAAAAGATCCACAGCCATATCTAGTACATATTCAATATCTAAGTTAATATCCATAATAATTTCACTCCCTTTTTTATTTTTCTATATATAAATCTTTTAGATTGTGCATCATAGTAGGATTATATTCAAATCCTTTAACTCTTTTATTAATACCTATATTTTCATTTTTGTAAAGTAATAACCCGAAAGGAGCATCATTTTGTAAAATCTCTTGAGCTTTAAAGAAAAGTTCTTTTCTCTCTTTAGGATCAGAAGCTAATTGAGCTTGTTCTATAATTTTATCTAATTTTTTATTTGTATAAAAAGCTCTATTTCCAGCTCCACCGTGAGAACTACTATGTAATAATGGGAAAAATACAATATCAGCATCTGAAGTACCAGATACCCAACCACCAAGTAATGCCTGATGTTCACCTTGAGCTGTTTTTTGTAGGTAAGTTCCCCACTCGAGAGTTTCAATTGTCATGTCTATTCCAATCTCTTTTAAGTTAGCTTGTATAATTTGAGCTAATTGAAGTCTTGTAGTATTATCATTTACAAATAAAGTAAATGAAGGATTTTCTATTCCAGATTTTTTTAAATACTCAATTGCTTTTTCTTTATTATATGGATATCCCTTTACAGTGTCAGAGTAACCAAATACATTAGGATTTACTATAGAATTTGCCGGGATAGCTTTTCCCATAAAAATAGAATCAGACATACTTTTTTTATCAAGTGCATAGTTTACAGCTTTTCTAAAATTTTCATTATCAAAAGGTGCTTTTTCATTGTTAAAAGTTATATACTCAGTTGAAGTAGTAGGTTTAGATATAAGTTGTAATTTTGGATTTTTTTCAACAGTACTTCCATCAATGGCATCCATATTATAAGCTATATCTATTTCTCCAGTTTCAAGAGCAGCTAGTCTACTACTATTTTCAGTAATAGCTCTATAAGTTAAATTATCTATTTTAGGTTTTCCTTCAAAATAATTATCAAAAGATGTAAGTTCTATTTTTTCTCCACTTCCCCAATCAATAAATTTATAAGGACCAGTTCCCATAGGAGAAGTAGCAATCACGTCATTTTTAGCCAAAGTATCTTTTTCGTTTAAAATTGCAGTAATAGGATGAGCCAATCCAAAAAGCAATGGTGATGACGGTTTACTTAGAACTAATTTGACAGTATAGTCATCAATCATTTCCACTTTTTTTATAGCATCAATCATAACTCTACTTGCTGGTTTATTAAGCATTCTATTAATACTAAATACTACATCTTTTGAAGTAAGAGTATCTCCATTATGAAATTTAACTCCCTTTTTTAATTTTATAATAAGTTCTGTTGGAGTAGTATACTCATAAGATTCTGCTAATTCTGGAACAACATTGCCATTTTCATCAATTTTTAATAGAGTATTAAATATTTGCTCAGTAATCGTAAGAGCAGGAATCTCATTATACATATTTGGATCCAAACTTTTTGGTTTTGAACCTTGTGAAACTACAACACTATTATTAATTTTTTCCTCTTTCTTTTCACTACATGCAGTTATAAAAAGAGAGAGTCCTAACATAGCAAATACAAACTTTTTCATAAAATCCCCTCCAAGTTTAATATTAATAGTTACATCTTACTATTGAAAATAAAATTTTAAAAATAGATAAAATATATGTTTTTCTTTCAATAAATATATAATTAAATAAACCAAGATTTAAAATTTTAATAAAAAATGACTAATACAATTTTTATTGTATAGCCATTTAGATAGTTTTAAGATAATGATTTTAAAATTTTAGCTAGTTGGTCAGGACAAGAAGTTCCTCTTCCTCTACAGTCAATTCCTTCTAATTTTTTTATAACTTCATCTTTATTCATTCCTAAGATAAGATTTTGAAGTCCATGAGTATTTCCATCGCATCCACCACAAAACTCTATTTCAGTAATAATTCCATTTTCGTCAAACTCTACTCCGATCTCTTTTGCACAAATTTTTTCAGTTTTATAATATTTCATAATATCCTCCTACAATTTTAATTCCATATAGGAGTATTATACAAAAAAATATATAAAAATACAAGTTTTATAAAATTACATAGGTATTTATAAAAAATATGGTAAAATATTAATTAGAGAAAATAAACTTAGGAGGAAAGTATCTAAAATGAAAAAATTATTAGTAACAGGATTTATTTTATTAGCTTTAACAGGATGTGGAAAAGAGATTGATATTTCACAAAAACAAGTAAGAAATGGAATTGTTTATACAGTAAATGCAACTGAGCCATATACTGGAAAAGTTATTGGAAAGTATAAGAATGGAAAAGAAAAGCTTCTTGAAAATTTTAAAGATGGAAAATTTAATGGAACTCAAACTTATTATTATGATAATGGACAAATTAAAGAAAAAATATCTTATGAAAATGGAGTACCAGTAGGGACTTATTATGAGTATCATCAAAATGGAGAAATAGTATATACAGGACAATTTTCTAATGGTAAGAAAAATGGAGAGTGGAACAGATATACAGACGAGAAAAAATTAATTCTTACTGAGACATATAAAGATGGTAAATTAGAAGATGTTAAACAATTTATAGTAGATACAGACAAAATAAAAGGAAAAATAAATAGCTTATTTAATTAAGTAAAATATAGAAAATCAAACACTGTTCAAGTATAGGAAAAAACAATACTAAAAAAATAATACTTTGATACAAAATTGAAAAGTAATTAGTGAATTTTAAAAAAATAAAAAAAAATTAAAATTACACTTGATTTTTTTGTGATTTAGGAGTATACTTCTTTCTAACAACTAAAAATAATAATTTTATAAAAAGGAGAGAAGAGACTATGTTAATGTTTAATGTAATAATATTTGTCATATGCATAATATTACTCATACAAATAGATATGAGTCTAATTTCATATACAAAAAATTACGTTAGGCATATGGTATAGTTTTAACTTAGTAACTATAGAATTTAGATAGGATAGGAATATTCTATTTAAGTATAAAGATACAGCCTAATAAGGCTGTTTTTTTATAACCAAAATTCTGTCCGTCTATAAGAGACTTAAATAACTTTTTATTAGTATTGTTTTTAGTGGAATCAATATTTATATACATTTTAAAGGGGGAATCAAAATGAAAAAATTTACTTTAATGCTTTTAGGACTGTCGTTTCTAATTACAGCTTGCGGGGGAGAAAAGGAAGCTAAAACAGCAAAGGAGAGTAACACAATTAAAATTGGAGCTACAGCACCATTAACAGGACCAGTAGCAATTTATGGAGTTACAGCTACAAATGGTTCAAAATTAGCTATGGAAGAGATCAACAAAAATGGAGGAATTTTAGGGAAACAAGTTGAGTTTCTTGTCCTCGATTCAAAGGGAGATGCTACTGAAGCGATTACTGCTTATAATAGACTTGTAGATGAGGGGATTGTAGCATTTATTGGGGATGCTCCTTCTAAGCCTACACTAGCTATAGCTGAAGTTGCTGCTCAAGATAAGATGCCAATGATTACACCAACTGGAACACAATTTAACATTACAGAAGCTGGACCAAACGTATTCCGTGTATGTTTTACAGATCCTTACCAAGGGGTAATTTTAGCTAATCTTGCTAAGAAAAATTTAGGAGCAAAAACAGTAGCTATTTTAGTTAATAACTCAAGTGATTATTCTGATGGAGTTACAAAAGCATTTCTTGAAGAAGCAAATAAACTTGGATTAAAAATTGTTGCTAAAGAGGGATATGCTGAAGGAGATAAAGACTTTAGAGCTCAACTTACAAAGGTGGCATCAGCTAATCCAGATGTATTAGTTATTCCAGATTATTATGAACAAGCGGCTTTGATCTCTACACAAGCTAGAGAAGTTGGAGTTAAATCTACTCTTATTGGACCAGATGGTTGGGATGGAGTAGCAAAAGCATTAGATCCATCTTCATATAAGGCTATTGAGAATAGTTACTTTACTAACCACTACTCATTAGAAGATAAAAATGAAAAAGTACAAAATTTCGTAAAAGCATACAAAGCAAAATATAATGAAGAGCCATCATCATTTGCTGCTCTATCTTATGATGCTGCATATATTATGAAAGATGCAATTGAAAAAGCTGGTTCAACTGATAAAGAAGCTATTGTTAAAGCTATGAAAGGTATTGAATTTGATGGAGTTACTGGACACTTAAAATTCGATGATAAAAATAACCCGGTTAAAGCTGTAACTGTTTTAAAAATTGTAAATGGTAACTATACTTTTGATTCTGTAATTCAACCGGAATAGTATTAAAATTATAAAAAATTTAGTGTAGGAATTAGGAGTAGCTGAAGCTGATGCTTTAGCTCTCTAAAATTCTTAAAAGCACTTTATTCCTAGCTAAAATAACTATAAGACATTGAGAGGAGAGAAAAAATGGAATTTATTATGCAAATTATTAATGGACTACAGATTGGTAGTATCTATGCACTAGTTTCACTTGGTTATACCATGGTTTATGGAATAGCACAACTTATTAACTTTGCACATGGGGATATTATTATGGTGGGAGCTTATGTTTCACTATTTAGTATACCTGTTTTTACAAGAATGGGATTACCCGTATGGCTTACAGTAGTACCTGCTATTGTTATTTGTGTAGTCTTGGGTATGTTAACAGAGAGAATTGCATATAGACCACTTAGAAATTCACCAAGAATTTCTAACTTAATCACAGCCATAGGAGTAAGCTTATTCTTAGAGAATTTATTTATGAAACTTTTTACTCCTAATACAAGAGCCTTTCCAAAAGTATTTACTCAAGAGCCTCTTAGATTTGGTGATATTTATTTAAATTATGGGACTGTTGTAACTATTATATTAACTTTGATATTATCTATAGGGCTACAATATTTTATGAAAAAAACTAAGTATGGAAAAGCTATGCTAGCTACAAGTGAAGATTATGGAGCAGCAAGACTTGTTGGTATCAATGTAAATAGTACTATACAGCTTACATTCGCAATAGGAAGTGGATTAGCTGCTATTGCTTCTGTATTATACGTTTCGGCTTACCCTCAAGTTCAACCTCTTATGGGATCAATGTTGGGAATAAAGGCATTTATAGCTGCGGTACTTGGTGGAATAGGAATTCTTCCAGGAGCAGTAATAGGAGGATTTATTCTTGGAATTGTAGAAAGTTTAACTAGAGCTTACTTGTCATCACAACTTGCAGATGCTTTTGTGTTTGCTATACTTATTATAGTTTTACTTTTTAAACCAACAGGACTTTTAGGAAAAAATTTAAGAGAAAAAGTATAGGAGGAAAGAGAGATGAATCAAACAAAGAGATGGAGTTATGCTTTAACTCTGGTTCTAATAGTTATTGGATATTTTTTATTAACTGGATTGATAAGTTCTGGAGCTATTTCAAGATATCAAACAACAGTAATGATTTTTATATGTATAAATATAATTTTAGCGGTAAGTTTAAATATAACAGTTGGTTGTCTTGGGCAGATAACAATTGGGCATGCTGGATTTATGTCTGTAGGAGCTTATGCAGCAGCACTATTTGCAAAATCTGGAATTGTAGCTGGGTTGCCTGGATATATTATAGCTTTAATTATTGGTGGAATTGTAGCTGGAATAATTGGAGTCATTATTGGGATTCCTGCTTTAAGATTAAATGGAGATTATTTAGCTATTATTACTCTTGCTTTTGGAGAGATAATCAGAGTTTTAATAGAATATTTTGATTTTACAGGAGGGGCTCAAGGACTTAGAGGAATTCCACGTTTTAATAAATTTGGAGTAATTTATATAATAATGGTATTATGTGTAGCTATGATGTTTTCACTTATGACAAGTCGTCACGGAAGAGCAATTTTAGCTATTAGAGATGATGAAATTGCTAGTGGAGCATCTGGAATAAATACTACATATTATAAAACTTTTGCTTTTACAGTTTCTGCTATATTTGCTGGGGTAGCTGGTGGAATATATGCTCAAAACATGGGAATTCTAGGAGCAAGACAATTCGATTTTAACTACTCTATAAATATTTTAGTTATGGTAGTTTTAGGAGGAATGGGAAGTTTTACTGGTTCAATAATATCAGCAATTGCTTTAACAGTTTTACCTGAAGTATTGAGAGAGTTCTCAGATTATCGTATGATAGTTTACTCTTTATTACTAATTTTAACTATGATTTTCCGTCCAACTGGATTATTAGGACGTAAAGAGTTCCAAATCTCAAAATTGGTTGAAAAATTTATTACAAAAAGGGGGGCAACAAATGTCAAATAGAATTTTACATGCTAAGGATATAAATATTACTTTTGGTGCTCTTAGAGCTGTAAGTGATTTTAATTTAGAATTAAGAGAGAAGGAATTAGTTGGACTTATCGGACCAAATGGAGCAGGAAAGACAACTGTATTTAATATATTAACTGGGGTATATTCTGCTACATCTGGAACTTACACTTTTAATGGAATAGAGGTAAAGAAAACTCCTACATATAAATTAGTAAGAAGAGGACTTGCTAGAACTTTCCAAAATATTAGACTTTTTAAAAATATGAGTGTATTAGATAATGTATTAGTAGCAAATAACTTTAATATGAAATATGGAGTTTTTACTGGAATTTTCCGTTTACCAAAATTTTGGTTAGAGGAGAGAAGGGCAAAGAAAAAAGCTTTAAAACTTCTAAGAATTTTCGATTTAGATAAGTATGCCGATACTCCAGCTGGAAGTTTACCATACGGCCAACAAAGAAAATTAGAAATAGCTCGTGCTATGGCTACTAATCCAAAAGTTTTATTATTAGATGAACCAGCAGCAGGAATGAATCCTACTGAAACTGAAGAGTTAATGAAAACTATAAAGTTAATAAGAGATAAGTTTGGAATAGCAATTTTATTAATAGAACACGATATGAAACTGGTTTTAGGAATTTGTGAAAGACTTATAGTTTTAGATCATGGAACAATTATAGCTAGTGGAGATCCACAAAAAGTTGTTAATGATCCAGCAGTTGTTACTGCTTATTTAGGTAAAGATGATGATGAAATTGATGAAGAGGAAGAGGAAAATAAAAAAATCGCTTCAGTAAAAGCTGAGATATTTAATGATGAGGAGGAAGAGTAATGGAAAGAGATATTATGTTAGAGGTTAAAGATTTACATGTGTATTATGATAATATACATGCCTTAAAAGGAATATCTTTGAAAGTAGGAAAAGGAGAAGTAGTATCTTTAATAGGTGCCAATGGAGCTGGAAAAACCACTACTCTTCAAACAATATCTGGACTTATTCAATCAAGAAGTGGTGAAGTTATATTCGAAGGGAAGGATATAACTAAAGTGGAGTGTCATAAAATATGTAAAATGGGAATAGCTCAAGTTCCTGAAGGAAGAAGAGTTTTTGCTAGACTTCCTGTAAAAGATAATTTAAAATTAGGTGCGTTTACAGTTGATGATACTCCAGAAAATCTTGAAAAAGATAGAGCTAAATTTTATGAAGTTTTTCCAAGAATGGGAGAAAGAAAAAATCAACTTGCTGGAACTTTATCTGGTGGAGAGCAACAGATGCTAGCTATGGGAAGAGCTCTTATGAGTAGACCAAAACTTCTTATATTAGATGAGCCTTCAATGGGATTATCACCTTTATTTGTAAAAGAGATATTTTCTGTAATTAAAAGATTGAAAGAGGCTGGAACTACAATACTTTTAGTTGAACAAAATGCTAAGATGGCTCTTTCTGTTGCTGACTATGCTTATGTTATTGAAACTGGAAAGATTACTATGGAAGGAAAGGCCAAGGATCTATTAAATAATGCTGATGTAAAGAAAGCTTATTTAGGAGCTTAATAAAAACTTTGTACCATTTTATAAGGGCTATTGTATAAAATTTGCAATAGCCTATTTTTTATTAAAAAAATTCTCCGTTTATTCACTATATTGATAGCAATTTTTATTTTTAATTAATTAAATATTTATCAATATATTTCCGATTATATTTTGATATACAAAATATTTATATTGACTATTTTAATATTTTGTGATATCATTGTGATGTTGTTAAAATATCTAAACACAAAATATTAGAGGTGAATAAAATGAGACATTATTTGACAAAGTTTCTAGTTGGAACTTTAATTATAGCTGGAATGCTAGGCTGTGATGGCAAAGAGAATGAAAAAGTCATTAAAAATGAAAAAGAAAAGAAAGATGAGTTAGTATTTGTAAATTATAGGGATATTAGAGATTTAAATCCCCATCTTTATGCTGGAGAGATGTATGCACAAGAGATGTTATATGAAACTCTTGTTAATATTGGTCCGAATGGGTATGAGCCATGTCTTGCAGAGAGTTGGAGTATAAGTGAAGATGGAAAAGTATACACATTCAATATAAGAAAAGGAGTAACTTTTTCAGATGGAACAATTTGTGATGCCAATGCTATTAAGGCAAACTTTGATGCTATTTTAGAAAATAAGAGCAGACATACTTGGTTAGAAATGATGCATCTTTTAGAAAGTGTGGATCTAGTAGATGATTACACAATACAGATAAAATTAAGTAAACCATACTATCCAATGCTTACAGAATTAGGAGTAACTAGACCTTTTGCAATGATATCTCCAAAAGCTATGAAAAATGGTTCAACTAAGAATGGAGTAAATGCTTATATAGGAACGGGACCATATATCTTAAAAGATTTTGTGACAGATGAGTATGCTATATTTGAAGCTAATGAAAATTATTGGGGAAAAGTTCCAGAAATTAAAAAGATTTTAGTAAAAGTAATTCCAGATAATCAAACTCGTATCTTAGCACTAGAGAAAGGAGAGATAGATTTAATATTTGGAAAAAATATGATAGATGCTGATGCAGTAAATAAATATAAGAATAGTGATAAATTTACAGTAGCCCTATCTGAACCAACTTCAACTAGACAAATTGTTATAAATACAAGTAATCCAATATTAAAAGATAAAAATATAAGATATGCTTTACAACATGCTACTAATAAAGAGGCTATATCTAAAGGAGTATTTTATGGTTTAGAAAAGCCAGCTGATACATTGTTTTCAAAGACAACTCCTTATTGTAATATTGATCTAAAGCCATTTAATTTTGATATAGATTTAGCTAATAAATATTTAGATCAAAGTGGTTGGGTAAAAGGTAAGGATGGTATTCGTACTAAAAATGGTAAAAAATTAGAGTTAAATCTATTGTATAATAGTGATAGTGTTACAGAGAAAACTATTTCTGAATATTTACAGGCAGAATATAAAAAAATAGGAATAGCTATAAATATTATAGGACAAGAAGAGCAATCTTATCGTGATAATATGAAAGCAGGAAATTTTGATATGGTATTTAATATTTGTTGGGGAACACCATATGATCCTCAATCTTCTTTAGCTGCAATGCGTCAACGTGTGTATGGAGATTATGCAGCTCAATTAGGATTAGAAGATAAGGCAGAGATAGATGAGGCTATAACAAAAATTCTTGTTTCTACAGATGAAGAAGAAAGACAAAATTTATATACATTTGTATTGACAAGATTACATGAAGATGCTGTATATATTCCACTTACTTATGAGTGTAATAAAGCAATTTATACTTCTGATTTAAAAAATGTTAAATTTACACAAACTCAATATGAAGTTCCATTTGCTGAAATGACTTTTGGAAATTAATTATAGGATACCATAGGGATAGGCATAGCCTATCCCTATTTATTAAAAGGAGGAAAAGTGAAAAATTATATTATTAAAAGAATTTTGATGAGTATTCCGTTACTTATTTGTATTTCCTTTATTTGCTTTATATTTATAAATTTAATTCCTTCAGATCCAGCTGAAGTAGCTTTAAGAGTTAGACAGACTCCTATAATTACAGAGGAAGCTATTGCACAAGTAAGAGAAGAGTTAGGCTTAAATGATCCATTTTTTATAAGATATATAAAGTGGTTTTTTCAGTGTTTAGCTTTAAATTTTGGAGTAAGTTATACAAATCCTACTCGTACAGTTTTAGGTGAGATAGGAAGATGTCTTCCAGCAACCTTACAATTAGCGGGACTTTCTTTAGTTTTTGTTATATTTTTAAGTTTACCTATTGGCTTTCTGTGTGCTGCATACAAAGATTCTTGGTTTGATAAAATTATGAGAGGAATTGTTTTTATGACTACAGCAATGCCAGCTTATTGGATAGGGTTATTAATGATTTGGTTAATAAGTATAAAACTTGATTTATTGCCTACAAGTGGGGCAGGTTCTTTTAAACATCTGATTTTACCAGCTTTTACAGTGTCACTTACATATATATCTACATACATAAGACTAATTAGAAATAATATGTTAGAGAATATGAAAGAAGATTATGTTCTTTATGCTAATGTAAGAGGACTACAGCAAAAAAATATTTTAAGAAAGCATATTTTAAAAAACTCTCTTCATTCATGTATTACAGCAATAGGAATGAGCATACCACAACTTATTGCAGGGACTATAGTAGTAGAAAATGTTTTTGCATGGCCAGGAATAGGAAAACTTTGTATAGCTTCTATTTTTAATAGAGATTATCCTGTGATACAGGCATATGTTTTAATGGTCGGAACACTTTTTGTTATGTTTAATTTAATATTTGATATAATCCAATATGTTTCTGATCCAAGACTTAGAAAGGGGATGGATTAAAAAATATGATTAAAAGACTTTTAAAAAATAAGATGGCTTTAATATGTATAGTTTTAATTTTAATATTAGTTTTTATGGGAATTTTTGCCCCACTTGTAGCACCAAATGATCCTTATGAAAATAATATTTTAAATAAATTTGCACCTTATTCATGGCAATATCCATTAGGAACTGATCATTTAGGAAGATGTGTTTTGTCAAGAATGATATATGGAATAAGACCTACACTTTTCTTGTCATTAGTTACAATGGTCGGAACTATCGGTATAGGAACGTTGATGGGATTGTTATCAGGATATTTTAAAGGAATAATTGATAATGTAATAATGAGAATAGTTGATATGATGCTTTCTTTCCCGAGCCAAATAATGATATTAGCTGTAGTAGCTTTATTAGGAGTAGATATTAGGAACGTTATTATAGCTAATGTTTTTATTAAATGGGCTTGGTATGCAAGAATGATCAGAACAAATGTTATAAAATATACAGATAAAAATTTTATTCTTTTTTCAAGATGTATAGGCTCTGGAGAAAAATTTATACTTTTTAGACATATGCTTCCTTGTATTGCTTCAGAAATGGCTGTATTAGCTACTTTAGATATTGGATGGGCTATTTTAAATATTTCTACTCTCTCTTTTTTAGGACTTGGAGTACAAGCTCCTATTCCAGAGTGGGGAGCTATGTTGAATGAGGCAAAAAATGTAATGACTACTAATCCAATACAAATGATAGCTCCAGGTGTAGCAGTAGTAATTTTAGTAGCAGCTTTTAATTTTTTAGGAGATTGTTTAAGAGATGCTTTTGATCCAAAGGAGGCAGAAATTTAATGAAAAAAACGTTATTGAAGGTAGAAAATATTTCTATATTTTTGAGAAAAAAGAGTATAAAAAAAAGTTTAGTTGAAAATGTTTCTTTTGAATTAAAAGAGGGAGAGTGTCTTGGGATTCTAGGAGAGAGTGGAAGTGGGAAAAGTTTAACTTGCAAATCGATTATGGGATTATTAGATAATAAAACTTTTTTTACTGAAGGAAAAGCTATATATAATGAAGAAAATCTTTTGGAAGCAAAGGGTGAAGATCTAAGAAAATTAAGAGGAAAAGAAATTGCTATGATTTTACAAAATCCTATGACTTGCTTTGATCCTTTATATACAGTAGGTTATCAAATAATGGAGACATTTGTAGAGCATACTTCACTTTCAGCTCAAGAGATAAAAAAGAAATCCATTGAAATTTTAGAAAAGATGCAGTTAAAAAATCCAGAAGATATTCTTTCAAAATTTCCTCATCAATTAAGTGGTGGAATGTTACAAAGAATAATGATAGGGCTAGCTTTATCGATGAATCCTAATTTTATAATAGCAGATGAACCAACTACAGCTATTGATGCTATTACACAATTTGAAATTATGAAAGAGTTTCAAAAAATAAAAAATAGCGGTAAAGTTGGAATGATTTTCATCTCACATGATTTAGGAGTAATTTCTGAAATAGCTGACTATATTATTGTAATGAACAAGGGAAAAATTGTTTCACAAGGAAAGAAGAATGAAGTTTTTTCCCAAACTAAAGATGAATTTACCAAGATGTTAATAGAAAAGAAGTTAGCAGTTATGAATAGATATAAAAAGATTATGAAAGGGGAGAAAGATGTTATTAGAGGCTAAAAATATAAATGTAAGTTTTAAAAAGGAGAATCAAAAAACAATTTTTGGTAAAGAAAGACAACAAGTTATTAAAAATGTATCCCTTTCATTAAAAAAAGGAGAATGTCTTGGAATAATAGGAGAGAGTGGAAGTGGGAAATCTACTTTAGGAAAAACTTTAATTGGACTTTTAAAACCAGACAGTGGAAATATAATTTTTGATGGAGTAGATATGTATAATGCTACTAAAGAGGAAAAAAGAAAGATACAACAGAAGATAAGTATTGTATTTCAAGATTATACATCTTCTGCCAATCCTCGTTTTTTAGTCAAAGATATTATAGGGGAATCTTTGAGAGTATTAGAGAGAAAGCTTGGAAAAAAAATAGATAAGGTTAGTAAAATAAAAGAGCTATTGGAAACAGTAGGCTTAAATGAAGGTTTTATGAATAGATATCCTCATGAATTAAGTGGTGGACAATTACAAAGAGTATGTATAGCTAGAGCCGTGGCTACAGAACCACAATTTATTCTTTTAGATGAAGCTATTAGTTCTTTAGATGCTTCTACTCAAACTCAAGTAATGGATTTACTAAAAAATTTGCAGAATAAATATAAATTATCATATATTTTTATTACCCATGACTTACCATCTGTTACATATATGTGTGATAAAGTGCTATTTTTTCATGATGGAGAAATTGTAGAAAAGGTAGAGGATATTTATGAACTTTCAAAAGTAAAAAGTTCTTATGCTAAAAAATTATTAAATTCTATTTTAGAAATAAATTTTGATAATTAAAATTATTTAAAAGATTTTAACTATAAAGTAATTATTGATTAAGGAGTAAAATATGGAATTTAAATTAGGAAATATAGTTTGTAAATTAGGAGAGAAAGTTTCAGGATTTTGGGATATTGAAGGATATAGTATTCCTACTACTATAATAAATGGGAAAAAAAGTGGAAAAATAGTAGCTATATCTTCTGGAATACATAATTGTGAATATGTGGGAATACAGAGTGCTATTGAACTTTCTCAAGAGATAGATCCAGAAAATATAAATGGGACAGTTATAATATTTCATCCGGTTAATTATTCAGGCTTCTTTCATAAAATTCCAGCTGTGATGCCTGAGGATAACAAGAACTTAAATAGAGCTTTTCCAGGAATTGAGAATGGAAGTATATCGGATAAGATAGCTTATCACTTTTCTAAGTTTCTTTATCCTCAATTGGATTTTTTTATAGATTTACATGGTGGAGACTTATATGAAAGAGCTACAAATTTTGTATACTCTCCAGGAATAGGAGATAATAAAGTTATAGAAGTATCTCACGAAGTTGCTCAAGTACTTTCTGTTCCTTATAGAGTAAGATCTTCAGCTAAAACAGGAGCATATAATTCTGCAGCTATTCAAGGAGTTCCCTCTATGTTAATTGAAAGAGGGGGAAATGGACTTTGGAACAATGAAGAAGTGAAAGAGTATAAAAAGGATATTCTTTCTGTTTTAGGATACTTCAATATTATAGATTTTTTAAATGAGAAGAATTTAAATCAAAAAGAGATTACTACAGCTAAATATATTTCTTCTGAAGTAGATGGATTTTGGTATCCTAGATATAAAGCTGGAGAAAAATTTAATGAAGGCGATTTGTTAGGAGAAATCAAAGATTGCTTTGGAAATATTATTACTTCATACTATGCAGAATTTGATGGAGTTATACTATATGGTGTCTTTTCATTAGCAATAAAAAAATCTGAAGAAATCTTGGCTTATGGTAAAATTTAAATTGTTTCAAATTTTTTCTTGCAATTTATTAAAAGTTATGATATCATAAATACGTTAATTAAAAAAGTATATATGAGTAAGAAAACAAAGAACTTTTCTTAAAAAATAAAAAACTAGCAAGGCGAATTTTTTTTTTCGCCTTTTTTTATTTATTAAATTTTTTAGGAGGTTATTAAATGAATACAAAATATATTTTTGTCACTGGAGGAGTTGTATCATCACTTGGAAAGGGAATTACTGCTGCCTCATTAGGAAATTTATTAAAAGCTAGAGGATATAATGTAACTATTCAAAAATTTGATCCTTATATAAATGTTGATCCGGGAACAATGAATCCATATGAGCATGGAGAGGTATTTGTTACAGATGATGGAGCTGAAACAGATTTAGACTTAGGACACTATGAGAGATTTATTGATGAAAATTTAACAAAATATAATAATATAACTACTGGAAAAATATATCAAACAGTTATAGAGAGAGAAAGAAATGGAGAGTATCTTGGAAAAACTGTACAAGTAGTTCCTCATATAACTAATGAGATAAAATCAAAAATAGAGATAGCTGGAAAAGTTAATAACTCTGATATAGTTATAACAGAGATTGGTGGTACAGTAGGAGATATAGAATCAACACCGTTTTTGGAAGCTATCAGACAATTTAAATATGATATAGGACGTGAAAATGTATTATATATTCATGTTGCTTTAGTTCCATATCTAAAAGCAGCAGGAGAGTTAAAAACAAAACCAGCACAACACTCTGTTAAGGAGTTAATGAGTTTAGGAATTCGTCCAGATATTTTAGTTTGTAGAACAGAGCACGATTTAAATGAAGGATTAAGAAAAAAATTAGCTATGTTCTGTGATATAGACTATGATGCTGTAATAGAAGCTAAAGATGCTAGTACTATTTATGAAATTCCTTTAATTATGGAAAAAGAAGGTTTAGCAAATGTTACTTGCAAAAAACTAGGTATAGAGAATAGAAAAGCTGACTTAGCTCCATGGGAAAAAATAGTTTATGATATTAAAAATCCTAAATCAGAAGTAAAAATAGCTGTAGTAGGAAAATATGTTGAATTAAAAGATGCATATATAAGTATAAATGAATCATTAGAACATGCTGCTTATTCATTAGGATACAAAGCTAGAATAAAATATATACAAGCTGAAAATCTAGATGTAGAATCTTTAAAAGGATATCAAGGAATATTAGTACCTGGAGGATTTGGTAATAGAGGAGTAGAGGGAAAAATAGCAGCTATCAAATATGCTAGAGAAAACAAAATCCCTTTCTTAGGAATATGTTTAGGTATGCAATTATCAGTTGTAGAATTTGCTAGAAATGTTTTAGGATATGCTGATGCTAATTCAAGTGAATTAGATGAAAATACAACTCATCCAGTAATTCATATAATGGAAGATCAAAAATATATTGAAAAAATGGGTGGAACAATGAGATTGGGAGCTTATCCATGTGTTTTAGGAGATGGAACTTTAGCTCAAGAACTATATGGTTCTAAAGAGATAAGTGAAAGACATAGACATAGATATGAGTATAATAATCTATATAGAGAAGAGTTAGAAAAAGCTGGATTGAAAGTTTCTGGAACATCTCCAGATAATAACCTTGTAGAGATAGTAGAATTATCTAAAGATGTTCATCCATTCTATATTGCTGGACAATTCCATCCAGAATTTAAGACAAGACCAAATAATCCACATCCATTATTCAAAGGATTTATAGAAGCTAGTGCTAAAATAAAATAATAAAAGTATAGAAAAGGAGATTTTACTTTTAAATAAGTAGAATTTCCTTTTTGATATAGAATATTAATTTAAAATTAAATATTTTTTGACAAAAAAGAATAAATATGTTACTATGTGAAAAAGAATACAAAAAAAGACAGTTCATTTGTACCATCCTGTCTATAAACAAAACTAGGGCTCTTTTTTTATTATAATTTTTTGAATAATAGAAAAGTTCCTTTTTTATTGCTTGTTTATAGAGTAGAAGGGTAACTTTTCTTTTTTTATTTTTAAAGTTATGATGGAGGAAATTTATATGTATACATTAATTAGTGAAGCAAGTTTTGATAGTGCTCATTTTTTATTAGGATATAATGGAAAGTGTAAAAATATTCATGGACATCGTTGGACAGTAAAAATGGAGATATATGGAGATAAGTTAAAAAAAGAGGGGCATTTGAGAGGAATGCTAATAGATTTTGGGGATATAAAGGGAATGTTAAAAGAATTAGCTGATTATCTTGATCACTCTTTTATTATAGAAAAAAACAGTATGAGAGAAATAACATTAAATGCTTTAAAAGAAGATGGGTTTAGAATTATTGAGGTAGATTTTAGACCAACAGCAGAAAATTTCTCAAAATATATCTTTGATTATTTTAAAGAGAAAAATATCCCAGTAAAAAAAGTAATAGTATATGAAACACCAAATAATTGTGCTACATATAGTGAGGAGATCAGATAATGGCAAATTTTAAGGTTGTAGAAATTTTTGAGAGTATTAATGGTGAGGGAAGAAAAGCTGGACAACTAGCTATTTTTGTGAGATTACAAAAGTGTAATTTACATTGTAGTTACTGTGATACAATGTGGGCTAATGGTGATGATGCTCCATATACTTTAATGAGTGAAGATGAGATATACGATAGAATAATAAAAAGTGGAATAAAAAATATAACTCTTACTGGAGGAGAACCTCTTTTACATGAGAATGTAGAAACATTATTAAAGAAAATAGAAGAGAATCCAGAGTTAAGTTTAGAGATAGAAACAAATGGAAGCATACCTCTTGAAAAATTCTCTAAATTAGAAAACCCACCATCATTTACTATGGATTATAAATTACCAAGTAGCAAGATGGAAGGTACTATGTGTTTGGACAATTTTAAATATTTAGAAGATAAAGATACAGTAAAATTTGTAGCTGGAACTATAGAAGATTTGAGAAAAGCGAAGGAAATAATTGAAAAATATAATTTAATAGGAAAATGTGCTGTATATTTTAGTCCAGTATTTGGATCTATAGACCCAGTTGAGATAGTGGAATTTATGAAAGAGAATAAATTAAATGGAGTAAATCTACAATTACAACTTCATAAATTTATATGGGATCCAGAAAGTAAAGGTGTATAATGATAGATAAAGAAGCGATTGAAAAACATATAAGAGGAATACTCATAGCATTAGGTGATGATCCAGATAGAGAAGGACTTATAGAAACACCTAAAAGGGTAGCTAACATGTATGCTGAAATTTTTCAAGGTATGAATTATACAAATGATGAGATAGTTGATATGTATAATAAAAGTTTTGAAGTTTCAGATACTTTAGATAGTCAAGATATGGTTATAGTTAAGGATATAGAGATTTTTAGTTGTTGTGAACATCACTTAGCTTTGATGTATGATATGAGTGTGACAGTAGCGTATATTCCTAAAGATAGAGTAATTGGACTTAGTAAGATTGCAAGAATATGTGATATGGTAGGAAAGAGATTACAATTACAGGAAAGAATAGGAAGAGATATTGCAGAAATTTTAAGTAAAATAATAGGCTCGAAGGATATAGCTGTTTTAATTAAAGGAAAACATGGGTGTATGACAGCTAGAGGAATAAATAAAACAAATAGTTTTACAGAAACTTCTACATTTATGGGAGAGTTTAAGAATAACTATATGTTACAAAATAGATTGTTTAGTAGATTATAAAGGAGATAAACATATGAGAGTATTAGTATTGTTGAGTGGTGGAGTAGATAGTTCAACATGTCTAGCTATGGCAGTAGATAAATATGGAAAAGATAATGTTGTGGCTCTATCAGCTTCTTATGGACAAAAGCATACAAAAGAACTAGAATCAGCTAGAAAAGTAGCAAATTATTATCAAGTAGAATTATTAGAGATAAATTTAGGGAAAATTTTCTCATTTAGTAATTGCTCTTTACTTTCTCATTCTGATGAGGATATCCCACAAGGAAGTTATGATAGTCAATTAAAAGAGAGTGATGGAGAGAGAATTTCTACTTATGTTCCTTTTAGAAATGGATTATTTTTATCTACAGCAGCTAGTATAGCTCTTTCTAAAAATTGTCAAATTATATATTATGGAGCTCATAGTGATGATTCAGCAGGAAATGCCTATCCAGATTGTAGTCCAGAATTTAATGAAGCTATGAACCAAGCTATTTATCTAGGGAGTGGAAAGGAAGTAAGAATAGAAGCTCCATTTGTAAATATGCATAAAAGTGATATTGTGAAAAAGGGACTTGAATTAAATTTACCGTATGAACTTACATGGAGTTGTTATGAGGGAAAAGAACACTCTTGTGGAAAATGTGGAACTTGTATAGATAGAGAGAAAGCTTTTGAAATAAATGGAGTTATAGATCCATTAGTAAAAATAAGAAGAGGAGATAAATAATGAGAGATTTAAAAGATTTAACACTATTAGGAAATCAAGGGGTAAAATATCCAGATAACTATGCACCTGAAATTTTAGAGACATTTGATAATAAGCATCCAGATAATGATTATTTTGTAAAATTTAATTGCCCAGAGTTTACAAGCCTTTGCCCTATTACAGGTCAACCAGATTTTGCTAATATAATAATATCATATGTTCCAAATATTAAAATGGTTGAAAGTAAATCATTAAAACTATATCTTTTTAGTTTCCGTAATCACGGAGATTTCCATGAAGATTGTGTAAATATTATAATGAAAGATCTAATAAAATTAATGGATCCTAAATATATAGAAGTATGGGGAAAATTTACTCCAAGAGGTGGAATTTCAATAGATCCATATTGTAACTATGGAAAAAAAGGAACTAAGTGGGAAGAGATAGCTATGACAAGATTAGCTAACCATGATATGTATCCAGAAAAAGTAGATAATAGATAGTAGATCAAAAGGGAGCTTTTAAACTCCCTTTTATATTTTCAATATTATGTAACTACTCAGGTCTATAATTAAAAAACTAAGACTTTCTTCAAAAAATTTGAAGAAGGTCTTTTTTTGTTGCCAAA
>NZ_JACSNP010000120.1 GCF_016900045.1 Fusobacterium mortiferum
ATATACTGCCAATCTTTTGGTTGCAAATTTGTGCTATCTAACTGCATGATATCGTAACAATCAATATTGCCATAAGCCTTTAATTGTGGCAATAAATCAAGCATTTCTTGCGCTGTAAATCCTGGCACTAATCCATTTTCACTAGGACGAGAAGCTATCGTACCACCAGTTGCCAGCCAACATAAATTTTTCATTTAAATCTCCTGTTCACTTTGATAATAAGTCTGTAAATCGTATTTATATCCTTCTAATGCACGTCTTGCTAT
>NZ_JACSNP010000121.1 GCF_016900045.1 Fusobacterium mortiferum
GTATATAATTTTGCTACAGGATACCGCGAATGGAGAAATCACATTGTACAAGTAGAAAAAAATCAACCCATCATCATCGAAGGTATTCATGGCTTAAATAATGAGCTGACAAAAGCTATACCCAATAATATGAAATACAAAATATACATCAGTGCTTTAACTCAATTAGCTATCGATGGGCACAATCGCATACCGACAACAGTAGCACGCATTATTCGCCGCATTGTTCGTGACAATCAATTTCGTGGTGCACATCCACTTAAAAC
>NZ_JACSNP010000122.1 GCF_016900045.1 Fusobacterium mortiferum
AGATAGACTTCAATACCGCGTTTTTGCAAATTCTTGATGATTTCATTGAGCATTTTAAGCCCGCTCAAATCGACGAATGGCACACTTTCAAAGCGCAAAATCAAAGATTTCGGGTCTTTATCGATATGGGCAAGAGAACGCTCAAAGGCATTTACAGCACCGAAGAACAACGGCCCTTCAATCGTATAGACGAGCATTTCAGGGTGATGTTCTAATTCTTTTTGAAACTGTGGTTCGATTTCTGTATGGTGGATAGCGTGTACATC
>NZ_JACSNP010000123.1 GCF_016900045.1 Fusobacterium mortiferum
GGGCTGTCCTGCTCCAAAAATCGTGCGCAATAATGAAGGTTCAGCGCTCATGAAAAATCCATCGCTTGCATATGAGATTATGTGTGCAGCGCGTGAAGCGGTTAAAAATATGCCAGTAACTGTCAAAATGCGCAAGGGCTGGGACAGTGAACATTGCAATGTAGTGGAAATGGCACAGTTAGCGCAAAAAGCAGGGCTTGATGCAGTAGCTGTACATGGCAGAACGCGTGAAGAATTTTATCGCGGTCATGCTGATTGGGATATAA
>NZ_JACSNP010000124.1 GCF_016900045.1 Fusobacterium mortiferum
CAATCGCTTGGAAGGAAATTTATTATATGATAAATGAAATTAAAACTATATCAAGACCAGTTATTTTCATTTTGAGTGTAGCTGTTTTAGTAGGGACTTTAGCAGGATTAAGTTCCATTAGTTTAATGGGTTTATCGGCATGGCTTATCGCTTCAGCTGCTTTGCAACCACCGTTATATGTCTTATCATTAGCCATTGTGGGTGTGCGGTTTTGCGGTATAATGCGAGCTGTATTTCGCTATTTAGAAAGGTATTTGTCACATAA
>NZ_JACSNP010000125.1 GCF_016900045.1 Fusobacterium mortiferum
CTTTTGAAGCACTCGTATCTGGCAATATTTTACAGATAATCGTATTTAGTTTATTCATCGGTTTCGCTATCGCTAATTTAAGTGGCGAAAAAAAGGATTTTTTACTCAAATTCTTTAACTATATGACTGAAGTTACTGTAAAAATCATGACTGCTATCATGTGTATTGCACCACTCGGTGTATTTGGCTTGATGGCTGGTTCTATTGGTAAATTCGGCTCTGAAATCTTAGTAAAACTCGTTTATTTAGTAGTATTATATATCGT
>NZ_JACSNP010000126.1 GCF_016900045.1 Fusobacterium mortiferum
AAGAAGACCATCGTGAAGCAGATGACAGTGAACCATTCGCTGCATTAGCCTTCAAAATCATGGCTGACCCATTTGTTGGTAAACTCGCATTCTTCCGTGTATACTCCGGTACATTAAATGCTGGTTCTTATGTATTTAACTCTACAAAAGGCAAAAAAGAACGTATCGGTCGTATCTTACAGATGCATGCAAACCATCGTAAAGAAATCGAAGTTGTTTACAGCGGTGATATCGCAGCAGCTGTAGGTCTTAAAGATACTACAAC
>NZ_JACSNP010000127.1 GCF_016900045.1 Fusobacterium mortiferum
CTTAATTAATATGTCCAATATTTTGGGTGCATATCAAAATAGGGATATCTTTTTTTGTATCATATAAAATGGAAGTGAGTAAATAAGATGAATGAAGTTGATTTTGCAAATAAAATTGCTTCTTTAGGTGGTAGAGCATATATTGTTGGAGGTTGGATGCGCGATATTTTGCGTGATTATCCACCGAAAGATAAAGACTATATGATTTGTCATTTAAAAGAAGCGACGTTTAAAGAAAATTTTCCCGAGGCAAAAAGAATTGGAA
>NZ_JACSNP010000128.1 GCF_016900045.1 Fusobacterium mortiferum
CTGTAATGGCTATCGGTTTTGTCAGTGCAGGTTTAATGAAACTGCCACAAGCAATTTCCATTATTTTCGGTGCTAATATCGGTACGACAATGACAGCACAGTTAATCGCTTTTAAATTAAGTGACTATATTTGGCCAATAGTATTCATTGGTTTTGTAGTTTATTTCTTTGCTAAAACAGAAAAATTAAAAAATATCGGTCAAACAGTATTTTTCTTTGGTTTGTTATTTGTCGGTATTGAAATCATGGGTTCCACTATGAAAC
>NZ_JACSNP010000129.1 GCF_016900045.1 Fusobacterium mortiferum
GTTCATAATGCGGGCGCAGACAACGCCGGAGGCAGTACCGAAAACGAAAGATACGAGGCCGAGGAAAATAATTAAGAGCGTCTGAGACGTTAAGAAAGTATCTGCACTCATTGTAGAACCGATAGCAATCGTCAAAACCAATGTGATAATGTTTAAAAACGGAGTGGAAATTGTTTCTGCCATACGGTCAAGCAGCAAACATTCACGGATTAGGTTGCCGAACATGAGCATGGTGATGAGCGGGGCAACCGGCGGCAGGAAAAG
>NZ_JACSNP010000012.1 GCF_016900045.1 Fusobacterium mortiferum
GGAGGTTGATAGGTTGGGGGTGTAAGGGCTGCGAGGCCTTTAGCTGACCAATACTAATAAGTCGAAGTTTTAACCTTATCTGATATTACTATATAGTTTTGAATGTCTATGCAAATAGATATAGCTTGGTGAGAATAGCTACGGGGGTACACCCAGACACATTCCGAACCTGGAAGTTAAGCCCGTAAACGCTGAAAGTACTTGGAGGGAAGCCTCCTGGGAGGATAGGAACTTGCCAAGCATTAGATTGGGGTGTCGCCAAGCGGTAAGGCAACGGACTTTGACTCCGTCATGCGTTGGTTCGAATCCAGCCACCCCAGCCACTTGTGAGTTCACTGCCTAATTAAGGCAGTTTTTTTTTATATTTTACTCAACAATTTTGTGGATAAAATTTTAGTTCTATGCTATACTAAAAGTTGAGAAAACTTAAGAAAATAAAGCAAAAAGAGGGAGGAAAAGCGAATTGAAATATATAATAATACTACTGATTACTTTATCATCTTTTCTATTTGCAGATACAAAATTTGAAGATTTAAATAAGGAGCATTGGGCATATAAGTCTATAAACTCTTTAGTAGAAAAAGGGATAATAAAAGAGAATAGATATAAATTTAATGGAAATGAACCAGTTACTAGATATGAGTTTGCCGAGGGGCTAGCTAGAAGTGTTGATTATATGGATTTAAAAAAGGCAAATAAAGAGGATTTAAATATTTTAGAAGCACTGATGCTAGAGTTTTCTCAGGAGTTAAATAGAATAGGTTTCGATGCAAGCACTTTCAATGGTAGATTGGATAATATGAATGAGACAATTGAACTTTTGAGAGAGAGAGTAAATGAAAATGAAAAGCTGATAGATGAGTTACAAAAGAGAATAGAAGCTCTTGAAGATAAAAAATAAACTAGGAGGGAATATTAATGAAAAAACTGTCATTTGATTATTCTAAGGCACTTGGGTATGTAAGAGAAGAAGAATTATCTTTCATGAAAGAACAAGTATTGGCAGCAGAAAAATTTCTAAATGAAAAAACTGGAGCTGGAAATGATTTCTTAGGATGGATAGAGTTACCTACAAACTATGATAAAGCTGAATTTGAAAGAATTAAAGCTGCAGCTGAAAAAATTAAAAGGGACTCTGATATACTTTTAGTAGTTGGAATAGGGGGGTCATATTTAGGAGCAAGAGCTGCTATTGACTTCTTATCTCATACTTTCTACAACAACTTACCAAAGGATAAAAGAAAAGGAACAGAGATATTCTATGTAGGAAATAACATCTCTGGAGTGTATTTAAAGCACCTATTAGATATATTAGAAGGAAAAGATTATTCAATCAACGTAATATCTAAATCTGGAACTACTACTGAGCCAGCAATAGCTTTCAGAGTTCTAAAAAAACATATAGAAGAAAAATATGGAAAAGCAGAAGCTAAAAACAGAATATATGCAACTACAGATAAAGCAAAGGGAGCATTAAAGAAATTAGCTGATGAAGAAGGATATGAAACTTTCGTAATTCCTGATGATGTAGGAGGAAGATTCTCTGTTTTAACACCAGTTGGATTACTTCCAATAGCTTGTGCAGGAATTGATATAGATGAGCTTATGGCAGGGGCTAGAGAGGCTCAAAATGATTACAATGCACCATTTGAAGAGAATGATTGTTACAAATATGCAGCAATAAGAAATATTTTAAATAGAAAAGGTAAAAATATTGAGATGTTAATAAACTATGAACCAAGATTACACTATTTTGGTGAATGGTGGAAACAATTATTTGGAGAATCTGAAGGTAAAGATGGAAAAGGATTATTCCCAGCAGCAGCAGATTTCTCAACTGATCTACACTCAATGGGACAATATATCCAAGATGGAAGAAGAGAACTATTTGAAACAGCTGTTTTAATAGAAAAACCAGAAGAGGATATAATAATTGAAGCTGAAGAAGTTGATCTAGATGGATTAAACTATCTTGCTGGAAAAGGAATGGACTTTGTAAATACTAAAGCTGCTCAAGGAACACTACTTGCTCACGTAGATGGAGGAGTACCTAACTTAGTAGTAACTGTACCAGAAGCTACTCCATTCCACTTAGGATACCTATTCTACTTCTTTGAAAAAGCTTGTGGAATGAGTGGATATATCCTTGGTGTAAATCCTTTCAACCAACCAGGAGTAGAGTCATATAAAGCTAATATGTTTGCTTTACTTGGTAAAAAAGGATATGAAAAGGAAGCTGAAATTTTAAATAAAAGATTAGAAAATAAATAAAATTAAAAATATAAAAAAAGAAAGAGGGATGTTATATCTATAACACCCCTTTCTTATGAAAAAGGAGAGATTATGAAATTTATTGAAGAGTTTAAAAAGTTTGCATTACGTGGAAACGTACTAGATATGGCAGTCGGGGTTATAGTAGGGGGAGCTTTCAGTAAGATAGTTTCAAGTATGGTTAACGATATAATTATGCCTATCATCGGAATATTTACTGGAAAAATAAATATTTCAACTCTAAGTTTAAAACTGCCATCAAGTATAGCAGGTGGAGATTCTGTTGTTGTAAAATATGGACAATTTTTACAAAACGTATTAGATTTTGCAATAATTTGTCTATGTGTGTTCTTTATGATAAAAGTTGTAAATAAATTAGTTAAGAAGCAAGAAGATGCAAAACCAGCTCCAAAACCATCTAATGAAGAGCTTTTACTTACTGAAATTAGAGATATATTAAAGAGTCAAAATAGCAAATAGAAATATTTGCTATTTTTATTATATAAATAAATTTTTAATAGAGAGGTGGAAAGATGAAAAATCAGGCTGAAAAGTTGGAAAAAACACCATTGTTTAAGCTATTTTTAATTATGGCAGTGCCTTCAGTATTAGCTCAATTAATAAATGTACTATATAACATAGTGGATAGAATATATATAGGTCATATCAAAGATGTAGGATCTTTAGCTCTCACAGGAGTAGGAGTAACTTTTCCAATAATTATGGTAGTAGCAGCTTTTAGTGCCTTTGCTGGACAGGGAGGAGCTCCACTAGCATCTATTGAACTAGGAGCTAGAAATTATAATAGAGCGGAGAAAATATTGGGAAATAGTGCAGCTCTATTAATAGTTTTTTCTATAGTATTAACTGTGTTCTTTCAAATTTTTAAGACACCACTGTTATACGCTTTTGGGGCTAGTGATAATGTGATAGGATATGCTCAAGATTATGTAGGGCTATATCTCTATGGGACTATTTTTGTTATGCTATCTTTGGGATTAAATACCTTTATAAGTGGGCAGGGAAATGCTAAAGTGGCTATGTTCTCAGTTTTAATAGGTGCTGTTACCAATATAATACTAGATCCAATATTTATATTTGTATTGGGAATGGGAGTGAAAGGGGCAGCTTTAGCGACAGTAATATCTCAAGCAATGAGTGCAATTTGGGTGGTATATTTTCTTATCTCGGAAAAGAGTGTTATTAAGTTGAGGTTAAAAAGTTTATACTTTGATAGGGATATTTTAAAGAAAACGGGTATGTTGGGAATATCTCCATTTATTATGCAAAGTACAGAGAGTTTAGTATTATTAACTTTAAACTCTAGATTACAAAAATATGGTGGAGATATCTATGTGGGCTCTATGTCTATCTTAACAAGTGTTTTACAATTGATTACTGTACCAGTGAGTGGGATTACCCAAGGGATACAACCAGTAATAAGTTATAACTATGGGGCAGGAAATAGAAAAAGGGTTCTTCAAACATTTAAAGGAATGTTGGGAGTATGTTTGACTGTAACTGTAGTAATGGGAGGAATTGGAGTAATTTTTCCAGAAGTATATGTGGGGATTTTTACAGAGCATAGAGAGCTTTTTGATTTAACTTCGAAGTTTATGCCAATATTTATTTTAGGAATGGTAATATTTGGGATTCAACAGGCTATACAGGGAACTTTTTTAGCTTTGGGACAAGCTAAATACTCAATCTTCATAGCTCTTTTAAGAAAGGTAATATTACTTGTTCCATTAGCTATTATACTACCATTTTTTATGGGAGTAAAAGGGATATATTATGCAGAACCAATCGCAGATATCAGTTCTGTAACTATAGCATCAATTACCTTTCTTTTAACTTATAAAAAAATATTGAAGGCTAGAAAGAAATAGAGATATAAAAAGAGAGTACTAATTGTCATACTAGTAAATAATTTGGCTTTTTAGTATTTTCTTTTTTATTATTGCTTATATACATATAAAGATAAGTTATATTTAAGCTAAGGAGAAAAATATCAGTAAAAAATATAATTGGGCTTTTAAAAAATATACTATTTTAAAAAGGGTTTGAAGTCAAACTTTAATAGAAAAATTCTTAAAATTATGGTACAATATGAGATAGACTAAATAAAAAATTAAGGAGTTGTAAAAGATGGAAGAGGTAAAAATATCAACTGAATTTATAAAGTTAGATCAATTTTTAAAATGGGTAGGAGTTTGTGATACAGGAGTAGATGCAAAGTTCTTTATCCTAGATGGAAATGTAAAGGTAAATGGAGAGGTTGAGTTAAGAAGAGGTAAAAAGCTATATCCAGGAGATAAAGTTGAAGCAGCTGGACAAAGTTTCTTAGTTAAGTAAATTTATATTGAATAGTAGGGTGGATTAAGCTTTGGAAATATTAGAGATAAATTATGTAAATTTTAGAAATTTAATTGATAGTAGTGTCAAATTTTTTCCAAAACTTAATCTATTTTTTGGAAAGAATGGACAGGGAAAAACTAGCTTACTAGAGGCTGTATATTTCAATGCTACTGGAAAGAGTTTTAGAACTTCAAAGGCTTCAGAGATGATGAGATATGGAGCTCAAAGGACAGGAGTCTACATAGTATATAGAGATAATATTGGAGAAAAGACTCTCACAGTTAAATTTAATGAAAATAGAAAAGAGTATTATTATAATAATAAGAAGGTACCATATGATGAGTTCTATGGAAAGCTAAATGTTGTAACCTATATACCAGAGGATATTGTTTTAATAACAGGTTCTCCATCTATAAGGAGGAGTTTTTTTGACGGGGAGATAGCACAGACTAACAGTGAGTATTTTCAAGATTTAAAAAATTATAATAAGTTATTGAAGATAAGAAATAAATATCTAAAGGAGCAAAGGACAAAGGATAGTGAGTATTTAGTATATGAGGAAGAATTTATAAAGTATGGAGCTAAAGTTATAGAGAAGAGATTGGAGTATGTACAAAAAATTTCAATAATTCTTAATCTCAATTATAGAAAACTTTTTGATAGTAAAAAGGAGCTAAGCTTAACCTATGATTCTCACTTGGGAAATATAAAGAAACTTTCTCTAAAGGAGATTGAGGAGCTATTGAGAGAGAGGATAAGAAAGGTTTTTTCACAGGAAAAAAGATATGGTTTTTCTCTATGTGGTCCACAAAAAGATGATTTTTTATTTATTTTAAATGGACATGAGGCTAAGTCAACAGCTTCACAAGGGGAGAAAAAATCTATAATCTTTTCATTAAAACTATCAGAGATAGATATGGTAATAAGAGATAGAAAGGAAAATCCTGTTCTTATAATAGATGATATCTCTTCATACTTTGATTCAAATAGAAAGGATAGTATACTAAACTATTTAGAGAAGAGAAATATTCAGGTATTATTAAGTTCTACTGGAGAGTTAGGAATAGACTCAAAAAATTTCTATGTGGAGAGTGGTGAGATAGAGTATGGCAGAGAAGTTGAGTAATGTTAGTGAGATGATAGATACTGCAGTTGGAAAGAGCAGAAGATTAAAAGAGGGAATTTTAAAGGCTGAATGGGAAAAGATAGTCGGTAAAATTTGTGAGAAGTGTCAGCCAGATTATATAAAAGAAGGAGTTTTATATATCAGAGCTGAAAGTCCTCTGTTTATTCATCATCTAACACTGGAAAAGAGTAAGTATATAGAGAGGATAAATAGCTACTTTGATGAGGAAGTAGTGAGGGATATTGTTGTAAGAACAGGAAATCTAGATGAGAATAGAGATGAGTACCTCAATAGAGAGAGTGAGGATGAAGGGATAGAGAATCCAGAGCCTCATATAAAAAAAGAAGAGGTATTAGAGGAGTTACAAAGCTCAGATATTCAGAGAAGAAATCTAGGAATAATGGAGAAGATAGCTTATCTTCAAAAGATAGCCAAGGAACGTGAAGAGTATCTTCTTTCTCATGGATATAAAAAATGTAAGGTTTGTGGAATGTTGTATGAGGGAGAAGAGGCATTTTGTAGAGTGTGTATAGATAATGGAAAAGCTAAGGAGTATCTAAGGAGATTAGGAAAATATATAGATAATGAAGAAGCAGAGGAAAGTGAAGAGTAGTGTATGTTTTTTTAGAGGAAAAGATACTTATCCCAAGCAAGGAGATATTACTTATTATTGATTATATACATATTACAAATGAAGAAAATAGGGGCTTTTATAGGGAGCAACTAGAGAAAAAAGAAGTGATAGATTTGGCTGGAGAGAGTAAAAAAACAGTGATTATAACTGATAATAAAATATATTTTTCATCATATGGAACACAGACTTTGATGAGTAGAGGGAATGAATATTTTAATATAATTGGAGGTAGAAAGTGAGCAATAATTATCAAGCAGAAGATATAACAGTCCTAGAAGGACTTGAAGCAGTAAGAAAAAGACCGGGAATGTATATAGGAACAACTTCAGAGAGAGGATTACACCATCTTGTATGGGAGATAGTGGATAACTCAGTGGACGAGGCACTAGCTGGATATTGTACTCATATAGAGGTAAGTATACTTCCAGATAACGTAATAGAGGTAGTGGATAATGGAAGAGGAATTCCAGTAGATATTCACCCTAAGTATGGAAAATCAGCATTAGAGATAGTTTTAACGGTACTACATGCTGGAGGAAAATTTGAAAATGATAACTATAAAGTTTCAGGAGGACTTCACGGAGTTGGAGTTTCAGTAGTTAACGCTCTTTCTCTATGGACAGAGGTAGAGGTAAAAAAGAATGGGAAAATTTGGTATCAAAGATATAATAGAGGGGTACCAGAAGAGGCAGTAAAGGAGATAGGAGTTACTGAAGAGCATGGAACAACAGTAAGATTTAAGGCTGACCATGAGATATTTGAAACTTTAGTTTATGACTATAATACATTAAAAAATAGATTAAAGGAGTTAGCTTACTTAAATAAGGGACTTGTTATAACTTTATCAGATTCAAGAAAGGAACCATTTAAGAAGGAAGTTTTTGAATTCGAGGGGGGAATAGCTGACTTCTTAAGAGAGATAACTCAAGATACAGAAAAATTAATAAAAGAGCCTATCTATATGACAGGAGATATAGATAATATAGGTGTAGAGATAGCTTTCCTGTATACGGTAAACCAATCTGAGATAATTTACTCTTTTGTAAATAATATCAACACACATGAGGGAGGAACTCATGTTCAAGGATTTAGAACAGCATTGACAAGAATAATAAATGATGTAGGAAAGGCACAAGGGCTATTAAAGGATAAAGATGGAAAGTTACAGGGAATAGATATTAGAGAGGGTGTAACGGCTATAGTTTCTGTAAAGGTTCCACAACCACAATTTGAAGGACAAACTAAGACAAAATTAGGAAATTCTGAGGTTACAGGAATAGTATCTACAGTTGTAGGTGGACAATTAAAGATGGTATTAGAGGATAATCCTAATGATACTAAGGTTATCATAGAGAAGATATTAAACTCTAAGAAAGCCAGAGAAGCAGCTCAAAGAGCAAGGGAGCTTGTACTTAGAAAATCAGCATTAGAAGTAGGTTCATTACCAGGAAAACTAGCAGATTGTTCATCTAAAAATCCAGAGGAGTGCGAACTTTATATAGTAGAGGGAGATTCTGCAGGAGGATCGGCAAAACAGGGTAGAGATAGATATCATCAAGCAATACTACCTCTTAGAGGAAAGATATTAAACGTTGAGAAGGCAGGACTTCACAAAGCTCTTGAGAATAATGAGGTAAGAGCTATGATTACAGCCTTTGGAACAGGTATTGGAGATAACTTCAATCTTGAGAAGTTAAGATATGGAAAGATAATACTTATGACAGATGCTGACGTAGATGGAGCACACATAAGAACTCTTTTATTAACGTTCATATACAGATATATGGTAGAGTTAATCTATAATGGAAATGTATTTATTGCTCAACCACCATTATATAAAATCTCTTATGGAAAACAGATAAAATATGCTTACTCAGATAGAGAGCTAAAGGAGATAACAGAAGCTTTTGAAGGAGAGGATAAAAAATACACTCTTCAAAGATATAAGGGACTTGGAGAGATGAATCCAGAGCAATTATGGGAAACAACAATGGACCCACAAAATAGAACTCTTTTAAAAGTAACAATAGATGATGCTAGAGCAGCAGATATGTTATTTGATAAACTGATGGGAGATAAGGTAGACCCAAGAAGAGAGTTTATAGAAGAGAATGCTGAGTATGTAAAGAACTTAGATATATAATTGAGGCAAAATATGGATATAAAATTTCTATCAGAAAAATTTTATGCTGAATTTCAAGATTGCAAGGAGATTCTAAAGAAAGAAGATAGACCATATTTAGTATTAGTGATAGAGAGATAAAAATTAAACAGAATGAATTTAATTATTTGAAAAGTAAAGAGGAAAAATTAAAAAAAGGATTTAAAAAGTATCTTAAGGAGTTTAGAAAAGCCACATTAAACTCTGACCAAAAAAGATATGAAAAAATCTTAAAATATTCATCTCTTCAGTATTTTAAAGATAGATTACAGATAAAATAAAAAGATGGTATATAAGATACCATCTTCATCAATTGAGCTTTCTTTATTTTATCCTGCTCGAGCTCTTCGAGCAGAGTCATCAATTGAGCTTTCTTTATTTTATCCTATTCGAGCTCTTCGAATAGAGTCATCTTTGTAATTGTATTATATCATTTTATATGAAAAATATCAAGTTCTATAAAATTAGAGGGTTAAATTATGAAAATCCTAGATTGTGTGGTATAATCTATTGAAGAGAAATTATAGAATAAGAGGAGGGTAAGCCGCTAAGGCAGTATAATCGTATGTCAAATATAAATAACAGATACATAGAAGATGAAATGAAAGAATCATACCTTGATTATTCAATGAGTGTTATTGTAAGTAGAGCTCTTCCAGATGTAAGAGATGGAATGAAGCCAGTACACAGAAGAATACTTTTTGCTATGAATGAGCTTGGTATGAGTTATGATAAACCATATAAAAAGTCAGCGAGAATCGTTGGGGAAGTACTAGGTAAGTACCATCCACATGGAGACTCTGCTGTATATAGTACAATGGTTAGAATGGCTCAAGACTTTAACTACAGATACCCACTAATCTCTGGACATGGAAACTTTGGTTCTATAGATGGGGACTCTGCAGCAGCAATGAGATATACTGAAGCTAGAATGGCAAAGATAAGTAATGAACTTTTAGAGGATATAGATAAAAATACAATAGACTTTAGAAAGAACTTCGATGATTCATTAGATGAACCAACAGTATTGCCAGCAAAGTTACCAAACCTACTACTTAATGGAGCTACAGGAATAGCAGTAGGAATGGCTACAAATATACCTCCTCATAACTTAGGAGAGGTAGTAGATGGAACACTTGCTCTTATAGATAATCCAGAGTTAACTCCACTAGATTTAATGGAGTATATAAAGGGACCAGATTTCCCTACTGGAGGAATAATAGATGGTGATAAAGGTATAAAAGATGCCTATATGACTGGTAGAGGAAAAGTAAGAGTAAGAGGAAAAATTGAGACAGAAGAGTTGAAAAATGGTAAAATAAATATTATAATAAGAGAAATACCATATCAACTAAATAAGGCAACTCTAATAGAAAGAATTGCTGAATTAGTAAAGGATAAGAAGATAGTTGGAATTTCAGATCTAAGAGATGAATCAGATAGAGATGGAATAAGAGTTGTAATAGAATTGAAAAAGGGAGAGGAGCCAGAATTAATTCTAAATAAGCTTTATAAATATACTGAGTTACAAAGTACATTTGGAATAATAATGCTAGCTCTAGTAAATAATACTCCTAAAGTATTAAACTTAAAACAGATCATAGAAGAGTACATAAAACATAGATTTGAAGTAATAACTAGAAGAACAAAGTTCAACTTAGATAAGGCTGAAAAAAGAGGTCACATCTTACAAGGATATAGAATAGCTCTAAACAATATTGATAGAATTATAGAGCTTATAAGAGGGGCTACAGATGGAAACCAAGCTAGAGAGCAGTTAGTAGAGAAGTATGGATTTACTGATGTTCAAGCTAGAGCTATACTTGATATGAAGCTACAAAGATTGACTGGGCTTGAAAGAGATAAGGTAGAGGCTGAATATCAAGAGATAGAGAGATACATAGCTGAGTTGAGAGATATATTAGCAAATGATAGCAAAATATATGAGATAATGAAAACAGAGCTTCAAGAGTTAAAAGATAAGTATAATGACGATAGAAGAACAATTATTGAGAAAGAGAGAAAAGAGATAACTCCAGAGGACCTAATCAAAGATGAAGAGGTAATACTTACATTTACAAATAAAGGATATGTAAAGAGAATGGAACTAAGTAAGTATAAGGCTCAAAGAAGAGGTGGAAAGGGAGTAGCAAGTCAAAATACTGTAGAAGATGACTTTGTAGAGAATATAGAGTCAGCTAGCAACCTAGATACTCTTATGATATTTACAAACCAAGGAAGAGTATACAATATAAAAGTATATGAGATTCCAGAGACTTCTAAGCAATCTAGAGGTAGATTGATAGGAAATATCATAAAATTAAAAGATGATGAGAAGATAAGAGCTATCATAAAAACAAGAGAGTTTTCAAGTGAGAATGAGGTTATTTTTGTAACTAAAGAAGGAATAATCAAGAAAACTAACTTGAGTGAATTTAAAAATATAAATAGTTCTGGATTAAAAGCTATTAAATTGAAGGAAAAAGATGATATAATATATGTAGGACTTATTCAAGATATTGAAAAAGAGGAGTTACTATTAGCAACTCAACAGGGATATTCAATCAGATTTGATTGTGGAGAGATAAGAGCTACAGGTAGAGATACTATGGGAGTGAAGGGGCTTGTACTTAGAGATGAGGATACAGTTGTTTCAGCACTTCTTATCAAGGATAAGGAGAATAGTAGTATCTTAACTATCACAGAAAATGGATATGGAAAGAGAACTAGAATAGATGAGTACCCATTACAATCAAGATATGGTAAGGGAGTTATCAACTTGAGATGTAGTGCTAAGACAGGGGCTGTAGTGTCAGTATTATCAGTAACTACTGGTGAAGAGTTAATGGCTATTACATCTTCAGGAGTTGTTATTAGAATAGCTGTTGAGGATATAGTGTTATATGGTAGAGCTACTCAAGGGGTTATCATTATGAAGGTAAATGGTAAGGATGAGAAAGTTGTATCTATAACAAGAGTAAAATCAGAAGATAGTGAAAATGAAGAGGCTCAAATTGTCGATGAAGATTTGTTACAGAATGAGGAATCTACTTCAATAGGGGATACAAACTCTGAGGAAGATGAAATAATAGAAGAGACAGTAGAGTAATCTGTTGTTTCAGTACATAAAAATATGGGGTGATATATTATGAGAAGAGCATTAGTTTTATTTGGGAACGAAATAGAAAGAGGAAGTTTAGCAGAGAGTGCAACTTTCTTAGAAAAGGAACTAGGATTTAAAATATACCCTCTTTACGTAAAGGATATAGCAAGAGAAAAACTTATGTCAGCTACAGATGGACTTATGGTAGCAGGAAGAGCACCTTTTATAGTTCAAGGTTGGGAAGAGATAGAGAGAGCTGAAATTCAAGTGATTGAAGAGGTTCTAAAAGAGAAGGGAATCAAAGCTAAATTAAAAGTAGATATCGGAGATGTAGCTGAGGTTGTAACTGAGCATATGAAAAAATGTGACCTATTAGTTATAGGAAAAAATGATATCTTAACTGAAAAAGAGATAGATATCCTAAAAGGAAACTATAAATCATTACTACTTATTGGAGAAAAGCCTCTAAAAGCTATGAAAAATGTAGTTATAGGAAATGATAATGGAGTTAAGGTAAATAGAAGTTGTTATCACTTTATCAATCTTTTCCCAGAGGTTAAATGTTTCTCATCATTTGTTATCAACAAAGAGATTGAAGAGAATGCACTTGTTGAGTACTTAGAGGGACATGATAAGAAGATAGTTCATGAAGAGCTTACAACAACTGATTACAACGATGTATTAGCAAGAGTGGATGAAGCAGATCTATTTATTATGGGAAATTTAAGTAGAAGCTACTTCTTTGAAAAAATAATAGGAAAAAATGGAATTAAATTATTAGAAAAAGGAAAGGCACCTATATTTATAGGATAGGAAATTAGGAAGTAAAGATGAAAGTTTTAGTAATTTCGGACTCACACCAAAGATTGGATAGATTAGTAGATATATATGAGTTGGAGAAGCCAGATGTAGTGATCTGTGCAGGGGACCATAGTAAAGATGGTGAGGAGCTTTCCTTTGTTTGTCCAGATTCTAAATACTATATAGTAAGAGGAAATTGCGACATATTTGATAGAAGACATGAAGATGAGATGATATTTGAGCTAGAGGGATTTAAGATCCTTCTAGCTCATGGTCATGAATATGGAGTAAAATCTGGGTATGAGTGGATAGAGGAGAGAGGAAGAAGATTAAACTGTGATATCGTTATTTTTGGACATACTCATATTCAATATTTATTTTCAAAAAATGGAATTACACTATTTAATCCAGGAGCTGTATATGGGAGAGAATATGGTATATTGGAAATAGATGGGAATAGATTCCAGTTTTATCATAAAAGTATATAAATTTTTAAAATATATAAGCCTTTTAAACTAGGGAGGAAAAATGAAAGAAAAGGTAGCACAGCTAAAAGAAACTGCTGGATTAAGTATTGAAAAAGCAGAATCTTTACAAGAATTAGAAGATATTAGAGTAAAACTACTTGGGAAAAAAGGGGAATTAACAGAGATTTCTAAGGGGATGAAAAATCTTACTCCTGAGGAGAGACCAGTTGTAGGTCAATTAGTAAATGAGTTAAGAGAGTATATCAGCTCAAAATTAGATGCTAAAAACCTTGAATTAAAAGAGAAGGAAAAGAATAAGAGACTAGCTGAAGAGGTTATTGATATAACACTTCCAGGAAAGAGAAATACTCTTGGAACTACACACCCAATAACTGATACTATGAACTTTATGAAAGAGATATTCATAGAGATGGGATTTGATGTGGCAGATGGACCAGAGGTAGAGCTAGTAAAATATAACTTTGATGCTTTAAATATTCCAGAAACTCATCCATCAAGAGATATAACAGATACATTTTATATCAATGATGATGTTGTTTTAAGAACACAAACATCACCAGTTCAAGTAAGATATATGTTAGAGCACAAGCCACCATTTAGAATGATATGTCCAGGTAAGGTATACAGACCAGATTACGATATATCTCATACACCTATGTTCCACCAAATGGAAGGACTTATGATAGGAGAGAACATCTCTTTTGCTAACTTTAAAGCTATATTAACAGAGTCATTAAAGAAGATGTTTGGAGATACAGAAGTTAGATTCAGACCACACTTTTTCCCATTTACAGAGCCATCTGCAGAGGTAGATATCCAATGTGCTGTATGTAAAGGAAAAGGATGTAGAATGTGTAAAGACAGTGGTTGGGTAGAGATTATGGGTTGTGGAATGGTAGACCCAGAGGTTCTAAAAGCTGTTGGATATGACCCTGAGGAAGTAAGTGGATTTGCTTTCGGAATGGGAATAGAGAGAGTAGCTATGTTAAGACGTGGTATAAATGATTTAAGAGCTTTCTTTGAAAACGATGTAAGATTTTTAAAACAATTTAAGTAATTCTGGAGGAGAGTAATGTTAATTTCTTTAGACTGGCTAAAACAGTATGTAGATATAAAAGAGGATATAAAAGAGTTAGACAATGCCCTAACTATGATAGGACAAGAAGTTGAAGCCATAGATATTCAAGGAAAAGGACTAGATAACGTAGTTATTGGTCACATAGTTGAGTATGGAAAACACCCTAACTCTGATAAATTAACACTTGTAAGAGTGGACGTTGGAACAGGAGAGCCATTACAAATAGTTTGTGGAGCTCCAAACCATAAATTAGGAGATAAGGTAGTTGTAGCTAAGATCGGAGCTGTACTTCCTGGAGATTTCAAAATTAAAAAGAGCAAAATAAGAGATGTTGAATCTTTTGGAATGCTTTGCTCACAAGTAGAGCTTGGAATAGGAGAGGATGGAGATGGAATAATAATCCTTCCTGAAGATGCTCCTATAGGTCAAGAGTATAGAAAGTATGCTGGACTTGATGATGTAATATTTGAATTAGAGATTACACCAAATAGACCAGATTGTCTATCTCACATAGGTATAGCAAGAGAGATAGCAGCTTACTACGGAAGAAAAGTAAAATATCCATCAGCAATATATACAGAGGCTATAGAAGCAACTACTTCAGTAGCTAAGGTAAATATTGAAGATAAAGATAGATGTAAGAGATACATGGGAAGAGTAGTAAGAAATGTTACTGTAGGAGAATCACCAGAGTGGTTAAAGAAGAGAATAAGAGCTATGGGATTAAAACCTATAAATAACATAGTGGATATAACAAACTTTGTTATGTTTGAATATAACCAACCTATGCATGCTTTTGATTTAGATAAGGTATCAAATGAAAGTATAAATGTAAGAGCTGCTCATGCAGGAGAGAAGATAGTAACTCTTGATGGAGTAGAGAGAGAGCTTAATAATAAAGAGCTTGTTATAGCTGACGATGAAAAAGTTATTGCAATAGCTGGAATAATCGGAGGAATGGGAACAGAGATAACTGCTGAAACAAAAAATGTATTCTTAGAGGTAGCATACTTCACTCCAGAAAATATCAGAAAAACTGGTAGAAGACTTGGAATATCTACAGATTCTTCATATAGAAATGAGAGAGGAATAGATATCGAAGGTATACCAGATGCAAGTGAAAGAGCTGCAGCTCTAATAGTTGCAATAGCTGGAGGAGAGCTTTTAGATGGAGCTATTGATAAGTATGTAGAAAAACCTAAGAAAATAGAGATTCCATTAAGCTTAGAAAAGTTAAATAAATTTGTTGGTAAGGAGTTACCATCAGATACTGTAGGAAAAATATTAAGTAACCTAGGTCTTGGAATAAAAACACTATCTCAAGATACTCTACTTATAACACCACCTACATATAGAGGAGATTTAACTAGAACTGCTGATATCTATGAAGAGATTATCAGAATATATGGATTTGAAAATATTGAACCTATAATGCCTGTTGAAAATATACAAGCTGGTAAAAAAGCTGAAAATATAGATTTAATAGATAGTACAAAGGAGATATTAAGAGAGATTGGACTTCAAGAGGTAATCAACTACTCATTTATCCCTAGAAATGTTGTAGATATCTTAAATATAAAAGAGAGTGTAATAGAGATTAAAAACCCTCTAAGTGAAGATATGGCAATATTAAGACCTACATTGATGTGGAGTGTACTTTCAAATATAAGAGATAACATCAATAGAAATCAATTTGATTTAAGATTCTGTGAAGTTTCAAGAGTGTTCTCACCTGCTCAAGAGTTAGCTAATGAGGAGTTAAGAATCTGTATAGGATTAGCAGGAAGACCAGAGAGAACTCTATGGGATCCAAAACCAGAAGCTTATGATTTCTATACAATTAAAGGATATGTAGAGAAGCTTATGGAGTATATGGGAGTTACTAAATACAGATTAGAGAGAAGTTCAAACAGTAATTTCCACCCAGGTAGAAGTGCAGAGTTAAGAATAGGAAATGATATAATAGGTGTATTTGGAGAGATCCATCCAGATGTTCAAGAGAAAATGGAGATAAAGAGAGAGAGAGTATATATAGCAGAAATCGATTTAACTAAGTGTGTAAAATATATAAAGAACTCTACTAAATATGAAAAAATAGTAAAATATCCAGAAGTAACTAGAGATTTGGCTATTGTTCTTTCTAAAGATGTACTTGTAGGAAATATGATTGAAAACTTAAAAAGAGTATCTCCAATAATAGAAAAAATAGATATATTTGATGTATATGAGGGAGAAAAAATAGATGCAGATAAGAAATCTGTAGCTATCAGTATAGTACTAAGAGATAAAGAGAAGACTCTAGATGAGAAAGAGATAAAAACAGCAATAGATAAGATACTAACAACTATCTCTAAAGATTACAATGGAGAGATAAGACAGTAGTAAATTGGAGAGTGAAAAAAGCTAGAAGAGAGTTATAGCTTTCTTCACTCTTTTTTTATAAAAAGATTTAGGGAGGAAAGAGGTATGGATAGTTTAAAAGAGTTATTTAAAATTGGAAATGGACCATCAAGCTCACACACTATGGGGCCAGAGAGGGCAGCAAAAAAATTTAAGGCTAAAAATCCAGAGGCTAAGAGATTTGAAGTTGAACTTTACGGTTCTCTAGCTCTTACGGGAAAGGGACATCTTACAGATTGGATAATTGTAGAGACAATGAAACCTATACCAACAGAGATAGTATGGAAGCCAGAGGTGGTACATAAGTATCATACAAATGGAATGCTATTTAAAGCCTTTGATGAGAGTGGGAAAAAATTGGATGAATGGTTGGTATTCTCTGTTGGGGGAGGAACTATAATGGAGGAGAACCAAGAGAGAAGAGGTGGACAGGAAGTCTATAGATTGAACTCTATGGAGGAGATAAAGAGCTGGTGTGAAGAGAATCAGAAAGAGTTATGGGAGTATGTTGTAGAGTGTGAAGGAAAAGAGATATTTGATTTCTTAAAAGATATTTGGCAAGCTATGGAGCAGGCAGTAGAGAGGGGAATAAATACTACTGGAGTACTGCCAGGAAGCTTAAAATATCCAAGAAAAGCGTCAAATTTCTATAGAAAGGCTAGAAATAATCACAGTAGAGGAGGATTTCTAGGTAGAATATTTGCCTATACATTAGCTGTATCAGAGGAGAATGGTGGTGGAGGTAGAGTAGTTACCGCACCAACATGTGGAGCTTGTGGAGTTGTACCGGGACTTCTGTATGCTCTAAGAGAGGAGTATGATCTACATGAGGATGAGATCTTAAAAAGCCTAGCAATAGCAGGACTTATAGGAAACCTTATCAAAGAGAATGCAACTATTTCTGGAGCAGAGGGAGGTTGTCAGGCTGAGGTTGGTTCAGCTTGTTCAATGGCTGCAGCAATGGCATGTTTCCTATTGGGAGGTTCATTGGCTCAGATAGAGTATGCAGCAGAGATGGCACTAGAACACCACCTTGGATTAACTTGTGACCCAGTTGGTGGATATGTACAGGTACCTTGTATTGAGAGAAATGCAGCGGCAGCAGCAAGAGCTTTAGATGCTGCAGCATATAGCCTATATACAGATGGAAAGCATAAGGTAACCTTTGACCAAGTTGTAAAGACTATGGGAGAGACAGGAAAGGATTTAAAACAGGAGTATAGAGAGACATCTTTAGGAGGTCTTGCAAAATTTACATTTAATGCAGAATGCTAGAAGGAGAGAAGAGATGAAGTTAATAGTAGGATTAGGAAACCCAGGAAGTAAGTATGAGAAGACAAGACACAATATAGGATTTGAAGTTATCAACTATCTTCAAAAGGACTTAGGGATAACAAATGAGAAGGAGAAATTCCAAGGACTTATAAGTGAAAAAAATATAGATGGGGAGAAGGTACTTTTTCTAAAACCACAAACTTTTATGAATCTAAGTGGAAACTCAATAATAGAGGTTATAAATTTCTATAAACTAAATCCAAAGACAGATTTAGTGGTAATATATGATGATATGGACCTACCAGTAGGAAAGTTGAGAGTAAAAGAGAAAGGAAGCTCTGGTGGACATAATGGAATAAAATCTATTATATCTCACTTAGGAGATGAGTTTTTACGTATAAAGTGTGGGATAGGAAAACCTAAGGACAATACTATTGACTTCGTATTGGGACAGTTTAGTAAAAGTGAACAAGAAGAGGTAACATTGATGATAGAGAATGCAAGTAAATGTGCATGTGATATTATCCAAGATGTCGAATTAAGTAAAATAATGCAAAAATATAACAAAAAATGATCAAAATAATTGCAAAAACCATTGAGAATTAGCAATAAATGTGATACACTTAGTTTAGTAGAAATTAACTTTAAAGTGAAAGGAGATTAATTATGAAGTTTTTTGGTTTCAGAGGAGGAGTTCATCCACCTGAAAATAAGATTCAAACAGAGAATATGGCTGTTGAAGAAGTAAAAGCACCAAAAATGCTGTATGTTGCACTTTTACAACATATAGGGGCGCCACTAGATCCAATTGTAGCTGTTGGAGATAGGGTATTGAAAGGGCAAAAAATTGCTGATTCTCAAGCATTTATGTCATCCCCTATTCATTCACCAGTAAGTGGAACAGTTAAGAGAATAGAGGACCATGTTTTTCCATTGATGGGAAGAATAAAAACTGTAATAATTGAAAACGATGAACAGGAGACTTGGGCTGAGTTATCGAAGATAGAGAAATGGGAAAATGTAGATAGAAGAACATTATTAACAATGATAAGAGAGAAAGGTATAGTTGGTATAGGGGGAGCAAGTTTCCCTACTCATATAAAGTTAGATCCACCAGCAGATGCAAAGATAGATACACTTCTATTAAATGGAGCAGAGTGTGAGCCATATCTTAACTCTGACAATAGACTTATGATAGAGAATCCAGAGAAGATAGTAAATGGTATCAAAATTATAAAAAAGATACTTGGGGTAAATAGAGCTATTATTGGTATTGAGGAGAATAAGCCAGAGGCTATAGCTTCAATGAGAAAAGCTGTTGAGGGAACTGGTATTGAGATAGCACCACTTAAGACAAAATATCCTCAAGGGGGAGAGAAACAACTGATAAAAGCTGTATTAGATAGACAGGTTCCATCTGGAAAACTTCCATCAGCAGTTGGAGTAGTGGTACAAAATACTGGAACAGCTGCAGCTATATATGATGGTATAGTAAATGGAATACCTCTGATAGAAAAGGTAGTTACTGTTTCAGGAAAGGGAATAATCAATCCTAAGAATGTGAAGATAGCTATTGGAACACCATTCTCTTATCTATTAGATTACTGTGGTGTAAATAGAGAGGTTGTAGATAAATTAGTTATGGGAGGACCTATGATGGGAATGGCTCAATTCTCAGAGGAAGCTCCTGTAATCAAGGGAACATCAGGATTGTTAGCTCTTACTAAAGAGGAGACAAATCCATATAAAACAAGAGCCTGTATAGGGTGTGGAAAGTGTGTAGAGGCTTGTCCTATGGGACTAGAACCTCTAATGTTTGCAAGGCTTGCAGCATTTGAGCAATGGGAACAACTTAAAGAGTATAGTTTGATGGATTGTATAGAGTGTGGTTCATGTGCATATATCTGTCCTGCTAACAGACCATTGACAGAGGCTATAAAGATTGGAAAATCTAAATTGAGAGCTATGAAAAAATAAAAGATAACAGGAAGTGTTATTGAGTTATCAGGAGGGTAAAGTGACTAATATTTTTAAAATGGGGCCATCACCTCATATAAGAACATCAGAAACAGTTGAAAGTGTAATGTATGATGTAATTATATCATTGATACCAGCATTTCTAGTTGCTGTGTATGTCTTTGGTATAAGAGCATTTATAGTAACATCAGTGTCTATACTTACTTGTATGGTTACTGAGTATATATGTCAAAAAATAATGGGGCAGGAGCCATCTATTTTTGATGGAAGTGCCATTATAACAGGGATACTTTTTGCCTTTGTAATTCCATCTATTATGCCACTACAATATGTAATCATAGGTTGTATTGTAGCTATTGGATTAGGAAAAATGGTATTTGGAGGGCTTGGACACAATGTATTCAACCCAGCATTAGTAGGAAGAGCCTTTGTACAAGCTTCTTGGCCAGTGGCAATAACTACATTTGCTTATGATGGAAAGGCTGGGGCTACAGTACTTGATGCTATGAAGAGAGGGATACCTTTAGACTCATCTCTAATAGAGGGAGGAAACCAATATCTTCAAGCTTTCATTGGAAGAATGGGAGGATGTCTTGGGGAGACTTCGGCACTAGCAATACTACTTGGAGGACTTTATCTAATATATAAAGGACAGATAGATTGGAAGGTACCTACAATAATAATTGGTACAGTATTTGCACTAACTTGGGCTATGGGAGGAGATCCTCTGATGCATGTTCTATCTGGAGGACTATATTTAGGAGCTTTCTATATGGCTACTGATATGGTTACTAGTCCACACACTCCAAAGGGTAAGATTATCCATGCTCTACTTTTAGGAGTTCTAATCTCTATGATTAGAATGAAGGGTGGATACCCAGAGGGAGTTGCATACTCTATATTGATAATGAATGGAGTTGTACCTCTTATCAACAGATATACTAAACCTAAAAAGTTTGGTGAGGTGAAGGCTAATGAAAAATAGATTTGTACATTATGGAATTGTTCTATTAGTAATAGCTGCAGTCTCAGCTGGGATATTGGGATTAGTAAATAATTTTACAAAAACAGTTATTGCAGAAAATAATGAGAGAGCTCAAAACGAAGCTAAGAGACAGGTTCTAGCAGCAGCTAGTGAATTTAGAGCTGGGGAAGCTGTAACTTCTGAAGGGCTAGAGTTTATACCTGGATATGATGCTAATGGAAAAAAAGTTGGATATGTAACAACTGTAGCACAACCGGGATATGCTGGGGATATAACATTTATCTTAGGAGTTAACTTAGATGGAGAGATAACTGGAGTGAGAGTTACAAACCAAGCTGAAACTCCGGGACTAGGAGCTAAGATAGCTGATGTAGAGTGGCAAGATCACTGGATTGGAAAGGATTCATCATATGAGTTCAATAAATCTGTAGACGCTTTTGCTGGGGCTACAATATCTCCAACTGCTGTTTATACAGGACTTATCAGAGCTTTAAAAGCTTATGAAACTGGGGTGAGTAACTAATGAAAACTAACTATGGAAAGATAATATTATCAGGAATTTTTAAAGAAAACCCTATATTTGTACTATTTTTAGGACTATGTCCAACATTGGGAGTTACAAGCTCAGCTATGAATGGACTTTCAATGGGACTTGCAGTTGTCGCTGTACTAGCTTGTTCAAACCTACTGATATCAGCTTTTAAAAGTTGGATACCATCTCAAGTTAGAATACCAGCATATATTATGATAATTGCCTCACTAGTTACAATAGTACAGATGTTGATGGAAGCATATACTCCAGACCTATACAAGGTACTTGGACTATTTATTCCTCTTATCGTTGTTAACTGTATTGTACTTGGAAGAGCAGAGAGTTTTGCTTCTAAAAATGGTGTGTTTGCATCTTTCTTAGATGGAATTGGATCAGGGCTTGGATTTACTCTTTCATTAACAGTATTGGGAATGATTAGAGAAGTTTTAGGAAATGGAACAGTATTTGGTATAAGAGTAACACCAGAGTCTTACTCACCAGCTCTTATCTTTGTATTGGCTCCAGGGGCATTTATAACTATTGCCTTTATAAAAGCTTTCCTTAACTATCTTGAAATGAAAAAGAGTAAGGAGGGGTAATCGTGAGTTTTGGTAGTTTATTCAGTATAATTATAGGTTCAATATTTATAAATAACGTTATTTTTGCTAAGTTCTTAGGGTGTTGTCCATTTATGGGGGTATCTAAAAAGGTAGATGCTTCTCTAGGAATGGGAATGGCTGTAACTTTCGTTATAACTATTGCTTCAGCTGTAACTTGGCTTGTTTACCATTTTCTATTAGCACCATTTGGATTGGGATATCTTCAAACTATTGCTTTTATTCTGATAATTGCTGCATTAGTTCAATTTGTTGAGATGGCTATTGCTAAAACATCACCATCACTATACAAAGCACTAGGAGTTTTCCTACCTCTTATCACTACTAACTGTGCAGTGTTGGGAGTGGCTATTATCAATATTCAAGAGGGGTATAACTTCATTGAAACTGTTGTAAATGGTTTTGCAGTTGCAGTGGGATTCTCATTGGCATTAGTTTTACTAGCTGGAATTAGAGAGAGAATAGAGTATTCAGCAATTCCAGCACCATTTAGAGGAATTCCTATAGCCTTTATATGTGCAGGATTACTTGCAATGGCATTTATGGGATTCAGTGGTATGCAAATTTAAAAATTATTGGAGGTTAATATGGAAGCAATATTAATACCAGCAATTGTGCTGGGGTTAACAGGACTTGCTATGGGACTATTCCTTGCCTTTGCTTCAATTAAATTTGAAGTGGAAGTGGATCCAAAGATAGAAGCAATCAGTGGAGTTCTTCCTGGAGCAAACTGTGGAGGATGTGGATTTCCAGGATGTTCTGGATATGCTGCTGCAATAGTTGAAGAGGGAGCACCTATGTCACTATGTGCACCTGGTGGAGGAGCAGTGGCGGCTAAAATTGGAGAGATTATGGGAGCATCTGTAGATGTTTCTGGTGAGAAGGTTGTAGCTAGAGTACTTTGTCAAGGAGATAATACAAGAACTACAAAGATCTACGAGTTTGATGGAGAGATTCAAACTTGTGCAGCTATGGCACTTTATGCTGGTGGAGATAAATCTTGTATGTACTCATGTTTAGGACATGGAGATTGTGAAAAGGTGTGTCCAGTTAATGCTATCAAAGTAAACGAGAGAGGGATAGCAGAGGTAGATGAGGAGAAATGTATCTCTTGTGGACTTTGTCAAAAAGCTTGTCCTAAGAAGGTAATAGCTATGTTACCACAAAATAAAAAGGTAACAGTAACTTGCTCTTCTAGAGATAAGGGAGCTGTGGCTAAGAAAAATTGTTCTGTAGCTTGTATAGGTTGTGGAATCTGTGCTAAGAACTGTCCAGTAGAAGCTATAACAGTTATAGGAAACTTGGCTAAGATAGATCCAGCTAAGTGTATCTCTTGTGGAATCTGTGCTACTAAGTGTCCTACAAAGGCTATTGTTAGTGATGTAGAGTTGAAGAAAGCAGAGATTATAGAGGAGAACTGTAAGGGATGTACAGCTTGTGCTAGAAAGTGTCCAGTAGGAGCTATCGAGGGAGCTGTTAAGGAGAAACACCATGTAATTCCAGAAAAATGTGTAGGTTGTGGAATCTGTTTTGACACTTGTAAGTTTAAAGCTATAAAATTGAATATTATTAAGTAAATTAAGGTATAAAAAAAGATAGGAGCTCCTATCTTTTTTTTCTATTTCTCTTTTCTATAAAGGGAAGTAGAGAAGATAATCAAAAGAGGAAATATCTCCAATCTTCCAAGTAGCATAAAGAATGTTATGATTATCTTAGATGTATAGGAAAATCCAGAGTAGTTATACTCAGGTCCAACTATACCAAATCCTGTTCCAGCATTGTTGAAGATAGCTGCTGCAGCACTGAAACATGAGAAGAAATCAGGTATCTCCAATGATAGAATAATCAAAAGAAAAGCAAAAAACATAATATATACAAGTAGATAGCTAGTTATACTACCTTGTAATTCATCAGTTATCTTTTTTCCACTCATCTGAATAGTCATCTTTCTATTGGGAGTGGTAACCCTTTTGATAGTTCTAAAGAATATCTTACCAAGTATAATCACACGGGAAACCTTTAATCCACCAGCAGTAGAACCAGCACATCCCCCTATAAATATAAGGAAGAGAAGAACTATTTGAGAAAATAGTGGCCAATCACCAAAGTTAACAGTGGCAAAGGCTGTACTGGTAATAAGTGAGGAAACAGTAAAAAATACGTCTTTTATAAGAAGTTTTATACTGTTATATCTTGATGCTAGATTTAAACAGATTAGAAGAAAACTAGCAAAAATAAAAGTAATATACCATTTCAACTCTTCATTTTTGAAGAAATCTTTAAATTTTCCCATCATAATAAAGTAAAACATATTAAAATTTATACCAAAAACTAGCATACCAATAGCTAGAATATACTCAATAGAGCTATTGTTGTAGTAAGCTATACTATTATTTTTCATAGAGAAACCACCTGTTCCAGCGGTACCAAAGGCATGAATAATAGCATCAAAGAGAGGCATACCAGCCATTCTAAGAGCTATGATTAAGATAATAGTTAGAGCTACATAGATAAGGTAGAGTATCCTTGAGTTATATGACATCTTAGAAACCAACTTACCAAATACAGGACCTGGTACCTCTGCCTTCATTATATATGTACTAGGAGTACTGTTCTGTGGAATGATAGCAATTATTAAAACTAGCATTCCCATTCCGCCTATGAATAGAGTAAAACTTCTCCAAAAGAGAAGAGAATTACTAAGAACTTCAATATCTGGAATAACTGTGGCACCAGTAGTGGTAAATCCACTCACTATTTCAAATACAGAGTCTATATATGAAGGAACCTCACCACTGATACACAGGGGAAGAGCTCCAAATAGTGACATAAATATCCAAGAGAGGGAAACTATAGCAAACCCTTCCTTTGTAAATACCTTCTCATCCTTTGGTTTCTCCTTAGGTAAAATTTTTGTAAATAGAAATATTAAAAGTATAGTTATAACATATGAAAACTTCAATCTCCAACTTTCTTGATAATAGAAGCTAATCAGTAGAGGGATAGCTAAAAATATCATCTCAAGAGAGAGGATTGTCTTGATTGTGTAAAAAATAATCCTTTTATTCATCTGAAATTCTACCTCAAAATATCATCAATATCATCTATATACTTGTTTTTAGTTATTAAAATTACATGATCCCCATATCTGATAATATCGTTTCCAGTAGGGAAGATGATCTCATTTCCTCTAATTATACTAGAGATAATGTTGTTCTCTTTTATCTTTAGATCCCTAAGAGGTATATTTAGAAGTTTACTGTCCTTTACCATCTTAAATTCTACAGCTTCTACCTCATTATTTAGAATTCTATAAAGAGTAATTATATTGTTACCTCTTTGGTTCATATGAGCTCTTACAAATTTTACTATAAAGTTAGATATTATCTGCTTTGGATTAACTATTGATTGAAGATCATCTAGCTTTAAGAAATTGAATATATCAATAGTACTAACCTTTGTAATAGTCTTTCTTATTCTCATCTTACTAGCATACATAGATAGAAGTATATTCTCCTCATCTATACCAGTAAGAGAGACAAAGGCGTCGTAATCTTTGAATCTTTCCTCTTCTAAAAGGTTGATATCCACTCCATTTCCATTTATTACAGTGACATTTTCATAGTGCTCACTTAAAAACTCAGCTTTCTTCTCATCTAGCTCCACTATCTTTATATCCAGCTTTTTCTTAAGTAGCATCTCAGTCAGGAAGTAGGCTATTCTTCCTCCCCCAACTATGAATACAGAGTTTATCTTAAATGCTTGTTGCTTTAAGTCTCTATAGAACCTTTTAATCTCATCAGGTGTTCCAGTGATATATATCTTGTCATTCTCCTTTAGTATGAAGTTACCATTTGGAATGTAGATCTCATCATCTCTTTGTATTGTACAGATGATTATCTTAGCACTAGAAAACTTAGAGAGCTCATATATCTTCTTATCACAAAGTAAGCTATCCTCATCTATTGACATTTCAATTAGATTTATCCTATTGTTTGAGAAACTCTCAACATTTAGAGCATTTGGGAAGAAGATATTTCTAGCTATAAAGGCTGCTGCATGTACATCAGGGTTTAGGATAAGATCTATCCCCAATGAGCTACTCATAAAGTCTAAGTCTGTTGAGTAACCAGGCTCTCTAACCCTAGCTATAGTATATTTTGCCCCCAATTTTTTTGCCATTATCGACGATATTATATTTATCTCATCAGATTCAGTAACGGCTATGAATACATCGGCTCCCTTTACACCAGCCTCTCTTAAAATCTCCAAGGTAGCACCATTTCCAAGTACCCCCATCACATCAAAATCAGAGATAATTTTATCTAAAATCTTTTCATCTTTTTCAATAAGAACTATATCATTTCCTTCAGCAGAAAGGTCTTTACAAAGGACTTCCCCAACCTTTCCTGCACCTACTACAATAATTTTCATTGAATTTTTCTCCTCACTATTAAATATCATTATTTTCTATTAGATGTTAGAAAATAATTTAAATTTTTTTCAACAATTTTTTTTATATTGTTAGCAATCTCTAGAGCTTCCTCTCTTTTTATCCCAATATTTTTAGCAACTTCTAATATATCATCTAAAGATGGATTTTTTCCATTTCCATTAACTGTTGTAGCATGTTCACCACCAATAGAAAAACTGTATGTCAAGTCATAAGCTGGAGAGAGAATCCATCTTTTTTCTTCTTCAATATATAAAAAAGTAAAATTTTTTGAGTGATCATCTCTATTATGAGCAAAAATATTAAAACACATAAGCTTAAACATTTTTAAAACTTCATCAAAGGAATTAGTTAAACTTAAAGTTAACTTCATAAGTATATTGTAATCTAAATTAGGGACTCTATGTGAAGTTTCTAAAAGAGCCGAGACAGATAACATATGAATTTTTTTATTAGTAACTCTATCAAACCTTTTTATACCAAAATATCCTTTACAAATTTTTGAAGGAAAAAGTTTTACTTCTGGTACCTCTATTCCACACTCTTTAGCACATAGAGAATATAGATACTCTTCTTCTCCAATATCATTACTATCAAAAGATGATGGAAACTTTATAATCCACTCTTCATTATTGTATTGAGTTAATATTTTAGGACGAGCTCCTCCAGATGAACCTCCTAAGTAAAATAGACTATCTAAATTTTCAGAATATTGAGTATTTAGAATTTTCTTACATTCTGATGCTAATTTATCATAATCTTCTACTGTATAATTAGGAACTAATGAGTGAATAGGTTTGTAAGATAGAGCACCCATACCATTATTTCCTACAATAGCTAAACGATTTAGAGAATTAACAGTTCTTGGATCTATTTTTTTAGATAGAAGCATCCTATCTACTAATAGTCTTCCCCAACCATCAGGTAAGGTATCAGCAAAGACTCCAAATACTCCCTCAAAGGGATCATATTTAGAAATAAAAGTTTTTTTAACAAGTGGAAGAGTTCGAGGACTAATAGAAAATCCATCAGCTATCCATTCTGAATCGTATTCAAAAACTGTAATAAAATTTGAAGTTGGAAGAGTTGCTAAAGTTCCAACTTTTCTATTATTGTAAAAGACTTCTAACTTATTTAGTGTGTTCATTTAAAATCTCCTCAATAGAATTGTAGTGTCTTTGAGAGAAAAGATTGAACATCTCATCAGACCTACCTAGTATAATAGCAATTTTTGAAAGAGATAGAAGAGAAATTTCACCAGTATTTTCAAATCTTTTAATTGAACCTAAACTCACCCCCGTAACTTTGGCAAATTGCTCTTGAGTCATCTTCATCTCTTTTCTTCTAAGTCTTACATTTTTAGCAATTTCAAGTTGTATATCTCTAGGTGTTTTAAAATTAAAAAAATCAAATTCCATATATAATATATTATCTAAAAATTAAAAAAAAGTCAATAATAGATAATATATTATATATTTTTGATAAAAAATTAAGATAGAGGATGAATAGAAGCAAAAATAATTTTTCTATTGATTCACAATAGGTAATATTAGTGCTCTGTTTAAAAAGATAAAAAAATAGTAATATATATGTATCCAAGGGGGGCCACCAAGGAAAAAAATATTTGGAGGTAATAATTATGTCAGTACAAGCAACAGTTCAAAGCGAAATGGAGAAAATGAAAAACACAATCAAGAGAGAGGTAGCAATAGAGAATGAGCTACAAAACTACAAGGCAGTAATAGAGCACATAGCAGAGTTACAAGAGGCTTCAGAACCATTACCAGAGGAAACAAACTTCTCAAGTTATGAAGAGTGGCAAGCTGATGCAGAGAAAAAAATGAAATCTAAGAGCACATCACTAGCAACAATAGAGAAATACAAGGATCTAATAGTAGCTTACCAATACTACCTAGATAACAATCCAGTAGAGTAGTGAGAGAAGGGGATAGGGTGTTTCCTATCCTCTTTTTTTAAAGGGGAGATGTGTATGAAAAAGCGTGGATTAAAGATAGGATTGGCACTTTCTGGTGGAGGTATGAGAGCTATAATATTTCATCTGGGGGTATTAAAATATCTAGCTGAGAAGAGATTACTGGAGAATATAGAGTATATATCCTCTGTATCTAGAGGAAGTATCTGTGTAGCTCTAATGTATACGAACAATAATATGAGATGGGTGAGCAGTGAAGAGTACCTCACAAGAGTGTTACCAAATATAAGGAGGGCACTGTTTAGAGAGGATATAGAGAGAAAGTTAATAGTAAGAAGTATAGTGGATATTCCACATATATTAGATACTAAGTGTAAAAAATTAGCTAATGCTATGAGAGTTCTATGGAATATGGATGGAAAGATAGGGGAATTACCTAAGATTCCAAAGTGGGATATAAATGCAGTGACATATGAGACTGGAAAGAGATTCTTCTTTTCACAGGAGAGATGTGGTGATGAAAGGTTGGGATATTTCTCTGGAGAGGAGATGAATATAGCAGAGGCAGTGGCAGCTTCAGCTGGTTTTCCAGTATTGATAGGTATGTATGAACTAAAAAGAGATAGGTTTGAGTGGTATGATAGATATGGAGAGAGGAGGGTAGAACCAAGTAGAGGAAAGCTTCATCTATGGGATGGAGGTGTCTATGATAATCTAGGACTAGAACCAATATTCCAGAGAATATGGAGCGGAGAGAGTGAACTAAATTACTATATAGTAAGTGATGCTGGGGCAGTGGATAAAGAGTTTGTAGAGTATAGAAAGATATTTGGAAGAGTGAGGGCATTGAAAAGATTGCTCGATATATCTATGGAACAGGTGGATAGCCTCAATAGTAGATTTTATAGAGAGTATATAGAAAGAGAAAAAAATGGAGTGTATATAAGGCTAGAGGAGAGTTATCCTACTAATCTGAAAAGACCAAAGGAAGAGGAGTTTGATAGATTATTAAAACATGGATATGAGAGTATAGCTTTGAAGAAAATATTTTGAGGTAGAGAGAGGAGTAAATATCCTCTCTTTTTGTATATGAACAAAAATAAACGGGGAAAAACTAGTAAGAATTACTAATATTTTATAAGAGAAAGTATTGATAAAAGTTAACAAAATTTAAATAAAAATGAAAAAAATTTTTTATTCTATTGACATTATTAAGAAAAGTAGTAAAATATAAAAGAGTATAAAAATTTAGGGAGATATTATGTATATAAAAATTTTCTATTCGGCTTTATTATTTGTAACTTATCAGATATCGTTTAAACTTACAGGCTTTAGTATGAACACAGCAGCGTATGGTCTTTTCCTATTGCTACTGTTTTTTTATCATTTGACAGATAATCTGAATTTTTCTAAAAAATCTAAATACCATTCTATTTTTATCAATATCATTATCTTTATGATATTTCTCTTCTTTTACAAAGATATCTCAATATTCATAGCTTTCTTAGGATTCTCAATTGTGCAGATGTCACTTTACAAAATATTTAAAAGAATATATGAAAGAAAGAATAACCTTTTAGCATATAACTGTATTAATAAAAGAAATTTAGTTAAGGTATTTTTAGATTCTATAGGAATAGTTTTAGGAATAGTATTAGCCTTTGTATTGAAGTATGACTTCTTAGCTGTATATGAGTTGAAGCTAGAATATGTAGCAACTTATCTAGCTATATTCTTAATAGGATATATCTCTTTAAAGATGAGTGATAAAAGTTGGAGCTATACAAATATATTAGATGTATTAAATCTATTAGTACTTAACTTAATAACAGCTATAGTATTTTTGATAGTTGCGATGATAAATAGAGATAAGAGTTTTCCAGTAACTACAATAGTTATGATATATATACTGTCTGTATCTATTCAATTGATGTGTAGATATGTATTCAGATTAAAAAAATATTATGGAAAACATAGAATACATAGAAATAAAATGAAAAGAACGGTGATATATGGAGCTGGAGAAGCAGGGGCTATGTTAGCAAGAGAGGCTTTGACTAATCCAGGATTTTCGTATGATCTAATAGGTTTCTTAGATGATGACCCTAAAAAGATAGGAACCTCTATATATAATGTACCAGTATTAGGGAATAAAGAGAGTTTTGAGAAGATAATAGAGAATGAAAAAGTAGAAGAGATACTAATAGCTATACCATCTATGAATGGTACAGAGCTAGGAAAAGTAGTAGATACTATACAGGGAATAGAGAATGTAAGTATAAAGACAGTACCAGGTCTATCAGAGATGATAGAGAACAAGCCACTATCTAGTCAGATTAGAAATGTAAGAATAGAGGACTTACTAGGAAGAGATGAGATAGTGATAAATGATGGAAGTATACGTGGATTGATAGAAGATAGAGTAGTATTTGTAACTGGTGGAGCTGGAAGTATAGGTTCTGAACTAGCTAGACAGATAGCTAAATACAATCCAAGAAAACTTGTAACTATAGATGTTAATGAAAATGATATCTATTTCTTAGAGTTAGAGTTAAAGAGAAAATATCCAAACTTAAATCTAATATCTGAGATATGTAATATAAGGGAGGAAGAGAAGCTAGACTTCCTATTTAATAAGTATAGACCAAATGTAGTATTCCATGCTGCAGCTCATAAACATGTACCTCTGATGGAACATAACCCAGAGGAAGCTATAAAGAATAATATATTTGGAACTAAGAAGGTAGCAGAGTGTGCAGATAGATATGGAGTAGAGAGAATGGTACTGATATCTACAGATAAGGCAGTAAATCCTACTAACCTGATGGGAGCAAGTAAGAGAGCTTGTGAGCTAGTGATAGAGTATATGAATAAGGTATCTAAAAATACTAAGTTTATGGCAGTAAGATTTGGAAATGTACTGGGAAGTAATGGTTCTGTAATACCAATATTTAAAAAATTAATAGAGGAAGGAAAGAACCTGACACTAACTCATAAGGATATAACTAGATATTTTATGACTATACCAGAGGCAGCCCAACTAGTGATAGAGGCAGGAAGCTTAGGTAATGGTGGAGAGATATTTATACTGGATATGGGAAAACCAGTAAAGATATATGATCTAGCTAAGAGAATGATAAAACTATCCAATGCAAATGTAGGTATAGATATAGTCGGATTGAGACCAGGAGAGAAACTATTTGAAGAGTTACTCTATGATGTAAATTCAGCAATTAAAACAGAGAATAAAAAGATATTTATAACTAAGATAGAGGATGGAAATGTAGATATTACAGAGTTCTTTACAAGACTAGAGGAGTGTATACATAACCCAAATGTAGAGCATATAAAAGAGGTAATGAAAGAGCTAGTAGTGTCATATAAGGAAGTGAAATATAGTAATTAAAATATTGAGGAGGAAGTAGATATGTTTAAGAAAAAAGATAGTTTCAAGCCCTTTGAAAAAAGAGTGTGGCTTTCTACTCCTACTATGCATGGAGAGGAGTTACAGTATATAACAGAAGCGTATGAAACAAACTGGATGTCTACTGTAGGAAAAAATATAGATGAAGTAGAGCGTCTTGCTTGTGAAAAAGTTGGATGTAAATATGCAGTAGCTCTATCAGCTGGAACAGCAGCACTTCATTTAGCAGTAAAATTAGCAGGAGTAAAACCAGGAGATAAGGTATTTTGTTCAGATATGACTTTCTGTGCAACTGTAAATCCAGTTGTATATGAAGGAGGAGTACCAGTATTTATAGATACAGAGTATGATACTTGGAATATGGATCCAGTTGCATTAGAAAAAGCTTTTGAACTTTATCCAGAAGTAAAAGTGGTAGTACTAGTTCATCTATATGGAGTACCAAGTAAGATAGATGAGATAAAAAGAATCTGTGATAAGCATGGAGCAATTATTGTGGAAGATGCAGCAGAATCTTTAGGAGCTACATATAAAGGGAAAGAGACAGGAAACTTTGGAGAGTTTAACTGTATAAGCTTCAATGGAAATAAGATAATAACAGGTTCATCTGGTGGAATGCTACTTACTAATGATAAGGAAGCAGCAGAAAAAGTAAGAAAGTGGTCTACTCAAGCTAGAGAGAATGCCCCTTGGTATCAACATGAAGAGACTGGATATAACTATAGAATGAGTAATGTTATAGCCGGAGTTGTAAGAGGACAATTCCCTCATCTTGAAGAGCACATAGCTCAAAAGAAGGCTATATATGAGAGATACAAGGAAGGATTTAAAGATTTACCTGTAAAGATGAATCCTTTTGATGAGGAAAACGCAGTTCCTAACTACTGGCTAAGTTGCATGATAATAGATGAAGAAGCTATGTGTAAACAGGTACGTGGAGAGAGTGAAGTAGCATATATTCCAGAGGAAGGAAAATCTTGTCCAACAGAGATATTAGAAACTCTAGCAAAATATAACGCAGAGGGACGTCCTATATGGAAACCTATGCATATGCAACCAATCTATAGAATGCACGGATTTATAACTAGAGAGGGAAATGGAAGATGTAAAACTAATGCTTATATAGCTGGTGGGGCAGTAGGAAAAGATGGGAAACCACTAGATGTAGGAATGGATATATTCCAAAGAGGTCTATGCTTACCAAGTGATAATAAGATGACATTGGAAGAGCAAGAGAAAGTAATAGAGATAATTAGAAGTTGTTTTGAGTAAAGGAGTTTAAATAAACAATGAATAGTTTTTATACAGAAAAAGAATTAAAAGCAATAGGATTCAAAAAACTTGGAAAAAATGTCTTAATAAGTAAAAAGGCAAGTATATATGGTGCAAATAATATGGAGATAGGAAATAACGTTAGAATTGATGATTTTTGTTTTCTATCAGGAAGAATAATTTTAGGAGATTATATACATATTTCAGCATATTCACTTTTAGTAGGCGGAAAGGAAGGAATAGAGATGGAGGATTTTTCTGGATTATCATCTAAAGTAACAATTTATGCTGTAACTGATGATTATTCGGGAGAATATTTAACAAATCCAACTATTCCAGAGGAGTTTACAAAACATATTTCTAAGAAAGTACATTTAAAAAAACATGTAATAGTTGGAACAAATAGTACTTTGTTGCCTGGAGTAACTCTTGAAGAAGGAGTAGCAATAGGGGCAATGAGTTTGGTAAGAAAAAGTATTCCAGCATGGAAAATAGCTGTTGGTTCACCTGCCAAAGTAGTTTTAGAAAGAAAAAAGAAAATTTTAGAATTAGAAAAAGAATTTTTAATAGGAAAAAAAGAAAGATAAATTATGTGAGGAAGTATGTATAGAAATTATATAAAAAGAATTTTAGATATAATTTATTCTTTAGGATTTATTTTATGTTTTTGGTGGGTATATATATTAGTTGCAATATTAGTAAGACTAAAATTAGGTAGTCCAGTGATATTTAAACAACAAAGACCAGGATTAAATGGAGAAGTATTTATGATGTATAAATTTAGAAGTATGACGGATGCTAGAGATAAAGATGGAAAATTACTTTCTGATGAAGAGAGATTACCAAGATTTGGACAATTACTTAGAGCTACTAGTTTAGATGAGATACCAGAGTTTTTTAATATATTAAAAGGAGATATGAGTTTAGTAGGTCCAAGACCATTATTAGTACAATACCTTGAAAGATATAATGAAAGACAAGCTAGAAGACATGAAGTAAAACCAGGAATAACAGGATGGGCTCAAGTAAATGGAAGAAATGCTATATCATGGGAACAGAAGTTTGAATATGATGTAGAGTATGTAGAAAAATGTAGTTTTTTATTGGATATGAAGATAATTTTTCTAACAATAAAAAAGATATTTATAAGAGAAGGGATAACTCAAGCGGGAAATGTAACTATGGAAGAGTTTAGAGGGAGTAAATAATGAAAATTTTATTCTTAATGATAAAGTATGATGAAGGAAGTAATGGATTATATGAAGAATTAGTTGAAGAATTTGTTGAACAGGGGAATGAGATCTATATTGCTACTATAAATGAAAGAAGAAATGGAAATCCTACGGAATTAATAGAAGATAAAAGTAAGAAAATATTAAGAATAAAAACAGGAAATATGTTCAAAACAAACTTTATAGAGAAAGGACTAACAACTATTTCTTTAGGTTATTTATTTAAAAAGAATATAAAAAAATATTGGAGTAATATAGAGTTTGATGTAGTAATACAAAATACTCCCCCTATAACTTTTACTCCTGTTATTAAATGGTTGAAGCAAAAAAATGAATTAATTTCTTATTTAATTTTAAGAGATATTTTTCCACAAAATGCTTTAGATTTAGGAATTATAAAAAATAAATTTTTATTTAATTACTTTAGAAAAAATGAAAAAGAGTTATATAAATTTTCAGATCTAGTAGGATGTATGTCTAAAGGAAATATAGAATATTTATTAAAACATAATTCAGAGATACCAGGGGATAAGGTACATATTTTAAGAAACTGGGGAAAAATAAAAGAAAAGATTAATATAGATCGAGAAAATTTAAGAAAACAATATAATTATCAAAATAATGATTTTATATTAGTTTTTGGTGGAAATATGGGGAAACCCCAGGAGCTAGATTTTTTATTAGAAATAGCTCGTGAACTCTTTGAAGAGAAAAATATTAAATTTTTATTTATAGGTCAAGGTACAGAACAAGAAAGATTAAAACAAAAATCAAAAGAGATGGAATTATTAAATGTAAAATTTATAGATTTTATTCCAAGAGAAGAGTATGAAAAAGTTTTAGCAATGTGTGATTTAGGAGTAATAAGTTTAAGCTCAAAGTTTACTATTCCTAATATTCCTTCAAAAACAATAGATTATTTTAAATTAGAATTACCTGTAATAGCTTTTGTGGATAATAATACAGATTATTCAGAAGTATTAGAATTAGAAGCAAGGGCAGGACTTTGTTCTTTACATGGTGATATAAAAAAAGCAAAGGAAAATATTTTAAAGCTTCAAGAGAATAAAGAGCTAAGAGAGAGATTTGGAAAAAATGGAAGAGAGTATTATGAAAGATATTTAGGAGTAGATATTGCATATAATACTATTATGAAAGAGGTTAGAATTTTAAAGGAGATAAATTAATGGAGAGCATATTTAAAGAAAAAACTTTATTAATAACAGGTGGAACAGGGTCTTTTGGAAATGCTGTATTGAGAAGATTTTTAAAGACAGATATTGGTGAAATTAGAATTTTCTCAAGAGATGAGAAAAAACAAGATGATATGAGAAAACTATATAATAATCCTAAGTTAAAATTTTATATAGGAGATGTAAGAGACTATAACTCTATTTTAGATGCAATGAGAGGTGTAGATTTTGTATTCCATGCTGCTGCACTAAAACAAGTACCATCTTGTGAATTTTATCCAATCCAAGCTGTTCAGACTAATGTATTAGGAACGGAAAATGTTTTAAATGCTGCTATAGCAAGTGGAGTAAAGAGAGTAGTATGTTTAAGTACGGATAAAGCTGCTTATCCAATAAATGCCATGGGAATGTCTAAAGCTCTTATGGAAAAAGTGATAGTAGCAAAGGGAAGAAATTTAAAAGATAGTGAAACAATGATTTGTTTAACTAGATATGGAAATGTAATGGCATCTAGAGGTTCAGTAATACCTTTATTTATCGATCAAATGAGAAAAGGAAATCCAATAACTATAACTGATCCTAATATGACTAGATTTATGATGAGTTTGGATGAAGCGGTGGATTTAGTATTATTTGCTTTTGAAAATGGAAAAAGTGGAGATACTTTTGTACAAAAATCTCCAGCGTCAACGGTGGAGTTATTAGCAAATACTCTTAAAAATTTATTTAATAAACCAGAACATGAGATAAAAATAATAGGAACTAGACATGGAGAGAAATTATACGAAGTTCTTATGACAAAAGAAGAGAGAGTAAGAGCAATAGATATGGGAAATTATTTTAGAGTACCAGCTGATGATAGAGATTTAAATTATTCTAAATATTTTGAAGATGGTCAAGAGGTAATTACTCAAGCTGAAGAGTATAACTCGCATAATACATATAGATTAAATGAAGAAAAATTAAAGAAAATGTTATTAGATTTATATGAAATCCAAGATGAATTAAAAGAGTTTGGGGTGAAGTAATGGAAGTCTTAGTAACTGGAGCTAAGGGATTTATAGGGAAAAATCTTTTAGAAAGATTATCTAGAGTAGAAAACTTAGTTATACATTCTTTCGATATAGAGAATAAGATAGATGATTTAGAAGAATATATTGATAGAATAGATTTTATTTTTCACTTAGCTGGAATAAATAGACCAGAGAATCCAGAAGAATTTTATAAAGGAAATAGAGATACAATAAAAGAACTTATAAACTTGATAGAAAAAAGAGAGCTAAAAATTCCTATTTTAGTAACATCTTCTATTCAAGTAGATAGAGATAATGATTATGGTAGAAGTAAACTACAAGGTGAAATATTTTTAAGAGAGTATTCAGAAAGAAATAATGTACCGGTATATATTTATAGACTTCCAAATGTTTTTGGAAAATGGTGTAGACCTAATTATAATTCTGTAATAGCAACTTGGTGTCATAATATAGCTAACGATTTAGATATTCAAATTTCAGAAAGAAATATATCTTTAAATTTTGTTTATATTGATGATGTAGTAAATACTTTCACAGATCATATATTAGAAAATAAAGAAGGAAAAGAATATTATGAAATACCAATATCATATACTAAAACTTTAGGAGAGATAGCTGATCTACTATATTCTTTTAAGGAAAATAGAAATAGCTTAATAATAGAAAAAGTAGGAAGAGGATTTGAGAGAGCATTATACAGTACATATCTTTCTTATTTGCCTAAGGATAAATTTTCTTATGAACTTGTGGAGCATAAAGATAATAGAGGAGCTTTTGTAGAAATGCTTAAAACAAAAGATAATGGACAATTTTCTATTTCTACTTCAAAGCCAGGTATAACAAGAGGAAATCATTATCATAATACTAAAAATGAGAAATTTTTAGTAATTAAAGGAGAAGCTGTAATAAGATTTAGACATATAACTAGTGATGAGGTAATAGAGTATTATGTTTCTGATAAAAAGTTAGAGGTAGTGGATATACCAGTTGGGTACACTCATAATATAACTAATATAGGAGATGATGAAATGGTATTAGTCATATGGGCAAATGAATTATTTGATAAAGAAAATCCAGATACATATTATTTAGAGGTGTAGAATGAAAAGACTAAAAGTAATGACAGTGGTAGGAACTAGACCAGAAATAATTAGACTTTCTGCTGTAATAAATAAATTGGAAAGTTCGGAAGCGATTGAACATATCTTAGTTCATACAGGTCAAAATTATGATTATGAATTAAATGAAGTATTTTTTAATGATTTTAAATTAAAAAAACCAGACTATTTTTTAGAATCAGCTATGGGAAATGCTATAGAAACAATAGGAAATATTTTAATAAAAATTGATAAAGTGCTTGAAGAAGTTAAACCTGATGCTTTTTTAGTATTAGGAGATACAAATTCTTGCTTAGCAGCTATAGCAGCTAAAAGAAAGAAAATACCAATATTTCATATGGAGGCTGGAAATAGATGTTTTGATCAAAGAGTACCAGAGGAGACTAATAGAAAGATAGTAGACCATATAGCAGATATTAATTTAACATATAGTGATATAGCAAGAGAGTATCTTTTAAGAGAAGGAATATTACCAGATAGAGTGATAAAAACTGGAAGCCCTATGTTTGAAGTAATTAATTCAAGATTACAAGATATAGAAAAGTCAGATATTTTAGAAAGACTGGGATTAGAAGAAAATAAATATTTTGTAGTATCTTCACATAGAGAGGAAAATATTAGTTCAGAAAAAAATTTCTTAAGTTTAGTAGATTCTCTTAATGCTGTAGCAGAAAAATATAATATGCCAATAATAGTAAGTACTCATCCAAGAACTAGAAAGATGATTGAAGAAAAAAATATAAAATTTAATCCTTTGATTTCATTAATGAAGCCACTAGGATTTAATGATTATATAAAGTTACAAATAAAATCAAAAGCGGTATTAAGTGACAGTGGAACAATATCTGAAGAGTCGTCTATTTTAAAATTCAAAGCTTTAAATTTAAGAGAAGCTCATGAAAGACCTGAAGCTATGGAAGAAACTTCTGTAATGATGGTTGGTTTAAAAAAGGAAAGAATATTACAAGGATTAAAAGTTTTAGAAACTCAAGAGAAAGCTACATTAAGATATGTTAATGACTATTCAATGCCAAATGTATCAGATAAGGTATTGAGAATAATATTATCATATACAGATTACATAAATAGAGTAGTGTGGAGTAAATAAAATGAAGAAAATAGCTATTATTGTTCCTGCGAATTTATTTAGAGCCCCATACATAAATTATTATAAAAATATTTTTGAAAAAAAATATAAGGTAGACTTAATTTCTTGGAATAAAGAAGGAGTGAAAGAAGAAGGAATTCAATTTGATAAAGTTATTGGGAATAGAGTTGGAGTTTTAAAAAAAATATTTTATTATATAAAGTTTAAAAAATTTATTATAAATTATTTAAGAAGAGAAAGATATGATTATATAGTTGTTCATACTATTCAATTGGGAATTTTTTTAGAAAAGTTTCTTTTAAAAGAGTATAAAGAAAAATATATTTGTGATATAAGAGATTATACTAAAATGATAAAGCTAAGAAAAAGATTAGAAAAGCTATTAAAAAATTCTAAGTATAACTTTATATCATCTGAAGGATTTAAAAAATGGTTACCTCAAAACTATAAATATTATATTAGTCATAATTTAGATATGGATGTTTTTAAGTCTTTAGAAATTAAAAGTAAATTAGAAAAAAAAGAAAAATATATTATTTCGACAATAGGAACATTAAGAGATGAAAAAGTTTTATTACAACTTATAAAAAATTTAAAAAATAATAGCAAATATGAAATAAGATGCTATGGGGATGGACTTTCAGAAAAAAGAGTAAATATTTTAAAAAAAAATAAAATTTATTTTCATGGAAAATATATAAAGGAAGAAGAGATAAATTTTTATCAAGAAAGTGATATAATCAATATTTTACTTTCAGATAATATTAATTCAAGAACATTGATGCCGAATAGATTTTATATATCGTTATTAACGGGAAAAATTATGTTAGCATATAGTGATACATTAGTAGGAGAAATAATAAAAAAATACTATTTAGGCGTAGTAATTGATAGAAAAACAAGAGATAATTATGCTGAAATAATAGAAGAATATATGAAAAGTTTTTTATATGAAAAGTTTTTAGAAAATAAAATAAAATATATTAAGAAAGTATGTTTGGAGCAGGAAACCTTTTTTAAACTTTTGTCTGAGCTATAAAGATATTAAATATATAAATTATATAATAAATTAGTATAAAAGTTGAGAAAGGTAATAAAAGTTAAAGAATTAATTTAAAAAATAGATATTTAATAAAATTATTATTTAATTAAATGAATATAAAAAATAAAAAAGGATTATGGGGTATTCCCTAAATAAAAAAGGAGAAGAGTATAATAAAATTATACCGAATTGAAATAGATATGAAAATATTATATATAACAACAAGTTTATTAAGAAATGAATCAGCATCAATAAGAAATATTTCGTTAATCAATGGCTTGATTGAAAATAATATCAAAGTTGATGTAATAACTTTAGAATATTTAAATAATTATGAGGATATGTATTTAAAGAATGTGTTAAACAAGAAAGTAAATATTCAGAAAATAAAAATACCATTTTTTAATAAAAATATTTCTAGGATAAAAAAATTGAGAGATAGTACTAAAAATAGTATAAAGAAAAAAATAATTATTTTTCTTAAGGAGTATTTAAAGAAGATTATTATTTTTCCAGATGTATATTTTGAGGCAATAAAAAATAGTAGACAAATAAAATTAGAAAATAGAAGTTATGATTATATAATTTCATCATCAGATGCTAAGACTTCTCATTTTATAGCTCAAGAAATTATAAAAAATAATAAGAAAAAAGTACCATGGATTCAAATTTGGGGTGATCCTTGGAAAGAAGATATTGGTTTAAAAAATATAAATTATTTTCAAAAATACAGAATAAATAAGAATGAAAATAAATTATTAGAGAAAGCAGATAAAGTTTTTTATATTTCTGAATTAACAGCTAATAATATGAAAAATCAAAGAAAAGAAATAAAAAATAAAATTTATGTATTAAATAGAAGCTATTTACAAGAAATTGTTAGTGAAAATAAGATAAAAAAAGAATATATTTTTGTCTATACAGGGAGTATAAAAAATAGAAATATCCTTCCTTTAATAGAAAGTATAAAAAGATATAATGAAAATTCAGAAATAAAAATACGAATAAAATTTTATGGGATTGAAGAAGAGATTAATTTAAAAGATAAATTTATAGAAATATATCCTCGAATATCTTTTAAAAAAGTTTTAGATGTTTATAAAGAAGCGGATGTTTTGGTATATATAGATAATTTATATAATGGGACACAGATTCCAGGAAAAATATATGATTATTTTGGAACAGATAAAGTAATATTAGGATTATATGAAAATGATGTAAATAAAAAATTTTTAGAAAGATTTAATAGGATAGAGTTATATAAAAATCAAGAGGATAAAATAAACTTAAATAATGTTATAGATAAAATAGGAACTCAAAAAGTATTGAAAGAGTTTTCGCCTAAAATATTAGCTGAACAGTTTTTAAAAAAACTAGGAGAAAAGAGTTAAAATGAAAGTAGGAATAGTATTTGGAACAAGACCAGAAGCTATAAAAGTAGCTCCTGTATATCACGAATTAAAAGATAATGGTATTGATGTAAAAGCTGTTGTTACAGGACAACATAAAGAGATGCTTTATCAAGTGTTAGATTTATTTGAAATAAAACCAGATTATGATTTGGAGATAATGAAACAAGGACAAGGATTAGCTGAGATAACAGGAAGATTAATTCTAAAGTTGGATGAAATAATGAAAAAAGAAAAATTTGATTACGTATTGGTTCAAGGAGATACAACTTCTGTTTTAACAGGAGCACTATCAGCTTTCTATAATCAAATACCAGTAGGTCATATAGAAGCAGGATTAAGAACTGGAAATATTTATTCTCCATTTCCAGAAGAAGCTAATAGAAAATTAGTGGGAACAATCACGGATATTCATTTTGCACCAACAGATGTAAATGTAGATAATCTATTAAAAGAGGGATATTCAAAAGAAAAAATATTAAAAGTAGGAAATACTGTAATAGATGCTTTATATTGGGTAAAGGAAAATAAACAAAAAGATTTAGAAGAGATTAAGAAAAAATATGGAATTGAAAATAAAAAATATATTCTTTTAACTATGCATAGAAGAGAAAATTGGGGAAAACCAATGGAAGAAACCTTAAAAGCGGTTAGAGATTATTTAGAAAAGCATGAGGATTTATATTTAGTATTTCCTATGCATTTAAATCCATTGGTAAGAGAAGTAGCTCATAAAGTATTGGATAATTTTGAAAGAAAGATACTAATAGATCCATTAGAATATTTAGAATTTATAGCTATAATGGATGGAGCCCATTATATAATGACAGACTCTGGAGGAGTACAAGAGGAAGCACCAAGTTTAGGTAAACCAACATTAGTATTAAGAGATACAACAGAAAGACCAGAAGCAATAGAAGCAGGAACAGCGAAATTAGTAGGAACAAAATATAAAGAGGTAATTAAATATATGGAATTATTAGAAGGAGAACTATATCAACAAATGTCAAAAGCTAATAATCCATATGGAGATGGAAAAACATCTCAAAGAATAAGAGTATATTTACAAAGTATTTAACATGAGGGAGAAAAAGAGGAATGGAAGAATTATTAAAAAAAGCAAGAGATAAAGAATTAATAATTACAATACTTGGAATGGGATATATAGGATTACCCACAGCTATAGCTTTTGCCAAGGCTGGTTTTTTAGTAAGAGGATTTGATGTAAATAAGAAAGTAATAGAAACTTTAAAAAGTGGAAAAATTCATATAGTTGAACCATCACTTCAAGAAGCTTTTGAAAAAGCGTTAAAGAGTAAAAAATTAATTCCAGTAGATAAATTAGAAAAATCAGATGTATTTATAATAGCAGTACCAACACCATTTAAAAAAGATCATGAAGATAAAATTGCAGATTTATCATATGTGGAGAGTGCTTCTAAATTAGTAGCAACAGTACTAGAAGAAAATAATTTAGTGATATTGGAATCAACAGTGCCACCAATGACAACAAAACTGATGACAGATATCTTAGAAAGAGAATCAGGAATATCAAGAGATAAATTTATGAGTGTACATTGTCCAGAGAGAGTGTTGCCAGGAAGAATACTTTATGAATTAGAACATAATGATAGAGTAATTGGAGCCGAGAGAAGAGAGGCAGGAGAATATACAAAAGTAATATATGATGCAATGGTAAAAAAGGGAACTTGTTATATAACAGATGATATAACAGCGGAGATGTGTAAATTAGTAGAAAATACGTTTAGAGATGTAAATATAGCTTTTGCAAATGAACTTTCAGTAATATGTGATAAATTAGGAATAGATGTATTTGAATTAATAAAATTAGCAAATAAGCATCCAAGAGTAAATATATTAACACCAGGAGCAGGAGTAGGCGGACACTGCCTAGCAGTAGATCCATGGTTTATAGTAGAGAAGTTTCCAAAAGAAGCAAATGTAATAAGAGAAGCAAGATTAATTAACGATTATAAACCAAGATTTATAGCAAATAAAGTAGATGAAATATTAAAAGGAAATAAAGAATTAACAATAGGAGTTTTAGGATTAGCATATAAGCCAGATATAGATGATTTAAGAGAATCTCCAGCAATGGAAATAGCAGAGATTCTAAGAGATAAAGGATATAAAGTAGTAGCTTGTGAGCCAAATGTTACTGAGAAGGAAGTAAATAGTTTTGAATTATATTCTTTAAATGAGGTGATAGAGAAATCTGATTATCTAGTATTAACTCAAGGGCATTGGGAATTTAGAGAAAAAAAAGAAGTACTAAAAACAAAAAAAATATATGATTGTTTAGGAATATTATAAAATAGGAGAAAAATGGAAAAAAAAGCATATATTATAGTTACAAGTTCTGTTAATTATATAGGAGGGGCACAACTTTATACAATTAGAAGAACAAAATATTTAGAAGATAAAGGATATGATGTTTATATAATAACAGGAGATAAAAAAAATATATATTATGAAGAATTAAAAAAAAGTAAAATTTTAGAATATCCCTTTTTAAATTTATATGGTGGAGAGAATATTTTTTTGAGAAATTATATAAAACAGTTGTATTGGGATTTGAAAAAAATAAAGGAGCAATATCAAAATACAACAGTTGAATGTAACAGTTATGAATTATGGTTTGAAAAACTTTTGAAAGAACTAAATATAGATTATAAAATATATCTTTTAGCTGAGAAACCATATTTTAATAGTATAAATATAGATTATTATTTAAAAAAATTAAAAAATAATGAAATTATAGGTGTGAGTGATCAAACTTTAAGAATAAGTTTTGGGAAATATTGGAATATTCAAAAATATGATAATAATTATGTGAATATTTCATTTGATATAGATGAAATAAAAAGTGATATAGAGAGAACCAAAAAATTTAGATTGGAAAAAAATAGAAAAATCATAAGAATAATTACAGTTTCAAGATTTGATAAAACTTATATAGAAGAGCTAATAATTTCTGTTATAAATATTTCTAATAAATATATAGAAAAACAATTTGAATTAATTTTAATTGGTGACTCTAAAAATAAAGAAATAAAAGAAAAGTTAATAAAAAAATATAGAGGAACTACAAATTTAAAAATAATTTTTCTAGGTTATATAAATCCACTGTTTCGAGAAATATACACAAATTCTAATTTATTTGTAGGAATGGGAACTGCATTAATAAATGCTGTAAGTTTTGAGTGTATTTCGTTAGTAATTGATCCAAGAAGTAATAAAACATGTGGTTTTTTTGCAAAAGATGTATCTAACTTTGGATATTCAAAAAATGATTATGTATATGAGCTTGAGGATAAGATAGAAGAGTTTTTAAATTTTTCTTTGGAAGAGAAAGAAAATATAAAAAAAAATATGAAAAAGATATATGAAAAAGAATATAATTTTAGTGAAAATATGAAAAAATTAGATAACTTTATTTTTAGACCGGGTTACAAAGAAAATATAAAAATAAAAGTAGAAATAAAAGAATATATAAAGTTTTTACTAATTAAATTAAGATTATTTGATAGTATAAAAAAAATAAAGAATAAAATAAAACCAAGTAAGAAATTTATAAATATATAGTAAGGTTGATTTATGAGAAATAATAAATTAAAATTATTTTTAGAAAACTTCATGTTTTATGGTGGAATTTCTATGCTTCAAAAAGCTCTTCCTTTTATAACATTACCCATAATAACTAGATTATTAATAGATCCAAGTGCTTATGGGATAGCTGATATGTTTAATTTGATAATTTCATTTGGAAGTGCATTAGCAGTATTAGGAATATATGATGCTATTTTTAGAGAATTTTTTGAGGAGAAAAACAATAAAGCGTATCAAAAAAAAGTAACTTCAACAGGAATGAATATAGTATTGATATCTGGATTGATAATTATGATATTGGTATTAGTTTTTAGAACCTTTATAGGGAAAAAAGTTCTAGGAGATGAAATATATTCTAATTTAGTTGTTTTATCAGGAGTTGGAATATACTTATCGGCCATAAGTAGCATTGTATCTGTTCCAACAAGATTGAGAAATCAAAGAAAAATATACTTAATAAGAGGACTTACTTTTCCAATAATAGGGTTTGGAATAACAATAATTTCAATAAAATTAGGATATACCTATGAAGCTTTAATATATGGAACAATAGGAATGTCAATTATTTCAGTGATAAGTTTTTACTTTATTAATAAAAATGATTTTTCTTTAAAAATATTTGATAAAAAAGTAGCAAAAGAATTATTAAAAATAGGATTACCTTTAGTTCCGACCTTTTTAATTTATTGGATATTTAATTCTATGGATAGAGTGATGATAAATAGGATATTAGGAACTTCAGAATTAGGGATATATACAGTAGGCTCAAAAGTAGCTTCTATAAGTCAATTAATATATTCGGCTTTTGCTGGTGGCTGGAGTTATTTCGCTTTTTCTACAATGAAGGATGAAAAGCAAGTAGAGACTAACTCAAAAATATTTGAGTATCTAGGAGTAATAAGTATTACTGTATATATATTAGCTCAACCTTTCATATCACCTGTTTTTAATTTATTTTTAAAAGGTGATTATACAAGAGGAAAAGAGGTTTTTTCTTTTTTATTTTTATCTCCATTAATACTTATGTTGTATCAGACAGTAGGAAATCAAGTTATAGTAATGAAGAAAAGTTTTTTAACTACTCTAGCTTTATTATTTGGAGCGGTATTGAATATTATTTTGAATCTTCTGTTTATAGAAAGTTATGGAATAAGAGGAGCTGCCTTTTCTACTCTAAATAGCTATATAGTTTCAGTTATTATAATGTGTTTAATATGTTATAAATATAAGTTATTTACAATATCAAGAAGATTTTTAATATTAAGTATATTGACGTTAATAGGAGTATATTCAGATTTTTTCTTTAAAGAATATATTGTATATAAGTTAATTTATGGGATTATTCTAATAATTATATTTATATTTTATCAAAAAGATTTAAAGTATTTATTAAAAAGTAGGTAAAGAAGATGAAAGGAATAAAAGAAAAAATAGTAAGAGAAATAAAATCTCCAGGAGGGAGTTTAAGTTTTTTTGAATTTCAGAAAGAATTATCTTTTGAAATAAAGAGAATTTACTATATTTATAATTTTTCTGAACAAAATAGAAGAGGATTTCATGCACATAAAAATTTGAAACAAGTAATGTTTTGTCCTTATGGAAAGATAGAGGTAGAGTTTGATACTGGAAAAGAAAAAGCAAAATATTTATTAGATTCTCCGACAAAAATTTTAATTGTAGAAAAAGGATATTGGAGAGAATTTGTTTCTTTAGAAGAAAATAGTATTTTATGTGTTGGTGCTTCTGACATTTATGATGAAAATGACTATATAAGAAAGTATGAAGATTATTTAAAATGGGAGGAAGAGAAAAATGAAAGTACCATTTAGTATTTTAGAAAGACAGTATAAAATGTATCAAGAAGAATATGAAGTAAAAGCTTTAGAGATTTTGAGAAAAGGTTGGTATATTTTAGGAGAAGAAACAGAGAAATTTGAAGAAGAATATGCAAAGTATACTGGAACAAAATATGCTTTAGGAATAGATAATGGATTAAATGCTTTAGTATTAGCTTTTAGAGCTTTAAATATAGGACAAGGAGATGAAGTGATAGTTCAAGGAAATACATTTATAGCCACTGTCATGGGAATAACTATAAATGGAGCAACTCCTATATTTGTAGAGCCAGATGAATACTATAATATTGATATTGAAAAAATAGAAGAAAAAATAAATGAAAGAACAAAAGCTATTTGTATTGTTCATTTATATGGACAAGTGACTAGAATGGATAAAATTTTAGAGCTGTGTAAAAAATATAATTTAAAGTTAGTGGAAGATTGTGCTCAAGCTCATGGAGCAGAGTTTAATGGACAAAAAATAGGAAGTTTTGGAGATATAGGATGTTTTAGTTTCTATCCAGGGAAAAATCTAGGTTGTTTTGGAGATGGGGGAGCAATAACAACAAATGACGAAGAAATATATAAAAAAATAAAAATGTTAAGAAGTTATGGAAGTGAAAAAAAATATCACCATATAGAAGTAGGATATAATGCGAGATTAGATGAATTACAAGCAGGATTATTAAGAATAAAATTGAATCATTTATCAGAATTAACTAATGAAAGAAAAGAAATAGCAGAAAAATATTTAAAAGAAATAAAAAATCCATTAGTACATCTACCTAAAGTTAGAGAAAATTGCTCACATGTATGGCATTTATTTGTAGTAAGGGTAGAAGAGAGGGAAAAATTTCAAAAATATTTAGAAGAAAATGGAATAGGAACTGTGATACATTATCCAATTCCTCCACATTTATCAAAAGCATACGAGAATTTAGGTTATAAAGTAGGAGATTATCCAATAACTGAAGGGTATTCTAATACTGTAGTAAGCTTACCGTTATATAATGGCATGACTAATGAAGAGATAAATTATGTGATAAAAAAAATAAATGAATATAAATAAGGGGTAAAAATGAAAAAGATTTTAGTTACAGCATTGGGAACAGTAGCTAGCTATGAAATAGTGAAAGAAATGAAAAGAAAAGGATACTATGTAATTGGTGCGGATATAAATTTATCTCAAAATCTTGCTTCTTCTTTAGAAGTAGATGAGTTTTATACTTTTCCTTCTGTTATCGAAAAAAGAAAAGAATATTTAGATTATATATTAGATTTTTGTGAAAAAAAACAAATTGATTATATTTTTGTAGTAGTTGATGAAGAGGTTGAGTTAATTTCTAAAAATAAAAACTTATTTCTAAGTAAAGGGATAATTCCCTGCGTACTTGATTATAGGATAGTGAAATTATGTAGAGATAAAGAAGAAACATTCAACTGGATAAAAGAGTTTTTTCCAGATATGTATATTAGGACAAAAAATTTATCTGATAAAAATATAGACTTAAATTATCCAATGTTTTTAAAACCTAGGAAAGGAAGAGCAAGTATTGGTTGTAAAAAAATCAATAATTTTGAAGAATTAGAGAATATAAAAAAAGAGGTAAAAGTAGAGGATTATATTATTCAGGAATTTAAAGAAGGCGAGATTGTATCAGCGGATATTTTATCAGATAATGATTTAATTCAAATTGTATTAAGAAAAGAAACTTTAAGAAATTCAAATGGAGCAGCAATAGCAGTAGAAATTATTGATGATATAGACTTAAAAGAAAAGTGTAAGAAAATAGTTAAAAAGTTAAATTTAATAGGAACGATAAATATAGAATTTTTTAGAACAAGAGAAAATGTATATATTATAGAATTTAATCCAAGATTACCAGCAGGAACAGGCTATACTATAAGAAGTGGTTTAAACTTGGTAGAAGGATTGTTCGATATAAACTGTGGAAACAAAGTAAAAAAATATGATATCGCATGTAATAAGACATATGCAAGGAGATATGAAATATATGATACAACAATTAAAAAATAAAAAAATATTGATTACTGGTGGAACTGGTTTTATAGGTAAAAAATTAGTTGAGAGGTTAGAAAAAAATAATATAGAAAGCTATGTTTTAACAAGGAGAAAAATTTCAGATTCAGCTAAAACAAAATATATTCAATGTGATCTAAATACTTTAGAAAAATATCCAGATGAATTAAAAGAAATAAAATTTGATTATTGTATTTATTTGGCAGCAAATATTCCAACTATAGGAGAAAAAAAAGAAAATTATTTAGAAGCAAAAAATTCAACTTTAGATCCTCTAATAAAATTTCTAACTTATTTTAAAAAAAATATAAAAAAATTTATTTATACAAGTAGTATTGATATTTTAGGAAAAGTTCAAAAGCTTAATTATAAGGAAGATGAAATTCCTAACAATCCAACTCCATATGGATTAGCCAAATATTGTGGTGAATTTTATGTACAAAATATTTGTGAAACGGAAGGAATAGACTGGAGTATTTTAAGGTTTTCACAAGTATATGGAAAAAATGAACCAATAGTAAGAATTATTCCTATTTTGATAGAGAGAATAAAAGAAGAACAAGAGTTTACATTATTTACTACTGGAGAAGAAAAAAGAAGATTTTTACATGTGAACGATGCTGTTAATGGTATCATATGTGCTTGTTTAAATGGAAAACAAAGCATATATAATATAGCTGGTGAAGATATTAAAAGTATAAATGAAGTAATAAAAATAATAGAAGAAAATTTTGAAAAAAAATTAAAGTTGAATAAATTGGATAAAATTAATGGTGTTGATAATATTCCTAATATAGATAAAGCAAAATCTGAATTAAATTATAAACCAGAGTATATTTTAGAAAAAGGAATTCAAGAGATAGTAGAGGAGATAAAAAATGTTAGAGGATAAAAAAAAATATTTATTTAAGGCAACTAACTTTGTAGATCCTATTATTGTAAAAGGAAAAGGTAGTTACGTTTGGGATGTAGAAAATAAAAAGTATTTAGATTTGAATTCAGGACAATTTTGCGTTGTTTTAGGTCATAATTATTATAGATTTAATAAGTTAATAAGTGATCAGTTAAAGAATATTCACCATACAAATACTTTGACATTAAGTCAAAATATAATTGAAGCAGCTGAGAAAGTAGCAAAGATTAATAAAGGAAATTTGAATAAAACAATATTTTTATCAACAGGATCAGAGGCAAATGAATGTGCAATAAGATATGCTAGGTTTATAACAGGAAAAAATATAGTAGTAAGTTTAGATAAAGGATACCATGGTTTAACACTAGCGTCACAAAATGCTACTATGGCAGGAATTTGGGCGAGACCAGAGGTAAAATCATTATATGTAAAAACACCTGATATACATAATCAAAATTATTTAGAAAACTCTGAAAAAGCAATAAAAGAGTGTATAGAGGAATTAGAATCTTGTATAAAAATAAATCATTCTGAAATAGCTGCATTTATAGTGGAACCTATTATTGGGGTTGGCGGAATGTTTGAATTACCTCAAAAATACATTGAAAAAATTAGAGAATTATGTACCAAGTATCAAATAATATTAATATTTGATGAATGCCAATCAGGATATGGAAGAACTGGGAGTTGGTTTGCCTATGAATATTTTAATGTAATACCAGATATAGTAACGACAGCAAAGGCAATGGGAATGGGATTTCCAGTTTCAGCTGTAACTTTTTCTCAAGAAATAGCAGAAAAAATAGAGGGAAAAATAACTCATTTTAGTTCACATCAAAACGAACCTTTATCAGCAGCAATAGTAAATTTTGTTATAGATGAAATAAACAATAAAGGATTACTTGAAAGAAATATTAAAATGGGAGCATATTTATTAAAGGAATTAAAAAAATTATCACAAAAATATAAGTTGTTGAAAAATCCTCGTGGCTTAGGATTAATGTGTGGATTTGATTTGAATGAAGAAATGCTCAAAGGAAGAAAAGAAACTATATCATCTTTTCCAAAATTACTTGAAAAAGAGGGAATTTTAATACAAGCTGTAAGACAAGGACGGACTTTTAGAATAATGCCTAATTATTTAATAAAAAAAATAGAGATAGATTTCTTTATAGAAAAATTAGAAAAAGTTTTAATAGAATTAAGTAGGGAATAAAATAAAAGCGAGGTAAGAAGAAAGAGCATGAAAGGAATAATATTGGCAGGTGGAAGTGGTACAAGATTATATCCACTTACAAAAAGTGTTTCAAAACAGATATTACCAATATATGATAAACCAATGATATATTATCCTCTTTCTGTACTCATGTTAGCAGGGATAAGAGAGGTCCTTATAATCTCTACTTCAAGAGATTTGAGATGTTTTGAGGAGCTTTTACAAGATGGAAAAGAACTAGGTATGAGCATAATATATAAAGTTCAAGAGAAGCCAAATGGTTTAGCTGAAGCATTTATAATTGGAGAAGAATTTATAGGTAAGGATAGTGTAGCTTTAGTATTAGGAGATAATATATTTTTTGGACAAGCCTTTTCACCTATTTTAAAAGAAGCAGCAAAATTAAAAAAGGGAGCAGAGATATTTGGGTATCT
>NZ_JACSNP010000130.1 GCF_016900045.1 Fusobacterium mortiferum
ATCTTTGGCTAAAGTCATGACAGAAGCAAAAATCATGGATTTATCTTTGTCTTTTTGTTTTCCATCAAAAAATCCATAATCATCGGATTTACGCACATTTTTAAAAGCTTCTACTGCTTGTTTTAATATCTCTTCTCTATGTGCTACGAATAGTATTCTTTTATAATTTGCTGAATCAAATGCTGATAAATACGTTTTGCCAATGCCTGTAGCTGCATGAATTAAAGCTTTTGTCGCTCCTTCATTTCTGCTGTTATTTAAGGC
>NZ_JACSNP010000131.1 GCF_016900045.1 Fusobacterium mortiferum
ATTCAAAATGAGTTAGAATTTCATAAAATGTAGGATAAGAAATATTTACGCATTCGCTATTTTCTATTTCCACACCTACGCCTGCTGCACCTAAGATAGCAAGTGCCATGGCAATTCTATGGTCATCATGGGAATTACATCTTGCAAATTTCAAATTATTCTTCTGACCACCTGTGATAATCATGCCATCTTCTAAGCCTTCAATGCACGGACATACTTTATTAAATTCATCTGTTATAACCTGTAAACGGTCTGTTTCTTTTA
>NZ_JACSNP010000132.1 GCF_016900045.1 Fusobacterium mortiferum
CACTTACAGGGCCGACGATAGAATTTACTTCAGATACTTTGATTGCAATTACTGGAGGAGATTTTTCACCGATAATTGATGGGCAAAAAGTGCCAACACTTAGACCTGTTGCAGTAAAAGCGGGTGCTATTTTAAAATTCAGTTCGTGCAAAGTCGGTTGTCGAGCATATCTTGCTGTAGCTGGTGGTTATGATGTGCCAAAAGTCATGGGCAGTAAAAGCACTTATTTAAGAGCTAATATAGGTGGTTTTAATGGTCGTGTTT
>NZ_JACSNP010000133.1 GCF_016900045.1 Fusobacterium mortiferum
TTCTCCAGTAGATAAAATAGCCATATCTTTAATACCTAAGTCAATTCCTACTGATGAATTAGTTTTTGGTAATTCTTGAATATCAGTTTCACATAACAAAGAGATAAAATACTTACCACTTCCATTACGCGAGATAGTAGCAGATTTTATTATACCCTCTATTTTTCTATGCACTTTAATTTTTACTAATTCTTTAAGCTTTGGAACTTTTAACCAATTTTCAAAAATATTTACAGTTCCATTTTGATTATTGGTTGTATAGC
>NZ_JACSNP010000134.1 GCF_016900045.1 Fusobacterium mortiferum
GCCAGATACTACCTGGTCACCAACTTTTAATCCGTTTGGAGCGAGGATGTAACGTTTTTCACCGTCAAAATAGTTGAGCAGTGCGATACGAGCGCTACGGTTTGGATCATATTCTATAGTAGCAACGCGTGCTGGAACACCATCTTTATTGCGTTTAAAGTCGATTACACGATATAAACGTTTGTGTCCGCCGCCTTGATGTCTTACTGTTAAACGGCCCTGGAAGTTACGACCGCCTTTGCTTTTAAGACTTTCAACCAAGG
>NZ_JACSNP010000135.1 GCF_016900045.1 Fusobacterium mortiferum
GCTTTAATAGCTCCAAAATGAGTATTAACAGCACTATCTAAAGCACTATAAGAAGCATCTTGATTTAATCTATCTTTCATGTGTTGGTCAAAAGCCGCCATAGCTGGATTTTTATACTTTTCACCTGTAATAGAATCAAAATCAGATTGAACTAATTGACCGTCACTTCCACCAGAAGGATTAACATTAAATCCAGAGGATCCCACAGAAGCGCCTGTGGAATTTCCAGAACTACCTCCTTGAGCACCACCATTTCCCAAAC
>NZ_JACSNP010000136.1 GCF_016900045.1 Fusobacterium mortiferum
GAACTTAAAAGACGATAACGGCTTTGGGCAGATGCTTGAAAATTCATACAGAGATAGGTCAGGACAGGCGATGAATCGCGGTCAGCTTGATTTGCAGCGACAGCTCGACACCACAAATGATCAGCTCGCAAGTACCAGGCAGAATTTGCTTGGGAAATACTCTGGGTTAAATACAGCTAAAGATCAGGTCGTCACTGACACAAATAATTCACTGGTTGGCTCTGAGCAAAACTTCAGAGGCTATCAGAATGAACTGAAAGAC
>NZ_JACSNP010000137.1 GCF_016900045.1 Fusobacterium mortiferum
ACTTCATCTAATTTATTAACTAATTTACCTAACTGGCACATGATTAAAATTTCTTTTAATTTATCATCTTGCGTCTTATCTTCAACTAAAGGATAATAAATTGCTCTGCGCAATGAACCAAGTGGCAAATACGGTTTTTGATGTAAAAACAAAAACTTATTTTCATTTGGCAAAGTGATTTTTCCTTTAGCATATGGCCAAATACCAGCTAAAGTTCTGAGCATCGTCGACTTACCCACACCAGATTGACCCATGATAAGTA
>NZ_JACSNP010000138.1 GCF_016900045.1 Fusobacterium mortiferum
GTTTCAAGGTTCACAGGTTTATGGGGTTTAGGGTTTATGTTGTTTTTGTTATGGGTGTAGGGTTTCAGGTGTATGGCTTTAGGATCTTTGACGGGGTTTGTGGGATTGGGATTTAGGGTTCAGTGTTTAGGGCTCAGGGTTGCGGGTTTAGAGTTTCATGCAAAATCCGGGACAAGTTGACAAGCTGCCCTAAACCCTAAACCCGAAATCCTGAACCCTAAGCCCCAAACCCTAAACCCAAAACCCCTAAACCCCTAAAC
>NZ_JACSNP010000139.1 GCF_016900045.1 Fusobacterium mortiferum
GGTCCACATTAACCGTCTCCACCTTTGCCGCGGCGACGGTGACGACGGCCACGGCGGCTGGACAATGGACCACGCCCTGTGCCGCGCTGACGGCGGTGCGCACGCGGATGTCCTCGTATACCTCTGGTACGTGTGATGTCGCGCTGACGGCGGTGGGATGATTCACGTTCATGTGCAGCGCGGGTCGTTGCGGGCCGTCGCTGATCTCGTGCGGATCGGCACGGCGGGCTATGCCTCCGTGGGTCTTCGGCTCTCCGGTC
>NZ_JACSNP010000013.1 GCF_016900045.1 Fusobacterium mortiferum
TTGAATAGAAAGGGAGCCTTCAACAAAAATGTTGAAAACTCCCTCTATTTGGCTATTTTTATTTTTTGTAAAAACTCATAGCTGAGTAGTTACAAAAACTCATAGCTGAGTAGTTACAATATTATGACATAGAAGAATTAGAAATCTTAGAAAGAGTATATTTTTTTTGTAAGCCACTATTAAAAATTAAAGTATCTTCATTTATAGTAACTTCATTTTTTAAAGATGTTCCACTCTCTAATACAAGAGAGTAGTATTTAATCTCTTTTTTATTAATCTCTCTCTCCTCGTCATAAGTCATATCAGCTTCAAAATTCTTTTCTGGAATTTTAAGAAAATTTCTAAGCTCAATAAGATTATTTGGATAGCTCTGATTAAAAAGAATTTTATTTATAAAATTTCTTCCAATTTCAGCATAATTTTCCTCTTCTATATATACGTAGGCATCAGTTCTCTTAGTATATGGAATAGCTAATTTATTTATAAACCCTAATGTGATATGAGCATCTGCTCCAATAAGCTTTAGAAGTTTTATTAATTTTTCATCTCCAGTTCCACCTAAAGTAACTAAAACAATTTCAGGGATAAAAAATCTTACCTTATGGTAATTCTTTAAAATTTTATCATGTGTATTCTCATCTATTATTAGAATACCAGTTTTATTTTGATAATATAACCAAGGAGATTTTTTATCATAAAGATCAAGCTTATAATTAAAAGTATCTCTGTTATCAATTAAAAACTTATCAATATTTAAATCATTATTTTGCTCATAAAGATTTATAAAATTAAAGTAATCAAAGTTTTCTAGATTATTAGGTGTGATAATTCCTCTTACTAATAGATCATTTGCTAAAAACTCTTTTTTAGAAAGAATGAGTACATTTTTCATGTATTCATCTTTAGAAGGATTAAAAAAGTATTTTTTAGTTTTTTCTAATAGGTTTAAATTCTTATTTGCATTAGAGGTAAAATATAAAAATATTAAATACTCAGTTTCACTATCAAGTAAAATATTTTGAATCTCTTCATTAAAGTTTTCATATGTTAGTAGGGCTATTTTCTTTATCTTATTATTTATCATTTTTTCTTCCTTTTATTTAAAATCTGTCTACATATTTTATCACGTTTTTTTAAAAAATGAAATTAAATTTTTATAAATATTGTCTATTTTTTATGGATAAAAGAACTAATTTAATACTACAATTTTATTTACTATTTTCTATTTTTATTATATAATAATAAATGCAAATTAATTTATTATATAAATAGTAGGAGGATATAGTAATGTTTAAATTAATTGGTGTCCTATTGATATTGGTAGGATTTACTTTAAAGTTAGATACTATTGCTGTAGTATTACTTGCTGGAATAGCTACAGGTCTAGTATCATCAATGGATTTTATGGAGATTTTAAGTGTTTTAGGAAGTGCCTTTGTATCAACTAGATATATGACGCTTTTACTTTTAACTCTAGCTACTGTAGGTATATTGGAGAGAAACGGATTAAGAGAGAGAGCAGCAAAATGTATATCATCTCTAAATGGAGCTACTTGTGGTAAGGTTATGACACTATATGTAATCATAAGAACTATAGCAGGAGCGATGTCTTTAAGATTAGGAGGACATGTTCAGTTTATAAGACCACTAGTTTATCCGATGGCTAAGGGTGCTGCTGAAAGAGAAGGTAAACTTACAAAAGAGTTAGATGAAGAGTTAAAAGGATTGGCTAACAGTATGGAAAACTATGGGAATTTCTATGGACAAAATGTATTTATAGCTTCATCTGGAGTTTTATTAATACTAGGAACGCTGAAAGAATCTGGAATAACAGGAGTAGAGGCTTATAACATAGCCAAGGCTAGTATTCCTATGGCAATAATAGCTATAGTATTAGCTGGAATTAGAAACTATATATTTGATAAAAAAGTAAGAATGAAGAAAGGTGATATTAATGGTTAATACACTTCTTGAAATAATGTATATAATTTGTGGAATTATTTTGATTGTATGTGGTATATATGCCCTAGTTGATAATGCTAATCCTAAAAAAATTGGAACGGCAGCTTTCTGGATAATATTTGGAGTTATATTTATAGTTGGACCATATATAAATCCAGCAATAATAGGAGCTTTACTTTTAGTAATGGGAGCACTTACAGCTACAAAGAGTGTAAGATTAGGAAGTCTACAAAATAGTAGTGAAGAGTATAGAATAGCTCAAGAGGAAAAAGTTGGAAATAAAATATTTATTCCAGCTCTATCTATTGGAGTAATAGCTTTTTCAGTTGCACAATTTACTAAATTAGGTGGACTTGTAGGATTAGGAGTAGGAGCTTTAGTTTCTCTTCTTTTAACTATGTTAGTAACTAAAGAGAGTGTAAAAAATATACCTTATGATTCATCAAGAATGTTACAACAGATGGGAGCTAGTGTTATTCTACCACAACTTTTAGGAGCTTTAGGAGCTCTATTTGCTAAGGCAGGAGTAGGAGAGGTTGTAGCTGGAATAATGAGTGGAATTATCCCTGATGGAAGTAGATTATTTGGAGTAGTAGGATATTGTATAGCTATGGCGGTATTTACTATGATAATGGGAAATGCCTTCGCAGCCTTTGCTGTAATTACTGCTGGAATTGGAGTTCCATTTGTTATTAATCTTGGAGGAAATCCAGCAATAGTAGGAGCTTTAGGACTTACAGCTGGATATTGTGGAACTCTTATGACACCAATGGCAGCAAATTTTAATATCGTTCCAGCTTCTATTCTTGAAATGGAAAATAAAAATGGTATAATATTAGTACAAGCTCCAATAGCTATAATATTATTATTTATTCACATAGTACTTATGTATATATTAGCTTTTTAAAAATTTAGGAGGTAAAAATGAGATTATTAATTACAGGATTTGATCCTTTTGGAGGAGAAAAAATAAATCCAGCTTGGGAAGCTGTAAAAGGATTACCAGATAATATAGATGGAGTAGAGGTAATAAAATTACAAATACCAACTGTATTTAAAAAATCAGCTCAAAAATTATATGAAAATATAGATGCTGTAAAACCAGATGTTGTTATATGTGTAGGACAAGCTGGTGGAAGATATGAGTTTTGTGTAGAAAGAGTAGCTATAAACTTAGATGATGGTAGAATACCAGATAATGAAGGTTATCAACCTATTGATGTAAAAGTTTTTGAAGATGGAGAAAATGCATACTTCACAAACTTACCAATTAAAGCTATGGTAGAGGAAGTTAAAAAAGCTGGTGTTCCTGCTGCTGTATCAAATACTGCTGGAACTTATGTATGTAACCATATAATGTACTCTTTACTTTACTACATCAATAAAAATAATTTAAATATAAAAGGTGGATTTATCCATGTTCCTTATATTACAGAGCAAGTATTAGATAAAAAGAATACACCATATATGGATTTAAAAACTATAACTAAAGGATTAGAAGCTTCAATAAAAGCGATAAAAAATTATGAAGCAGATATAAAAGTTTCTGGTGGTAAAGAGTTTTAGTTAAAACTTAAAAGGAGAGGATTTTTTTAAATCTTTCTCCTTTTATTTTAATCTAAAAGAGTTAATAACTCTGAATAACTTTTATTCTCAATTAAGACGCCTGACAAATTCTCGTTAATAAATTTATCTAATCTCAATAAAATAAATGTAAGATTTACTTTTTTTATAGCTATCTCTAAGGCTCTCTTTTCTCCTAATTCTAATTTTCTATATTTTTCATATTCCTTTAGAAAAAGAGAAATATGATACTCCTCTTCATTTTTAGGAAATTTATATATTTTTATCCAATAATTAATTACAATAGCAATATCAAATATGAGAGCTCCACTTTGTGCCTCATTAAAATCTAAAATACCAACTATATGGTTATTTTTTATAAGAACATTATCTGGGAAAATATCATTGTGAACTATTCCTCTTGGAAGAAGAGAGAAGTCAAAATTTTTAATCTCATCATATGTTTTAAGAATTTTTCTCTTTTCTCCTAAAGGTATATTTAGTTTGTTAAAGTTAATTTTATTATAATAAAATTGTAAGTCAATTCTTGATTTTCTATTTAACTCTTGATTTAATGAAAAACTATGGAATTTTCCAAGATATTTACCAATCTCATAAAGGCAATTTGCATTGAAAATTTTCAGAGGCTCTCCTTCTATAAAATAGAATAGAGCTATCATCCTATTTTTATAAACTACATAATTTTTTCCAAGAATAGTTTTTACCGGAGTACAACAAGGAATAATATTTTTTAAATTTAATAAGAGTTCTAATTCTTGATTTTCTTCAAAAATACCTCTTTTTCCTTCAAATACTCTCAATACAAACTTTTCATCAAAGCTTTCAATATAGTAATTAGTATTAAGAATACCACTTTCTATTTTTTTGAAAGTTTTAAAAGAGATTCCGTAGTTATTTAATATATTAATTACATCATTTTTATCTAAATTTGTATATACTGCCATTATTCCTCCTAGATTTATCCCAGTTATATCTTAACATTTTTAAGAGAACTATGCTATAATAAAATAAAAAATAGTTTTATTTAAGGAGAAAAGAGATGAATTATGATTTAGTTTTATTTGATATTGATGGTACTCTATTAGATTTTGATATGACAGAAAAAATAGCTTTAGAAGATACTTGTAGAGAGTATGGATTTCCTTACAATGAAGAGATGTTGAATGTATATCATCAAATAAATGTTGAATGTTGGAAACAATTAGAAGAAGGTTTAATTAATAAAGAAGAGCTAGCTTTTATAAGATTTGATAGATTTTTTAAAAAATTTAATCTAAAAGGAGAACCTATTGAATTTAATACAAAATATAGAAGTAGACTTGGAGAGGGAGCTTATCTTATAAAAAATGCTGTTGAAATTTGTAAAATTCTATATGGTAAAGTAGATTTAGCAGTAGCATCTAATGGTGGAAAGGATATACAATATAACAGATTAAGAAAAGTTGACTTAGAAAAATATTTCAAATATTTATTTATTTCAGAAGAGATTGGATATAATAAACCAGATATTAGATTTTTTGAAACAGTTTTTGAAAAAGCTAATGTAATATCTCCAAAGAGAGTGTTGATAATAGGGGATTCTATATCAGCTGATATTCAAGGAGGAAATATCGCGGGAATTAAGACATGCTGGTACAATCCTAAAGGGATAAAAGATGATAAGGCTATAAAAAAGGATTTTATTATTAAAGATTTAATGGAATTAGAAAAAATTATTTTGGGGTAGCATAGCTATCCCTTATTTTCTCCAAAAAATAGGGAAACCCTAACCTTGGGTAAGTTAGGGTCATATGGGTTTTGTTCACTTTCGTGAACTTATGGGTATTAGAAACAAACTGTCATTGTTCTACATAATTATACTATCATACTCTTATGGAATTGTCAATGTATATTTAAATTATTTGCCAATTTTATAATCTCAATTTGCTTATTCTTTAATCAATAAATATATTAATTCAGATGTTTTTTGTTTTTGAACTCCTTATTATATATATAATTAGCCACAAACATCGCTGATATTCCACCAACAATTTTAGTAATAATAACAGGAAAAACTAAATCTTTATCTATTCCAGCTGTAAATCCTAAATGACTTCCAAGCACAAAAGCTCCACTTACAGAAAAGGCTATATTTAACAATTTTCCTCTTTCATCCATATCTTTTAAAATATTGAACATAGGAATATTATGTGCTAAACATGCAATAAAACCAGCTGTTGACTTTTCGTTTACTCTAAACATTTTCCCTATAGAAGTAAGCGGCTTTGTAAATACTGTTGTAACAAAATATAGCATAGGGAAAGCTCCAGCTAAAGTTATTGCTATGCTTCCAACTGTTTTTATTCCATCCATTATAGGCAACATATTTTTGACTAAAACAACCCCTGTTAAAGTCTCTAAAATTTGTAGAGCTAATCCAATAGTAGTAAGTATGAACATAAATTTTCCAAAAATAAAAAACCCTTTTGCAACTCCCTTTGGAAATTTTAATAGTGCCCAACATATGAAAATTGTAAAAGCTATAATTGGAATTAAATCTAAAAGAAGAATTTTTATTGAAAATCCAGCTACAATTCCTCCTATCAAACATCCTAATGGAATAGTAGAGATCCCAGCTAATATTCCTTTAGATAAATATTTTTCATCTTCTTTCTCAATTATTCCTAAAGCTACTGGAATAGAAAAAGATAAAGTTGTTCCCATAGTAGCACTCAAAAATAGACCAGAGAACATAGCACTATCATGAGTTGAGGCTAACTCTTGAGATAATATATACCCACCCATATCACTAGCAAGTATTGTTCCAGCAAACATAGCCGGGTCTGCTCCAATAATTCTGTAAAAAGGAGAAATTATTGGTTTTAAAAATGATGAGATAACTGGAGAAAAGGAGATGATTCCAAGCATAGCTAGAGCAAGAGTTCCCATTGTCATCATACCATCTTCAAATCTTTTTCCGTATCCAAATCTATTTCCAAATATTCGGTCTATAGCCCCTACAAACATAAAAAATACCATAATATAGATGATTATCTTATTAATACTCATAAATCAATCCTCCTAAAAAATAATCCTATTTATTATATAATATTTTCTAAAAAAATGCTATAATCAAATTAAAGGAATATATACTAAATCACAGTGGGTGGGAATATGGTAAAAAGTGTTTTGTTTTTTAGTATAGTGTGTATGACTAATATTCTATATGGAGAGTTTAGAGAAATTACTCCGTTGGAAAATATTTCAATAATCGAGATAGAAAATATTAATCAAGATAAAGGTATGAAAAGAATTGAAAAAAAATCTAGAGATAATTCAATAAAATATGAAGATAGTAGACTCAATGAAGGGTGTGAATTAAAAGAGGAGAATAAAATAGAATATATTGAGAACGGTGATGAAGTTAAAGAGGTAATAGAGAAAAATAGTGTACCCCTAATATCTGAAGAACAATTGATTCAAATTATAAATATGGCTAAAAATTCCCCTCTTCCAGAGAATAATGTAGAAAATAAAGAGAATAGTATAATATCAAAAGAAAGTGATATGATTCAACAACCAGATTTTTTAATAGATATAAAAAATAAATTAGATAAATATAGTTTTTCTGATAAGAGTGAGGATATATACGGTGGACAGATTACAGCAAAGGAGATAACTTCAGATAAAATTATAGATAATCTTGAATTTGGTTTAGGAGTTGCTTATAAAAATAGTGAATACGATAATTCACAATATGAAAATAAAAATTCTGATATATGGAGTCATACTCCAATATATGCAACTGGAAAGTATAGACTTTCTAGTGATGAGGATAGTAGCAAGTATTTGAAATTAAATTTAGGATATGCTATTGGGGAGTATGAAGAAAATGAAGAGTATTTAGAAAGAAAAAATCAAAGTGGGATGTACTATGGTATAGGAGCAGGAGTTGAGTATACAGATCTTTCATTAGATTTAATATATCAGGTGAATAAAGATGCTTATGAAAAACGGGATAATTCAACTAAAGATGACTCAAGAATAACATTTTCAATAGACTATAAGTTAAGTTTTTAAACTTAACTTATAGTCTAGATATTTAATAGTCTAGATATTTAATTTTTTTTAAGATGCTCTAGATATTTTTCAATATTGTGTGCTACCTCAGCTCCATCAGCCACTGCTGTAACTATCTGTCTTAAATTTTTAGGTCTAATATCGCCAGCAACAAAAACTCCATTGACGTCACTCATTAAATTTTTATCTGTAGGAATAAATCCAGCTTCATCAATTTCAACTTTTCCTTTAAATAGTTGACTTTGTGGAGCATAACCTATAAAAACGAAAGTACCAAACGTTTCATCAGTACTTGCTTGATACTCTGTTATTTCACCGGTACAGTTATTTTTAAATTTAGCACTTCTAGGTAAAAAATCTCCACTTATCTCTAAGATTTCAGTATTAAATTTTACCTCTATTTTAGGATGAGTTAAAACTTTATCAGCTATTGATTTAGCACAAGTAAATTCTGGCTCTCTAGCAATTATTGTTACCTTTCTAGCAAATTTTGTTAAAAATATAGCTTCTTCAGCAGCAGCATAACCAGCTCCTATTACAAATACATCCATATCTGTAAAAAATTCCCCATCACAAGTAGCACAGTAAGCAACTCCTCTTCCCTCATACTCTTTTTCTCCTATAAATCCAACTTTTCTAGGAGTAGCTCCTGTAGCAATTACAACAGTAAAAGCGTGGTATTCATTAGATTTAGTTTTTATAATTTTTATGTCATTACTTAAATCTAAGTCAATAACTTCATCACTAAGAAATTCAACACCAAAATTTAAAGCTTGTTGTTTTAGATTTTCAGCATACTTAGCTCCAGTTGTTTCAATTATTCCAGGATAATTTACAACTTCATTGGTAACAGTTATTTGACCTCCAGGAATAGATTTTTCAATTATTAGTGTATTTAATTTGGCTCTTCCACCATAGATACCGGCTGTAAGTCCAGCTGGACCAGCACCGATTATAATCATATCATATATTTTATTCATTTTCTCACTTCCATACTATTTTTTGTGTTATAACTAAATGTATATTGATTATAAGATTTTAAGTAAGAAAAGTCAACTAATTTTATCATAAATATTAAAGACAATGCTTTTAATTTAACAATAACAATATTTTTTATTAAACTTATATTATTTATATTATTAAAAAAATAAAAAAACTTTTGTAAAAGTATTTATTTTATAGTATAATACAAATTATAAACTTTTAAAGTTTTTATTATATAAAAAGGAGGAAAAATGATAACTAGAACATTAACAGAAGAGGAGTTAAGAGAAATTTTTTTTATGTAAAAATGGATATAGTGATGAAAAAATAAAAATTAGAGCAAACAAACAGATTTATTTAATATTTTTAATTCAACTGAATACTGGATTGAGAGTAGGAGATGTTTTAAGATTAAAGAAAAGAAATTTTAATAGTAATTTTCTATATTTAAAGGAGCAAAAAACAGGAAAAATACAAAATAGAAAGATAAATAGAGAGTTAGTTCAAAAAATAGAGGAATATTGTTTAGTAAGAGAGTTAGAAAATGAAGAGAATTTATTTGATATAAAGGTAAGATGGGTACAAAGATATATACAGATTATAGCTCAAATATTAGGAATGAGAGATATATCTACCCATAGTTTTAGAAAAACATATGCTCACTTACAATATATAAATAATCAATGTAATATAGAACTAGTGAGAAAACTTTTAAATCACTCTTCAATTGCTATAACTCAAAGATATTTAGGTATTACAGATGAAGAGGTAAATTTAGCATCAGAAAGATTTAAAATTATTTTCTAAAATCTATTTACAAAATTAAATTTTGATAGTATATATAATATTAACAAAAGAACATCAATAGGAGGGATTACAATGACAAAGAAAGAATTTATAGATTTATATGCTGAAAAAGGAAATTTAACTAAAAAAGAAGCTGAAAAAGGTATCAATCTTTTTCTTGCAAGTGTGGAAGAGGCTTTAGTTAAAGGAGAAGAGGTTTCTTTTGTTGGTTGGGGAAAATGGGAGATAGTAGAGAGAGCTGGTAGAGATGTAAGAAATCCTAGAACAAAAGAAATTATAAAGATCGAGCCTAAAAAAATAGTTAAGTTTAAAACTGGAAAAATATTGGCTGATAAAATTAAATAGTTTTCAAAAAACCTGTATTTTACAGGTTTTTTCTTTAGTATTTTTTTAATTTGTGATATAATTCTACATATAAAATAGGGGGATGATATTTAATCAGTTATAGAGGTGAAATTTTGAGAGTAAGTATTAATAATATTATTATTTCATTAGGAAAAGATCAAGAGAAAGAGATAATAAAAGAGATAGAAAAAAGGGGAGTAAAGAGAAATAATATAAAAAGTATTATCTGGAGTAAAAGATCTATTGATAGTAGAAAGAAACCAGATATTAAGTTGATATATAATTTAGAGGTAGAATTGAATAAACCAATTGATATTACAACTTTAAATAATATATCTTTAGCTAAAGATGTAGAAAAGGTAAATAGAGAGCCAATTAGTTCAATAGAAAAAGAGGTAGCAATAATTGGAGCTGGACCTGCTGGTCTTTTTGCTGCTCTTAGATTGGCTGAATATGGATTTACTCCTATTGTGTTTGAAAGAGGAGAAGAGGTAGATAAAAGAGATATTACAACAGAGAACTTTGTTAAAAACTCTATTTTAAATCCAAATTCTAATATACAGTTTGGAGAAGGTGGAGCTGGAACATATTCTGATGGAAAATTGAATACAAGAATAAAGAGTGAATATATGGATAAAATATTTGAAACTTTAGTTGAATGTGGAGCTCCCTCAAATATATTATGGGATTATAAACCACATGTTGGAACCGACATTTTAAAAGTTGTTGTTAAAAATATGAGAGAGAAAATAAAATCATTAGGTGGGAAATTCTTTTTTAACCATAAGCTTGAGAATTTACATATAAAGGATGGAAAAGTAATTGGAATCGATATAATAAACTCAGTTGGAGAACTTGAATTTCATCCCTTTAAATCTGTAATATTAGCTATTGGGCATTCGGCAAGAGATACCTATAGAATGTTACATAAAAATGGAGTGCATATGGAAAGTAAGCCTTTTGCTATAGGAGCTAGAATTGAACATCCTAGATGTGATATAGATAGAATGCAGTATGGTAAATTTGCCGATAATGAACTTTTAGGATCAGCAACTTATAGTGTAACATATAATAACAGGGCAGAGGAAAGAGGAGTCTTTTCTTTCTGTATGTGCCCAGGAGGAGTTATAGTAAATGCTTCATCAGAGCTTAATACTTCATTAGTCAATGGAATGAGCTATTCTCAAAGAGATGGAAGATTTTCTAACTCAGCTATTGTTGTAGGAGTTAAGGAGAATGACTTTGGAAGTCATCTGTTTGCTGGTATGGAGTTTCAAGAAAAATTAGAGAGAAAAACTTATGAATTAGGACAAGGGTATGGAGCTTTATATCAAGGAGTTTTAGATTTTATAGGAAATAGAAAGACTAGCCATGAGATAGAGAGTAGTTATGAAATGAAAAAAACATCATATAATCTAAATGAGTTTTTCCCAGAAGTAATAGTTGATAATATGAAATCTGCTTTTCAATATTGGAGTAAAAATCCTATGTTTATATCACCAAATGCTAACCTTATAGCTCCAGAGACAAGAACTTCTGCTCCTGTAAGAATAGTAAGGGACATAACAGGAATGTCTATCAATGTTCAAGGACTTTATCCAATAGGAGAGGGAGCTGGATATGCTGGTGGAATAACTAGTGCTGGTGTAGATGGTGTAAAAATTGTTGATTTAGCTTTCACTAGGATAAAAGCTTAATATAAAAAATAGGGAGGGATTAATATGAAAAATTTTAATTACAATATTCCTACAAAAGTTCTTTTTGGAAAAGGAAAAGTTAAAGAGGTAGGAAAAGAAGCAAAAAAATATGGAGATAAAGTTTTATTGGTTTATGGTAAAGGTAGTGTTAAAAAGAGTGGACTTTTTGATATAGTGGTAAATAGTTTAAAAGATGCTGGAATACATATCTATGAACTTCCAAATATAGATCCTAATCCGAGAATAGATTCTGTATATCAAGGTGCAGAGTTATGTAGAAAAGTGGGAATAAATCTTATAATTGCAATGGGTGGTGGAAGTGTTATAGATTGTTCAAAGGCTATTGCAGCACAAGCTAACTATTGTGGAGATGTTTGGCAAGATTTATATGTAGAACAAAAGTTAGATACATTAACTTCTGCTTTACCAATAGCTTCTATTCTTACACTTGCTGCTACTGGAAGTGAAATGAATGGAAATAGTGTTATTTCAAATATGCATACTAATCAAAAATTATCAATAGGGCATGATATATTAAGACCAGTATTTTCTATTTTAGATCCAGAATATACTTTTACTGTAAATAAATATCATACAGCTGCTGGAATAGTAGACATATTAAGCCATCTGTTTGAACAATACTTTACTCCTGACCACGAAGGGTATTTACAAAATCGTATGATGGAAGCTATGATGAAAACAGTTATTGAGTATGGACCAATAGCTTATAATGAACTAGATAACTATGAAGCTAGAGCAAATCTTATGTGGACAAGTTCTCTTGCTCTAAACGGTATGGTATCTTATGGAAAAGTGGAAACTGATTGGGCAACTCATGGAATGGAACATGAGCTAAGTGCTTTTTATGATATTACTCATGGAGTTGGACTTGGAATACTTACACCATATTGGATGAAATATGTTTTATCAGAGGATAATGTACATAGATTTGTGGAGTATGGAAAAAACGTATGGAAGATACATGGACACGATAATATGGAAATAGCAAATAAAGCTATAGATAAAACTAGAGAATTCTTTAACTCTTTAAATATTCCTCAAACTTTAAGAGAAGTAGGAATTGATGATAGTAAATTAGAAAAGATGGCAGAGCAAGCTACAATATTTGGGGCTATTGGAACTATGAAAAAATTATATAAGGAAGATGTTTTAGCTATTTATAAAATGGCTTTATAAAAAAAATTAAAAGATATAAAAAAATAATTATTAAATATAGGGAGCTGATATTATGAGTTACAATGATTATTTTGGAAAAAATGTAACAAATATAAGCACAGAAGTAAGTAATACTTTTGTAAGAAAAGTGATATTAAATATGATAGGAGGACTATTAGTGACTACATTGGTTCCTATCTATGTATTTTTTATTAATCAAGGTTTGATGTATACTTTAGCTAAATATTTAAATATTGTAGCTTTAGGAGAAATAGTTTTAGTTTTTGTATTAACTTTAGGTTTGAAAAAGATGTCATCTGGTACTGCTAGACTTTTATTTTATATATATGCACTAATGAATGGAATACTACTTTCAAGCTTAACTTTTATTTTTCAACCAGTATCTATACTATATACTTTAGCGGTTACGATTATTATGTTTGTAGTAATCGGAATATATGGTTATACTACAAAAGAAGATTTAACAAAATATGGAAATTTCTTAACTACAGGATTAATAACTATTATTATAATTTCATTAATTAATTTTTTTGTGAAAGCACCAATGCTATATTGGATAGGGACTATATTAGGAGTGGTAATATTTTCAGCACTAATAGCTTTTGATATTAATAGAATAAAAGGTATTGCTTCTGATATGGTTGGTAATGATGAGGAAACAATGAAAAAATTAGGTATAATTGGAGCTTTAAATTTATATCTAGATTTTATTAATCTATTCCTGTATTTATTAAGAATTTTTGGAAAGAAAAGAGATTAGGTGTAAGTTATGAAAAAGTATTTTGGAATCATTTTTTTATTAACCTCTTCTCTCCTACTTGCAAAAGAAAATTTTAATAATATGGGAGAGATACATAGTAAAATATTATCAAATAGAGGTAAAGAACAATTCAGAAAGAATATAATATTTAAAAAATTTGAAAGATCTGGGTATAGTAATAGTAATCAATATTTAGAGTATATTGGTGAGATAGAAAATAGATATGATAATGATTTATCTGAATATGATGTTAAGACAAAGGGATTTATGATGGGAACAAATAGTAATCTACTCTCTAATCCTAATACATATATCGGAGTAGGATTTGGATATTTAAAATCAAAAGTAGATTATCATAATGAAGATGGAAAAATTAGAACTTATGGAATTGATTACTATATTGGACAAAACATTGATAATTGGTTATTTATAGGGAAAGCTGGGTATAGTGAAAGTAAAAATAGCTACGAAGATTATAGATATAGAACAAAAGATTACTCTCTAGGAGTAGAGGGAGGCTATATGTACTCTTTAGGAGAAAAGAGTATTGTCTATCCATATTTAGCTTTTGATTGGAACCAATATACAATGAAGGCTCATAATGATATTAAAGATAACGAAGATAGAGTAGGAAGTGGAGCTATTGGAATAACATATGCTCAAGAGCTTGGAGAAAAGTTTTTACTTACTACATCTGGAGAATGGAATTATGATTTTTCTGAAAGAAAAGAAATTAAAATTAATGATGGAAGCAAAATAAAAGGATTGGAAGTAGGAAGAGAGACAGGAGTATTTAATATTAAACTTGGATATTATGTTGATCCTGATTTTTTAGTTAGCTTAGGATATAGTAGTTTTTTAAATAAAAATTATTATTATGATATGTTTACCTTTACTCTTTCACATAACTTCTAATTGACAAAAATATATTAATTTGTTATAATGATTTTAACAACCCTTGGGAAGCTACCTATATGGACTAGGTGGCTTTTCTTTTTTTATTTTTTAAAATTGTTATCTAACTATTTCTAATAAAAAAATCCTCAGTAGTAATTTACTGAAGATTTTACGTATTTATTATTAATCCAATATTTCTTTAAGTGTATTACTAATAATTCTTGTTAGAGGTTTTTTTGAGTTTAAAGTAATCAAATCTAACGTTACTAAATTATCTAAATGACGTCTTAAAGTTTGAATACTTTTTATCTCTTTTACATATTTCAGTAGCTCTTTATCAGGTAATGGATTTTCTTTGGCAAAAATATAGTTTTGAATATATATAAACAATATATTACATTCAACTTTTGGAAGGTTATGAGAACTTTCTATATTTTCTATATATTTTTTTGCATAATTAAGTTTTAATATCTTATACTTAAGCATCTGTATAATACTTTCTTGACCATTAACAATAAAATTTAACATTCCAATTACAAAGAATGTTACTTCTCCATAATTTTTTATTTTTGAAGTATTTAAGAAAAGTTCAGCATATTTTTTTCTATCTTCAAATATTGAATAAGAAAGAGATAAACCTGTATAAATATCTACTTTTCTTGCTAAATACATAGAGAAAAGAAACCTTCCAAATCTTCTATTTCTATCATAGAACGGATGGATATATTCAAAATAATAATGAACAATAGAAGCTTTCAATAAAGATGGGATATCCTTCCTATTCATAAACTTAATTAAGTCATTAATATGTTCTACTATAGTTTCTTCTGAAGGGTCTCCACTATGTATATTACTAGCTCCATTTGAAACATTTATTCTTCCTTTTCTAAATAAAGTTCCATCTAATTTATTTTCTGGATTTTTTAAAATATCCTCTGAGAATATATCATCATACATTTTTCTTATCTGTTCTGGAGAATCAATATTTTCAATATTATTTAATATAATCTGAGTGTATTTATTAACAATACCAGAGTAACGAGTAGTTTTCTTTTCAAAAATATTTTTTCTTGTAGAAGATTAATTTCGTTTATAGGTAAACAGAATAAAGAATATTGCTCTTTTATTACTCTTTCTCTTCTTAATATAGGATAAATTTTTAATTCGGTATTATAAGTACAACAATTCTCAATTCTTTTTTGATATTCTTCAACTACATTTTCTCCTTTAAAATGTAATTTTTCTAAACTTTCATATTGAACCATTTTATAAAAACCTCCTATATTATATTTATTGTTATATTATACTATACTTTATAGCAAAATAATATCAAAAAGTCAAATTACCTAATTAACCTTAATCCATCATCTAATTAGAACTTTTAGAATAGATTAAAAATTAATATTCCTCTCTGCTCCAATTTATGATATAATTAGTATAAGATAAAGGAGTGGTTATGGAAAAGAAAGTTGAAACAAGAGAAGATAGAGTAAAAAACAAGTGGATTGGAGCTCACGTATCTATAACTGGTGGTGTATTTAATGCTCCAATAAATGCTAATAAAATAGGAGCAAGAGCATTTGCACTATTTACTAAAAATCAGAGAAGATGGGAAGCAAAGCCCTTGACAGAAGAGGATATAATGGAGTTTAAAAATAATCTAAAAAAATATGGATATTCTCCAGAATATATATTACCTCACGATAGTTATCTTATTAATTTAGGAGCTGAAGATTTAGAGAAAAGAGAAAAATCTTTAAATGCTTTTATTGATGAAATAAGAAGGTGTGAACAATTAGGCTTAAAATATCTTAATACTCATCCTGGAAGTCATCTTAATGAAATAAGTGAAGAAAAGTGTATAGAAAATATAGCTGACTCCATAAATAAGGCTTTAGCTATAACAAAAGATGTAGTTGTTGTACTAGAAAATACAGCAGGACAAGGTTCTAATATGGGTTATAAATTTTCGCATATAGGTAAGATTATAGATAAAATAGAGGATAAAAGCAGAATAGGAGTTTGTTTAGATACTTGTCATACTTTGGCAGGAGGATATGAGTTAAAAGATGAAAATGGATACAATAAAACTATGGAGGAGTTTGAGAAAGAGATAGGATTTAAATATCTTAGAGGAATTCATTTAAATGACTCAAAATTTGATACTGGAAGTAAAAAGGATAGGCATGACAGTATAGGAAAAGGAGTTTTAGGTGAAGAATTTTTTATTAGATTTATGAATGATAAAAGATTTGATAATATCCCAATAATTTTAGAAACTATCGATGACACTATTTGGAAAGAGGAAATAGAATATTTATATAGCTTGATTAAATAATAAGGGAGGCTTTAATATGGATTTTTTAACAAGAAGAAGTATTAGAAAATATCAAGACAGAAAAGTGGAAAAAGAAGTTATTGAGCAATTAATGAAAACAGCTGTTGTATCTCCAAGTGGAAGAAATGGAAGACCATATGAATTTGTAGTTGTTGATGATAAAGAAATTATTAAGAAATTAGCTCATTCTAAAGAGAGTGGAGCTCAATTTGCAGAAAATGCACCTTTAATGATAGTAACATTATATCACGAATATCCAACAGGAGAAGATGATGCTTGTATAGCAAGTACTATTATTCAGTTAAAAGCTCATGAATTGGGATTAGGATCTTGTTGGTTACAAACTAAAGGAAAAATCGGAACTAATGGTAAAACTTGTCATGAAAATATCAGAGAGATATTAAATATCCCAGAAGATATTCATATAAGTAATATGATATCGTTAGGATATCCAGCTGAAGAGAGACCAGCATATACAGAAAAAGATATGGATATGACTAAGGTACATTTTAATAAATGGTAAAATAAAAAAGAGTTATTATAGGCAAAGCTATAGTAACTCTTTTTATATTTTGTATAGCAGCTTCTTTTAAATTAAATTATTTGTAACATATGTTACTGAAAAGAATATAAAATTATGATATTATATTCTCAAGTAAAAGATAATTTAGTTTGGAGGTAAATAAATATGGATGGTATTATAAAAAATATAGAAAGATCTAAATCGATTTCTCTAAAGTCACAAATAGAGTATAAGGAAAATTCAATTGAGCAATTAATACTTGCTAAAAATCAAGGTGTAACTATGATTCTTTTTTCTTTTGATAAAGGAAAGGAGATTCCTACTCATACAGCTAATGGAGACGCTTTTGTTACTTGTTTAGAAGGGGAAGGAAAAATTATTTTAGGTGGCAAAGAGCATATTCTTAAAGAAGGGGATTATATTCTTATGCCAGCAAAAGAACCACATTCAGTTCATGCATTAGAAAAATTCAAAATGCTACTTACTATAGTGATGTAAAAAATAGGAAGAGATTTTCTCTTCCTATAAATTATTTATTAGTTTTTTTAATGCTTTTCCTACAGCTTTATCTTGTTCAGCTTTTTTCAGCTTATTTAGTAACCAGTTCAACTCTTTTTCATCAATAGAAAGATTAGTCTTAATATAATTTTCTAACATCTCTATCTCCTGAGGCAATAGTGCTTTTCTAGTAGATTGGTTAATTTCACCAACTGTACCTTTTCCTTCTAAGAATGAGATTATTTTATTCCAATTACTATATAAATCAGTTTTTCTAAGTAACATTATAGACTTATAGTCTAATTGTGGTATTTCAGAATATCCTTTTCTTTTAAGATATAACCTTATTTCCTCGTCCTTGTATGTATCTATTAAAATTTCTCCAGCTTTTTTAGAGTTCATTATTTTAGGAAGTTTACTATCTTTTCCCTTTGTTCTCAAATACTTAGATAAAGGGATTACTTGAACAGCTTTAAAAAATTCTATAAAAAACTCGTTATTTGAATATTCTTCGGGAATTATATTATCTTCTATTAACTCAATCATATCATCTATCTTTTTAAAATCTAGCATATATTACTCCTTTTTTATTTTATATTTAAATTATAACATTTACTTTTATAAAAGTAAATTTGAAAGTTAGTGTAATATATGGTACTATTAAAGAAAGAATAATTTTTGGAGGATAAAATGAGATTAGATAAATTTTTAACAGAGTGTGGTTTAGGAAGTAGAAGAGAGGTAAAGAAACTTTTGGATAATGGAAAAATACAAGTAAATGGAGTTATTGTAAAAAATCCACAAACTAATATAAAGGAAAATAGTGATATAATAGAGTATGCAGGGAATAAATTAGAGTATAAAGAATTTAGATATTATATAATGAATAAAAAAGCTGGATATATTACTGCTACAGAAGATCCAAAGGAGAAAACTGTAATGGAATTATTACCAGAGTGGGTTATAAAAAAAGATTTAGCCCCAGTTGGAAGATTGGATAAGGATACAGAAGGATTGTTATTGTTTACCAATGATGGTAAATTAGCTCATTCACTTCTTTCACCTAAAAAACATGTAGATAAAACTTATTATGCAAAATTGGAAAAGGAGATAGGAGAAGAGGAGATTAAAAAACTTGAAAATGGAGTAGATATAGGAGGATATATCACTCAACCAGCAAAAGCTAAAATTGTTGGTGAAAAAGAGATAGAGCTTATAATTAGAGAGGGGAAGTTTCATCAAGTGAAAAAAATGTTAGAAGCGGTAAATAATAAAGTTATCTATTTAAAGAGATTAACTTTTGGTAAATTAGAATTAAGAAATATGGAGTTGGGTGAAGTTATAGAAATTGAGTTAGAAGATATTATATAATTTTTTGAAAAGAAGAAAAAATATTAAAATCAGTCATAGTTTTACTTAAAAACATTTTTATTTCTTTTAAAAAGCTTATATTTTATAAAAAATATACTAGGACTTTTAAGGAGAGGTTATGGATATCATAAAAAGAGGAGAAACAAGATTAGATACTCCACGAAGAAAAAAAAGAGAAAAAGAGAATAGAAAAAGTATCTTTGAAATATATCGTTCTCAAAAGACAATAAAAGATTATCTCTTTTATCTTAAAGATTTTTTACAATATATATATGAAGGTGAAGATATTAGAAGTGATGAACTTATAGATTTAATGAAAGATATAGAGAAGCAGGATATTGAAGATTATTTAACTCATTTAATAGAGGATAGAAAAATGAAAAAAACATCTATTAATAAAATTATATCCGCATTAAAATCTTTGTATAAAGAGATGGAAAAAAATGGATTTCCCAATCCCTTTAGATATGTCGAATTATTTAAAGTATCAAGAAATATTGACAATGTTTTGAAATTGTCAGCAGAAGATATAAAAAATATTATAGGACATTATAAAATAAACGGTGAAAAAGAATATAGAAATATAACTATCTTATATACTCTTTTCTATACTGGAATGAGAAGTTCAGAACTTATAAATTTAAAATTTAAACATCTTCTTAATAGAGAGGGAAGCTACTTTATAAAGCTCGAAGAAACAAAGAGTGGAAAAGAACAATATAAATCTATATATCCAACTCTTGTTGAAAAATTATTGGAATATAAAAGATATAAACAACAGTTTTTTTCTATTTCTGATGACGATATAGAAGAGCAGTATATATTTAATAGTTCAATTGAAAAAAATACAAAATTAGCATATAGAACATTATATGATATAATACAAAATTTTGGAAAGATAATAGGAAAAGATATCAGTCCTCATAATATTCGTCATGCTGTAGCAACCGAGTTATCTTTGAATGGGGCAGATATATTAGAAATAAGAGATTTCTTAGGTCATTCTGATACAAGAGTTACAGAAGTTTATATTAATGCTAAATCAGTACTGGAAAAAAGAGTTTTAGAAAAACTTCCAGATTTAGAGAAAATATAAATTAATGGTTAAATAATAAAAAATAAAGAAACGATAATTTTAATTATAAAATTTATATATAAAATTGTAGAAAATAATTATTTAATTTCATTGTTATAATTTATATTGTTTAAAATAAAATAAAAAAATTTAATGATATATTACGTTTTATAAAAATAATAAAAACAAAAATAATTATTTAACAACTAACATAACCAAATATAATTAACATTATATTTGGTTTGGTTAGTTAATTTTATAAAATAAAAATTATTTTGAATAATTTATTGATTGTAAGTATTAAAAATAGGGAGTAACACTCCCTATTTTTAATACTCTATTCCCTTTGCAATAACTTTTTTTAAATTTAAATGTTTATCTAGAAAAACTATATCAGCAAAATATCCAGGTTGAAGCTTTCCATATTCATTATCTATCTTAACAGCTTTAGCTGGATATAGAGTTGCCATTCTGATGGCTTCTTCTAAAGTTATATCACAATATTTAACTAAATTTTTAACTCCAACATCCATTGTAAGTGCAGAACCACCTAAAGTTCCATCTTCTCCAAAGCATTTTCCATCTTTGTAATAAACTTTATTTCCTTCAAAATAGAAATATTCCATATTAGTTCCCACAGGAGCTACAGCATCAGTAACTAAGTATAATCTTTCTCCCATAATTTTTATAGCTGATTTAATTGCTGAATAGTGGCAATGGAATCCATCGACAATTACTCCAGCATGAATATCGCTATCAAAAATTGCTCCAACAGCACCAGGGTTTCTATGGTTAAATGAAGACATCCCATTATACAGATGAGTAGCTAGAGTTACTCCATACCCTTCTTTCTCTTTTAACTCTTCATAAGTTCCATTTGTATGACCTAAAGCTACGTTAATTCCAGCTTTGTGTAGCTTAGTAATAAATTTCTTATCTGTTTTTTCTGGAGCTAAAGTAATTATTCTTACATTTTCTTTTCCAGATTCAACAATTCTATCTATGATTTTGTCTTCAGCTTCTCTTATAAATTTAGGATTATGTATTCCTTTCTTTTCTAGACTGATATATGGTCCCTCTATATGCAATCCTATGACACCATATTTTTCTTTGTCTAAATTTTCTACTAGAGATATAGCTTTTAAAATATTCTCATCACTTGTTGTAATAAGAGTAGGGGTAAATGAAGTACACCCTGATTTTAAATTTGTTTTATACATTATTTCTATTGTCTCTTTGCTTATATCATCGTTAAAAAGTACTCCACCACATCCATTAAGTTGTAAATCTATAAATCCTGGTGTTACATAGCTTCCATTAGCATCAATCGTCTCTATCTTTGCTCCATCTTTTTTAAATGTCTCTTCATCTAATATATCAACTATTTTATCATCTTCAAATATTAATACTTTTTCTTTATAGAACTTATTTCCTATAAATAACTCTCCATTTATAATAGCCTTTTTCATAGTTTCTCCTTTTTAAAATAAGGGAAAGCTACATAATTAACGCAACTTTCCCTAGTTGATTTAAATATTTTATTTATTTTCGTTGTATAAATCAGCTAATAATTTTTCTGAATCTAAGTTTTCTTTCTCTATATCTTTAAAATATCTGTAAGTGCTTACTTTTAACTCTGAACAAGCAGCTTCATCTGAAATAATAATACCACTTCTATGTAGTTGAAGAGCTGAGATAGTCCACATATGGTTTACTCCTTCCTCTACTCCATGTTGAAGAGCTCTAGCTTTATTTGCACCTGTTACCATGATTAAAACCTCTTTAGCATCTAATATAGTTCCAACTCCAACAGTTAAAGCAAGTCTAGGAACTTTATTGATATCTCCACCGAAGAATCTAGAGTTAGCTATTATTGTATCCATTGTTAACTCCTTATCTCTAGTTCTTGATGAAAGAGATGATCCAGGCTCATTAAATGCTATATGTCCATCTGGACCAATTCCTCCTAAGAATAGATGAATACCACCGTAAGATTTTATTTTATCTTCATATCTTTGACACTCTGCTTTATAATCTTTTGCCATACCATCTAAAATATTGATATTTTCCTTTGGAATATTAATATGATCAAAGAAATTATGATGCATATAGTAGTGATAGCTTTGATTATTATCAGGTGTAAGTCCTACATATTCATCCATATTAAATGTAACTACATTTTCAAAAGAAACAATTCCATCTTTGTTTAATTGGATTAATCTCTTATACATTTCTAATGGTGTTCCTCCAGTAGGTAGTCCTAGTACAAAAGGTCTCTCTTTAGTTGGTTTAAACTCATTAATTTTTCTTGCTACATATACTGCTGCCCAATCTCCTACATTTTTATCAGTAATAATTACTCTCATTTTTATTCCTCCTAATTAAATTTATTTTATTTTAAACCCTTGAACTAATTCAATAGCATCAAAGATATAGTCTTGCATATTTTTATTTTCTAACATCATTTTTATATACAACATATCTATTACAGTTAATTGTGATATTCTTGGTGATAATGCTGTTGATCTAAAATTATTTTTCATCTCTACAGTACTTAATTTTATATCAGCTAAATCCCTTATAGGATTAGGAGCTATACTAGTCATAGCAATAACCTTTATTCCTTTGCTTTTAGCAATTTTTGTTATATTGTACATCTCCATTGTTTTACCACTGTGAGAGATAACAAAGAGAACATCATTTGCTCCCATTGTACTTAAACAACTTAGTTGCATATGAGTATCCGTTTCTATTAATGCATGTTTTCCAAGTTCTAAAAGTTTATAGAAAAAATCTTTTGCTACTATACCTGAGAACCCAATTCCAGCTAACATTACTTTGTCTGCTTTAGAAAGAGCTATTACTGCTTTCTCTAATTCCTCAAAATCAGTAACATCACATGTATCACTTATAGCTGTTATATTTTCAGTAGCAATTTTTCTTCCAATTATTTCAAAACTATCCTCAGCTTTAATCTCTTCGTGCATAATATTTATATGAGATTCAGCTTTTCTATTTCCCAAATCTTGACTTAATGAAAGTTTAAAATCTGGAAATCCTTTAAAACCTAATCTTTTAGCAAATCTAACCACAGTAGCTTGACTTGTATTGGTGATATTTGCTAATTCATAAGTATTAAATTCTTTAATCTTTTCGGGATGTTCTAAAATATATTTTCCTACTTTTTTTTCAGTAGAACTCATATCTTTTAACATACTTTCAATTTTAATAAGTACCCCCATTATAAGTCCTCCTATTTTTTCATACTTCCTTGAGTAACATTTTCCTCTTTCATAAGTTTATCAATACTATTTAAAACATCTCTTTTGTTCAAACTCCAAAGTGGACCGATTAAACTATTTTTATCTCCATCACCTGTTACTCTGTGTATAACTATATTATACGATAAATTTGCTAAAATTTTAACTATTTTTTTCACATATTCATCTTTTTTTTGTAATTTTAATTCATTTCTATTATAAAGTTCTTCTAAAATGGTATTTTTAATAACATGAAGTAGATGAATTTTAACTCCCCAAGTTCCACATTCCTCTGCAAATACAGCTGTTTTCAGTGGGTCTTCTTCATCTTCATAAGGAAGTCCAACAATAATATGAGTTACAAACTTAATTTTTCTTTCATTTAATTTTTTAGTAGCATCTATATAAGTTTGCAATGGATATTGACGATTAATTCTTCTAGCTACCTCTTCATTTATAGTTTGTAATCCTAATTCTATCCAAATAAAATATTTTTTATTTAATTCATCTAACAAATCTAATACATCCTCTCCTAAACAATCTGGTCTAGTAGCAATAGCCAGTCCAACCACTCTAGGATGAGATAAGGCTCTTGTATAAATCTCTCTCAAATAATTTACATCAGCATATGTATTTGTAAAATTTTGAAAATAAGCTATAACTTCACCTTCTGGAAATTTCTTTTCTATTAATTTTAATTGTTCTTCAATTTGATTATATATTTCATCTCCACGTTTTCCAGCAAAATCTCCACTTCCTCTTTCACTACAGAATATACATCCTTTTTTACTCAATTTTCCATCTCTATTAGGGCAAGTAAAGCCTCCGTCAAGAGAAACTTTATATATTTTTTTTCCAAAAGTTAATTTAAAATAATTATCTAAACTATTATATCTTTTCATTTTTTCCTCTATAAATTTTGTTACAATATTTTTTATTTTTTAAAAATCATAATCTTTTCTATTCCACTTTTAAAAGTTTTTTTAACTTGTATTTCATCTTCAACTACAGATATTATTTCATAAGTATTTCCATTAGAAATCCAAGTTTTTCCTACTATAAGAGGAGCTTTCAGTACTATTTCTCCAGAATTTATATCAAGGGTAGATAAATCTGCTACTTGAGCTTCTCCCGTGAATAAAAGCAAGATCTCTTCATTATTTAAGTAATATACTCTTTGAACAGTTGTAGCTGTATCTATTGTATTTTCTACTAAAAATTTTTTACCATCTAACTCTATTATATTAGAGTCTATTCTATAATTAGCATTCTCAAATCCTCCAGCATAAGTTTGATTATTTTCTACAAAAAAGTCTTCTACTTTTAATTTATGAGTGCTTGTACAACCTAGAAAAAATAAACTTCCTATAAAAATTGCTAACTTTATTTTCATTTATTTCTACTCCTTTACTAATATTTTACCATCTTTATAAAATGGTAAAATATTATATTTATCTATTGTAAAACAATGTTTCATATCTTCTATAAAACCGATAGATTTCAAATACTCATAGTGTTTAGTTCCAGTTAAAGTTAAGGCTATATCTTTAGAATTTTCTGCTATAATTTTTAATGCTATAGCTATATCAGATAATTCTATATTTTTTTGTTTAGTTACTCTTTTGATTATTTCTCCAGCACAAAGTGCATCATCCAACGAAAAATTATCATCAGTACCAGAACATATAATTACTGTATCTTTATTATCTTCTATAATTTGTTTAACTATCCTTCCTATATTTAAAAAAGATGCTATATATATTCTCTCTGCTCCAATGGCACTTTTTTCTATTGCTCTTGTTCCGTTGCTAGTAGTCATATACATGTTCCTACCTTCTATTAACTCTTTTGAATATTCTAGTGGAGAATTACCACAATCAAATCCATCTATTTTAATTCCCTTTCTTTCTCCACAAAGTAAAGGGTTAGTATCTTTCTTAGAATTTTCTAAAACAGATTCAATATCTTTGTATGGATATATAGCCTTTACACCATTTGCTAAAGCAGTTGTTATAACACTAGTAGCTCTTAAAACATCTATTATAATAGCTGTTTTTCCTTTTACTTTCTCTTGAGTAATATTACCAGCAATATCAATTACATCTATTTTCATATCTCCTCCCTATTTATACTCTTTCCTAATAAGAGAATATCCTATTATTTGTGAAAAGTCAAATAAAAAAGCTACCATTCTAACTTTTTACTTAGAATTTGGTAGCTTTTTTTATTAGTTAAAATATTTTTCTATTAATTTATCATAAGTTCCATTTGCTTTTATTTCAGTTAAAGCTTTTTCAATTTTTTCTAATAGAGCTTTATCGTTTTTTCTTATAGCTATAGCGTACTCTTCTTTTGCTGCATCAGCCTCAGCTAATTTTAATCCTGGATTTTGTTTTACATAATTTTTAGCTGGTTCAGAGTCTAAAACGACAGCATCAGCCTTATCAGCTTTTAAAGCCATTATACCAGCATAAGCAGCGTTAAATCTTTCTATTTTAACTCCTTCTATCTCACTTACAACAGTATCACCAGTAAATCCTAACATAACTCCAACTCTTTTTCCTTTTAAGTCCTCAAAAGATTTTATACTGTTATCTCCTTCTTTTACTATTATAACTTGACTAGCTGTATAATAAGGTTGTGTAAATGCAACTGTTTTCATTCTCTCTTCAGTAGCTGTCATTCCTGCTATTACAACATCAACTTTCTTTAATTGTAAAGCTGGTAATAACCCATCAAAAGCCATATCCTGGATTTTTATATCAGCATTTAATACTTTTCCAATCTCGTTCATTAATTCAATATCAAATCCTGTTATTTTTCCATTTTCTAAATATTCAAATGGAGGAAATTCAGCATTTGTTCCAACATATATTTTTTCTTTAGCTAAAGCTGTAGCCGATAAAGATAGCACCATTATTCCAATTAAAGCTTTTTTTAATAGTTTTTTCATAATAAACATTCTCCTTTTTTATTAAGATTTTTTAATTATTTATTTAATACTTTATTTAAGAATTCTTGTGTTCTTTCATGTTTAGGATTAAAGAATAATTCATTTGGAGTAGTATCCTCTAATATGTTTCCTCTATCCATGAAGAAAATTCTATTTGCAACATTTTTAGCAAATCCCATTTCATGAGTTACTATAAGCATTGTCATTCCCTCTTCAGCTAATTCTCTCATTACATCTAAAACCTCTTTTATCATTTCAGGGTCTAGAGCTGATGTAGGTTCATCAAATAACATAATTTCAGGTTCCATTGCTAAAGCTCTAGCAATAGCTATTCTTTGTTTTTGCCCTCCAGATAATTGGTTTGGATAACTACTTGCTTTATCTTTAAGCCCAACTTTTTCAAGTAAAACAAGAGCTTTCTTCTCGGCAACTTCTTGAGATATATTTTTTAATTTCATAGGTGCTAATGTTAAATTTTCCATAACAGTTTTGTGTGGAAATAGATTAAAGTGTTGAAACACCATCCCTACTTTTTGACGAATTAAATTTATATCAGTTTTTTCGTCCATTATATCTTGATCTTTTATATATATATGTCCACTTGTTGGTTCTTCCAATTTATTGATACATCTTAAAAATGTAGATTTTCCACTTCCAGATGGTCCAATAATAGCAATAATATCACCTTTATTAACCTTAGCATCTATTCCTTTTAATACTTCTAAATTTCCATAACTTTTACATAATTTTTCAATCTTAATCACTTACTTTCAACCCCTTTTCTATTCCTCTCATAAATTTAGTAAACATAGCTGTCATAATTAAATAGATAAGACCTACAGCTAATAGTGGTTCTACTCCTCTATATGTTTGGCTTGTAATAATATTAGCCGAACGTAATAAGTCAACTCCACCTATAAATCCAACTATAGATGTTTCTTTTAATAAAGTTATAAATTCACTTACAAGTGCTGGTAAAATTTTCTTAACAGCTTGAGGTATAATTATCTCTTTCATAGCTTGACCATAATTCATTCCTAAAGCTCTTGCAGCTTCCATTTGTCCTTTATCTAATCCTTCTATTCCAGCTCTTATTATTTCAGCAACATAAGCACCAGAGTTAATACCAAATGAGATAGCAGCTATTACTAAAATAGGTGTATCTCTTAAACTTCCTACAAATATTAAGTTTGCTAAAATCATAAGTTGTACCACTGCTGGTGTTCCTCTTATTAAATCAACATAAGCAAAGGCCAATTTTGAAAGTGGGTTAAATTTTTTCCATTTTTCACTATGTTTAAATGGATAAAAATGTGAAAGTTGTAATAGAGCTATAAATATTCCTAGAGCAACTCCTATTATAGCTGCCAAAGCTGTTGTTCCTACAGAAAAGGCAAGTCCATTTAATATATATTTATATCTCTCACCTCCTATAAAAATATCTTTCAGTAGTGCTAAATACTCCATTTTTCCTCCTTAATACTTTTAATTATTATATATTTTTATTTTTTATAAAAAAAATACAGACACTAAAAATGTCTGTATTACATACCCTTAAATAATCCAATATCACTAATATATTACTTAATATTGGTTACTCTTTTATGCTCATGAAAAAAATAAACTTACCTTCTTCAATCTTTTCAAAAAGTTAGTATAATGCAGTCATTTTAATAGACAAGGCTATATTATTATAAACTTTATCTCTATAATTCCTCATCCTAAAATTCCTTAACATTTTACTTCCTCCTTTTTTTAATTTTATTCGATTATACCCCATATCGTTAAAAAAGTCAATTATTTTTTCTTGTTTTTAGAAATTATTTTTTATTATATTCCTCTAGAGCTCTTCTTAAAACTATCATAGCATTTTCAATATCATCAACATTTGTACAGAATGAAAATCTTACTTCCTGCTCTCCCATGCCCTCTGTTTGATAAAATCCTGGTCCAGGAGCTATAAGTAGAGTCTTTCCATCATAAGAGTAATCCGTTAATAACCATTTAGCAAATCTTTCAGCATTATCTACAGGAAGTTTTGCAAAAATATAAAAAGCTCCTTGAGGCTTAGAACAGATTACACCAGGTATTTTACTTAAATATCCATACATTAGATCTCTTCTACTTTTATACTTTAATCTTACATCCTCAAAATAGCTATCCATTGTATTTATAAGGTTTGCCGCAGCATGTTGCTCAATTGTAGAAACACATAGTCTAGCTTGACAAAACTTTAAAATATAATTCATTAATTCATGATTTTTACTAGCTATAAGCCCTATTCTAGCACCACAAGCACTATAGTGTTTTGATATGCTATCTACTAATATTACTCTATCTTTTAAATCTTCCATCTTCATAACTGATGTATATGGGCTATCATCATATACAAATTGTCTATATACTTCATCAGCTATTATATATAGATCATATTTTTTAGCTATTTCTCCAATCATTCTAATCTCCTCTTCTGTATAAACAGTTCCAGTTGGATTTACTGGATTAGAAAACATAATAGCTCTTGTTTTAGGTGTAATTAATTTCTCTATCTCTTCTTGAGAAGGGAGATGGAAATTATTCTCTATAGTAGTAGGAATAGGCTTAACCTTTGCTCCTGAAAAAGCTGAGAAACTTGAATAATTTGAATAGAAAGGCTCTGGAACTAGTATCTCTTCACCTTCATTGCAAATAGCCATAATTGTAAATAAAATAGCTTCACTACCACCTTGTGTAATTAAGATATCATCTACATCTATATCAATTCCACTAGCTTTATAACTTTTTACAAAACTTTCTCTTAATTTTAAAATTCCTTTTGAATCTGAGTATGTAACAATTTTTTCTTTATAGTTATTTAAACCTTCAAAAAAAGAATCTGGTGTTACTATATTAGGTTGACCTATATTTAATTTATATACTTTAATTCCTCTTTTTTCTGCTTCATCTGCAAGAGGTATCAACTTTCTTATTGGTGAAAAATTCATCTCTATTGCTCTATTGGATATCTTCATAACTCTCCCTCTTTTCAATTTTAATTTTCATTCATTAATTTTATCATAACTTTAAAAAAAATTCAAAATATTTATTAAAATAAAAATAGGAGTTGTATCATATATTGAATTTTACAACTCCCATTTCTAGTTTTACTATATTTTATTTATTATAAGTTTCTTCATTTAACATATTTTCACTCTTAGCCACATATATACTAGCAGCACTATCTCCTATTACATTTAGAGAAGTTACTAACATCTCTATAGGTCTATTAATAGCTAGTATTAATGAATAAGTAAGTATTGCTGTATCATTAACATATCCAAGTCCAGATAGTATTGTAAATAGTACTATTGCTCCAGCTCCAGGTGCCGCTGGTGTTCCAACTGAAGCTATTAGTGCAAGAACTCCAATAACAAATATATTAGCAAGTCCTAACTCGTATCCAGCTGTACTTGCCACAAATACTGCAGCAATAACTTGCATAATAGCAGTTCCATTCATATTAGTAGTCATTCCTAGCGGAAGTACAAATGAAGCTATATCCTCATTAACTCCAAGTTCTTCTACAGTAGTTTTTGTATTTAATGGTAAAGTAGCTGCAGATGAAGATGTAGAAAATCCAAATAAAGCTACCTTAGAAGCTTTTCTTATAAATGGTAAAGGACTTAATCTTGTTGAAGCTACTATTAAAAGTGAATATCCAAATATTAAGAATAAAAGTAATGTTATTGTTGTAGATACTACGTAAATTAAAGCTGGTTTTAAGTGCTCCACTCCGTAAGCAGCAAATGTTCTAGTTAATAAAACAAATATAGCTATTGGTCCAAAAGTATTTATAACAAATGATAAAAACTTTATAACAATATCATTAATCTCTTGTAAAAATCCTTTTACATAGTGTGTTTTATCCCCAAGTGAATTAATACAAAGTCCAGTAGATACAGCTAAGAATACAGCCGCTAAAACTCCACCATTTTGTGAAAACGCTGCAAATATATTATTTGGAACTATTTGCATAATCATAAGAAGTGGATTACTTCCTGTTTTTCCTGTTACTACATTAACACCTGATTCAATTTGGATATTAAAAGCTCCAGACATATTTAAAGCCATTCCAACAAACCCAGCTAAAGTTAAAGCTAATACTGATGATACTAAAAAGAATCCTAAAGTTTTATAAGATATACGTCCTAGTTTTCTTGTATCACTGATATGACATATAGCAAGAGTTATTGATGTATATACCATTGGTATAATTACTAACTGTAATGAATTTATAAATAGTTGTCCTATTATATAAAATAAACCGATTGCTCTTTCTCCACCTTTAGCTCCGATATCTTGGAACAGTAAGAAGTTTAAAAATTTCCAAGCTCCACTTTCTACTCCTACTTTTTCCCTTAAAAAGATACATAAAAACCCAGCAATGATACCTAACACTAGAGCTATACTCATTTTAATAGCTAGTGTATTAGAGTGTTTTTTCATTTATTTTTTCCTCCTAATAATTAATTAAAAAAATTCCTAAAAATTATTATATTCTAAAATTTAAAATATGTCAAAGAGTTTTTCACAATTTTGTCATAATATTTTAGAAAAATAAATAGAGAAATTTTCTCAATTAAGAAAAAACTTCTCTATTAGTTTAGTATATTTTATTAAGGCTTTTTTAGTACCCTTTTTAACAATATTTCTATATTATTACTAAGATTAGGATAAATAATATTTGGTCTACTTAAAAATACAACTTCAACTCCAGTTTCATCAGCAGCTTCTATTTTTTCTCTTTCTCCTCCAGTATCTCCAGCTTGTTTTGTTACTAAATATTTAATATCGTACTGTTCTATCATAGCTTTATTCATATTTTTAGTAAAGGGTCCTTGCATAGCTATTATATTTTTAGGTAAAATACCAGCATCTTCACATCTCTTAACCATATCCCATTTTGGTAAAATCCTAAAATAACAATTATCTAGATTTTTTAATTCAGAAAAGTATGGGATATTATTACTTCCCAATGTAACTAATACCCTTCCCTCTACTCCTCCTAAATAATTTATAAGAGTAGTAATATTATCAAATTCCTTATATTTTTGAGGGAGTAAAGAGATCTCCTCTCTTTCAAATCTAAAGTATTCTATATTTTTTTCACTACTTACTTTTAAGGCATTTTGTGAAACTTCTACAGCATATGGATGTGATAAATCTACAATCATATCTATTTTATTCTCTTCAACAAATTCTAACATCATAGAATAAGTGAGTTTTTTACTAATAACTTTTATTGGTAAATTTTCAAGTAACTTGCCTCCATACTCTGTAGCTGTAGTAACTATTATATCTTTTCTTATCGGACAAATTTTTTCAAGAAAATCTCTGGAATCTTTCGTTCCACCAATTATCCAAATCATAGATGATATCCTCTAGGAGTTATCATTTTTCCATCTTTTACATATGTCTTCGAGTTTCCAACTATAACAACAGTAAACATATCAATCTCATGATTTAACATATCTTCTAAAGTTGTTAAAGTATAATTTTCATCCTCTCTACCCACATGTCTTAATAGTGCCACTGGAGTTGTTGCAGCCTTATACTTTAACATAATCTCTCTAGCTTCTACTATTTGCTCAGTTCTTCCCTTACTTTTTGGATTATAAAGAGATATAACAAAATCTCCATCACTAGCTCTATCTATTCTTTTAGTGATAACCTCCCAATCAGTTAATAAATCACTTAAACTAATAATAGCTTGATCGTGCATAAGAGGTGCTCCTACAAGTGAAGCTCCTGCTACTGATGAAGTAATTCCAGGTATGATTTCTACTTCAATTCCACTACCTAAAGCTACCTCTATCATTATACCAGCCATTCCATAGATACCCGCATCTCCACTACTGATTAACGCAACTTTTTTTCCTTCTTTAGCTAGTTCTAGAACTTTTTCACATCTATCTATCTCTTTTTTCATTCCAGAGACATAGAACTCTTTTTCACTAAACTCATCTTTTACTAAATCTACATAAGTAATATATCCAGCTATTATATCTACATTTTTAAGTGTATTGTATGCTCTAATACTAATATCTTCCATATTTCCTGGACCTATTCCTACTACATATATTTTTCCTTTATTCATCTCCAAACTTCTCCTCATAAATTGATATTGTTATTCCATTATAAATAAATTTTTGCTCTAAAAATTTTCCATCTCTATTAGAAGCTAATAAAGCACATGGTTCAGAAACACATGAGACTCCTATCTGCTTTTTTACAAACTCTGAGCCAACAAACATATTCTCTATACTCAAAATTTTATCTCTAGATATGATTTCTAATTCCTTATCCAGCTCTCTAACAAATTCAATCAAACCTTCTTCATCGGCTTTAATATCCACAGTTGAAAATTTTTTAATACTCTCATATGCAAGATTATATTTTTCCATTACTTCATTTAACGCTTTTCTTATTTCACTCTTTTGAGTTCCCCTCTTACATCCTATTCCAACAATTAGGTTTTTAGGGTATAATCTTATCACATCTATATTTTTTTTGTTCGAAACAATAACTATACCATCGGCCTCATCACTTTTGTTAAATTTTACATTCTGTGGAAGAAGTATGTCTACTCTTTTATTATCTACTATTAGAGCTGTTAGTTCTTTAGCTTTTTTTAGAGATTCCATCTCACAGTTTAGTTTTTGTGCCAATGTATCTATTGCTATCTTTCCTGTAACATCTGAACTAGTGGTTATTATAGGTAGAAGAGAGCAAGAATTAGCAATCCTATATGTTAGATCATTGGCTCCACCAATATGTCCAGATAGAAGAGAGATTACAAAGTTTTTTCCCTCATCTATCACAAGAACAGCTGGGTCTATATCTTTACTTTTAATGAGAGGGGCTATTTTTCTAACTACTATTCCAGTCGCCATAATAAAAATATGTCCATCATAACTATGGAACTTATTTTCTAACTCAGTATTAAAATTTTCAATCTGTATAGTATTTTTAAATTGAAATTTTTTAAGAGTGTAGATATCTCCCCCCAACTTCTCTCCAATATCAATAGCTACTTCACCAGCTCCTCTTGTTACACTCCATATAGCTAGTTTCATCTTCTATTCTACTCCCTTTCTAAACTCATGAGTGAATGTCTTATCATATAGTTTAGATTTTTCATATACATCACCTAGAAAATCTCCAACTAAGATTTGAGCTGTTTTAGATATTCCAGCCTCTTTTACTTGTTGTTCTATGGTTTCTAAAGTTCCCATAACAATTTTTTCATCAGGCCAACTAGCTCTTTGAACAATAGCTATTGGTGTTGTCATAGGATATGAAGTAGCCAATCTTTTTACTACTTCTCCTATCATATGTACAGATAGAAAGATTGCCATAGAAGCCCTATGTGTTGCTAAGCTTTCTAAAGATTCTTTTTCAGGAACAGGTGTTCTTCCCTCTAACCTTGTACATATTACAGTTTGAGATATTGAAGGAAGAGTAAACTCTTTTTTTACTGCAGCAGCAGAGGCTAAGAAAGAGCTTACTCCAGGAATTACTTCATACTCTATTCCATGCTCATCTAAGATATCCATCTGTTCTCTATGTGCTCCAAAAATAGCTGGGTCCCCTGTATGAACTCTAGCTACCTTTTTACCTCTCTTTGCTCCTTCAATTGTAATTTCCATAACCTCTTCTAATGTCATCGAAGCTGAATTGTAAATTTCTGCTCCCTCTTTATGACAATCTATTACCTCTTTTGGCACTAATGAACCAGCATATATTATAATATCTGCCTCTTTTACAATTCTTTGCCCTTTAACAGTTATTAATTCTGGGTCTCCAGGTCCAGCTCCTATAAAGAAAACTTTTTCCATTCTTCAAAACCTCCCTTTTTATAAATCATTGTAGTAAAATATGGGATATCTTCTTTAGTAAGTTGAGATATATCATAAAAAACTTTCTCTGTATCCTTTCCACTATTTGATACCATTATGATATTATTCATATTATTTGTTTTTATCAGTGCTTCTCTTAATTTTTCGAAATTTCTCATAACTTTCATAAAAACAATATTTTCACTCTCAGCTAACTCTTTTTCAATATCTGTATTTTCATTAAGTGATACTATTTTTAACGATTCATCTCCCATAACTATTGGGAAATTAAATCTTGATGACATATCAGCAAAAGAGGAAATTCCCGGAATAGTTTCCACTTGTGATTTATATTTATCTTGCATATTTTCTAATAGGTATACATATGTACTATATGTCATTGAATCTCCTATTGTAAGAAATCCTATATTTTTTCCCTCATCAAGTAACTTTTCGATTACTCTTGTATTAAACTTTCTTCCTTCTATTCTATCCAATGGATTTTTTAACATTGGAAATTCCATAAATACTATCTCTATATCCTCTTTTAAATACTCTTTAGCAATCTCATATGCTGTACTTCCTTCAGCTTTCTTAGCTTCTGGGACTATTACTACATCTAATTTTTTTAGAGTATTTACAGCCTTAATAGTTATTTGCTCTGGGTCTCCTACCCCTACACCTATACCATAAAATTTATTTGTCATCTATTCTCTCCTTTTTATATCTTTCTTATAAAGAATTTTTATCTACAGTAATTATATAAATAGGATTCTCTCCATACATCATTGTATATGGACCTATTTTTTTACCTCTTGATACCATCATATTTACCACTTCTATATCTTTAAATCCATACTCCTTTAATAAACTCATTGTATCATTCAGACTTTCTAGAGTTATAGTATTAATTACAAGTCTAGCATCAACAGTTGAATATTTTATAAAGTGTTCTAATATATTTTTCATACTTCCAGTCGAACCACCTATAAACATTCTGTCATATGCTATATTAGGAATAGCTTCTGGAGCTCTTCCATGTATTAGCTCATAATTAGTTAGATTAAATTTTTTTATATTTTCTTTTATAGTCTCTAATCCTTTTTCCTCTTTTTCAATTCCTATTACTTTTCCATTGGAAATATATGTAGCACACTCAATACCTATAGTTCCCGTTCCAGCTCCTACATCTATCAATATAGAGTTAGGTTTTAACTGAAGTTTGGCAACTGTTACAGCTCTTACTTCTTGTTTTGTCATAGGTAATTCCCTTTGAACAAAATCCTTATCATATATATGCAAATTTTTCACTTCCTTTTCTCTTTTAAATATTAAGTTTTCTTACTATAACAATATTTATAGCAAACTCTCTATTTAACTTTTCATACTCTTTAATATCTATAAAGGTAATTTTCTCATTTGGATAGGAAAGTCTCTCTCCTACTACAATCTCTACATCTCTATAACCAGCATTATATATATTCTTAGCAATAGCATATGGAGTATTTATTCCATCAGTAAGTAATACTATGCCCTTTTCTCCTGCAAATATCTCTATATATTCTGTCTCTCTTCCATGTACACTAAGAAGTCTATAATCTTGCCATACCTCTCCTATACGAGAAAAAAGATATTGATATGAAGATATCCCTGGAATTACATTTAACTCTTCCCTTGAGTAATTTTTTCTCATAAAACTAAGTAGACTATAAAAACCCGTATCTCCAGATACTATCACACAAATATTTTTATCTCTATGACTATTTATATAACTTATCAGTTCAGAAAGTTTTCCCAAAGTATATTTTTCACAAGTAGGTAGGAGTAGAGAGGATATCTCCTCTAATTGCCTTGCCCCTCCTACTGCTACCTCACACTTTTTTATAATATCTATACCACCCTTAGTAATATAATCTATATTTCCTGGCCCAAGTCCAACTATATTAATTTTTTTCAGCTAACTCACCTGCCATTTGGTAAAAATTTTCACTACAACCAAGTGTATCTCCTTTGAAAGAGAAGAGTAAAACTTCACACTCTAACTCTTCTCTAGAGTATTCCTCTACCTTTCTTTTTACTTTATTAGCTATAAAAGAGAAAAACTCTTTTTTTTCAATATAATCACAAGCTTCTTCCACAGTGTTAGAGCTCAATATCTTAGTTATATTTTCAGAACTCTCTCCACATAAAAAGGCATTTGCTCCCATTATCTCCATACGTGCATCTGCCACTCTACTATGAGTATTAAATATTCCACCAGCTATTTTAATAGCTTTCCCTATATGTCCAAGTAAGAGAATTTTCTTGAAGCCAAGTTTTACAGCAGAGTCTATCATAAAGCCCACATAATTACTTATGACAGTTGTTTGTTCTAAGTCTAAGTTTAACCTTTCACAATAATTTTTACTATAGTTACCAAATGTATAAATACACCAATCTCTATTTTTAGCCATTCTTAGTACTTTTAACTCTACGAACATAGAGTCTTTAAGAGCTTCTTCACTCATGGGTTTGACAATACCAGTTGATCCAAGAATAGATATTCCTCCTACTATCCCAAGTTTAGGATTAAAAGTTTTTTTAGCTTTCTCCCGCCCCTCTGGCACATATATAGTTACTATCGCTTTTTTATTTTCCTTTTCTAACATTTCATTAACTATCTTTTCTATCATTTTTTGAGGCCCTGGATTTATAGCAGATTTACCTATCTCAACCTGTAAGCCAAGCTTAGTAACCCTTCCTACTCCTCTTCCACCAATTAAAACAAATCTATCAAAATACAGTCCTCTTTCTACTTCAGGTAGTTTATCTACTAATTTTACTTTTGTACATATGTGTATGCCATTAGTTACATCAGGGTCATCTCCAGCATACTTTATAATAGATACACTTACCGAATTTTTTCTAACTTTTATTTTATTTACTGGAACTAAAATTTCCTCTCCATTTAGAACTGTAAATTTTATTTTTTCTAAATAGTTATTATTTAAAAGAGCCTCTAATCCAGCTTTTATACCAACAGCAGAACAAGTCCCAGTGGTATATCCACACTTTAGATTTTCAGACATTTAAAATCCCTCTCTTTTATACATCTGATAAAGTATTCCATGTAAAATAGATACAGCTACAGTACTTCCTCCCTTTCTTCCATTTATAGTTATATATGGAAGTTTTAATTCTTTAAATACCTCTTTTGATTCAGCAGCTCCTACAAATCCAACTGGAACTCCTACTACAAGAGCAGGCTTTTTAATCTCTCCCTTTTCTATCATCTCTTTTAGTTGAAATAAAGCTGTTGGGGCATTTCCTATTAAAAATATTTTTGTTTCCTCATCTTTTCCAGCTTTTTCCATTCCTACTATTGAACGAGTAACACCTCTTTCTTTAGCCTTTTTTATAACCTCTTCATCAGATACTAAACAATAAGCTGTTGAATTAAATTTTCCTAAAACTAACTTACTTAAACCATTTACTATCATATTTGTATCACAATAAATTTTACACCCATCTTTTAAAGCTTCCATTCCACTCTCGACAGCTCCATTGTGAAACTCTATCAAATCAGCATACTCAAAATCAGCAGTTGTATGTATTACTCTTTTCACGATAGGAAGAGTTTTCTCATCAAATTTTTCTCTCTTTTCTCCTAACTCTTCCTCTATTATTTCAAAACTTCTCCTCTCAATATCTTGAGGAACTTTTATGTATGTACTCATTTAATTTTACTCCTTTATCTGTCCATTTATTATTTTATCTAAATAATCTAAACTTTTAAAAAAATGTATATGTGGATAACCAGCTCTACAATTTTTTTCTTTAAAGACACAAGACCACTCTTTACCATTAGGTTTTACAGCTTTACATTCTCTACTATCCTTTTCTATATTATATATTTTTGAATAGTGAAATTCGTGTCCTCTTCCTACAAGACTCTCATCTTCATGAAGAGATATATAACCAAATCTAGAAATATCTAGTCTATCTTTCATTTCTATACTACATTTTATAATATCACACATAGGAAAATATTTGTCATCTAGTAGTTTTATTCCAGAGCTAAGGTACATAAACCCACCACACTCGCCATAGATTTTTCCATTTTTATTATAATATTCTTTTATACTATTCATCATCTCTATATTATCTGATAATTCCTTAGCATAATTTTCTGGATATCCTCCACCAAAATATAGTAAATCTACTTCTGGTATTTTTTTATCAGCTATGGGAGAAAAGGGAATTAATTCTATTCCTAACTCCTCCATAAGCTCAAGATTATCGTTATAGTAAAAACTAAAGGCTCTATCTTTGGCTACTCCTATTTTCACTCCACTATATCTATTTTTTATATTTTCAAATGGATTATCTACTTTCTCTCTCTCTCCAAGTTCAGCTATTTCAAGAAGTTTTTTTATATTGATAGTTTTCATTAATACTTCTTTCAATTTTTCAACTTTAAATTTTAAATTATCTATCTCTTCAGCTTGTAAAAGTCCAAGATGTCTGCTTCCAATCTCAAATTTTTCATCTTTAGGTATATAGCCAACACACTCTATCTCTGTATATTTTTCTATTGCCTCTTTGTAATGTTTGTACATAGCTTCAGTGGTTCTATTAATTATTATACCAGCTATTTTAACTCTATTATCTAACATTTTATATCCAAGTACTTCAGCAGCTATACTTGTACTTTTTCCACCACCATTAACTATCAAAATAACTGGGAGGTCTAGTACTCTCGATAAATGTGCCGAACTATTATTATCTAAGCTATGATCCATTCCATCATATAGTCCCATCACTCCTTCAACTATTGAGATTCCTTTATGATGTTTATAGAAAGAGTATTTTACTCCTTCCTCTCCCATCATAAACAAATCTAAGTTATAGCTTTTATTTCCAGTTACAAATTGATGAAATGTTGTATCTATATAATCTGGACCTACTTTAAATGGAGAAACATTTTCAAAGAGTGACATAAGTCCCATTGATACAGTAGTTTTTCCTATTCCACTACTTACTCCAGCTATCATAAAACCTTTCATCTTACCACCTCAGCAAGATTTTTTAATACCTTCATATTGTTTTCTCTATCTTTGATAGCAAGTCTAATATAGTAATTATTTAATCCTACAAAGTTAGATGCATCTCTTATGACTATTCCTCTCTCTATCAATTTTTCTCTTACTTCATTAGAACTCTTATTTAAAAGTTGTATCAAAATAAAATTTGTGTTAGTTCTATATGTTTTTATTCCCTCTATCTTTAGAGTTTCATTATAAAACCAAACTTTTTCCTCTTCTATCCAACTTTCACTCTTTTCTATATACTCTTTATCCCATAACATAGTTTTTCCTGCTATATCAGCGAAGCTATTTATACTCCAAGGCTCTTTATATTTAGGAAGAGTTTTCATTATCTCTTTATCATAACTTATTCCATATCCTAATCTCAACCCTGGTACAGCAAAAAACTTTGTTAATGCTCTCATTACAAATATATTGCTATCCTTTAAATTTATAGCTGTAAATTTTTCCCAACCTTTTATAAATTCTATAAAAGCTTCATCTATGAAAAGCTTTATATTTCTTTTTTTCAACTCCTCATTTATTTTTTTTATATTTTCAAGAGAGATAAAATTTCCAGTTGGATTGTTAGGATTACACATTACTACTAAGTCACATTGAGGTATAGAGTCTATAAATTTTTCCATATTCAAATTAAAATCTTCTTTTTCATCTAATACAAAATAATCTATTTCACAATCTATACTCTCCAAAGCCCTTCTATATTCAGCAAAGGTAGGAGCTACTATTAAAGCCTTTTTAGGTTTTAAGCTCTTCATATATAGAAAAAGTATTTCTGTAGCTCCATTTCCTACTACTATATTTTCTATATCAACATTATTATACTTTCCAATGCTTTCTTTTAATTCTATATAATCTGGGTCTGGGTATTTTTCTAATATATCAAAATTTTCTATCACACTTTTTTTAAATTTCTCAGGGGTTCCCAAAGGATTTATATTAGAACTATAATCTAATAACTCCCCCTTTCCCTCTCTTTTTAATCTATATATATTTCCACCGTGTAAGTCCATTATATCAACACTCCTATTAATTGAGATAAAATTATAAACGTAGCTAATCCTACCCAAGATGAAACATATAGAAGTTTTACTGCTTTTTTCACATCAGTTAAAGAAAAATCTCTTATCTTATCTCCAATAGTGGGTTTATCATGCCATTTTCCAAAATAGCTAGTTCTTCCACCAAACTGTACTTCCAATGCTCCAGCAAAAGCAGCTTCAGAATGACCAGAGTTTGGACTAGAATGATTTAATCTATCTCTATAAAAAATCTTCCAAGCATTTTTATAATTCATTCTTAAAATAAAAGCTCCAATAGGAATAATAAATCCTCCAGCTAACCTAGCAGGAATAAAATTAGCTATATCATCTATCTTAGCGGATACCATTCCAAAATCTATGTATTTATCATTTTTATATCCCACCATTGAATCTAAAGTATTTATTGCTTTATATCCCATAGCAAAAGGAAGAGCAAGAGATACTCCTTCAATAGAAAAGAAGCTTCCTACAAAGGCAAAAAACATAGGGGCAATAACTCCATCTACTGTATTCTCACTTATTGTTTCTAATATACTTCTTACTATTTGAGTAATGTCCATACTATTCGTATCTCTACTTACTAAATAAGATAACTCCTTTTTAGCTTTTTCCATATCTCCTTCTGCTAGAATATTACTAACTCTAATTCCTTCATCAGCTAGACTTTTAGTTGCCAAAGTTGTATATAGGAAAAATACTTCCAATATGGTTGAAATTTTTGTAATATAAAAAGAGATAATAAAAGTAATTACTATTGTTAAGATAGCTAATAATCCACCTGTAATTTTTTTACACTTAAATCTATATAGGAGTTTTTCCAGTATCTCTATTAATTTTCCAATAAATCTTACAGGGTGTGGAAACCAATATGGATCTCCTAAAATTAAATCTAATATATAGGCTATACTATATCTTATTATAAAGCTCATCTTATTCTCCTAATATCTCATATATTTTATCAATATCAACATTTTCTCTAAAAATCTTTTCCAATTTATCTAATTGTTGCTCTCTATATTCATCAAATGTTATTCCTTTCATTTGAAGTTCGATTCCCTTTTTTGCTCTCACTTTGTTTAGTATATTTCTAGTTATCTTTTCATTCTCAAATATTCCATGAAGATATGTTGCAAAGATATTCTCTCCCTTTATTATAGTAACTATTCTATCTTCATCATTGACCTTACTTTCATTTCCAAAAGTTACTCCTTGATGTATTTCGTATCCCTTTATCTCTTCTCCTTCAAGTCCTTCAAGTAATCCTGTACAATTAGAAAGCTTCCCTTCATACTGTGTAGTATTTTTTTCTTTTTCCATTACTGTTTCTAGTTCTAATAATCCCAATCCTGGTATCTCTTTAATTTCACTTTCAATTCCATATGGATCTTTTATTTTTTCTCCTAACATTTGAAAGCCACCACAGATACCTATTATTACCTTACCATTCTTTGAAGCTTTTATAATCTCTGTTGCTATTCCATTATCCTTTAACTCTTTTAAATCATCAATTGTATTTTTAGTTCCCGGGATAATAATGATATCCTCTTCTCCCATTTCATCTACAGAATTTATATATTTTATATTTATATCTTCAACCATTCTTAAGGCATCTATATCAGTAAAATTAGAAATATGTTTTAATTTTATAACAGAGATATTTATTCCCTTTTTCTTTTGTAATCTCTTAAATCTTTCTGTTACACTATCTTCGTCCTCAATATCCACATTAGTATAAGGTATCACTCCAATCACAGGAATACCAGTTAATTTTTCTATCTCTTCCAATCCAGATTTCAAAATATTTATATCCCCTCTAAACTTGTTTATAATTACTCCCTTTACTCTTGCTCTTTCCTTTTCTGACATCAACATTATAGTTCCGTAGATAGATGCAAAAACTCCACCTCTATCTATATCAGCTACTAAGATTACTGAAGAATCTGCCATCTCCGCCATTTTCATATTTGCTATATCTTCACCTTTAATATTTATTTCAACTGGACTTCCTGCTCCTTCAAGTATAGATATATCATAATTTTCTCTTATATAATCATATGATTTCATAATTTCTGGTTTTAAAGATGTTTTAAATTTACCATACTCTATTCCACTCATATTTCCAATAGATTTTCCATTGACTATAATTTGAATTTTTCTATCTGTTGTAGGTTTTAATAAAATTGGATTCATATACGCTTCTGGCTCTATCATACAAGCATATGCTTGCACTACTTGAGCTCTCCCCATCTCTAACCCAGACTTTGTAACAAAAGAGTTTAAAGCCATATTTTGAGATTTGAATGGAGATACTTTATATCCATCTTTTGTTAATACTCTACATAAAGCTGTTACAGTAATACTTTTTCCAGCACCTGATGAAGTTCCTACTACCATAATATTCCTATGTTTCATTTTTCACCCCAATAAAAAACCACATTAAAAAATATGGGAAGTTCTTCCCATTTAATTGATTAATGTGGCTCAAAAAATATTTTCTTATCATTTTTCTACTCCTCCCGTCCGCGCAGGATAGTTAAATATTTTAAGCGAGATATCCTGACTTTGATTCTACCTACTCATACCCCTTCCCAATTTCTCAGTGGATAATGTACTTTCGTCCTCATTACAGTGGCGGGACCGTACAAGATTTTCACTTGTTTCCCTCTACTTAAAACTTTACTTATCTTGACTCTTTTTATCCATTATACCTTATCTTAAATAATCCCGTCAAGAAAAGAAATACTCTGAAGTATATATATTATTTCTTATTTTGAGTTATATAAGATATTTATTATATCAATAATTGCTATTTTCTAAAATGATACATGCTTATGTTTTGTTTCTCTTCACTAATAATCTAAAAATTTTGATTTTCTTTCAAAGTATCCAAGTTTTTCATAATGAAATTTTGGATAGCTTAAATGAAGATATGATTTAGCTCTACTGCATCCTACATAGTAGAGTCTCTTCTCTTCTTCAAGAGTTTCTTCATCTATTCCACTTGGGAATATTCCGTCTAAAAGAACAGGAATAAAAACAACCTCCCATTCTAATCCTTTAGATGAGTGTATGGAGTAAAGGGCTACACCTATTTTTTTATCTGTCTCTTTTTTATAATATGGTATTTTATACTCAAGTAATAATTTTTCTAACACCTTTATAGAGTACCTATTTCTAAATAATATAGCTATCTCTTCATAGGAAATTTTTTTACTATACTCTATAATTTTTTCACAAATATATCTTCCCTCTTTTTCTTCATCTTTAAAAGATATTTTTATTACCTTGGCAACTTTTCTTTCAGTTCCAATAACCTTTTTATTATATTTTAATTCAAAATTTTGAGATATTCTATTTATATATTCTATTATCTCTTCACTACTTCTATAATTTTTTTCCAATTTAATCAATTGAGCATTCGGAAAGTCATCTCCAAATTTTAAAATGTTAGTAAAATCTGCTCCTCTAAATCCATAAATACTCTGATAATCATCACCAACTACCATAAGATTTTTATCTGTTCCTATGAGAAGCTTTAAAAGTTCTCTTTGACTTAAATTACTATCTTGATATTCATCTACAACTAAATATTCAATACTTTTTTGTATTAGGGTTAAAAACTCTCTATTCTCTCTAAATTTTTTTACAACCATATCGATTAAATCCTCAAATTCATATAAATTATTTTTCTTTTTATATTTTTTATATTCGGACTTAATAATTAGGATATCATCTATATACTCTTTTTCAAAAATTTCATCTAATTTTAATTTTCTTATTTCTAATTTTTCCAATTTATTAGAAAGCTCTTCAGCACTATAAAACTTTCCCTTAAACTTCTTATCCAGTTGAAGTTTTGCGATTATTCTAGCAATAATTTTTTCTCTTTCTCCATCTTCTAATATATTAAGGTTCTGTATCTCAAAAAGATTTTTATACTTATATATTAACTTTGCACAGAAAGAATGAAATGTTGTTACAGTCGTTTCTAACTTATTTGTTCCCAAAATATTCTTTAATCTTTCTTCCATCTCTTCACTAGCTTTTCTTGTAAATGTTATCATTAAAATTTTTTCAGGTACTACACCATTTTCTATTAACCAAGCGGTACGATACACAATTGTTCTTGTCTTTCCCGAACCAGCTCCTGCTATAACAAGATACTGTCCCTCTGTTGAGAGAAGAGCTCTTATTTGCTCTTCATTAAGAAGAGATTGGTATTTTATTTTATAGTTTTTAGATAAAAGAGAGGTATTTACATATTTTACCTCTCTCTCCTCTAATCTTTTTATACTTTTTTGTAATGGAGAAATTTTGCTTCTTTTTATATTCCTCTCCCGTATATTTACCTCTTGTTTTTTATCTTTACTAAATAAATTTTTTAAAACTCCCCACATTTTATCTACCCCCTACTATTTATTAGCAAGAGCTTCCATTATCTCAACACACTTTCTTGAAACTGTAAAATTATTTAACTCCGATTCTACTTTTTTAGAATTAATAGTTTTCATAAACTCCTCTATCTCATATCTCATGTCATTTTCATATAGAGTAGTTCCTAAAATTTCCTCTTTTCCATCTCTATACTTGATAGTTATTCCTTTTACACTAGATACTTTATCTATAACAATAGATCCCTTTTCTCCAATTATCTCAGAAGGTGTTTTTTCATCAGTAATTTTTGAATAAGATACTACTGCTACTTTATCATCGTAATTTAACAGAAGAGTTCCACAACCATCTACTCCAGTACTTAATAAGTAATTACTTCCAATATAATTTTTTGGTTCTCCAAACATAGCCAAAGTAAAATATAGAGGATAGACCCCAATATCATATAAAGCTCCTCCAGTCATACTTTTATCAAAAATATTTGTAATCTCTCCAGACTTTAACTTATCATATCTTGATGAATATTGACAATATTTCAGCATAACCTGTCTAACTACTCCTATCTTATCTAAATTCTCTTTTATAATTTTAAAATTTGGATTAGTAGTAGGTCTCATTGCTTCCATAAGTACCACACTGTTTCTTAAGGCTATATCTTTCAATATATCAAACTCTTTTACAGTTGGTACTATTGGTTTTTCACAGATTACATTTTTTTTAGCTTCAAGTGAGAGCTTTGCTTGTTCAAAATGTTTCCCATTAGGTGAAGCTATATAGATAGCATCAATCTCAATATCCTCTAGCATTTTTTTCAGTTCTGTGTATACTTTAGTCACTCCAAATTTTTCAGCAAAATTTTTACCTTTATTTTCATCTCTTGATAGAATAGCAGATGCCTTACACCCATTTGTATTCTGTAAAGCATCTATAAATTTTTCACTGATACTACTTGTTCCTATTATTCCAAACTTTATCATCTTTTTAGCTCCTTATATTTATATATTTTTCTAAATTGAGTATAGCTTATGAATTAAAAAAAATCAATCTCTCTCTTTAAAATATTCTCCTAATAAAAAAGCTCCTAATACTATAAAAAGTATAATAGCTGAAAATGCTGAACTTTCCATATATTTTTTATTACTTACTAATGAATAGTTTACTAAAGAAGCAATTGGAAGAATATCTCCTAGTTGCATAGTATATACCACTGTAAACTCTCCAAATATAACAGCAAAAATTTGGAGAAAAGAGGAGATAAATATATTTTTTAAAATTGGAAAATCCACATATCTAAATCTTTGATAAAAATTTTTACAATCTAATTCAGCTGCTTCTAATATTGTTATTGGAAATTTTTTTATATATTGATACATAAAAGAATATCCAATAGGGATAGCTCCTATAATATAACCAACAGCTAAAAGTATAATAAGTGGAATATTAAATAATATATTCATATAGTATAGAGTTATAGCAAGAAAAGCTCCAGATATTCCCATATTTGAAAATATAATTATATCCGTCAACCTGCTATAGTTTTTTATTATAACGTATATTAAAAAAACTGTTATTATACTAACAATAGCCGAAATTCCAAAAGAATTGATTATACTATTTATTACCTCATAATTTTCATTAAACTCATGGGAAAAAAGATTATAGTAAGCTTTTATTGAAAATTTTCCAGTATATTGATTAACAAAAGATAAGAGGAATGTTAATATAATTACCCCATATTGAAATAACATATATATTAATGAATATATCTTAAATAGTGGATTTAAATTTTTTTCTTCCTGTTCTCCATAAATTTCATACTCTTTTATAAATAAGCCTAAAAAATTTAATGCTAGAAGAATTATAAACTGTATTCCACCTAAAATCATAGCTTTTGAAAAATCTGCTCCTCCCATTAAGGTATTAGCAATCTCCACTTCAATATTTGAATATTTTATTCCACCTAAGGATAAAATTATTCCTAACCCTAAAAAGCAATAAGTAAATACTAAAATAAAGGCCCTGAATATTTGAGGAAGAATAATAGGGAGCTGTCCTTTTAAAAAAATAATAAAAGCTCCTGCGCCATCTATTCTCATAGCCTCTTCCAACTCCTTTGGAATTTTTTTTAATCCCTCATTTATATATTTTACAAATATTGGAGAATTATAAAAAACATTAGCAACTATAATTCCTTTAAGAGTATATAAGATATTCCACTCCTTTATTAATGGAAGATTAAATATAATTGAAAAAATTGTAACTATTGATATCACAGGAAAGAAAAAAGGAATAAAAACCAATCCCTGTATTAACTTTGAAATGTTATCTTTCCTATATGCAGTATAATAGGCAGGTATTAATCCAATTAACAAAGCTATTATTGTCGAATATAATCCCTGTTTTATAGAAAACATTACTACCTCTTTAAGATATCTCTCCTTTAAAATTTCTAAACTAGATATCTCAAAAAAATCCTTAGCAAAAAAGTAAATTGGAGTTAGCCACAATACTATATATATTCCATTTACTATATACTTTCCCAAATCTCTTTTCATTATTTTATTCTCACTTTCTATATAAATCTATTTCTTGTAAATTATATCAAATTTTTACTATCTTTACTATTATTCTCCTTTTCTTTTTTTATATTTTATGGTAAGATCTAATATAAACTTAATAAAAAAGGTGGATTTATGATATATTTTTTACACGGAGAT
>NZ_JACSNP010000140.1 GCF_016900045.1 Fusobacterium mortiferum
GGCTTGATGTGCTGCGATGTAATTTGTGCCAAATTTACTGATAAAGATTATGATAAAGCCAAATAAACTAGCTTCCATAAAGATACCTAAACCGTTAGGTATGCCAATGGATAGATATTCTTTTAAAGATGCAAAAGAAAATTTAAATCTGAATAAATGAAGATTAGCAAATTGCTTGTTTCTTATAATGATGTATATAAAAATAGAAAGCAATGCATAATAAGTGATGGCAGTTGCAATGCCTGCACCGATACCGCCG
>NZ_JACSNP010000141.1 GCF_016900045.1 Fusobacterium mortiferum
GTTTATATATTTATAACCACCGTCATACGGCCCTACGTGAGGGTTATTACCAGTAAGAATATCTATAGTTGCTCCACTCCCACCAGTTTCTCTGTACCATAAACCATCATTTTGGAAATACATATCTGGTGTATCAGGTAACGGCCTTGGGTAACCGTCAGAATCTATTGGATAATTTGATAAATCAGTATCCAATCCGTTTAAAGCTAATACTGATTGAAAAAGTTCAATATTAATTGGTGCTTCCGCTTTATAAACA
>NZ_JACSNP010000142.1 GCF_016900045.1 Fusobacterium mortiferum
ACTAAAGAAGTTTGGGCTGATGGCAATATTTATTTAGAAGAACCAGGTCAGCAAATTAATTTTACTGGCGGAAATCTGTATGCTGCTGATGAAACTAAAACAGTTACTATAAAAGGTAATGTAAATTTCCAAAGACCAGATATCACTATCAAGGCAGAACGTTGTTCTTTTAATTGGAAGACTAAAATTGCTGAATTTGATAATCTCGTTGAAGTGACAAAAGATGGTAAAGTTGATGTTTATGATGTTGTTCATTAC
>NZ_JACSNP010000143.1 GCF_016900045.1 Fusobacterium mortiferum
CGGCAGACCAGCATCATGGCTCCAATCTACGCCTGGGAGCAGGAAGACATCGCCTGCGTGGTGGATGAAAGGCCGCCAGGGATCTCTCTTGCCAAGTTGGTGAATCAAAGGAAAAGGCTACCTCCGCACGAGGTTGTTAGCGTGTTGGAAGGTGTGGCGTACGCTATGAAACAGGCTGAGGGCCTGGGTTGCCCGCCGCCGGAGCCGCATCCAGTGCAGATTTGGCTCTGCGCGGAGGCGGGGAAGGACATCAGCGGG
>NZ_JACSNP010000144.1 GCF_016900045.1 Fusobacterium mortiferum
CCCTAATACAAGAATGATTACGAGAGAAATACCAAATTTTTTATTAAAAAATCCAGAATGAGATTTTTCTTTTACAGGAGAAACTGGCGGTGGTTCATAAGAAGGTTTAACTTCTGTAGTTGTCGTTTTTGATTTCTTTTTCTTTGGTGGAGAAACAGGTTCAATATTTTGTAATTGGTCCATTTCTTCATTTGTTAATACGCGTGTTGCAAATGGGTCATTTACAGGAATGTTCACATTATCAAACGGTTTAACTT
>NZ_JACSNP010000145.1 GCF_016900045.1 Fusobacterium mortiferum
GCCTAAGAATAAGAAAGAGCCAATAGGGCGTTTCGGGTCTTTTAATCCTGCTCTAGCGCGACGAATTGCTTTAGCAACGGCACAAACACCTTCGTTTTGACCGACAACGCGCTTGTGCATGATATCTTCCATATGAAGAAGTCTGTCTGCTTCTTTAGTTACAAGTTTTCTAATCGGTATACCTGTCCATAAAGTAGCGACATCAGCTATATCATTTTCTGTAACTTCTACTTGAGCATTATTTTGTGCTTCCCAAT
>NZ_JACSNP010000146.1 GCF_016900045.1 Fusobacterium mortiferum
CTTCAGTTCGATTTAAAATGCTGTTTAGAAAGTTCAATGTTAGTTCTTTATGGCGGTCATCACATAACAATGCCTTAAAGAACACATCATTAAGCATATTAACTTTTACTTTTTCCACAATATCACTCCTAATATAGTTAAATTTCCAGTAGCAACTTCATCAGTTTTTTATGGACTCCGAAGTAGGCTGCCATCTGTTCTATGGTCAAATGCTTCACTTCGGTTATGTCTTCATCGGAGATTAATAATTCTACGGC
>NZ_JACSNP010000147.1 GCF_016900045.1 Fusobacterium mortiferum
AATGCAAGCACTGCCGGGCAGCGCTCGACGCGATATCGGTCGACGATGTTCTCAATGCCTGCAAGAAAATTATCAAAGGTGAGTCTTGATCAAGGACGAATACGGGATGCAGCGGCGCGTCGCCGGATATCACGATATCCGGATGGACGGCATGACCGATCTGGTGATGAGGGCCAAGGGTGCGTCAGTTCTGGATATAGGATGCAATCGCGGGCTGGTGGCGTTTGAATTCGCTAACAATGGCGCCACCGTAGTTC
>NZ_JACSNP010000148.1 GCF_016900045.1 Fusobacterium mortiferum
ATATGAAGGAGTGTTTATTTTATTATGGCAAAAGTAAAAATTACTGAAACAGTATTACGCGATGGCCATCAGTCCTTACTCGCTACTCGTATGCGTCTTTCCCAGATGCTTCCGCAGCTCGAAGCTCTCGATGCTATCGGCTATAAATCTTTGGAAGCTTGGGGCGGTGCAACATTCGATAGCTGCCTTCGTTTCCTTGATGAAGATCCATGGGAACGTCTTGACACATTGAAAGCACATCTCAAAACTCCTATTC
>NZ_JACSNP010000149.1 GCF_016900045.1 Fusobacterium mortiferum
CTGCTGTTACAAGTGTTGGTTATTTAGGTGTAATGTTTGGGCCAGCGCTTTTAGGTTTCATTGCACATGGCATAGGTATTACAGCTGTATTTTGTATTTTAGCAGGTTTATTTATCATACAATCATTTATTGCTCGATATGTATTTAAAGTTTTAAATTAATTAAAGAAAGGACATTTGATTTTACGTCAAATGTCCTTTTAGTTTTATTTGATGATAATTCGCCCTTGTCCATATGGATTTTCATACGTATTATC
>NZ_JACSNP010000014.1 GCF_016900045.1 Fusobacterium mortiferum
TACTGATTATTTATTACACCAATTTATTGTTGTGTTTGCATTTATTGTCTTTCTCTATTCTGTTGCTAATGTCCTTATTTATTTATCTGTGCCGCTCTCTCGCGGACAAAGATTATAATATCATAAATAATATTTTTCGTCAACACTTTTTTTAAAAAATTTTATTTTTATTTTAAATTACACATAAAAAAAGAAGTTTTAAGAGAGGATTCGTAGTATTTCTCCTCTTTAAAACATCTTTTCTTTAACTACAATTATTTTAAATTTTAAAGTTCTTTACTATATTTATAAATAAGATTTTAAAATTTCAACTTTTCCTTTTAAAATAGTTTTTAATCCTGTTGGAATGAAATATGTATCTCCCTTTTTTATAGAATATGATATATTATTACAGATAATTTCTCCAACTCCATCTAATATTGATAAAATCTTAAAATTACTATTTGTTTCGTCTTCAAATATTCCATCAATCAGATACTTATCAACATTGAAATATTCTCCTCTTACTAACTCTTCTTTCTTTGCACCTACTAGTGAAATTTTTTGTCTATTTTCAGAAGTTGAAATTTGTACCTTTCCTTCAAAATCGATAACATCTAAAGCTTTATCTAAATGTAGCTCTCTTAACTTTCCATCTACTAATCTATCAAAATCATAAATTCTATAAGTTGTATCAGAATTTTGTTGAACTTCGCATATAAGTATTGAACCCTCTAATGTAGCATGAACAACACCAGGTAAAAGATTAATAAAATCTCCTTTTTTTACTTTTATTGTATTAAATAAATCAGAAAAATCTTTACTTTCAACCTTTTTCTTAAAAATATCTTTAGTTACTCCATCTTTAACTCCTAAAATAAGAGTTGCATCCTCACTAGCTTCCATTACATACCAACATTCACTTTTTCCAAATTCTCCCTCTACTCTGAGAGCGTAATCATCACTTGGATGAACCTGTACTGATAATCTATCATTTATATCTAAGTATTTTATAAGTAGTGGAAATTCACCCTTAAATCTTTTTACAATCTCTTCTCCTAACATTTCCTCTTTATTTTTATTTATAATATCTACTAAACTACATCCTGCATACTCTCCATTTTCAATATATGATAGTCCTCCTTTATGTGAACTTACCTCCCAAGATTCACCATATAAACTCTCATCAGGTAACTCCATATCTAAGATACTATTAAATTTTCTCCCACCCCAAACTTTTTTTACTAATGTTTTTTTAAATTTTAATGGATACATTTTAATCCCCCTTTAATTTAGAACTTTTTCTATCTATATTCTACAATTTATTCATTTTTTTTGCTAGTAAGTTTTTATTTAACCGATTTATTTTTTATATTTTCTATGTTAAAATAATAGTTGAGGTGAGATTATGGAAATAAAAGTTAAAAATTGGGGAGTTACTAAAAAAAATGAAAACGTATTAATGTATACTCTAAAAAATGATTTTATGGAAGTTGAAATTTTAAATTATGGTGGGGTTATCAGAAAAATCTCTACTCCTAACAAAAATGGTGAATTAGGGAATGTTGTTTTAAATCTTCCAACTATTAAGGATTACGAGGAAAGATCTCCATTTTTTGGAGCACTTATAGGTAGAAATGCTGGAAGAATCAGCGAAGGAGTTTTTTCATTAAATGGTGAAACTTATACTTTGGCTAAAAATAATGGAAATAATAATCTACATGGTGGAATTGACAGCTTTGGGCGTAAAGTTTGGAAAACAGAAGAGTTAATTGGTAAAAACTACATTGGAGTAAAATTATCTATAGAAAGTCCACATCTTGAAGAGGGATTTCCTGGGAATGTTAAAGTTGAAGTTAAATATATTTTAAAGGATAACGAATTATCTATAGAATACTTTGGAACTACTGATAGACCAACTTACTTAAATTTAACTAACCACACATATTTTAATTTAAGTGGTGATTTTGAAAGAGATATCACAGATGAATATCTTCAATTAGATTGTAATGAGTTTATAGCAGTTGATGAGGCTACTCTCCCTGTTGAAATTAAGTCAGTTATTAATTCAGCCTTTGATTTTAGAGAGTTAACACTTTTAAAAAATTCTCTATACTCAGACGATGAACAAATAAAAATTGTTAATCAAGGATTAGACCATCCTTTTATATTAAACCATTCTAGAGAAGAGGTTATTCATCTTGAAGACAAGGTATCAGGAAGGGTAGTAGAGGTTATTACTGACCAGCCAGCAGTTGTTATATATACAGGAAACTATCTATATGAGGTTGGAAATTTAAATGATAAAATAGAGTGCAAAAAACATATGGGTATCTGTTTTGAAACTCAAAACTATGCCGATGCTTTGAGATTTCTACCAAAAAAAGCTTTTATAACTACACCTGAGACTACATATAGCCAAAAAACAAAATTTATTTTTAAAACTAAGTAATATTTAACTCTTGGAGGAAAGATGGAAACAATTATCTTATATATCCTTATTATATTAATAGGATTTTTTATTGCTAAAAAACAAATTATCCCTAATAAAATAAAAAATAAAATTGGATATCTACAAAACTTCGCTTTATATTTTCTACTATGTTTTATGGGATATAAGATAGGTTCAGATGATAAAATTATAAATAATATTTCAGAATTGGGAGTACAAGCACTTACTATAACTTTATTTATTCTTTTCTCTACTGTATTAATCGTTTTTTTGATATATAAAGGGGGAAAAAAATAATGTTAGGTATTATTATTTCAGTTATTTTAGGAGTTTTTGGTGGATTATTTTTTAAAAATGATTTTCTTTTAAAAAATATTGATTCATTTATCAGTATTGGATTATATCTTTTACTATTTTTTGTAGGAATGGATATCGGAAATAATGATAATGTTTTTTACCATTTAAAAAATATAAATCGTAAGGTTTTATTACTACCTTTTATTACAGTAATAGCTTCTCTTATTGGAGGAGCTTTAGCCTCTTACTTTATCTCACTTTCTTTAGGAGAAAGTATAGCTATATCCTCTGGAATGGGATGGTATTCCTTTTCAGCTATTGAGTTAGCAAAAATAGATGCTCATTTAGGTGGTGTTGCTTTTTTATCAAATGTTCTAAGAGAGCTTTTAGCAATAATTTTTATACCTTTTATTGCTAAAAAGATAGGAGCTTTTGAATCAGTTGCTACTGCTGGAGCTACTGCTATGGATTCTGTACTACCTGTTATTAATAAGAGTAATCCTCCTAATGTAGCTATTATTGTCTTTTATTCTGGACTTATTATTACTATAATTGTACCAATACTTGTTCCTAGTATTGTTTCTATTTTTAAATTGATATAGCTATTAAATTTCCTCTCTTATAAAGTTGACAAATTTACTAAGAAATGGTAAGATAGGTATGTTAGAAATTAAAATTATTATGAGGTGAATAAATATGTCAATTTTTGAAACTTGGGAAGAAAATCTATACGATTCTACTTTTAACACTGTGTATGATGCCCTTGTTGATGAGTATAAAAAAGGTTTAATTACTGTTGAGGAGCTAAAAACAAACGTTGAAGAGCAACAACAAGTTCTTCTTAATGCTTTCTTTGAAGGAGAAACTAAATCTGCTTACTGTAACGCTGTTGTAGATGCTCATCAATTTGTACTTGCTCTAATTAAGCAAGGTAAATTAATTGTTGAAAATAACTAGGAGGCGACTATGTCTAAAAAAGTTTATGTGCTTTTAGCAGAAGGATTTGAATTAATTGAAGCTATGACTCCGGTAGATGTTTTAAGAAGAGGTGGAGCAGAAGTTATTACTGTTTCTATTACTGCTCATAAAGAGGTTACTTCTTCACAAAAAGTTACAGTTATGGCTGATACTACTATCATAGAAAAAAATATTACTGATGGTGATATGTTAGTTCTTCCTGGAGGATATCCTGGATATATCAATCTTGGAGAATCTCAAGAGATTGGAAATATTTTAAAACACTACGCTGAAAATAATAAATTTGTTGGAGCTATTTGTGGTGCTCCTACAGTACTTGCTAAAAATGGTGTTTTTATAGGTAAAGAGGTTACTTGCCACTCTTCTGTCGCAGAAGAAATGAAAGGATACAGATATAATGGAAAAGAAGCCTTTACTGATGGTAAACTAATCACTGGAATGGGAGCGGGATTATCTTTGAATTTTGCTTTTGCACTAGCTGAATGCTTATTAGACAGTGAAACTATCCTTAAAGTAAAAAAAGGTATGGAACTTATTTAAAGAAAAAGGAAGATTTAAGGTAACCCCTTATTATCTTCCTTTTTTAACTATTCAACTCTGTTTTTATTTTGAAATTTTTTTTAACTAACTTCATATCTAAATAATTGTGAGCTAGTTCTAATAATTTCTCTTTACTGTTGTACTCTGGATACTCTAAAACTTTTTCTAATAAATAATTTAATATCTCTCCTACTGTTTTTCCTGCCACTATTCCATTTTCTAGTAGATCTTTTCCAGTTATTTTTAAATCCTTTATTTTTACTGGAAGTTGTTTTTCAACAATATTTTGGAATATTTTTTCTAATCTCTCTATCTGTTCTAAATTATTAGCTTTTTTCTTTGCCTTTAATACCTTAAAATACCTCTGTATATCCTCATATTCTAATTGATTCATCATTTTTTTAATAAAGATTACTTCATCAAGTTCCTTTGGAATTACTTGATATTTTATAAGCTTATATACTAGCTCTATACTTTTTTTATCATATCGTAATCTTATCATTATTTTTTTTACCATTTGTTCTAAGTTATGAAAAAGAATTACAAGTCTTACAATTAGATCACTATCAGCCTCACTTAAAAAGTGAAAAATATCATCACTTTTTTCTTTATCTCCTCTATACTCTTTCCACTCTGGAATAATTATCTCCAATATACCCTCATTAGCTAAAATTTCTAAAATAATATGAGCATTTTTCCCTACTATTATCTTATTTAATTCCTCTCTTACTCTTTCAGAGGAAAGTTCTTTTATCAATTGAGAATATTTTGAAATCTCTTTAATATCTTCAATTAAATATTTCAAATCCTTTGTAGATAAAAATCTAAAATATCTCAAGATTCTTAGAGGATCTTCCTCTATTCTCCTTTTACACATTCCTACAAACCTTAATATCTTTTCTTCTATATCTTTTTTAGAATTTTCATCTCCATAATAGAACTCTTTTCCATCATAAGCTATCGCATTAATTGTAAAATCACGTCTTTTTAAATCCTCATATATATTTTGAGTAAATTCTATCTCCTGTTCTTTTCTATCCTTTGGAATTCCCTTATCTTGCCTCATTTTAGCTATCTCATAATGTGCTCCCTCTATTTTTATTTGAATAATTCCAAAATGCTTTCCTATCTCTTTAGGATAATACTCTTTAAAAATATTTAATAATTTATCATACTCAATATCTGTAACAAAATCACAATCCTTTGGTTCTAATCCTAGAAGAGTATCTCTTATAAATCCACCTACTATATAGCCCTGTCCATTTTCTTGTAGTATCTTTAAAATTAATTTTATATTTTTATCTAATTTCAATATTTCACCTCCCTTTACTCCAAAGAATAAAGAGCAAGTATAGCTCAGTATAAACTTGCCAAACTTGCTCTAATTATTTTTTATTTATCAGAATTTGCTAAATAAATTATTTATCAAATTTTACTTGAACTTCTTCAACGATCATATCTAAGAATTCATCAAGTTTCATAGAAGTTTGCTCTTGAGAACCTCTTCTTCTGATATTAACTTCTCTATTTTCAACCTCATTTTTACCAATGATTAATTGAACTGGTATTTTATATTTTCCATTAGCTTCTCTTATTTTATATCCTATAGACTCAGCTCTATCATCTAATTCAACTCTGATTCCTCTTTCTAATAAAGCTCTATAAATTTCTTGAGCATAAGGAACAGTATCATCATTGATAGTTAATAGTTTTACTTGAGTTGGTGCTAACCATAATGGGAAAGCTCCTGCATAGTGCTCTATTAAGATTCCTATAAATCTCTCTATTGAACCATACACAACTCTATGTATCATTACTGGTCTATGTTTCTCTCCATCTTCACCTATATAGCTTATATCGAATCTTTCAGGTAAGTTAAAGTCTAATTGGATAGTTCCACATTGCCAAGTTCTTCCAATAGCATCTTTAATTTTGAAGTCTAATTTTGGTCCATAGAAAGCTCCATCTCCTGGATTTAATTTATATGGTTTACCAATTTTATCTAATGCTCCTGCTAAAGCTGCTTCTGCCTTTTCCCAGATCTCATCTGAACCGATAGCTTTTTCTGGTTTTGTAGATAATTCTATATGATATTCAAATCCAAATAGTTTACTATAGAATTTATCAATTAGATTTACTACTCCAATGATTTCACTTTCAATTTGATCAGGTGTCATGAAGATATGAGCATCATCTTGAGTAAAGCTTCTAACTCTCATAAGTCCATGTAAAGCTCCTGAGAATTCATGTCTATGAACAGTTCCTAGCTCTCCACATCTAATAGGTAAATCTTTATATGAGTGTAATTGATGTTTATAAGTAATTACTCCCCCTGGACAGTTCATTGGTTTTATAGCAAATTCTGTCTCATCTATTGTAGATGTATACATATTCTCTCTATAGTTGAACCAGTGTCCTGAAGTTTCCCATAACTCTTTATTTAACATTATTGGAGTCATTATCTCTGTATATCCAGCAAGAGTATGCTCTCTTTTCCATAAATTGATAAGAGTATTTCTTATAGCCATTCCCTTTGGTAAGAATATTGGGAATCCTGGTCCATATTCACTTATAAAGAATAGATCTAACTCTTTTCCTAATTTTCTGTGGTCTCTTTTCTCAGCTTCCTCTAATAGAGTTAAGTAATCTTTTAATCTTTTTTCATCTGCAAAAGCAAATCCATATATTCTTTGTAACATCTTATTGTTAGAGTCTCCTCTCCAATAAGCTCCTGCTACTGATTTTAATTTGAAAGCTTTTAGGTAAGAAGTAGATGGAACGTGAGGTCCTCTACATAGATCCATAAACTCACCTTGTTTATAGAAAGATAACATCTCTCCTTGAGCTATTTCCTTTATAATTTCTACTTTATATTCTTCTCCTAGCTCTTCAAAGTGCTTTATAGCCTCTTCTCTAGTCATCATTATTCTTTCAATTTTTTCATTTTCTTTTACAATTTTTTTCATTTCAGCTTCTATTTTAGCTAAATCTTCCTCTGTAAATTGTACTTTTGGATCAAAATCGTAATAGAATCCATTTTCAATAGCTGGTCCTATAGCTACCTTTGTTCCTGGAAATAATCTAACTACTGCTTGTGCCATAAGGTGTGCAGTAGAGTGTCTTATTACCTCTTCTCCCTCTTCAGTTTCTGGAGTGATAAATTCCACTCTAGCCTCTCCATCTATCACAGTTGACATATCTACTAATTCATCATTTACTTTAGCAGCAACTGATTTTTTAGCAAGAGAGTTACTTATACTTTTAGCTATAGTAAATAGATTTACCTCTCCTTCGAACTCTTTTACGTCTCCGCTTGGTAATATTGCTTTCATCTTTCTTCCTCCTATTACATCAATTTTTCAATTTTTTCTAATCTATTACCTTTTCTACTTTTAATCCATCAAACATATATAGTTGTGGATCAGTATGTTGTTTAGCATCTGTTTCAGCTCCAAATCCAAATATTGGATTAGCTGGGAATGTAAGTAGTGTAAATTGAAGAGCTGCTCTCCACTCATAATCTCTAGCACTCAATACATACTCTTTCTCGAATGCCACTGACCATTGATAGTAACCCATCTCTTTTCCTATCTCAATTCCTATACCATCAAGTGATGATTTTCTTCTTCTTTCATCATCTTTTACTCTGTCTGTTAAGTCTTCATAAAATTTGGCATAAGTTTTTAAAATCCAACCCTCACTTGGTTTTCCTATCTTAGTAACTAGACTTAATTTATGCTCTCTATCAATTCTTGTCCACTTACTATTTTTCCAATTAGAGTTTTCTTCAACTTCATATCCTATACCAAATCTATTTTGGGAATAGAAAATTTTAAATTGAGTCTCTTCAAGAGAATCCCAATAATCTCCTGTTCTCTTATATCTCGCTTCATTTCTTTGTAACATTAAATTTACTTTAAAATTACGTTTATAATCTCCCATATCCGTAAAATTATCATAAATACTTCTATTTAGTTTAAAATCTACATGATTTCTTTCTCTATTTCTTAATATATCTCTTACTCTATATATCTCTTGTGGAGTAAGTGAGGTAGAGTCTTTATCATACTCTATTTCAGCATATCTTCTAAGTTCCTCATCTGTAAATCTCTTGTCTCTGTATTCATATCTAAATGAGATTATATCAGAGTTTCTACTGTTATATTTTGTTCCATCTAAACTTAAATTTTTAGCTCCAGGCTCACTATGATCATATATTTCATAAGTAGCTCTATAATAATTTTCTACCTCTCCACCATCTAAGAACGATAATCCATAAATTTGGTTTTTAACATCTAATTCTTTCTCTAATTTTGTGTAGTTCTTTCTATTATCTCTACCTTCACTAAAATCTAGTCCTAATTTGTTTTCATCAAAACTATATTCATAAGAGTATGTATTTAATGTAATTCTTTCTTTAGAATTATCCGGTGCATCATAGGCAAATCCATTTACATAATATTTACCGTTATTATCTCCTATATCCCATACCTTTGAATCAATAGTATTATTTTGATAAGATAGCTTATGTTGAGCTATATAATAATCTATTCCATAATTTCTAAAAGTATAATAGTTATAGTTTTCTCTATCTCTTGTTTCATCAGTATATTTTTTATCCTGTCCATAATTTAATACAACTGATTTATCTCCATCTATTTTAAACTCTAAATCATTTTTTATAGCTTCACTATTCAACTCTTTAGTTGCTGGATTTTCTGCTCTTTTATAATCTATAGTATAAATAGTTTCTGTATTTCCTATTGTTGTACTAACAGAATCTACAACTTGGTAAATATTATCCTTATTTTTCAATCTGATATATTTAGCACTTCTGCCATCAGTATCACTGCCAAAATCTACATTTCCTGAATCATAATCATATCTTTGATAGAACAATGTTAAATTATTAGCCATAGATAAATCAACACTTCTATTGACATTATCCTCATTGTTAAATAGAGTCATTGTATGATTTAATTTCAATTGTGTTCTTACTGTAGAATCCTCACCTGTTGCAAAATTTCCTCTACCTCTATTACTATATGGATTGTATCCTTTAGTATACTTATCGTATCTTAATCCACCAAATAGAGCAAGCTCTCCAAAATTATCTAAATCTATCTCATTTCTTTCAGCACTCACTTCATAAAAATTTGACTCGTTTACATATTTTCTATATCCATCAGCAGTATATATTCCTGTTCTATCCCAAAACTCTTCCTTTGTCTGTCCACCAGCAAATGAAAATTTTGTAGTCTCATCAAATATGTTTACATATCCTCTCTGTTGCTCAAAATCGCTATATATAATATTTTCAAATCTATTATATTGTTTATCTCTAGCATTTCCCTTAATAACATCTTTTCTTAGTGGATCATCTTGTAAATCTAACACTCTAATTTCAGAGTAGTAATCATATCCAGGTTTTATCTTATAATCTCCATAGAAATCATATTCACCTAAAGATACTCTTAAATCCTTAGTATCATACTTACTATACTCTCTTATTGTACTAGGAGAATAATCTGCTATGAAGTTAGTCCCGTACATACTTTTATATCTAAGTAAATTATCTAAGTTTGGATCTCTTTCCCATAGTCCTAATCTTCTAAATCTATCTCCATTTTTTTCATCATAAGAGAAACCTATTTTTGTATCCTTATCTAAAAATTCAAATCCAAAATCTTCAGCTCTTGATTGAGTATCATTTAAGGTAGAACCTGGGTCCATATCATATAGATAATTGTAATATCCACCAATTTTATAATCGTTGTTATCCTTTGTTAATTCAACTTGGCTAAATAGCTTATTATCTATTGTACTTCCATAAGAGATATCATCTACCTCATCATACACCATCAACGCATATGTCTTTTTATCATCAGTTAATTTTAATCTACTTTTTAAGCTGATATCTCCATCTTCACCTAGATTCTTTAAATCAGCATCCATACTGAAAAAACTCATTGTATTGGTTAAATTTGGTCTTTCTCCTTCTGCTTCAGTAGTTCCAAACTTTCCTTTATTTGCATAATCTATTACTATATCATCTAATCTAGGTATCATATTATAAGTGGCATTAATTGTGTTAAAATAAAGTGTTCCCTTATCTCCATGATAATCATGTGTATAATTTACTCTATATCTTTTACTTCTCTCTTCATGTTCTATCTGTTCACCTACAGAAGCTCCATTTTTTAAACTTCCCTCTTTTGAGTAAACTAACCAATCATCAATATCCAATTTCATAGTACCAAAATTATCAGTCTTATACCAATTTTCCCATCTTCCTACTAGAAATCCCATTCTATCAGCAAATTTTGGAGCAAATCCTCCTACATACTTATCTCCTCTATCTCCATATAAAAATCCCCAGCTAGTATTCCAACCATAATAATCATCACTTCCCCATTGAGGAAAAAGTGGTACCAATGAACCTTGTCTAATATTAGCTCTAAACCAAGGAAATCTAAATGGAAGTTTACTTTCATCTTCAATATAAAAATCACTATTTTTTAAAGTGATCTGTTTCTCTGGCTCAATTATCATCTGTTCAGATAAAAAATGGTATCCAGCATTATTTGGATCTCTTGTATCAGCTATCTTATAGTCAGTAGTCAACCAACCATTATTTATAAATATTTTACTATCTCTATATTCAACTTTATCTCCACCAAAATATATTTTATCATTTGGCTTTTCTGCACCTGTTACTTTACCTACTTCTAAATATCCGTAGTTGTTATAAAAGTTTCCTTCACTTCCATCTAAAGCTACTTCTCCACCTTTTAAAGATTGTAAGCTAATATCTCCCATATCATTGGAAAAAAGAGTTTGTAACTCTCCATTGATATAGGCTCTATTTTTTTCTATATCTCTTTTTAAATCATAAGTTTTTAACTCTAAATCTCCTTGTTTTAGATTTAGACCATTCTTTGATTTCATTGTATTATTAATTAAATCTATTTCAACTTCATCTGTTCCCGCTAGAATAGAACCCTCTCTCTCTTTTTTTAGTTCTACTCCAGAGCTTGATATATCACCTATCACTGGTAACTTATCCAGTCCCAATATAGTCAGTGATACAACTATAAATGCTACCGCTAACCTTATTTTATCTCTCATAACTGAAGTCCTCTCTCCAAACTAAATACTATTAGGTAATTATACCATATTTATAAAATAATTTACATAGGTTTTTCATTTTTCCTACAAAAATAAAAACTGGGGCTGTTGCAATTTTTTTAAATGCAACACCCTCAGTCTCCATTATCTTAGCTCATATAATTTTTCTCTAAGTTCTTCTTTGGATTTTAGTCCATTTATTTGATAAATTTTATTCCCTGCATCCATAAACATAGTAACAGGTACACTTGTAATTCCAAATTCAGTAGCTAAATTTGGATTTTCATCTACATTTACCTTAAATATCTTTATACTTTCCTCTTTAGATATAGTCTCTAAAATAGGAGTCATTATTTTACATGGTCCACACCAATCTGCAATGAAGTTTAAAATTATAAGACCTTTTTCATCTTTAATACTTTCACTAAAATTTGTATCATCTAAATTTATTAAAGTATTCAATTTATCCTCCTAATTTCTGAAAATTCTTAATTTTAGTAGTTAGAAGTTGCTCGCTTATAATTTTACCTTAATTTTAAAAAAAATCAAGTATTAATTATAAATTTTTATTAAAATTTGATTTTTTCTAGTCTCTTCTCTAACAGCTTTTATTACAGCTACAGATTTTGAAATATCCCCAATTAAAAGGGCTCCTTTTAATATATCATTTTTAAAGAAGAATTTTTTATACATATCTCTTGTTTCATTATAATCTTCTACAATCTCTGTACAATCAGCTTGACATTTTACCTCACCAATAGAAAGAAGTTGTGTATTCATTCCTTCAAAACTTAGTGGTTGTATTTGCTCAGTATAAACTTTTTCATCTCCACAAATATTTGCTCCAACTATCTTTCCTTGTTCCATAGCTACTTGCCAAAGTCCAATTATTCTTCCATTGTACTCAGCTATATCTCCACAAGCATAAACATCTTTAAGAGATGTTTCCATTCTTTCATTTACTATAATTCCTCTATTTACTTCTATACCACTTGAAATAGCAAACTCTTTATTTGGAGCTATTCCAGCACTTATTATTACAAGCTCAGCTTCAATTTCTTTACCATCTTTTAAAAGAACTTTCTCTACTTTTCCATCTCCAGCAAATCCTTTTATCTCTACTCCAGTTAATATATTAACTTCTGAAGTTTTTATCATTCTCTCTAAAAGAGCACTTCCTTTTTCATCTAATTGTTTAGGTAAAACTCTTGGCATAACCTCTAATACTGTTACATTAGCTCCTAAGTTCTTTATTCCCCAAGCAGCTTCTAATCCAAGAACCCCTCCTCCTATTACAACAACATTTTTACATTTTTTAGCTATCTCTTTTATCTCTAGAGTCTCTTCTAACTCTCTTATAACTCTTACTCCAGCTAATTCTTTATTTTCAAAAGGTGGAACAAAACATCTAGCACCACTTGCTATAACTAAGAAATCATACTTTAATTTTTCTCCATTTGAGATAGTAACTGCTTTCTCTTCACACAAAATAGCAGTAACTTCCTCATTTAACATAACTTTTATATTTCTTTCATCATACCAACTTTGTTTCTTTATCTCCATTCTCTCCATTGGTATATCTGTATCTAATATCTCAGTAAGTCTTGTTCTGTAATATGGTAGATATTTTTCCTTCGAAATTATTGTTATTCTCGCTTTTTTATTTCTTGTACTTATTGTATCGGCAGCATTTACAGCAGCTACTCCACCACCTATAATAATTACATCTACTTCTCTTTCAATAGAGTTAGCAGATACATCTACCTCTACTAATTCAAAAAGCTCTTGACCTACACCACAAACTGGGCAAGTAGCAGGCTTCTTATCATAATCAAATAACTCATCACAAACTGTACATCTCCATTTTTTTACTAACATCATTTCACCTCTTAAATTATCTAAATATCCTTCCCTACAAGATTTTTTTAACCATATTTTATTTACTATTCTTTTCTTTTGCTTCTCTTTCCTCTTTTTCTCTTTCAGCTTGAGATTTATTAACATAGAATGGCTCTAAAGTATATAAATTTTCCTCTTCCATCTCAACAGCTAATTGAGCTGCTAAAACACTTCTTGGAATAGAGTTTCCCTTTGAGATAATTATAGCATTTTCTCCCATACTATCTTTTATTACTTTCTCATATGCAGTAGCTCCATCTCCACAGAAAATTACTTTCCTATCTTTAACCTCTTCTAAAAGAGTTTTCAGCTCTCCATCTTTATACTCTGTAATTCTTTTAAATCCTTCTTTTTTTTCATAAATTGAGTAATACACTCTCTCTTTTCTGGCATCTAAAAGTGGGATTACAATTCCCTCTCCAGCTTCTATATTTTGAACTAGTAGATCTAATTCATTTATTCCAACTATACTTTTCTTTGTACCATAGCACAATCCCTTAGCTACAGCTACCCCTATTCTTATTCCTGTAAAAGAACCAGGTCCTACAGATACAGCCACCCTATCTACATCTTTTATTGAAAGTTTTGTCATCTTAAATAAATTATCTATCATATTCATTATTACAGCTGAATGATTTACTTTTATATAAAGATTTAATTCTCCAATGACTCCTATTTTATCATCATAAAGAGAAACACTCCCTATCTTAGTAGATGTATCAATTGCTAAAACCAACATAGTTTAACATCTCCCTCTCTTTCTCTTCATTTTCCACATATCTTATTTCAACTTCACGAGTATTTTCAGTATGGTAATTAAGTTTCACCTCTATATACTCTTTCGGTAACTCACTCTCTATAATATTTGCCCATTCTATAAGAAGTACTCCACCACTATTTAAATAGTCCTCATACCCTACTTCATATATCTCCTCTGCTTCACCTAAACGATAAACATCAAAATGATATAGTGGTAATCTTCCATCAAGATATTCTAAGACATAGTTAAATGTTGGACTTTTAATATTTTCATTAACACCTAATCTCTTTGCAAATTTTTGAGAAAATGTTGTCTTTCCAGTTCCTAAATCTCCTATAAGAGCTATAACTGTATTTTCACTAGAAAAGTCTGCCAACTTCTCCGCTAACAGATTTAACTCCTCAAATGTGAGAACTTTGTTCATTTTCTCCTCCCTTTTTTTCATCTTTAAATTGTATCTTTTTTACTATATTAGTAGTTGATTTTCCCTCTACAAAAGATAGTATTCTTACCTCTCCACCATTTTTTTCAATTACTGCTGTTTCTGGAAGTTGATCTTTTGTATAATCTCCACCTTTAACATGAATAGATGGCTTTATCTTCTCTAATGTTTCTATTGGAGTTAACTCATCAAATATAAGTGTAAAATCTACAGCTTTCAATCCAGATAACATCTCAGCTCTATCTATCTCATTATTTATAGGTCTAGTAGGTCCTTTTAAACTTCTTACAGACTTATCTGAATTTACTCCTACTATAAGAACATCTCCCTGTTTTTTAGCTTCATTTAGATATCTTAAATGTCCAACATGTAAAATATCAAAACAACCATTTGTAAATACAACTTTTTTACCTTGTAATTTTAACTCTTCTATTACTCTTGCTGCTGTCTCTCTACTCAATATCATAATACTACCTCCCATATACAAGTTTATTTTCTGTATATATTTTATCATATTTATATAGTGAGTTGCAAATGTTTAAAAGTTTATCTCTACTCTTTCTTTTGTATATAGTTCTATAAACTCATATATAATCTCTGCTGTAAGTCCCCAAATCATCTCTCCTTGAAAATTATAAAAATAGACCTCTCTTTCTCTTCCAGACCATGAACTCCCATATCTAGCTGGTAGCTTTAACTCACTTGTTGAAAAAAGTGGCTTATTTTCTACTCCTATTTTCTCTACTCTTGGAATATTGTTTCTAAAAAAATCTATTGGTACTAAAAGAACTCTTTCAACTTCATCTCTATTATAATTTAACTCCTCTATAGACTCTATATCTATATACCCAGCATAAACTTCTAATATTATTCCATTAGGGCTTACCAACGTTCCAAATTTTCCTAATACCCTTATCTTTTCCTTTGATACCCCTAACTCCTCTATTGTTTCTCTAATAGCTGTATTCTCAGTTGTTTTATCACTCACCTCATATTTTCCACCAGGAAAAGATATCTCCCCTCCCTGTCTTATATGAAAAGCTCTTTTTTCCAACACTATATATTCACTTTCCTCCATTGTTACTATTCCTATAAAAACTGCTGAATTTATATATCTCTCTTGACCAATTATTCTCTTTTCTCCATCTTGTAATATATTCAGTATCTTTTTTTCCACTTTATCACCTCCATTACTTTTAAAAAAAAGAAGAAAAATTTCTCTCCTTAATTAGAGGTGAATCTTTCTTCTTTGTTATACTTATTTATCTTTTGATTTAGAAGATACTATTTTGTTCCAAATATTCTGTCTCCACAATCTCCAAGTCCTGGATATATATATCCCTCTGCTGTAAGTCCTTGGTCTATCTTAGCTGTATATATAGCTACATCTGGATGTTTATTTAATAATTTTGCTATTCCCTCTGGAGCAGCTACAAGACACATAAATATAATATCTTTTACTCCTTGATTTTTTAAATAATCAATTGCATAAACAGCTGAACCTCCAGTTGCTAGCATAGGATCTACAACTATTACCTTTCTTGAAGTTATATCTACAGGAAGCTTGCAGTAATAATATACTGGTTCTAAAGTTTCTTCATTTCTATATACTCCTATATGCCCAATTTTTGCTGTTGGTATAAGATCTAATATTCCATCTGTCATCCCTAGTCCAGCTCTTAAAATCGGTACAATAGCTAATCTATCTTGAAGTTCACATCCCACTGTTGTCATAAGTGGTGTAGTAACCTCTTTATCTTGTAATTTAAGATTTTTTGTTGCTTCATATGTCATAAGTTTAGCTATCTCATTTAGATTTTCTCTAAATGATTTAGTATCCGTTTCAATACTTCTCATTATTGTTAATTTGTGTTGAATTAGTGGGTGATTAATCTCTATTACTGCCATTTGTTCCTCCTTATATTTTTATTATATAGTTATTATACTATATTTTTTCTAAAAGAAAAATATTTATTTAAGTAATTTTTTAAAACAAAAGAGCAGGATATTAAATCCTGCTCTTCTCATCATTAAACTATTTTTTAATGCTATATTTTTTGTTGAATTTGTCAACTCTTCCAGCTGCATCGATGAACTTAGCTTTTCCAGTATAGAATGGATGGCATTTTGAACATACAGCTATTTTAAGTTCGCTCCCTTTAGAATATGTTGATCTAGTTTCGAATTTCTCTCCACAAGTACATTCAACAGTTATAACTTCATATTTTGGATGAATTCCGTTTTTCATATTTTCACCTTCCTACAAAAATTTTTCTTAATATCGAAGTTATTTTATCACAATTCTTGAATTTGTGCAACTATTTTTTGATATCTTTTAAAAAAATTTGTAAATTTTTATTTTTTAAGGTAATATATCCTTATGAAGAATTTTTTGGAGGATAATTGTGGCAAAAAAATTTTATGCATATTTCTTAGAAAATGAAAAAACTTTTGGAATTGTTGATACTTGGGATGAATGTAAAAGATTAGTTCATGGAAAAAAAGCCAGATATAAATCTTTTTCTAGCAAATCTGAGTGTGAAAAATGGTTAGAAGCTGGAGCTAATTATGAAAAAAAAGCTGAAATAAAAAAAGATATTCAAAAAAATCTACCAATCGGAATATATTTTGATGCTGGTACTGGTAGAGGAATAGGAGTAGAAACTAGAGTTACAGATGTAAATGGAAATCCTCTCTTACAGTTTAACTCTTTTGGATATATACCTAATGAATTTGGAAATATTCATTTAGGAAAGGAAAAAACTAATAATTATGGAGAACTTTTAGGCCTTTTTTTAGCTCTCGATATTGCTACTAAAGCAAACTATAAAAATATATACGGAGATAGCAACTTGGTTATTTATTTTTGGTCAAAGGGAATCTTTAAAAAAGATAATCTTCCTACCGAAACTGTTGATTTAATTTTAAAAGTTATTGAAGCTAGAAAAAAATTTGAGCTTGCTGGTGGAATTATAGAATATATTTCTGGGGATTATAATCCAGCTGATCTAGGATTTCATAAATAAGAGGAGAGAGATAATGGAAACTTTTAAACTTTTTAGTAATGAGCATTTTGTCTTAATTTTTTCAAATATTATATTTTTTATATTTTTACTCTTTATTGCTAACTTTTTTGACAAAAGATATTTTGCAAAAATTACAGCAATCGTAATATTTATTCTTAAATTAGCTGAATTAAGCTATAGACATCTATACAATAATGAAGAAATTTTTGAGCTTTTACCCCTTCATCTTTGTAATATCACTTTAATTTTTGTTATAATTATGATGTTAAGTGGTTCAAAATCTCTATTTCAATTATGTTTTTATTGGAGTGTTGGAGCAATCTTTGCCGTTGCTACCCCAGATATAAAATACTCTTTTCCAAATTTTATGACAGTGAGTTTTTTCATCACACATTTTTACATTCTTTTTGCTGTTGCTTATTTTTATCTATATTTTAGTTTTAGACCGGCTATATGGGGGTATTTCACAGCATTTTTTACTATTAATATTATATGCTTGGGTGTTTATTTCTTAAATGTACATCTTGAAACAAATTATTTATATGTCAATAGAGTTCCTAGTTTTTCTTCACCTCTAAACTACTTTGGTGAATGGCCTTATTATATTATTGTAGTAGAATTGATATATATTATACTTACTTATTTACTATACCTTCCATTTAGAAGTAGAGCAGTAAAGTTTGGAAAAACTAAATTTTACTAAAAGTTAATTAAATACAATGTAAAACTCAAGGATAAAAAATGTTCTTGAGTTTTATTTTTATAAGCACTCTCAATATCTCTTTACAATCATCATAATAATTTTTTATTATATATAAAAAAAGAATTATAAATTTTTCTAATATTTATATAGACTTTATTATAAAAAAATATTATAATATTCTTGTAAATAAGAAATTTTAATTATACTTAGGAGGGCATATTATGATTCTAATCAAAGAAACTTTAAAAAAACTTCCTGTTGCATTTACAGGTTTAGCTTTAGGAATATCTGGAGTGAGTGGGGCTTTAGCTGTAATATTAGATCCAGTTGCCTTATATATAGGTAATTTTATTTCTCTACTATTATTATTACCTATTATAATAAAAAATATTCTACATTTTGAAACTTTTAAAGAGGAATTAAAACACCCTACACTAGGAAGTTTTATTCCAACTTTAGATATGGCTCTTATGAATTTTTCTGTATTGCTATATGTATTTTCTCCTATTTTAGGAAAATCTCTATGGCTTCTATGTATAGCTCTACACTTTATATTTGCCGTATCTTTTATCTACCATAGATTCAACTCTTGGAATTTACACCATATGGTTCCAAGTTGGTTTGTTCCCCCTATTGGAATAGTTGTTGCTTGTGTCGATTCTACATCTATGAATATGCCAACTTTAGCACATACTCTTTTCTATATAGGATTCTTTTTCTATATTATAATGCTTCCATTTATGTTATATAGAATTATCTTTGTAGAGAGAATTGATGATGCTAGATTACCTACATTTGCTATAATGGCAGCTCCACCTAACCTTTGTCTAGCTGGATATTTAGTGGCTTTTAATAATCCTAATCCTGCAATTATAAATTTTCTTTTCCCATTAGGATTATTTATGACTGCCCTTATCTATATAGCTATGTTTAAAATTTTTAGATTGAGTTTTACTCCAGTATATGCTTCATTTACTTTCCCTTTAGCTATTAGCTCTACTGCTATACTAAAATATTCACTATATATTAAGCAATTTGATTTAGCTAGAGGAGAGTTTTGGTATATTTTTTCTACAGTAGCTACTACCTTTGCAACTCTACTAATAACTTGGATATTTATTAAAATGTTAATATTTGTCAATAAAAACATAATAAATTCATAAATATAAAAGAAGAAAATCTTACTTAACTCTTGTAAAATTTTCTTCTTTTTTTACTATTATTAAATTATTCCTTGTCCATACTGATAATATAGGTATCCTGTAACCAATAAAACAAACCCTATTTTTAACATCAGACTAAAACTTTTATATAAAACAAAACATAGTATTATTACTACTAATACAGATATAATCGTCGTATTATCTAAATTCACTTTTCTCTCCTTCTAAAATTTTACCTTTGGAACCTCTCTAACTTCAGCTTCAACTTTAAATAATGGTTCCTCTTTAAAATTAAATATTCCAGCAAAAATATTTCCTGGTATCATTCTAATTGCTTGGTTATAAGCTGTTACAGTATCATTGTAAAATTGACGTGCAAAACCTATCTTATTCTCTATATCTTTAAGTTGATTTTGTAAGTCCATAAAATTAGCATTTGCCTTTAACTCTGGATAACTCTCAGTTACCATCATAAGTCTACTCAGTACACTTCCTAATTCACCACTAGCCTTTATCTTCTCATCTATAGTACCAGCCGTTGTATAGTGAGTTCTTGCAGCTATAACTCTCTCTAATGTCTCTTTTTCATGACTTGCATATCCCTTTACTACCTCTACAAGATTAGGTATAAGATCAAATCTTTTTTGAAGTTGTACATCTATCTGACTCCAAGAGTTTTTTACTCTCTCTTGTAATTTTACAAATTTATTTTGATATACTATCCCCATTAAAATTAATAACACTATTAAAACTAAAATTACTATTATAGTTACCATATTTTCCTCCTAATTCCTAAATTTAGAATGCTCCTCCGCCACTACGGCCTCCTCCGCCACCAGAGGAACCACCACTAAATCCACCACCTCTTCCACTGATGGAAGAATTTGAAGATTTAGCTACACTCTCAATAGCTCTTTGAGCTACTCTTTCTGTATTTATCTCCATAGTTTTAAACATATTGCTATATAGGTATAGACTCATCAATGAGCTTCCTCTATAACTATTTCCCATAATTATATCTGAATTTTCTCCCTTTTGAGCCATTATCTTCTTATACCCTTTAGCTACCTTATCTGCCACACCCAGAGCTACTGCATAGACAAAATAATGCTCCCATAGTTGAATAGAGGCTAATTTTGCCTCCTCCAAATTACTATAGTCTACTAAAAACTTTCTAAAAGCCTTCCACCTTGAAATAGCCTTCTCCTTTTCTAAACTTGCTCTTTTTCTTGAAAAAGTATAAGGCATCGTTATAAATCCTAATAAAGAGATTAAAATAAATAGTGAACTTTGGAAATAGTTTATCATAAAAACTCCACCTATAAAATATGTCATTCCAGTAATTACACCTAAAGTTGTTGAAAACTTATCTCTCTTATCCATTTTCAAATTTTTAGATAACATATCTGTATATACCATAGTTTTCCATCTTTCATAGTTACTATTAAACTCTTTAGCCTTTCCTCTATTTTCTACTACTCTTTCTATCTCTTCAAGAATAACTCTCTCTCCATCTCCTAACTCTCTTATATACCAATTTAAGATGAACTTCTCCTCATCTGTTGGAATCCCCTCTGTCTTCTCCTTCAGTCTAAGAATAGTCTTATTCCCTTCCTCTATAAGCTCTAAATACCCTTTTCTGACTAGATCTAATAGAGTTGCAAAAAGCTCTCTACTCTCCGGATACAATCTTTTAGAAATTAAAGTTCCTGCTACTGCTGGAGAATAATTATCTGGTAACTCTCTAAAATACTCCCCATATTCATTTTCTACCTTGTATCTTTTGCTATTTTTTTGATAGATATAGATTGCTAAAAATACCCACCAAACTATAGCACCACCAAATACAGCTCTTCCAACATATAATCTAACTACTGCCTTCTTCCTTACTTCATTAGCTTCTTTAGCTAATCTTCCCTCCATATCCAATATCTCTTTTAGAGCAGTTTTATTCTTCATTAATAAGGGATTAAAATCAGTTAAAATATTTTTAGGAAAAAGTAAATTTACCTCTAAGAATTCTCCTGGATAGTAGTTATTCAAGGTATATCTTACAGTTTTTCCATTCAATATCTCAATATTTCCTGTAAGTGGTCCATGTCCAAATGCATATATATCATTTTTATCTACACTCTCTGGCAAATTTATAGTTACTCCTATTGTTTTTATTGGACTTTGCCAATCCTTTCCTACCATTTTCCTATTTAATTGAGCTATATCTCTATAAACAGTAACCCCTCTTGTCAGAGTATACGTAAATACAAACTCCCTCTTCTCATTTTGACTAGGTGCATAAAGTTTTATTTTATACACTCCCTCACTTGTGCTCACACTATAGTTTCCCTCTGCTGGAGCTACACTGTTCTCAGCTTTTTTTAAACTTCCATTATCCTCATAAAAAACTTGTAAATTTTCAAGTTTCCCATATCCTAAAGCATCTATGTTGTAAAGGATACCATTTATCTTATCTATATCATAAATAACTCTCTCCTCTACATCAAGACTTCCATCTCTTTCAATATTAGCTACTATATCTAATTTTTCAATATTATAAGCTGGACTTCCAAAGATAGTTGTGAAAATGAGTATAGATAATATAAGTAGTTTTTTTAACATACTCCACCCCACTAAATATTATATATTTTACTATATTTCTCTTTTAAATATTCAATATAGTATTTCGGATTTAACTCCTCTCCTGTAACCTCTTTTATAATTTCAGAAGTAGTTTTTAACTTTCCATATTTATGAATTTTCTCACCAAGCCACTCTCTTATCTTATCCAACTCTCCTCTTTCTAATATCTCCACTATATTTAACTCTTTTAACATAGTGTTATATATCTGTGCTGAGTAAGCACTTCCTAAGGCATAAGATGGAAAATATCCTACAAGCCCAGCTGCCCAATGTACATCTTGCATAACTCCTTCACTATCAGTTTCTGGTACTACTCCTAGATACTCTTTCATCTTCTCTTTCCATACTTTAGGTAAATTATCTACATCTATAGTTCCATCTACTATTCCCTTTTCTATCTCATATCTTACCATAATATGTAATGAATAAGTTAATTCATCTGCTTCAACTCTAATAAGTGACGGTTCAACCAAATTTATCTCTCTATAGAAATCTTCTAGCTTTACCTCTTTTAAAAATTGAAAACTCTCTTGAGCTCTTTTATATATGTGATTCCAAAAATGAAAATCTCTTCCTATTATGTTCTCATAAAATCTTGATTGAGACTCATGTATCCCCATAGAACCACCTGTTCCTAAGATAGTATCTTGTAAGTTATCCCCTATCTGTTGCTCATATATTCCATGTCCAGTCTCATGGATAGTGCTAAATACTGCCGACATAGGATTATTTTCTATATACTTAGTTGTTAGCCTTACATCATTTTTAGTTATATTCATAGTAAATGGATGCTCACTCTCTGCACCTATTCCTCTATCAAAATCAAATCCTAAATACTCTCCTATAAATCTATTGAACTGTTTTTGTTTCTCAATATCTACTTTTTGAAGAAGTTTTTTATCAGGATTTCCAGCCTCTTTAACTTTTTTCAATAGTGGTACTATCTCTGATTTTAAAAGTGAAAAAAATTCATCTAATTTTTCACTTGTCATTCCCTTTTCATACTCTTGTAAAATTACATCATATAGATTTTTTTCATCTTTTTTATGATAGTTTGCAAATTTAATAGTATATTCAAATATCTTAGCTAAATTTTTCTTATACTTTTCATAATTGTTCTCTGCTTTCGCTTCTTCCCAAACACCTTGAGTTCTAGCTACTAATTCAGAGTAAGCTTGGTACTCTTGAGCTGGGATCTTCTTCATCTTTTCTATATCCTCTTTTAGTTCCTCGATCTCTTTTCTCTCTATCTCATTTAACTTATCTAAGTTCTTACTAAGGAACTCTACACACTCTTCAAACTCCTTTGATGTTGTCAAAATATACTCTTTCATACTTAGATACCCAACTATTTCAGCTAAATAATCTTTTCCATTTTTTGGAGCAGTAGTTTCTAAATCCCACTGTAATACTGCTAAAGCTCCCTCTATCATCTTTTTTTCTTTTATCTTCTCTCTAAATTTTTTAAGTATCTCTTCCATTTTTTACCCTCTTACTCTTCTCTTTTATTTTTTAATCTATAATCTCTAGGATTTTCTGAATTTTTATCCTTCCATAATCCTCTTTTCTCCTTCTTAGCTTCTTCATAAGCCTTTCTATAACTTTTCTCTTTACCTGCATGATACTCATAAAACCAAGCATTTCCACTTCTTAACATCTCTAAATTTATCTCTTTGTTATTAAAATAAACTCTAGCTACTTTTCTCTTATACTTGTCCTCATATAAGACTTTTAATTCTACAGTCTTCTTAAGTATCAAACTTTCTAAATATTTCTTTGATTCTGCTCCATATTTTTGCTTTAATTCTGGAGCATCTATCCCATACATTCTAACTCTCATTTTTTTTCCATTAGCTTTTACAACAAAGCTGTCTCCATCAGATACCTTCTCTACATAGGCATCTAGAGCATAGGAAAAGATTGAAAGAATTAAGCTCAATATTATTGTAAAAATTTTCTTCATCTCTTCTAATTTCTCTCCTAATCTTTCTTTAGATTAATATCTATTTTTGGATTTTTTATACTTAAATCCATTTGTGGGAATGGAATTTCAACATTTACTCCATCTAAAGCCTTTTTAATATTATTTAAAGTTTGTTTATACACTGTCCAATAGTGATCGTTTGTAGTCCAACCTTTCAATGCTATATTTATAGAGCTATCTCCATAAGACTCTACATGTGAATATACATCTGGATCCTTTAATACAAGTGGATTACTTCTTAACATCTCTTCTAGAGCTTTTCTTGCTACATCTATATCCGCATCATAAGCTATACCTATTATAAATTTTAATCTTCTAGTTGGCGTCTTTGTATAGTTGATTATCTTATTTGATATTATTATTCCATTTGGTATAACTATTAAATCGTTGTTATGTGCTCTTAAAGTCGTTGAAAAAATATCTATATCATAAATATATCCTTCTTCTTCATCTATATTTACCTCATCTCCTACTTTATACACTTTAAATATTAAAATAATTATTCCACCTGCAAAGTTAGATAGGTTATCTTTTAAAGCAAGACCAACACCTATTCCCATTGTTCCAAAAAACGCTAATAAACTACTCTCCTTAACTCCCATTATAAGTAAACAAATAGTTATCAATAAAGCATGTAATCCTATATTTAATATAGATCTTATAAAACTTTTTAAAGATTTATCTACTACAATTTCCCCTTTTTTCTTTTTTAAATTAAATAGTGGTGTAATCTTTTTTATTGTCTTTATTACTATATAATATAGGAAGATACAAAATACTAATTTTAAAGCAAAAAATATTAATTCTACTGTAAAGTTTACAAAAATATTTTTATCGGCTAATTTTAAAACAACTTCATTTAAAAATTTTTCCATCTCTTTTCTCCTTTGTTTCTTTTTTTATATTATAGCATATTTATTTTTAGAAACAATTTTTATTTAATTCTATTTATCACATATTAAAATAATAAAATCTCCCTCTTTTATTAAAAAATTTATAATTTCCTTAGATAATAATACTGGGAGTTACAAATAACTTTTTTATTTGCAACTCCCATTTATATTCCTTTATTATACTGTTATTTTTTTATATATTTCAATATATTTATCTGCCGATTTATCCCAACTATTATCTCTAGCCTTAGCATTTTTTATAATTCCATTCCATTGAGATTTATCTTTATAGATTGAGATAGCATATGAAAGTATCTTTAACATTACATCTCCATTTGGTTCTTTAAACCCAAATCCATCTCCCTCTCCAGTAAATTCATTGTATGGAGTTACAGTATCTTTCAATCCTCCAGTTTCTCTTACAAGAGGGATAGTTCCATATCTCATAGCTATCATTTGTGATAGTCCACATGGTTCAAAAAGAGATGGCATTAAGAAAATATCAGCCCCTTCATACACCTCTATAGAAAGTGGTTGATTAAACCCTATATAAGAGCAAACTCTACCTGGGTACTGACTCTCTTTCCATCTAAAGAAGTTCTCATAATGTGCCTCTCCGCTTCCAAGGAGTACAAATTGGATTCCAAGATTCATCATTCTATCAAAAGTCTGTGTTATCATATCTATACCCTTTTGTCTATCCAATCTTGAGATTATAGCTACTAATGGTATACTTGGATTTACTTCTAAACCTAATCTTTTTTGTAGTTTAGCCTTTAACTCTTCTTTAGGAGTATTATTTAATTTAAATACATTCCCATCTATTCCATTTACTATTCCTACTAATTTACTATCAAACTTTCTAAAAAGTCCATCTATTCCCTCTCCATACTCCGGAGTTTTTATCTCCTCAGCATAAGATTTACTTACTGTAGTTACATAATCTGAATATACTACTCCACCTTTTAAGAAAGATATCATATCATAGTATTTTAATCCGTCCTCTTGATAATACTTCCATCTGTCAATCTCTAAAGTTTCTTCCAGCTCTTGATTTGGAAAAAACCCTTGGAATCTTAAGTTATGAATTGTAAATACTGTCCTTATATTTGTAAATCCTCTCTCTAAAAGATATATTGGAGTAAGAGCAGTATGCCAATCATTACAATGAATAATATCTGGAGTAAAACCTGTAATATCAAAAGTTTCTACTACTGCCTTTGTGAAAAAAACAAATCTTTCACAATCATCTAACTCACCATATATTTTAGACCTTGTAAAATATTGCATATTATCAACAAAATAATATGTTACTCCTTCTAGTTCATAACTCTCTATTCCTACATAAGCATCATAGTGAGATGCCCAGATTTTTTTATGCCCAAGATGCTTCATGTTATTTCTGTATTTCTCTGGTATCTGCCCATATTTAGGTAGAATTACTCTTGCATCTATTCCCTTTGCTTTTAATGCCTTAGGTAGTGAGTAAGCTACATCTCCTAACCCCCCAGTCTTTATAAATGGCCAAGCTTCTCCAGTAGCAAAAAGTACCTTCATATCTCTCCTCCTCTTAGTTTTTTCTAGCTCCTTCTAAATAAGCTAATAAATTTTTATAGTGCTTATCATCCCATTTTATATTTTTTTCTATTACTAACGGATAATTTCTAGAAGCACTTAGTTTTTCATTTGAATTTATAACATTATTTTTATCTACAATGATATTTTTCAAAACAGCCCCAGCTTTTACAACACTATCTTGTAATAGTATACAATCCTCAACTATAGCTCCAGCTTCAACTACTGCACCTCTAGCCAAAACAGAGTTTTTTACAACTCCTCCTAACATACATCCATTGGCTATTAAGCTATTATTAACTTCCGCACTCTCTCTAAATAGTGATGGTGGTGTATCCTTTGTCTTAGTATATATACTTCTTTCTGGATTAAATAAATCGTCTCTAACTTCTTTCTTTAAAAGATCCATATTAAAATCAAAATACTCTTTTGTTGAGTTAATACAAGATAAGTACCCTTTGAATTCATAACCATTTACCGAAACTCTTCCTACATTTCTTGTTACTAGATCTCTTACTGTATAGTAAACTCCATCTTGTATTCCATCACATATCATTTTTATTAAAAGTTCTTTACTCATAACAAAAGCTTCTAGAGATATATTTTCATCCTTTTTAAAGAAAAGATTTTGTCCTATTCCTAAAACCTCTCCATTTTCTCCAATTTTAACACTATCACAATTATCGAATCTCTCATTTGCGTTATTTACATTTTTATAAACTAATGTTATATCTCTTCCACTAGCCTCATGATGTTTTACCACATCTTTAATATCTAAGTTACAAACCATATGTGAACTTAAAACAACTATATTTTCTTGCTTACTACGGAAAAAATATTCCATATTTTTCTTAACTCTTTTTATATTAGTTGTATATGTAGAATCTGCCATTTGTTTAAACATAAATATTCCATCTTTTTTTCTATCTAAATCCCACTCCGTTCCTCTTCCTATATGGTCTGTAAGTGAGTTTAGATCCTCGTTTCCAGCAAAAATACCAACATTTCTTATTCCTGCATTTACAAGATTTGACAATGGAAAATCTATTATTCTATATGTCCCTCCTACTGGAACTGATGCAAGTGGTCTCATCTTTGTAAGTGATCTTATATTATCTAAATTTTCATCTAAAAATATTATAGCCATGTAATTATTTAGCATATTTTCCTCCCCTTTATTAAACCTATTTTATAGCATTACTCTTTATTATTTCTCCCTGTCCGATTACAACAATCTCCTCATTATCCCCAACTACAGTATTTTTCTCTATTCTTACATCATTAGCTAAAATAGCTTTGTTGATAATTACATTTTCTTCGATTACTGTATCCGCCATTATTACAGAGTTATAGACTTTACTATTTTTTCCTATTTTTACCCCTGGAAAAATAACTGAATTCTTAACTTCTCCCTCTATTTCACATCCTTTTTCTACAAGAGAAGTTATTACTTTTGCATCATCACTTACATATAAAGGTGGATAAACCCCTTGACGTGTATTGATTCTCCAACTTTTATCAAATAGATTTAATTCATTATCGTCTTTTAATAGATCCATATGAGCATCCCAGAAGCTTTCTATTGTTCCAACATCTTTCCAATATCCTTCAAATGGGTATGCATAAAGTTTCATTTTATCATTTAATAGGTTTGGTATAATATTTTTTCCAAAATCATTACTTGAATTAGGATCTAACTCATCTTCTATTAGATATTTCTTTAAAACACTCCATTTAAATATATATATTCCCATTGAAGCTAGTGTACTTTTTGGATTTTTTGGTTTTTCTTCAAATTCATATATTGAAAAATCTTCATTAGTATTCATTATTCCAAAACTTGGTGCATCTTTTAAAGGTACGTTAAATACTCCAATTGTTACATCTGCATCTTTTTCCTCATGGAATTTCAACATCTTATCATAATCCATTTTATAGATATGATCTCCTGATAAGATTAATACATGGTCTGGATCATACTTGTCTATGAATGAAATATTTTGGTATATAGCATTTGCTGTCCCTTTATACCAACCACCTTCATCATTTTTCTTCGTATGAGGTTGTAATACTGTTACTCCACCATTCATTCTATCTAAATCCCATGGTGATCCATTTCCAATATGTTCATTTAAAATATGAGGTTCATACTGAGTTAATACTCCAACTGTATCTATTCCTGAGTTAGAGCAGTTGCTCAACGTAAAGTCTATTATTCTATACTTACCTCCAAAAGAAACTGCTGGTTTAGCTATTTTTTCTGTAAGTTTTTTTAAACGACTTCCTTGTCCTCCTGCCAATAACATGGCTATTATATGTTTCTTCTTCATACCTATCCTCCCAAATATATTACTATTTTATCTTAAGATCTCTCTTTTGCTTTTTCTTTTTTCCCTTTGTTATTACCTACTTTTAAAGCTTCCGCTTCTTTTTTATCTTCACTCCTCTCTTTTACTTTTCTCTCTTCAGCTTTAAGAAAAATTACAGAGTTTGCTCCTATATCCACCTGAATATGTTGAGGCCTTCCATTCCATACCTCTATAACTGGTTTATATCTCTTTCTCTTACTAAAGTTAGTTCCTCCATATTTTTCATCATCGCTGTTAAGAATCACTCTATATATTTTATTTTCTGGAACTCCTATTCTATAACCTATTTTATTCTCTCCAGAAAAATTAAATAGCCCTATTACTTTTTCACTTCCATCTTTTGTTTTTCTTAAAAAAGATATTGTATTTCCATTATTATTTTCGTGCTCTATCCATTCAAATGTATCCCAACTATCTTCCCAAAGAGCATTCTCCTTTAAATACAGCTTATTTAGAGCCCTACAATAATCTTGTATTTTTTTATTTTCTTCACTATTCAAGAGTTGCCATTCCAATTGCTCATAGAATCTCCATTCCAATCCTTGTGCAAATTCATTCCCCATAAAATTCAGTTTTTTTCCGGGATGTAGCATCTGATATGAGTATAAAGCTCTTACATTAGCTAACTGTGCTCCAAAAAATCCTGGCATCTTATTAACTATTGATTTTTTTCCGTGAACTACCTCATCATGTGAAAGTGGTAACACATAGTTCTCTGAAAAAGCATACATAAAAGAAAACGTAAGCTTTCCATGATGATCCTTTCTATAAAGAGGATCCTCTTCAAAATATTTTAAAGTATCATTCATCCAGCCCATATTCCATTTGTTATCAAATCCCAAACCACCATCTACTGCATGTTTTGTTACATTTGGCCAAGCTGTAGAGTCCTCTGCCATAATTAAACAATTCGGATAATCTTCATGAATTACACTGTTGAATTTCTTGAAGAAATTTACCGCTCCAAGATTTTCCTTTCCTCCATAAGCATTTGTAAGTCCATCTACATTAGGAAGATATAACATATTAGCCACAGCATCTATCCTTATTCCATCTAGATGAAATTCCTTAAACCAAAAATTCACATTAGAGATTAGAAAACTTTGAACTTCATATCTCGTTAAATCAAAGTTACAAGTTCCCCACTCCTTATTCTCTCCTATTCTTTCATCTGCATACTCATAAGTAGCTGTTCCATCAAATCTATATAGTCCATGACTATCCTTACAGAAATGACCAGGTACCCAATCTAGAATTACCCCTATATTGTGCCTGTGCATATGATTTACAAAATACATAAAATCTTCAGGGGTTCCATATCTACTAGTTACAGAATAATATCCAGTACTTTGATATCCCCAAGAAGCATCTAAGGGATGCTCTGTTATTGGCATAATCTCAATATGAGTATAATTCATATCCTTCACATACTCACACAATTTCTCTGCAATCTCTTTATAGTTTAGAAATTCTCCATTTTCACCTTTTTTCCACGAACCTAAATGAACTTCATAAATATTCATAGGTTTATTTAAACCTGTTATTCTCTTGTTCATCCATCTAGTATCTGTCCATTTAAACTGTGGTATATCATATATAACTGAAGCTGTATTCGGTCTTAGCTCTGAATAAAAGGCATATGGATCAGCTTTAAAAACCACATTTCCATCTGCTTGTTCAACTCTAAATTTATATAGATCCATCTTCTTTAATCCAGATATTTTTAACTCCCAAATTCCTTCTGGATTAATCTTCTTCATAAAGTGATTATCTCCAGTCCAATTATTAAAATCCCCTACTACTGAAATAGATCTAGCATTAGGTGCCCATACCCTGAAGATGACTCCATCATCTTCAAAGTGTGCTCCCATATATTTATAAGCTTCTCTACTCTCCCCTTTATGGAAGAGATATCTATCCAACTCTTTTTCCAATCGTTTCCCCTCCTCATATAAAAAACTCTTATAGTTTTACTGGAGTGATATTCCAAATCTCCTCTGCATACTCTTTTATTGTTCTATCCGATGAGAATTTTCCAGCATTAGCTATATTTTTTAACTGTTTTCTTGCCCAATCCATTCTAAAAGTATACTCTTTATTAATTATTTGTTGAGTTCTTCTATACGCTTCATAATCTTCTAATACAAAGTATTGATCTGCCTGATGCCATGGAGCAGTCTCCATAAGTGATCTATGAATGTTGCCATAAACTCCATTTCCTAAATCACTAAATGTTCCATCTACTAGAGAATCTACAATCTTTTTAAGACCTTCTACTGAATTATATGGAACATGAGGATCATATCCGTTATTTCTCATTTCCTCAACTTCTTTTACAGTTAAACCAAATATATAGTTATTCTCTTTTCCAGCTTCTTCAACTATCTCTACGTTTGCTCCATCCATTGTTCCTAATGTAAGTGCTCCATTTAACATAAATTTCATATTTCCTGTTCCAGAAGCTTCCTTCCCTGCTGTAGATATTTGCTCAGATATATCTGCTGCTGGGAATAATTTTTGAGCTACAGAAACTCTATAGTTTTCAACAAATACAACTTTTAACTTTGAATTTACATCTGGATCTCTATTTATCATTTGAGCTACTTCATTTATAAGTCTTATTATTCCTTTAGCTATGAAATATCCTGGGGCAGCTTTAGCACCAAATATATAAGTAACAGGTGTAAAATTCATATTTGGATTTAATTTTAACTTATTATATAACCCTATTATTTGGAATATATTTAATAGCTGTCTCTTATACTCATGTAGTCTTTTAATCTGTACATCAAATATTGAATCTGGATCTATCTCTATTCCTTGAGTTTTCTTCAAAAATTCTGCCAATTCTACCTTTTTCTCATGTTTAATATCCAAAATTCTTTTTAAAACTTTTTCATCGTCTAAATATGCCTCTAATTTTTTTAATTCACTAAGATCTGTTATCCAAGAATCTCCTATCAACTCTGTAATTAAGTTTGCTAATTGTGGATTTGATTGTAATAACCATCTTCTTTGAGTGATACCATTTGTTTTATTTAAGAATTTTTCTGGATATAGTTCATACCAATCTTTTAACTCTTTATTTTTTAATATCTCTGTATGAAGTGCAGCAACTCCATTTACTTTATGACTTCCATAAATAGCTAACCAAGCCATATGTATTATATTTCCGTTTATTATTCTCATTCTATTTTGTCTATTTACATCATTAGGAAATCTCTCTTCTAATAATCCTTTTAATTGATTATCTATTCCTCGAGTTATTTGATAAATTCTTGGTACTACTTGCTCATATAATCCTACCCACCATTTTTCTAGAGCTTCTGCTAATATTGTATGGTTAGTATATGCAAATGTTTTTTCTACTATGCTCCATGCTTTTTCCCAAGATATCCCCTCTATATCTACAAATATTCTCATTAATTCAGGAATTGCAATTACTGGATGTGTATCATTTAATTGAATAGCTGTAAATTCTGCAAATTTATCAAAATCATTTCCATGAACTTTCTTATATCTTTTAACTATATCTTGTAAAGAAGCAGACACAAAGAAGTATTGTTGTTTTAATCTTAATTTTTTCCCCTCATCTGTAGAGTCATTTGGATATAATACTCTTGAAATATCTTCAGCTAAAGTCTTTTGTTGAGTTGCATGTAGATAATCTTGTTGATTAAATTTTGCTAAATCTAAATCTACTAATGAATGTGCTTCCCAAAGTCTTAAAGTATTTATATTATTTGTTCCATAACCAATTATCGGCATATCATATGGTACAGCTCTAACGCTTCCATCTCCAAATGTTACTATTACCTCATCATCTGGTCTCATTACTGACCATACATCTCCATATTTTAACCAAGTTTCTGGCTTTTCTATTTGATATCCATCTCTGAACTCTTGATTAAAGATTCCATTTCTATATCTTATTCCATATCCTTTTCCTGGTAAATTAAGTGTAGCTAATGAATCTAAGAAACAAGCAGCTAGTCTTCCTAATCCTCCGTTTCCTAAAGCTGAATCCTCTTCTGCATCCTCTACCTTATTGTAATCTATTCCTAACTCCTCAAATAACTCTCTTACCTCTCCTAACATTCCTAAGTTAATTAAGTTATTTCCTAAAGCTCTTCCCATTAAAAACTCAGCTGATAGATAAAAAGCTTGTTTTTGCTTCTCATAAAGCTTTCCTGTATCATACCAGTTATCAGCTATATTCTCCATTATAGCTTGCCCTAAAGCTCTATAGATTTCAAAATCTTTAGCTTCATTCAACTCTTTCCCAAAACTTACCTTCAAATTTTTTTCAATTTGTTTTCTTAATACCTCTTTTTCTACTCTCATCTTTCTTACCTCTTAATATTTTTTATCTATTGAATGTTGTTGTTACTTCTTTTAGTCTATTTTTTATATCTTCAGTTATATCTTTTTCTTTCAGTCTCCACTTCCAATTTATTCCAACTGTTGATGGTGTATTCATTCTAGCTTCACTGCCTAGTCCTAACAGATCTTGCATCTGTATTAGAACCATATCAGCCTTTGAACTCCACAAGGTATCTATACATCTCCACTCGATAGGATTCCAAAAATTTCTTCCCTTTTCTATCAACCATTTTTTTAGATACTCATCACATCTATTTTTTGTTTCCATATCTAATTTCTCATACCATCCAACAATAGTATCATTATCATGTGTTCCTGTATATGCTACACAATTTTTATCATATCTATGAGGTTGATAATCATTCTCCTTCTCTCCAAAAGCAAATTCCAAAATTTTCATTCCAGGATATTCACTTCTTCTTAACAACCTCTTGACTTGAGGAGTTAATAATCCCAAATCCTCAGCTATTATAGGAAGTTTCCCTATCTTTTTTTCTATTGTTCTAAATAACTCTATCCCAGGTCCTTTTTCCCATTTACCCTTTATAGCGGTTTTAGCTCCATATTTTATACTCCAATATGATTCAAATCCTCTGAAATGATCTATTCTTACTATATCATAGATTTCAAAGCAAAACCTTACTCTATCAACCCACCATTTATAATTTTGTTTCTTTAACACTTTCCAATCATATAGAATATTCCCCCAAAGTTGTCCTGTCTTACTAAAATAATCTGGTGGACATCCAGCAACCCTTTTTGGCACCTTTGATTTTGTATATTGGAATATTTCTGAATTACTCCAAGTATCTGCACTATCCGTAGCAGCAAAAATTGGTATGTCCCCTATTATCTTTATACCCTTTCCGTTTGCATAATCCTTTAATTTTTTCCATTGCTTATAGAAAGTATATTGTAAAAATCTATAATATTCAAGTTTTTTTTCATTAATCACATTTTTTTCAAATTTATTTTCTATTTTGTTTTTATATATTTTACTCCATTTTTGCCATGGTAATCCATTAAAATGATCTTTTAATACCATATATAGAGCATAATCTTCCAACCAATATCTATTTTTTAATACAAATTTTCTATAATCTTCCTCTAATTCTTTATCATTTTCAATTTTTATTAAAAATTTTTCTAAAATTTCTTCTAATAATCTTTCTTTTTCAATTTTTACCTGTCCATAATCCAAATTATCATCATAATTTAGACCTCTAAGTTTATCCAAATCACTATCTTTTATATATTCATCTCTTACAAACTCTTCCATATCTATAAAAAGATAGTTTCCAGCAAAAGCTGAATAAGATTGATATGGAGAATCTCCATATCCAGTTGGTCCCATTGGAAGTATCTGCCATAACTTTTGTCCAGTTTCATTTAAAAAATCTACAAACTCATAGGCCTTCTTTCCAAAATCCCCTATTCCATACTCACTAGGTAATGATGATATATGCATCAGTATCCCACTTTTTCTTTCTCCCATTGTTCCTCCCTATTTTATTAGATTCCTTTTTTCATGAAGTGTATTTATTCTTATCTTTTCTTCAAAAGTATCTTCATAAATTTTAGCTAATTTTGCCATATATATATCACTATGTATATGCTCTGATATTATATTTATAAAAATCTGATTATCTGTTAATATACCACTTACTTTATCCCCTATTTTTGTTACAATCAATCCTTTATTTAAATCGGAAACTAACATTATCCTACTTGAATTTTTGAAGCTTTCTATTTTGTTACTCTTATGGTAGATCTCCATTCTCAATCCCATATTATCCAATTTATTAAAACAGAAGACTATTATTCTTACCCCTCTATCTATTGCAATTTTTAACTCTTCTCTTATCTCTTCTAAATTAAAATCTGTATTTATATAAAGTTCTTTCTTGGCATTGGAAATTATATTTAATAAAGTTGTTTTTATATTTTCCTCTCCCTCTAATTTATAGAAATACTCCTCTTTATTAGTATTAGTAACTCTACTCAAATCTTTTTTTAAGTTTATAGAGTTTTCAAAGTATCTCTTTTCTAACTCTTCAAATAAGAGCTCCGGATTTTTTGCCTCATACTCCTTACTACTATTTGGAATCATCAAAATATATCCATTTTTATACATATTTTCTAAAGTTTGATATATTGTAGATTTTGATAACTCTAATTCCTTAGCCAATTTATAACCATTAGACCTTCCTAATTTTAAAAGAGTAATATAGATAATCGCTTCTGTTTTTAGAAAACCTACCTCCATTAATCTATTTATAATTTTCTCCACTTTTATCCCCCACATTAGTAGTTTTTTATCGAACTACTATTTCTTAGCTACAATTATACTCCTTATATCGTTTAATTTCAAGTTTATTTATATTTTTTACAAACATTTTTTTTATTTTATAATCAAAAGTATAATCAAAATAAATTTTAACAAAAAAACCACATCTGATATTAAAAATATCAAATGTGGTTTTTTATTTAAATCAAATTCTTAAGTAATAATTCTGCCACTTTATACAGGATAAAAACTCCTATACCACAATAAGAGACTAGTACTAATAAAGCACCTAATCTATTATCATACTCATAGTTATCCTCTAGCTCCCTATTATCTTTTATATTAAAACTTTTATTTACTTTTTCTAATTCTTCTAGCTCTAATTTTTCTTTTGCTGTTAACATCTTTATCCTCCATTTTATAATTTTCATTCTCTATAAAATGAAGTTTTTTCAATTTAACAACACTCTTTTTCTATCCCAAATTATAATTCCTGTTAAGCCTCGCTCCTTCTTGAAACTAAAACTCTTTTTTTCATTTTTAATACTCAGCATAACAATTGAAACTACTCCAATAAAATTTGGTATAACATCTCTCAATTGTTCTACTATATGAGTATTATCATTTATTGAAATTTCAAAAGGAACTATCTCAGGAGAATTAGAAGCAGTATCAGCCAAAATAATAATATTTTGATTATTTCTGTGCTCAAATAAAGGTGGTAAATTTCTAGAATAAAATATATTAGTTAATACTATTGAAAATATAAAAATTAATAATAAAGATACTTTCTTCAATCTCATTCTAGCATCCCCCCTTATTTTTATATTTTACAATCTTTTAGAATTTTGTCAATTCCTATTTTATTCCTTTACTATTTAGAAACTCTAACATCTCTTGATTTTCATTATCTTTAGCTATAGAGATAGCTGAGTCTCCATATGACATATAATTAGGATTTACTCCTAACTCTAAAAGTTTCTGAACAACTGGGATAAATCCATTAGCTACAGCTCTTAAATATACCTCACCTAAAATATTTTCCTTATCCTTATTTACTCTCTTTAGCTCATATCCCTTTATTTTCAAAAGTTCTAAAATCTTTTTATCATCATATGTATAGTAAATAGGATAATTTCCTCTTTCATCAACTTCTAAAAAATTTGCCCCTCTTTCACTCATTCTTTCTATAAGAGCTGAATCACCATTAATTCCAGCCCAAAACAATGCATCCCAACCATTTTTATCTTTTAAATAAAAATCAACCTTTTGTGTTACAACATATTTTGAATATGCAAGAGGTTTATTTTTTATAAAATACACTAACAATGGCTCATTTTGATTATCATAGACATTTAAGTTAGCTCCATCTTCACACAATTTTTTTAGTGTTTCCAAACTTCTTACATAAAATATAGGAGTTTTTCCTAGTATATCCCTCTTCTCAGTATTTACTCCTCTATTTAAAAGAACTTGTACAGAGTTTACACTATTATTCATTAATGCTACTGTTAACAAATTTCTTCCCATATCATCTTCATAATCTACTGGAAATCCATCAATCAAATATTTATTCAATCTATAGTTATCATCCATTAAAATACTACTATAAACTTGCTCTATTGTAGGAGATGCACTCTCCTTCTTCTGAAAAAGAGTGCACCCACTAAATACTGATACTATAACTATTAAACTTATTATTCTAAAAATATTACTCTTCATTTCTCTTTTCATATTTTCTTCTCTCTCCCTCTTTCAGATATTTCTTTCTTAATCTGATATTTTCAGGAGTTACTTCTACAAGCTCATCATCTGCTATATAATCAAGGGCTTGCTCTAGAGTAAATCTTCTAGGTGGAGCTAATTTTACAGCATCATCACTTCCTGCAGCTCTCATATTTGTAAGTTTTTTAGTCTTACATACGTTTACTACTAAGTCATTTTCTCTACTGTGTTCTCCAACTATCATTCCTTCGTATACAGGTATTCCCGGATCTAAGAACAGTGTTCCTCTATCTTGGATGTTATTTAATGCATAAGCTACAGTTACTCCTGGCTCTGTTGCAATTAATACTCCTCTACTTCTTGTAGGTATCTCACCTTTATGTGGCTCATAATCGTAGAATGAGTGGTTTAATATTCCTGTTCCTTTAGTATCTGTTAAGAACTCATTTCTAAATCCTATAAGTCCTCTTGCTGGTACTTTAAACTCTAAACGAGTATATCCATCAGTACCTGGTATCATAGATACCATTTCTCCCTTTCTGATACCCATTTTTTCAATAACTACACCTGTATAGCTATCATCAACATCTATTAAAGCCATTTCAATTGGCTCAAGTCTCTTTCCATCTTCCTCTTTCATAAGAACTCTTGGTTTTGAAACTTGAATTTCAAATCCTTCTCTTCTCATATTTTCAAGTAATATAGAAAGTTGAAGTTCTCCTCTTCCTTTTACAACAAAGGCATCTGGAGTGTCTGTTGCTTCTACCTTCATACTTACGTTTGTTTGTAACTCCTTTTGAAGTCTTTCCCAAATATGTCTAGATGTTACAAATTTACCCTCTTTTCCTGCAAATGGAGAGTCATTTACCATAAATGTCATAGCTAGTGTTGGCTCGTCAATATCTATTAATGGAAGAGCTATTGGCTCGTTTACATCTGCTAAAGTTTCTCCGATATCTATATTGTCTATTCCAGCTATACACACTATATCTCCAGCGTGAGCCTCTTGAATCTCTACTCTTTTTAATCCTTCATACCCATAAAGTACAGAGATCTTTCCTTTTATCATTTTTCCATCTCTTTTTATAAGCATAACTTCTTGATTTCTTCTAACTATACCGTTATGAATTCTTCCAACAGCTAACTTACCAACATAGTTATCATATGCAATATTTGTTATTAAGAATTGCATAGGCTTGTTGTCGTCTCCTTCTGGATCCTCAACGTGTTCAAGAATAGTTTCAAATAGAGGAGTCATATCATTACTTTCCTCTTCTAGACTTCTCTTAGCAAATCCACCTTTTCCTGAAGCATATACAACTGGGAATTCAAGTTGTAAATCATTTGCATTTAACTCAATAAATAACTCATAAACCATATATAATACATCTTCTGGTCTTGCATTTGGTTTATCTACTTTATTTACAACTACTATTGGTCTATGTCCTTGTTCTAAAGCTTTCTTTAAAACGTATTTAGTTTGAGGCATTGGTCCCTCAAAAGCATCTACCAGAAGTACAACTGAGTCAACCATTTTCATAATTCTTTGTACTTCTCCTCCAAAGTCAGCATGTCCTGGAGTGTCTACAATATTGATTTTATAATCTTTGTATCTTACAGAAGCATTCTTAGAGAAAATAGTTATTCCTCTTTCTCTTTCAATGTCGTTAGAGTCCATTACTCTCTCTTCAACTTTCTCTAACTCATGAGAACCAAATGCTCCCCCTTGTCTTAAAAGACAGTCCACAAGTGTTGTCTTACCGTGGTCAACATGGGCAATAATTGCTATGTTTTTTATTTTCATTATTCTTCCTTCCTTCAGGGTTAAAAATATTTATACCCTTTTAATAAGTTATTATTTACATTTGCTAAACCTAAGAACTTACCTTCACAGTAAACTCTATATCTTCCATTATCAGCTTGTTGTCTGATAGTATTTCCATTTAAAAATAGAGTAAGATTTTTTCCACTGTCTATCTCTATATCAGGATATGAGAAAAACTCTTCAACACTTTGAAGAAAATCTAACTTTCCTTCATTGTATAACTTTTCTATATTTTCGAGTGAGAAAGCATCTTCTATCTTTGAATCTCCAACTCTCTCTCTAACTAATGAGTTCATAGTTGCAAAAGTTCCCAACTCTCTTCCCATATCATCTATTAAAGAACGAATATATGTTCCTTTAGATACACCACATCTAATTTTTCCCTTTACTCCATCAAAATCTAAAATCTCAATAAAGTCAATATGTATATCTCTTGCCTCTCTCTCTATCTCGATCCCTTTTCTTGCTAAATCATAGAGTTTCTGTCCATCTACTTTAAGTGCAGAATACATAGGTGGAATCTGCTTTATATCCCCTATAAAACATTTTAAAACCTCTTCTAGCTCCTCTTTTGTAGCACTTTTTTTATCTGAACTCTCTACAGTTTTTCCCTCTATGTCATAAGTATCTGTTCTATATCCCAGTTCAAATCCTGCTACATAAACTTTTGAATACCCCTCTATATCTTGAACTAGTCTTGTTGCCCTACCTAAACAAACTACTAAAACACCTTCGGCTAGAGGATCTAAAGTTCCTGTATGTCCTATTCTTTTCTCTTTCAATACTTTTCTCAGTACTCTTATTACATCAAAAGATGTAATTCCACTAGGTTTATTTACATTAATAATTCCTTCCAAGATCTCAACTCCCATATTAGAACTATTGTATATTGTATCATATAATCCTAATTTTTTAAATAGTTTTTTCTACTTCCAACTATTTTTCCACAATTCCATATCTGTTGCTTGGACTCCAAAGTAGATACTCATGTATTCCTAAATCCTCTAAAGCCTTTACTTGAGCTTCTATCTCTTTTTTACCATATGGAATATATCCTTTTACCCATTTAGCTGTAAATGCTTGTAACCATGGTCTTATTTGTGATGGATAAGTTAAGTTATGGTTTCTATTTACTCCATCTAGTGTTGTATAATATATAGTTTTATATGGTTCAGCATCTGGTACAGCTATTCCATATACACCTTTTCCATAATGACTTGGATATGCCATTGGTGATATCACATCTACTTCATTGCTTATCACTTCCCAGTACTGTCCAAGCCCCATATCATCTCCAGAGCTAGCTACTTGTCCATAAATATCTGCTGATATGTATACCTCTAATGGCTCTAACTCTTTTCTAGCATACTTTAAATACTTTTGAATTGTCTCTGGTTTTGACTCTCCATTAAAATTTCTGTAGTCTAATTCTTTATCTAATTTTCCTCCATTTGAAGCTGGAAATCTTACATAATCAAACTGTATCTCATTAAATCCAACCTTAGCTGCTTCCTTTGCTACAGCCACATTGTATTCCCAAAGATATCTGTCGTGTGGTGAAACCCAAATTACCCCATCACTATTTGTAAATGGCTTACCAGTTGCTCTTTTTATAATAGCTTTATCTGGGTGCTTTGCTGCATATGTTGGGTCTTTAAAAGATACTATTCTTGCTATCGTATATATATTATTATCCTTCAGTTTTTTCATAAAAGCATTGATATCTGCTATTGGATATTTTTTATCATTCTTTCCTAGATACTTTAATTCAGCATCTGTTCTAAATAACATCTTTCCAAAGTCCTCTTTTACATCTATAACAAAGGCGTTAATACCTGTTCTCTTAGCTAAATCAATCAATTCATCCATTCTTTTACTTGAAGCAGCAGTATTAACAGTAAGATATATTCCTTTTACATCAACTTTTGGATTATTTGGATATTCTTTCTTAGGAACTGGTGTAAAATCTATATTTTTTAAATTACTTGGAATAACCTTATGAATATCTTCAGTTAAACTTCCTGTTCTAATCCATCCCTCTCTATTTTCATTATTCTTTCCGTATACTACTCTTTTCCAAAAACTTTTCTCTATATTTGTTTTTACTTCATAAGTACCATCATCTTTTTTTACTTTTACCTCTTTAGGTGTTTCAATAACTTTTTCCTCTAAAACCTCTACTCTAACAGCTTTTTTCAAACTATCCTTCTGTGTATTAGAGTTTGGCTCTGAATATATTGGAGTTTTATAATTTATTGTATATGCATAATTTTTTTTCGGTGGTTTTTCAGCTACCTTTATCTCTTTTAACGGCAATACTTGTTCCTGTTCTTTTTCTCTCTCAATTGCCACCTCTTTAACTTTAATCTCCGAAGTTACATTTGTTTTTCCAATCTCTTTAGTAATTCCTACTGTTGTTGTAATAGTAATTATATACAGAGCTATTATCCCCAATATACTTACTATAAATTTATTATTTCCGTTCATACTACCTCCCTTGTTCTGTTATTTTTCATTCATACTTGAATATTTTATACTATTTTATAAAAAATATCTAGTTTGAATTTATAATATAGCAAATTTAAATTACATATTTTTTAAAAAGAGAGATTTTTTATATAAAATATAATAAAAGGAGAAAAATTTACTTTTAGGTATTGATTTTTAATACCTTTACACAGTAAGTTTTTCTCCTTTAACTATATATTCTTATTTAGATTTTTTCTTTCCTTTTGTTGCTTTTTTCTCTACTACTGGATTCATTTTTTCTAAAAGATTTTTACCCGCTTTAAATTTTGCAACCTTTCTTGCAGCAACTTTCATTGGTTTTTTAGTTTGTGGATTTATATAAGTTCTCTCTGCTCTTTCACTTGTTTCAAACTTTCCAAACCCTATGAATGAAATGCTATCTCCCTTTACTAACACCTCTTCTAATGTATCTAAGAATACCTTTGTTAATCTCTCTGCTTCAGCCTTTGTTTTTAGTTCTGCTTTAGCTCCAAATAATTCTACAAATTCCTTTTTTGTCATCTGAAATCACTCCCAGTTATTGATTTATTACCCTTACTATTAAAATAGCATGTTTTTGCAATAAAAACAATAGTTTTTCTTATTTTTTTAATTTTTCTTTTTTATAAATAACTCTACCCAATAATTCTTTCCATCCTTATCTTTAGCCATTCCTATTCCCGTTTCATCATAATTAGGATTTAAAATATTATCTCTATGACCTTTTGAATTTAACCATCTCTCCACTACAAATTCAGGTGTATCATGCCATCTAGCTATATTTTCCCCAGCAGCACTAAATTTTATTCCTTTTTCCTTTATAATATTAAATGTCATTCCATATCTCTTGCTATTATGGGATAAAATCTCCTCTTCAGCCATATCTTTTGCCTTCATTATAGCAATATTATTTAGCTCTTTATTTATTTTTAAAGGAGTTAGCCCATTCTCTATTCTTGCTTCATTTACCAATTTTAATATTATCTCTTGATATTCTGCTCCCTTTGCTTCTGCTATAAACAAAATAAAAACTATAAATATACCCAATAACTTTCTCATTTTTTCACCTCTTTCTATTTTTAACTAAATTATACCATTTTTTTACTTTAATGCCCACCTCTTTAATTGACTTTTAATTCCTTACATTATATAATTTAACTATAAAATATTGCTTGAAAAGGAGAGATTATGTTTAGTGTTGATTTAGGATTTCCCGTATTAGGTGCTACTGTACTTGAAACTGGAATTAATTTTGGTATCTATTGTAAAAATAAAAAAAATGTAACTTTAAATATATATGATTTTGCTCATAATACAGAGCCTACTTTTTCATTAAAATTGGATGAAAACTTAAATAAGACCGGTGATATTTGGCATATTTTCTTGAGAAAAGCTAAGGAAGGACTTATCTATACATGGAATATAGAGGATTCTCCTGAACTTTTAGATCCCTATGCTCTATCTTATACAAACCATAAAAATTGTTCTAAGAAAAAATCTATTGCTGTTAAACAAGAACTTTTCAAAGAAAGACATCTAAACACCCCTTTAAGTGAAACTATAATATATGAAGTTCATGTTAAATTATTCACACAAAATCTAAATTCCTATGTTAAATTTCCTGGTAAATATAAAGGCTTTTTAGAAAAGATACCCTATTTAAAAGATTTAGGAATTACAGCTGTAGAGCTTTTACCTATCTATGAATGGGATGAATATACTGGAAGATTTGACGGAAATAATAAGCCGTTAGAAAATATCTGGGGTTATAATCCAATAAGTTTTTTTGCTCCTACTAAAAAATTTGCCACTAGTAAAAATTTAGATAGCATTAGTGAAATTATTGAATTAAAAGAATTAATAAAAGAGCTTCATAACAACGGAATTGAAGTTATACTTGATGTCGTTTATAATCATACTGCTGAAAGTGGAGTAGGAGGATATCTTTATAACTTTAAAGCTATGAGCAATAAAGATTTTTATATTTTAGAAGATGATGGTATTAATTACAAAAACTATTCTGGTTGCGGAAATACTTTTAATTGTAATAGTGTTATAGGAAAAGATATCATAATAAACTCATTGAGATATTGGTATTTAGATATGGGAGTAGATGGATTTAGATTTGACTTAGCTCCTATACTTGGAAGAGATGAAAATGGACAATGGGGAGCTCATTCGGTACTCAGTGATATAGCTCAAGACCCTATTCTTTCACATTGCAAACTTATTTCTGAAAGTTGGGATTTAGGTGGATACTATGTTGGAGATATGCCTGCTGGCTGGAGCGAATGGAATGGAAAGTATAGAGATGTTGTAAGAAAATTTATTAAGGGAGATTTTGGGCAGATTCCAGAACTTTTAAAAAGAATATTTGGAAGTCCTGATATTTTTAAAAGAGATAATCGTTCACCATATAGTAGTATAAATTTTATAAGTTGTCATGATGGTTTTACTCTCTATGATTTAGTAAGTTATAATACAAAGCACAATATTAGTAATGGAGAAAATAATAGAGATGGTGAAAATCATAATAATTCATATAACTGGGGTGAGGAAGGAGAATCTAAAAGTTTAGATATTTTATCTTTAAGAAAAAAACAAATAAAAAATTTCTTTCTTATTTTAATGATTTCCCAAGGTGTACCTATGTTCTTAATGGGAGATGAATGTGGAAGAACCCAAAGCGGTAACAATAATGCTTACTGCCAAGATAATGAAACTACTTGGTTTGACTGGGAAAGGGCAAAAGAATTTGAAGATATTAGAGTGTTTGTTAAAAATATGATTAAATTAAGAAAGAATTACTCTATTTTTAAAAAAGATACATATTGGGAATGTGATGATTGTAAAACTAGCGATGTTATTCTTCATGGAATTAAACTAAATTCCCCTGATTTTTCGTATCACTCTTTAAGCATTGCTTTTGAATTAAAAGATATTCAAACTGATACTAAATTTTATATTGCTCTAAACTCATATTTTGGTGACTTACAGTTTGAACTTCCTAAATTAGAAAAAGGTAAAAAATGGTATCCATTAGTTGATACATTTAAAGAAGATAAAGAGAATTTTTCAACGGAAACTCCTCCTTTAGAAAAAAATACATATCTTGTTAAATCAAGAAGTTCTATCATTTTAATAAGTAAATAATTATTTAATTACCAAATTTAACTACTCAGCTACTAAAATTATAGCTGAGTAGTTAAAAAAACTCAAGAGTGTGAACTCTTGAGTTTTTTATTTTTATAACTATTTTACAGCTATAACTTCTATTTCAACTTTTACATCTTTTGGTAATCTTGCTACTTCTACACAAGCTCTTGCTGG
>NZ_JACSNP010000150.1 GCF_016900045.1 Fusobacterium mortiferum
TGTAGACACTCACGGTGCCGAAATCCACAGTCTCGTCCTGAAAGAAACAGGCGATGAATACATTTGGCAGGCTGATGCCAGATACTGGCAGAGACATGCTCCGGTACTGTTCCCATTTGTAGGCAAACTTAAAAACGGACAATACGAATATGACGGCTCCGTTTACAACATGACGGGACACGGCTTTGCCCGTGATATGGACTTTACTCTGATTGAACAGACGGACAGCAGTTTAACATACGAACTTTCCTATAC
>NZ_JACSNP010000151.1 GCF_016900045.1 Fusobacterium mortiferum
CATAAATACAGTGCAGCGAGTACCTAAATCTACCGGATTTTTAGCAGATAAGCCTTTATTGGCGAAATCTTTGACAGACATGTTAAGCCCTTGAGCAAAGTTTTGAATAAAGGAACCGCAACCAGCAGAACATGCTTCGTTTAAGATGATTTGACCGATGTTACCATTTTTTACATAGAAACATTTCATATCTTGTCCGCCAATATCGAGAACGCAGGAAACGTCAGGACAAAATTCACGAGCAGCTCTTAAATG
>NZ_JACSNP010000152.1 GCF_016900045.1 Fusobacterium mortiferum
AATATACTCTGTGTTGTAAAAAATTCTCTATATTTATTATTCAAATATTGCCAATCAGAATACATCTTTTCATAATTTTTCAAGTAAAAATTACTGATATATAATCGAGAATGTCCATCTTCACTTTGACCAAATAATTTATCTATATCTTTTTTGGTAAAAATTCTTTCATTAAATATTTCAGCCATTTCTAATGCACTTTCATATAAAAGACCTTTAAAGCGCTTTGCTGGAAAATAAGGCATACCATATCTA
>NZ_JACSNP010000153.1 GCF_016900045.1 Fusobacterium mortiferum
ACCCCAAAAACAATTTCCACCCAAAAACATGGGGGCAACAACCACATTATCGTGGCAAGCCTTACCAATGCGGCTGATGCAGAGAAAGTGGTTAACGGTTTGAAACAAAAAGGATATGCAGATGCCCAGGTGATTGTGTCGCAAAACCATTATCGTGTTTCATTAGTTAACTATGCAAATAAAGCCGATGCCTATCAGAAAATAAAAGAGTTGAAGAAACAACCAGACTTTGCTTCGGCATGGATATTCATTTC
>NZ_JACSNP010000154.1 GCF_016900045.1 Fusobacterium mortiferum
GGTGTCAGCACCTATACTTCAGATTTCTCTTTCGCAGGCACCTGTGTTTGTGCTAAACAGTCGCTTGGGCCTCTCTTGTGCCACCGGCTGACGCTCCAGAAGTTAATCCCTTCACATCCTCCGGCTATCCTTATCCCTAAGTTACGGATACAATTTGCCGAGTTCCTTAACGAGGGTTGTCCCGCGCACCTTAGGATTCTCTCCCCGCCTACCTGTGTCGGTTTCGGTACGGGCGCTCCATCTCTCACTAGAAG
>NZ_JACSNP010000155.1 GCF_016900045.1 Fusobacterium mortiferum
TCCGTACGGGAACGTGCGGATGGATCACCTCCTTTCTAAGGAGCAATACTTTCTCTATTCTATTGATAATGTTCTTCATTATCAAGAATCAAGCGTTCGTAGCTCAGCTGGTTAGAGCACACGCCTGATAAGCGTGAGGTCGGTGGTTCGAGTCCACTCGAACGCACCATGTGATATGGGGATATAGCTCAGTTTGGGAGAGCGACGCACTTGCACTGCGTAGGTCAGCGGTTCGATCCCGCTTATCTCCACC
>NZ_JACSNP010000156.1 GCF_016900045.1 Fusobacterium mortiferum
CTTTCATAACCTCAAGTAACACAGGACTTATTCTGTCCAACTCACCTGCTGCTGTTGTTTGTGTGAATGTTGCAGCAGGGTCAATATTAATACCCTCTGAAACACCTCCCATAATCAAAGCTGTAGATTTGGTCGGAGCTATCGCCCGTCTGTGTGTGTTGCGGTATCCATACCCTTTGCACCACAACGGCTCACCAAGTACAGTAGCCATCCACTTACTAGCATCATCACTTTCTTCTTGATACTTAGTCAT
>NZ_JACSNP010000157.1 GCF_016900045.1 Fusobacterium mortiferum
GGAATACCCTGCTTTGTATGAAGTTTTGGTTACTAATAACGGTGGGGCTACTAGTCCTTTTCGTAATGGTGCTACTGGATTCTTCTTGCCTGATGCAACAGGGGCGGCACTTGTTGGTGTCAAATCGGCAGGGGTTGATATGATTACCTTGGGACAGATAGCCGGTAATACAAATAGCCAATATACATTAACGGCAGGGAACTTGCCTGAAATTTGTCCGTATCCAGTTAATATTACAGGGAATATAAATAAT
>NZ_JACSNP010000158.1 GCF_016900045.1 Fusobacterium mortiferum
CTACATAATACCGTTTCAATAGATAAAAGGGATTATGAAACATTGCTACATCAACCGGTTCACAAAAAGTTCTGTTTTGTATCAATGCTACAAATAATCTGAAAATAATATCATTTAAATTAAAATTTAAATAAACACAATCTAACTTATAAAATATAAATGTATATAGTCTTACATTTATCAATAACGAAAATTTTTACTTAACCATTGTTCTTTTTGGCGAGTTTCATTATAGTCAAGTCTTGTCATAAGC
>NZ_JACSNP010000159.1 GCF_016900045.1 Fusobacterium mortiferum
GTAATACACTATTGTTTGAAACACCAGAAGAATTTATAAAAGGTTCTACTAATGACGAGGTAGTAGAACCTTTTATTTTTAGAGCAAAGGAGGTGATTCCAATGCATCTGAAAAGATATAGAAGAATGATAGCTATAGGCTTTATAGCATTAATTTGCTGGACAACTTATTTAGTTATCGACTCTAATCATATTGAAATTAGTGTTAGTGCTGGTGACGCAGCATTTAGCATTGCTTTTGATAAGTGATATGA
>NZ_JACSNP010000015.1 GCF_016900045.1 Fusobacterium mortiferum
TTCCATTAGCTTCTATAGCTTGTGAGTATGGTCCTAATGCTGCTGGTGCTTTTTCTGTGTGAATTACTTTATTCATTCTATTATCTCCTTTTAATTTTTTATTTTTTATACGCTGTTTTTTCTAATGGTAATGAAGTTCTGAATACTCCATCATATTTATAATAAGCATTTTGTGCTGCTGGTGCTGTAGGAATAACTGTTATCTCTCCAACTCCTTTAGCTCCATATGCTAATTCTACTTTATTTTTCTCAACGATTGTTATTTCTATTTCAGGTACATTTGTTGCTCTAAATAGTCCTAAAGTTCCAAACTTAACTTGTGGTATACCTTTTACTATTGGCATAACTTCTGTTAATGCAAATCCTAGTCCCATTACAACTCCACCTTCAATTTGTCCCTCTAATGCCTTTGGATTTATTGCTCTTCCAACATCATGAGCAGCAGCTACTTTTGTAACTTTTCCACTTTCATCTAATACAACTACTTGAGTTGCATATCCATAAGCTACGTGGCTTACAGGATTTGGCTTATCAGAACCCATTTTATCTGTTATTCCAGAGTACTCTGCATAGTGGTCCCAACCTTCTAATTCTGCTAATGTTTTTGTTTCTAACTCTTTCTTAAGTGCTAGTGCAGCTTGTCTTGTAGCTTCTCCTGTAAATACTGTTTGTCTTGATGCTGTTGTAGTACCAGAGTTAGGAGTTACATGTGTGTCTGGTCCTTCTACTACTACTAATTTAGCATCTACTCCAGCAGTTTCACAAACCATTTGTTTACATACAGTAGCCACACCTTGACCTATACAAGCAGCTGAAGTTCTTACTCTTACCTCTCCATTGATGATAGTTAATCTACATCTTCCTATATCTGGTAATCCAACTCCTATACCAGCATTTTTCATAGCACAAGCTATTCCTGCTATCTTATTGTTTTCATAAACATCTTTTACTGCCTCTAATGTTTCTACTAAAGCTGTTCCTTCATCTGCAATTTGTCCATTTGGTAATACTTGTCCTGGTCTAATTGCATTTCTATATCTAATTTCCCATGGAGATATTCCTACCATCTCTGCTAATTGGTTTATATTTGCTTCTATTGCAAAAGCTGATTGAGTAACCCCAAATCCTCTGAATGCTCCTCCAGGTGTATTATTTGTATATACTGCTATTCCTTCAATATCTATATTTTGATAGTTGTATGGTCCAGCTGCATGTGTACATGCTCTTTGTAATACTGGTCCTCCTAATGATGCATAAGCTCCTGTATCTGAAAGGATTTTAGCCTTCATTGCTGTAAGTTTTCCATTTTCATCACAAGCTGTTGTCATCTCTATTTTCATAGCGTGTCTTTTTGTACTTATATTTATACTTTCTTGTCTTGTTAATAATACTTGTACTGGTTTTTTAAATACATAAGCAGCAAGAGCAGCATGGTGTTGAACAGTCATATCCTCTTTACCACCAAAACCTCCTCCTACATAAGCTGCAGTAACTCTTACTTTTTCTTTATCAATTCCTAAAAATCTTGCAACTTCTCTTTGCTCATCAAATACTGATTGGCTAGATGTATATAGTTGTACTCCATCTTCTGTTGGTATAGCTAATGCACACTCTGGCTCAAGGTAAGCATGCTCAGTTGCTGGAGTATAGTAAGTATTTGTTACTACATATTTTGAATTTTTTATAGCTTCTTCAGAGTTTCCTCTTTTTAATAGTTCTCTTACTAGAATATTATTTGGTTTATTGTGAATTAATGGAGCTCCATCTGCCATTGCTTCTTCAACAGTAAATAGTCCAGGTAACTCTTCAAACTCTACTTTTACTAACTTTTTAGCTTCTGCTAAAGTCTTTTTATCTTTAGCTACTACTAATGCTACTGCATCTCCTATATATCTTGTTATTCCACCAACTGGTATAAATCCGTCCCAATCAGAGATGAACTCTAAGTGTCCTATATTATTCTTTCCAGTTACATCATCAGCTGTTAGTACTCCTAGTACTCCATCTAATTTTAAAGCTTCAGAATAATCTATTGATAAAACTTTAGCTCTTGGATATTTTGTTCTTATAGCACTTCCATAGTACATTCCTTCTACTACGTAATCTTCTGCATATTTAGCAGTTCCTAAAGTTTTTGCCTCAGCATCTACTCTATGTACACTTGTTCCTACTAATCCTTTACACTCTCTATGAGGAACAGGTGCATTTTCTCTAAATAATTTAGCTGCTAACATTATAGCTTCTTCTATTTTTACATATCCAGTACATCTACAAATATTTCCTACTAAAGCTTTTTTTACTTCATCACTTGTAGGGTCTAATGTTCTCATGAAAAGTGCTTTTGCCGCAACTACCATTCCTGGTATACAGAATCCACATTGCACAGCTCCGCATTCAGTAAATGCATAAGCAAAAACTTCTTTCTCTCTAGCTGTAAATCCCTCTATTGTTGTGATCTCTTTTCCAGCTACTTTTTTAGTTGTAAATATACAAGATTTCATAGCTTTCCCATCTACAAGAATAGTACAAGTTCCACATGCTCCCTCTTTACAACCATCTTTAACAGATATAAGTCCTAAATCATCTCTTAAAAAATCCAATAAATTTACGTCTTCTGTTGTAACTATTGTCTTTCCATTTACTACAAAACTGAACTTCTCGCTCATAATTTCCTCCAATTTTAAAACTTAAAAGCTTCTCTTTTTATAAATTTTCCTCTTCCCTTTTCTCCAGTAAATTTATTGTTTTCAACAATTATCTCCCCTCTAGATATTGTCATTACTGGATATCCTTTTACTTCTATTCCTTCAAAAGATGTATAATCTACATTTTCATGTAAATCATCTACAGTTATCTTTTTTATTAAGTTTGGATCTATGACAACTAAATCAGCATCTGCCCCTATCTGAATACTTCCTTTTTTAGGATACATTCCAAATAGTTTAGCTGGATTTGTACTTGTTAATTCAACAAACTTATTAACTGATATTCTTCCCTTCGATACCCCTTCAGAAAATATTATAGGCATTCTTGTCTCTACCCCTGGTAAGCCATTTGGACATTTTCTAAAGTCAGTTGCTCCCATCTCTTTTTTCATTTTATAGTTAAAAGAACAGTGATCAGTCGCTATTGTTTGAATATATCCTTGCTGTATACCTTCCCACAATTTCTCCTGATTACTTTTTTCTCTTATTGGTGGACTACATATATATTTTACTCCATCCTCTTCTCTATATTTCTCTTCATCTAATACCAAGTATTGTGGACAAGTTTCTGAATACACTTCCTGTCCTCTATCCTTAGCTCTTTTTATATGTTCTAAAGCTTCATCAGATGAAAGATGAACTATATAAAGTGGACAGTTAGTTTGAGCAGTTAAATCTATCATTCTATTAACCGCTTCTCCTTCACACTTATCAGGTCTACTTTTAGCATGATAAATTGGAGCTAATTTTCCTTCACTAGCAAGTTTTGCTCTTAAAAACTCTACCATATCGTTATTTTCAGGGTGGACTGTAAGTAGTCCACCTGATTTTCCTAACTTCTCTGAAAGTTTTAACATTTCCATATCAGATAATTTATATCCATAAGTCATGTAACCTTTAAATGAAGGTATTCCATCTTTTATCATTTCATCAATTTCTTTTAATATATCTTCATCTATATGTTGAATTACCCCATGAAAGCTATAATCTATTACAGAATCCTTTGCTAAATCATAATAAAGATTCAATTGATGATGTAAATTACAACCTTTTGGACCAAACCCCATATGATCCACTATTGTAGTTGTTCCCCCACAAGCAGCAGCTAATGTTCCTGTATAAAAATTATCTGCCGATCTTGCTATTCCTACATCTATATCAAAATGAGTATGTACGTCTATTCCCCCTGGAACTAAATATTTTCCCCCTATATCAACAGTTTTTATATTCGGTATATTCAGCTCTTTATCTATATTAACTATGACCCCGTCTTTTATATAAATATCACTCATATATGTATCTTTATCTGTAACAATATTTGCATTCTTCAAAAGTAATTCCATCTCACTCTACTCCTTAGGATATCTATTAAATTAAATATGAATGTGTTTTCTTAATTGAATCTACTACTGATTTCATAAAATCAGAAAGTTCATCATAACTGCACTCTACTATCTCTTTTTCAAGACGTACTAGGTACTTATCTCCTTGAATAGAAACTCCTTTATTTTCACTCTCTTCCATCATCTTCTTAGATGAGAAATAAGTAAGTCTATCTCTGTATGGTAAACATGGTTGAATACATAGATATTGACAGTTTCCACACTCATTACAAGAATCGTCTATATGAAGTATTATTTTTCCTTCTGATGATTCTATATATGTGTTTGCTCTGTTAGGACATACTCTTATACATGTTTGGCATAGTACTTTACATTTTAAGTTATCCTTTTCAGATACTCCTTCATAGCTTACATGCTCATCTGTTTTCTTTCTTTGAGCTTCTGATTTACAGTAGTTTTTATCAGTTCTAACTTTTTCTACTAATTCATTTATCTTAGCAAGATTTAATTTTCTAGTAGCTGGATATTCTATAGCATGTAATTGCTCATATAATTTAGCTAATTTTTCATATCCCATTGGTTGTAATAGTGTTGTACATACAGTTATTGGATATATTCCAGCTTCAAATATTTCATCAATGTTGTTCTTATCTGCTCCTCCAGAGAAAGAGATTTCTAGTTCCTCACCGATAGCTTCTCCTAATACTTTAGCTAAAGATATTGCTAGTGGATATAAGCTTTTTCCTGACATATACATTGTATTTCCTGGTAATTCTTTATGTTTTATATCTACTGGCATAGTATTACATAATTTAACTCCAAATTTTACACCTTTTGTTTTTGCTAAAGCTATTAGGTTATTTATCATTTTTACTGCTTGATCAAATTTTAAATCTATTTCAAATTGGTGTTTATCTATTGATAGATAATCATATCCCATATCATCCATCATTTTTCTTACATAATCATATCCTAAAAGAGTTGGGTTACATTTAATAAATGTATTAAATCCTTTCTCCTCTATTAAGTAAGCTGCTATTTTTTCTATTTCATCTGCTGGACATCCATGCATAGTTGATAGTGTTACTGTATTACAAACATGAGAAGATATTGAATTAACAAACTCTGCATCTACATTTTTAAACAGGTGTAAATTGTCTAGTAAATATTTTTTACAATCTTGGAATACTTTTGTATTTGAAGCATCATTTAATCCATTTAAGAATCCATCTACTGCTTCTGTTTTTATTCCAGCTAAGTCATATCCAACACTCATATTAAATTGGAAAGCATCTGGATTTCCTAATCCAAACTCTTTAGCAACTATTTTAGTAGCAAACCATGCTCTGATATATTCATTCATAGCTTCTAACGCATGTAACTCTGATGACCACTCTACGTTATATCCTTCGTCATTAGCACGAATACAAGGTTTTTGAATTCCTAATTCTTCTCCAAACATACGTTGAACTGTTTTTAACTCTATAAATCTAGCTCCTCCAGCATAACAAGCTACAATATTTTGAGCTAATTGTGTATGAGGTCCTGCTGCAACTCCTAAAGGATTCTCTAATCCTCTTCCACAAAAATCCATAGATTTTGTCTCATCAGCCTTTACTATTGCCTTTACATCAAATAATGATTTTTTATTTTGGTATTCTTCCAAACATTGTCTTATTAATTTTTCAAAAGACATAGGTACCATTATATCTCTCATTTTTTCCTCCTGTTAATCCCTTTAAAGTATTTTAATTTTATCCTTTATCTTTATTTTTTACTCTTTTTACCGTGTTCATTAAATATTATGTTAAGTATCAACACTGTTAAACATCCAAGTGTAACAGCACTTTGGAAAAGTATCTTTGCCCAAGCTGGAAAATGTTTAAATATCTCTGGAACTGCAATTGGAATTAAAGCCATTCCTATACTAGCAGCAACAATCATAAGATTTTTATTTCCTACATAGTTTACTTCTCCTAATCTTCTAATTCCATTAGCAGCAACTATACCAAACATAACTATTCCAGCTCCTCCCAAAACAGGTGATGGTATTGAAGCAAATAGAGTAGTTAGTTTTGGGAAAAAGCTTATTAGTAATAATATAACTCCAGCAGCTGTTCCTACAAAACGACTTTCAACTCCTGTTATTGCAGCTATTCCTACATTTTGACCAAATAGAGAGTGTGGAAATGTATTAAAAATACCTGCTAACATTGAAGATAACCCATGACCTCTAAGCCCTGCTACTAGTCTTTTCGAATCTTTCTCATCTACTCCACAAATATTTGAAAGGTTTAACTGATTTCCAGTAGCATCTGTCATAATAACTAGTTGTACTAAAAATAATGATAATATTGCTGTTATATCAAATTTTATTCCATATCTTAGTGGTACATTTATATTCACTAAAGCTACATTACTTGCATTTGAAAAATCTGCCATTCCCATTACTATAGAAATTACTGTCCCAGCTAATATTCCTATTAATATGGCAATATTTCCTAAAAATCCTTTAGATACTTTTTGAATTCCTAATATTATCACTAATGTTATTAAAGCTAAAGCTATATTTTGAAAACTTCCAAAATTAGGTGAACCTGGAATTCCTCCTCCAGCCCATTTTATAGCTGTTGGTATAAGTGATAATCCCATTGAAGTAACTACAACTCCTGAAACTAATGGTGGGAAAAATTTTAATAACTTTCCAAAAATTGGTGCCATTAAAAAACAAAATAATCCAGAAACAAGTGTAGCTCCAAACATAACTTGTAACCCTGTCATTGGATCAGTAGTACTATATGTTATTCCTATTGCTGATAGTGCTGCTACTCCTGCAAAACTAACTCCTTCAATCATTGGTAGTCTTGAACCTATGAAATTTTTAATTCCCAATGTTTGAATTATAGTTCCCAAACCTGACATCATAAATGATGCACTAACAAGCTGATTAATCTCCTGTTGTGGTAGTCCTAAAGAGTTTCCCAAAATTATTGGTACTGCCATAGCTCCAGCACACATCGCTGCTATATGTTGTATCCCTAGTAGTATCAAATCACCAATTTTTAATATCTTATCCACTTTCGGTGTTTCCATGATAGTTGTACTCATAATATCCTCCTAAATAATTACATTCTATCCCATAATCTCTTTGCTACTTCTCTTGAAGTTTTGAATATCTCTCTTTCATTAATTCCTACAAGCTCTCTATCTTTCATTACTACTTTTCCATCTATAATAGTTGTAACTACATCTTTTCCTGTAAAGCCAAATAGAATATGTGAATTTATATTATTCTCATTCATCGGAGTAAGCGGATCATAATCTACTACTATAACGTCTGCTAATGCTCCTGATTTTAATACTCCAAGATCCCCACTAAAATATTTTTGAGCTATTTTTCTATTATTTTCAAACATTGATACAGGAACTTCTCCCCAAGCTACTGAAGGATTTTGTTTCACATGTTTATGAATTATATTTGCAACCTTCATAGACTCTGTCATATCACTTGTATATCCATCTGTTCCCAATCCTATTGTTACTCCTTTTTTGTGTAACTCTAGGAATGGCTGACATCCTACAGCATTTCCCATGTTTGACTCTGGATTATGAACTACCATAGTATCTGTATCTTTTAAAATATTTAATTCATCATCTGTTATATGAATACAGTGAACAGCTATTGTTTTATCCCCTAAGATATTCATATCTCTTAATCTTTCAACTACTCTTTTTCCGTGTTTTTCTAAACATTGTTCTAAATCATCTATTCCCTCTGCCACATGTACATGGTACCCAGCATTTAATCCTTTTAATTCTCTATCACAAGCTACTAAAGTTTCGTCTGATAGTGTAAAAGAAGCATGTAATCCAAACATTCCCTTTATCATATTTTGTTCATCTGTATTATATTTTTTTATAAAGTTAATATTTTCAGCTATTCCTTCCTTTGCTATCTCTTCACCATCTCTATCAGATACCTCATAACAAAGACATGTTCTTAATCCTAAATCTTTAGCTGCATCCGCTATAGATTCTAAACTACCTGTAATTGCAAAAGGACTAGCATTGTGATCAAAAACTGTTGTTACTCCCTTTTTTATACAATCTATATATGTAGTATATGCACTATATTTTAAATCCTCTAACGTTAATTTTTTATCTATTTTCCACCATAAGTTTTCTAATATTTCTAAGAAATTTTCATTTGGTTTTCCTGATGAAGCCATTCCTCTTGCAAAAGCACTATATATATGGTGATGTGTATTTATAAATCCAGGCATTATAACTTTCCCATCAACATCTACTACCTCATCATTTGAATATTTTTCTAAAATCTTTTCAGTAGTATCTACATCAACTATTTTGTTTCCTTTAATAACTATTGCACCATTTTCTATATATGGTCTATCTTTATCTTGAGTAATTACTCTTCCATTTTTTAGTATCAAATTTATCCCTCCTGATAAAATATCTTTACTCTATTTATTTAAGCAATTACTATGCCAAAAAATAAAAAAAATTACCTTGTTTTATTCAGGTAATTTTTTCTTTAGCTCGTGCATATTTAGTGCACTTTTATTTTTTCAAAAAATATTAGAACATTTTATTTTTTACTTTTTTTATTTTCTAAACATTTTTTTATTCACTATTTTTTTATAATTTTTGATGTTATTTTTTATGATAATTTTTCTATCATTTTGATAAAATTATAATTTATATTTTTCTATCTTTCTATATAAAGTTGCTATTCCTATTCCTAATTTTTCAGCACAAATATTTTTTCCATTTGTATCTGAACCATATATTTTTAAAGCCTTTTCTACTAGTCTCTTTTCACTCTCTTCTAATGTTATTATCTCCTCTGTATCTTCTTCACTTTTTATAATATTTTTCTCTTCATAATAACTATTACTCTTTAAATTCTTCTTTAAATACTCCCTTGTATCTGAATCAATATTTCCATTTTCGTCAGCCATATTTGATAAAAACTCTATACAATTTTCTAGTTCTCTTACATTTCCTGGCCAATTATGTTTTAAAAATATATTTTTTATCTCATCATCTAAGATTATCTTATTCACTCCTAAAATTTTACTATATTTATTATTTAAGTACTCACCTAATAACAAAATATCTTCCTTTCTCTCTCTTAAAGATGGAACTTTTAAAGGAATAACATTCAATCTATAGTATAGGTCCTCTCTAAATTTTCCTTCTTTAACCAATTTTAGAAGATTTTTATTTGTAGCAGCTATCACTCTGATATTAAGATTTATCAATTTATTTGATCCAATCTTTACAATACTTCTATCCTGTAAAACTCTAAGTAACTTCACCTGTAAGAAAAGGGGCATCTCTCCAATTTCATCTAGAAAAATTACCCCGTTATTTGCTAACTCAAATTTCCCTATTCTTCCCTCATTACTTGCTCCACTAAAAGCTCCTTTAACATAACCAAAAAGTTCACTTTCTAATAAATTTTCTGGTATAGCTCCACAATTTATAGCAATAAAAGGTTGTTTAGATCTTTCGCTACAATTATGGATAGCTCTAGCTATTAATTCTTTTCCTGTTCCACTGTCCCCTGTTATTAAAACTGTTGAATTTGTTTTAGATATTTTTTTTATCCTTTCTTTCAACTTTATCATTTTTTCCGAATTACTAATTATATCTTCCAAAAATATATTATTTGAGGCATATTTATTTTTTATACTCTCTTTACTTTTATCATAATTAAAGTTTTCAAATAAAAATATCTTATATTCACTTTTAGAGAAGCCTGTTATTGGAATTAAAGTTCCTATTAAATTATATTTTTCTTTATTTATCTCAGCTGAAAATATATCCTTTCCAAATAAAACTTCATTCTTAGGAATAATATTAATTTTTTGATAAGCTAAACTTAAACCACTTTCAATTTTCAATTCCTTTAATGCCTGTTCATTACCATCTAAAATTTTACCTTCATTATCAATAACTAATACACACTTATCATAGTTATTAATAATTTGCTTCATTATTCCCATAATCTCTTTTTTCTCTATCTCTTCTTCTACTTCAAAAACTTTTCCAGAAATAAAGTCAGCTATTTTCTCTGTAAACTTTAGGTGGGTTTCCATATTTTTCAGTAATCTCTTTTTATCTTCCTCAGTAAAACATATCAACCCTATGACTCCAATTACTTTATCTTTATAAAAAATCGGAGCTGCCATTTCTAATGTTTCTGTACAATCATTTTTGTGAGTACACTCTTTACAAAGTTCATCCTCTTTAGGATTAATTAAAATTCTACTTTTTTTACTATCAAATATATGTTTATAAACTGTTCCTTTACAAAGTTCATTTATATTTTCGCTATATAGTCCAGTTCCAGCTATTCTAACCATATCTTCATCAACAATCTCTACATCACATTGTAAAATATCTGATATTATTTCAGCATAGTCTTTTACATAGTTTTGTATCTTCTTTAAAAATGACATACTTTCACCTCAAATTATTTTTCTATATTATAACATAGTTTAATACAATTAAAATAAAAAAATCAAGAGTAATAATTTCTACTACTCCTGATTCTTAATTTGAGAAAGGTAATTATTATTTTTTAATTCTTAATACTTTTCCAGAAAGTTTTTTAGTTGCTTCAAAGTTATCTATTGCTAGAACTCCATTTACCATTACATGGCTTATTCCTTCTGGCTTTTGAATTGGATCTACAAATGTTCCTTTATCTATTGTTGTATTTTCATCGAAGATTACTATATCTGCAAAGTATCCCTCTTTAATTAATCCTCTATCTTCTAATTTAAATGTCTTAGCAGGCTTATGAGTCATTTTATAGATTGCTTCCTCTAACGATAAAGCTTTCATCTCTCTTACAAATTTTCCTATAACTCTTGGGAAAGAACCATATACTCTTGGATGTGGTTTTCCAGCTAGTAATCCATCTGTACATACGTTGCTCTCTTCTCTTGTTAAGAATGTTACTACGTGCTCATCTTTACCATAGTAGTCATACATTCCTACAGCATTTTCTTCCTCTTTTAATAGGTCAAATACTGCATCAAATTTGTCTTTTCCCTTTAACTCTGCTATCTCTATAAGATTTTTTCCTATACAATCTTCATTTGCTTTTGTTTTTACTGATGTTACATAGATTCCATCAAATCCTGCAAAATCTATAAAGTTATCCCATCCAGGTATTCCATTGATTATATCATGTTTCATTCTCTCTCTATCAGCTGGATTTCCTAATCTTTCTACTAGTTTATCTGTTCCTCCTGCATGTGCCCAAGGTGGAATTATTACTCCTAGCATTGTACTTCCTGCTACATATGGGTATTGGTCATAAGAGATTTCTATTCCTTCTTCTTTACATTTATCTAATAATGCTACTATATCTTTTATTAAATGCCAGTTATTTTTTCCACAGATTTTGAAGTGAGAGAAGTGTATCTTTACTCCACTCTCTTTTGCTATTGTTATTACTTCATTCATAGACTCTATCATTGTATCTGCTTCACTTCTTTGGTGAATTACAAGTGGTCTATCATACTCAGCTGCTACCTTACATATCTCTATCATCTCTCTTGTATCTGAGTATGCACATGGGATATATATTAATCCTGTTGAAAGCCCTGCTGCCCCAGCTTCCATCTCTCTTCTAGTTATCTCTTTCATCTTTTCTAGCTCTTCATCAGTAGCAACTCTTGCTTCTAATCCCATAGCTTCCATTCTGATATTTCCATGAGGTACTAGATAAGATTCGTTTGGAGTACATCCTCTTTTCTCAATTAGTTTTAAGTAATTATCTGTAGTTTCCCAATCCCAACCTAACTCATCACTGTCTCCATCTAATCCAGCTAAGTTTTTTCTCCAAGAACTTACATACTCTTTTGGTAATGGAGCCATAGATATTCCATCTTGTCCTAATACTTCTGTTGTAATTCCTTGACGTAATTTTGGTTCAACAAATGGTTCTATTAAAACTTTTAAATCTGAGTGGCTGTGAGTATCGATAAATCCAGGTGCTACTATCTTTCCAGTTGCATCTATTACTCTATCTGCTGCCTCATCTATTTTCCCGATCTTAACTATTCTTTCATTTTCTATCAATACATCAGCTTGGAATCTTGCTCCTCTGCTTCCATCTATAACTGTTCCATTCTTTATTAGAATTTTTGACATTAAAATTCCTCCTCTATTTTTTTGACCTACCCTTTTTAGTACTTAAAATTATTTAAGTACCTTTTTTCCTGTTATATTAAAGAGTACTGATCAGCAAATTACTGACCAATACTCTTATCATTCAATTATTATTTTGATAGGTAAGCTTTTAAGATTGCGTAGAATCCTTCTGTTACTTTGAATAATTGATCTAATTCTATGTACTCATCTATTGTATGTGCTATATTTTCTTTTGATGGTCCATATCCTATTGTTCTTATTCCTTTTTCTCCTCCATAGTGAGATCCATTTGTACAGAAGTTATAATGCATTATTGTTGGATCTTGTCCAATTCCTCTTAATGCTTCTACTGCTTTTTGGATATATTCTTCTTTCTCATCAAATAACCATCCTGGGAAGAATCTTTCTCCTGTTATTTCGTTTCCTGTCCAACACATTTCTTTTCCTACTGCATAAGAAACTTTAGCTTTTAATGTTTCATCTTCTTTCATTAATCTATCGATTAATTCTTGTAATGGAGCTAAAACTGATTCTGGAGTTTCTCCTACTAAAAGTCTTCTGTCATAAGTTGCTCTACAGTAATCAGGTACTACTGATGCTCCTGGGTATGGAGATGATTTAATATCTGTTAACTCAAGGATTCCATATCCTAAATCTTTGTGGTGAGTCATAGGTAATTTTTGGATTTCTCCTACTATTTTCATCATTTTATAAACTGCGTTTATTCCTTTTTCAGGGTTAGCTGAGTGAGCTGGTTTTCCAAAAGTTTCTACAACTATTTCTCCTCTTCCTCTTTGTCCTATTTTAAGGTTTAATTGAGAAGCTTCTCCTATTATTACGATATCTGGATTTACATATTCACTTATTTCTCTAGCTGCTACTCCTTCAAAACACTCCTCATGAACTACTCCAGCCATGAATATTTCTCCAGCAAATTCTTTTTTAAGGTCTTGTGCTAAGTAAGCCCCTGCTAACATCATTGCACATACAGAACCTTTCATATCTGTAGTTCCTCTTCCGAATAATTTTCCATCATGAACTTCTCCACCAAATGGTTTTTCTGTCCATTTTTCTGCATTTACTGGAACTGTATCAATATGTCCATCCATTAATATTCTTGGTCCTGCATATTTTCCTTTGATTGATCCTATTATATTTCCATATTTATCAATATGAACAGTATCATATCCAACTTCTTTCATTATTTTTTCCATATACTCTACTACTTCTTTTTCTTCTCCAGAGTAACTTCTTCTTTGAATTAAGTTGCTAAGTGTTTCTATTAGTTGTTGTTTTCTTGCTTCAGTTAACATTTTTTCCTCCATAATTTATCATAATAATATTACAATACTTAAAAATAATAATTAAACCATTTAAATTTATTTTCTATTATTTATTTGGATGAGCTCCATTCCATACTACGTTTTTGAATCCTTCTACGTCTGTATCTCCCTCTGTACTGATACATAGGATTCTTGAGTTTTCATCTATTTTTAATGCTTTCATTAATTCTGCATACTCTTCTTTTTTCTCAGATAATACTGTAAATAATCCAAGTCCTACTGCTCCTGATTCTCCAGAAATTACTCTTTGGTCATTTCCTAGAGGTGAAGATAACACTCTCATTCCTCTTGCTGCTATTGAGTCATCACATGATACTGAGAAGTCTGAATTATCTCTTAAGATTTTCCAGCTGATTGTATTTGGTTCTCCACAAGCAAGTCCAGCCATTATTGTTGTTAAATCTCCAGTTACATTATGAGGTTTTCCATCATTAGCTTCCATTGATTTATATATACAGTTAGCTCCATGTGGTTCACAAATTATTGTTATTGGTCTGTCATCTCCATATAGGTGAGATAAGTATCCTTGAACTGCTCCAGCAAAAGATCCTACTCCAGCTTGTAAGAATACGTGAGTTGGTTTTTCTTCTTTAGCTGCTTCTAATTGTTCAACTATTTCATTGATAATTGTTGAATAACCTTGCATTATCCATAAAGGAATCTCTTCATATCCATCCCATGCAGTATCTTGAACCATTATCCATCCATGCTCTTGTGCACCTTTGTTAGCAAGTCTTACAGCATCATCATAGTTTAAATCAGTTATTGATACATCTGCTCCCTCTCTAGCTATTGCATCAAATCTCATTTGAGCTGATCCTTTTGGCATATATACTACTGATTTTTGTCTTAATTTATTAGCTACCCAAGCTACTCCTCTACCGTGGTTACCATCTGTTGCAGTAACGAATGTTACATCTCCAAGTTGTTTTTTTACTTCATCAGATACAAGTACATTAAATGGTAATTCGCTCATATCTTTTCCTAATTTTTGGCTTAGGTATTTTCCTATTGCATATGAACCTCCAAGTACTTTGAAAGCATTTAATCCAAATCTCTTTGATTCATCTTTTAACCATAATTTTTGTACACCATAGTATTTTGCTAATTCATCTAATTCTACTAATGGAGTTGCTTTATATCCAGGAAGACTCTTATGAAACTCATAAACTTCCTTCATCTCTTTCTCTTCAAATCCTACTAATTTTTCTTTTTGGTAGTTTACATCTCTACTTTTTGTATTGTGTACCCATTTTAATAATTCCACTATTATATCCTCCTTAACATCTTTTATTTCACACTATTTAATATAGCAATTTTTATGCCAATTTAAAATTTTTTTTTATGTTCTTTAATTTAGCATTTTTATATATTTTACAAACAAATTTACACATTAATTTTTACTTGCCTATCAAAACGAGAAGAAATTATTATAATGATAATTTGATGTTTTTTACTTGACTTTTAAAATCAATTATTTTAAAATAGTTAGGTAACTAGGTAATTAAAGATAATGGAGGTGGTATATATTAATGAAGGAAAAATATATTGGACGTGAATTAAAAAAACTATCAAACAAAATTCATCGTGAAATAGATAAGTTTGCTTCTAAAAGTGAATTAACCGGTGCTGAAGGAAGAGTCTTACATTTTCTTTTAGGACATGAGGAAAGTCTTTTCCAAAAAGATATTGAAGTTGAACTTGGACTACGTTCGTCTACAGCTACAGAGATATTAAAAAAAATGGAAAAAGATAATCTTATCATTCGAAAGCCAATGCCTAATGATGGAAGATTAAAAAAAATAATTGTTACTGAAAAAGCTAGATTATATAAAGAGATAGTTATAAAAGATTTAAAAAACTTTGAAAAAAAATTAGGGGCTGGACTTACAGAAGAAGAACTCGATCTATTTTTTAAAGTTATTGATAAAATGATAAATAATTTATCATAAATTTTTTTGAAAATACTTAGGAAACTAAGTTATTTATTTTATTAGGAGGAAAATATGATAAACAGATTGATGAAATCAATACGAGAATATAAGAAAGAAGCTCTTTTATCACCTCTTTTTATCAGTTTTGAAGTGTTATTAGAGATTCTAATTCCCTTTTTTATGGCTAAAATAATTGATGTTGGACTTAAAAACAGCGATTTAAAGTATACTCTATCTTTAGGAATTATTCTAATTATTGCTGCTATGTTTTCACTACTTTTTGGAGTTTTAGCTGGGCAATTTGCTGCTAAAGCTTCTGCTGGATTTGCTAAAAATTTAAGAAAAGATATTTACTATAAAATTCAGGATTTTTCTTTTCATAATATTGATAAATTTTCTACTGCAAGTTTAGTAACTAGGATGACTACTGATATTACCAATGTTCAAAATGCTTATCAGATGATTATTAGAACATTAGTACGTGCTCCTTTTATGATGATATTTGCCCTTATAATGGTTTTTACAATAAATAGAGATCTTTTTATGGTATTTTTAATTATAGTACCTATTCTTGGAGCTGGACTTTTTATCATCATATTAAAAGCTCACCCACATTTTGAGAAAGTTTTTCAAATTTATGATAAATTAAATAAAATAGTTCAAGAAAACCTTTCTGGAATTAGAGTAGTTAAATCTTATGTAAGAGATGAGTATGAAAATAAAAAATTTGATGATATCTCTCAAGATGTTTACTTTAGATTTAAAACAGCTGAAAAAATAGTAGCTTGGAATGCTCCACTTATGCAATTTTCAGTCTATACCTCTATCTTGATGATAGCGTGGTTAGCTTCTAGATTAATTGTTTCTAATGTAATGACTACTGGGGAGCTTATGAGTATGATAGTTTATGCTATCCAAATTCTTTCAAGTTTAATGATGATATCTATGGTATTTGTATTAGTCATCATTGCTGAATCTTCTGCTAAAAGAATTGTAGCTGTTTTTAAAGAGGAAAGTGATATTGTTTCTCCTTCAAATCCTTTAAAAGTTGTAACTAATGGAAGTATTGAGTTTGAAAATGTTGATTTTAGCTATCTTGATGATGAGAATAAAAATGTATTAAAAAATATAAATCTATCTATTAAATCTGGAGAAACTATCGGAATTATTGGAGGAACTGGAAGTTCAAAAAGTACTCTAGTACAACTTATTCCTAGACTTTATGATGCTAGTAAAGGGGTTGTTAAGGTAGCTGGAAGAGATGTTAGGGAGTATGATTTAGAAGTTCTTAGAAATAATGTTGCTATGGTATTACAAAAAAATACTTTATTCTCTGGAAGTATAAAAGAAAATCTACGTTGGGGAAATGAGAATGCTACTGATGAAGAGATTATTGAAGCTTGTAAATTAGCTCAAGCTCATGACTTTATATCAAATTTTCCTAATAAATATGATACTCATATAGAGCAAGGTGGAACAAATGTATCTGGGGGACAAAAACAAAGATTATGTATAGCTAGAGCTCTTCTAAAAAAACCAAAAATCCTTATCTTAGATGACTCTACTAGTGCTGTAGATACAAAAACTGATGCTCTTCTGAGAAAAGCTTTCAGTGAATTTATTCCTGAAACTACAAAAATAATAATTGCTCAAAGAATTTCATCTATTGAAGATGCTGATAGAATAATTGTTATGGATAAGGGAGAGATCGTTGGTATTGGAACTTCTCAAGAGCTACTACAAACCAATGACATATATAGAGAGATCTATAATTCTCAAGTAAGAGGAGGTGTAGAATAATGGCAAGAAAAAAAACAGCTTTCAGATTGATGGAGTATGTAGCTAGTGCTTATAAATTTCAATTCATTATAGTTGTTTTAGCTATAGTTATAAGTGCTATGGCTGGAATGGCTGGTCCATTATTTTTATTATTTTTAATAGATGACTATATAACACCTTTAATCGGTAGTCAAAATCCAGATTTTTCTGGATTAGCTAAAGTGGTTTTAAGTTTTGCTAGTGTTTATTCCGTAGGAGTAATCTGTACATATATCTATAACCGTTTGATGGTTAATATTGGACAAGGAGTTTTAAAACGTATTCGTGATGATATGTTTAACCATATGCAAAAACTTCCAATTAGATATTTTGATACCCACTCTCATGGTGAAGTAATGAGTCTTTATACTAATGATACTGACACTTTACGTCAAATGATTACTCAGAGTATCCCACAAACTCTTTCTGCTTTTGTTACTATAGTAACTATATTTATTTTGATGGTTGGATTAAATCTTCCTCTTGCTTTTCTTACTGTTTTAATTGTTATATTAATGTTAACAGTAATAAAAAAAATAGGTGGAAAAAGTGGAGCTTACTTTGTTGAACAACAAAAAGAAATAAGTAAAGTAAGTGGATTTATAGAAGAGATGATGGTAGGACAAAAAGTTATAAAAGTTTTCTGTCACGAAGAAAAGAGTAAACAAGACTTTGATATACTAAACGAAAGACTTTTTAAAAGTGCCACTGCTGCCAATAAATATGCAAATATACTGATGCCTATTATGGGAAATATTGGTAATCTACACTATGTACTAACAGTTTTTATAGGAGCTTTACTTGTTGTAACTGGTATTAGTACTATGACACTTGGAACTATTGCAACATTTCTACAATTAACACGTAGCTTTACTCAACCATTTAGTATGATTGCTCAACAAATGAACTTTATAGTTATGGCTTTAGCTGGAGCTGAAAGAATATTTAATATGTTAGATGAAGAAATTGAAGTAGATAACGGTTATGTAACACTTGTAAATGCTAAGAGAGATGAAAATGGAGAGCTTGTTGAATGTAAAGAGTTTACTCAAACATGGGCTTGGAAACATCCACATGGTGATGGAACTACTACATATACTGAACTAAAAGGCGATGTTCGTTTCTTTGATATGACATTTGCTTATAATCCTGATAAGATTATTTTACATAATTTAAATCTATATGCTAAACCTGGGCAAAAAATTGCTTTCGTTGGGTCTACTGGAGCTGGAAAAACAACAATCACAAACCTAATAAATAGATTTTATGATGTAGCTGATGGAAAAATTCGTTATGATGGTATCAATATTAATAAGATTAAGAAAGCTGATTTACGTCGTAGCTTAGGAATTGTTTTACAAGATACTCACCTATTTACTGGAACAATAATGGAAAATATCCGTTATGGAAAATTAAATGCTACTGATGAAGAGGTTTACCAAGCTGCTAAACTAGCCAATGCTGATCACTTTATAAAACTTTTACCTGATGGATACAACACTGTAATATCTGGAATAGATACAGAGTTATCACAAGGACAGTGCCAACTTCTTGCTATTGCAAGAGCTGCTATAGCTAATCCACCTGTTCTTATCCTCGATGAAGCTACTTCTAGTATTGATACTAGAACAGAATCTATAGTTCAAAAAGGTATGGACGCTCTTATGAAAGGTCGTACAGTATTTGTTATAGCTCATAGATTATCGACAATTAGAAATTCTGATGCTATAATGGTATTAGAACATGGAAGAATTATTGAAAGAGGAACACATGAGGAGTTACTTGAGAAAAAAGGAACTTACTATCAACTTTATACTGGGGCTATAGAGTTAGATTAATATAATAATTTAAAAGGGTGACTATATGAAGGTAAAAATAAAAAAAGTATTGGAATGTGAAATTTTAGTTATAGGTGCAGGAATAGCTGGGCTAGTTGCTACAGAAAGAGCTTTAAAAAATCGAAAAAAAGTATATCTTGTAACTAATAAAAAACTTTGTGGGGGAGCTAGCTACTTCCCCTTAAAAGGTACATTGGGAATTCAAGTTACAAAAGATGAGAGTGATTATGAAAAATACTATGAAGATATAGAAAACATGGGAAAAGGAATGGAAAATCCAGAGCTTATAAAAACCTATATCTCAAATATAAAGAAAAATATCCCTCTGCTCAATAAAATAGGATTTGAACCTTGGCTTCGTAAGGATTCTAGACCAGCTTGTTTTGCTAAATATTCTAGAGATATCTATCTTATCAATAATTGGAAGAAAGCTCAAGCAAAGTGGAGACAAAAAATTAAAAGAAATAATAATCTAAATATTCTAGAAAATTCTAGCTTAGTAAAAATTGTAAGTATAGATAACAAGGTTGTTGGAGCAATTTTTCAAAATAAGCAAAACTTTATCTTTATTAAATCTAGAGTTATTATTTTGGCAACTGGTGGGATAGCTAGCAACTATAAAGATAGCCTATATCCTGAGGGAATTAATGGTATCGGGCATATTGCTGCTCTTGATGCTGGAGCAAGTGTACAAAATATGGAATTTATACAATTCATTCCAGCTTTTTTAAAACCTAAATACAATGTTCTATTTGGTGAACATACCCTTAAATACTGTTCTGGAATGTATAATAAAAATGGAGAGCTTATCTTAACTGGAATAAAGAGTGATTCAACGAAGGATTTATGGATAGAAAGAAGCGGATATGCTCCATTTAGCTTTGATTTTAAAAGTCATTTAATTGATTTAAAGTTTCCTACTGATGGAGCTGCTCTTAAATTTACACAAGAACTTTACAAGGATCAGGAGGAATTCTATACTGTATATCTTAACTGGCTCAAAAATGAGATGGGGATCGATCTATTAAAAGATGAAATTCTAATAAATCATTTTGCTCATAGTTGTAATGGTGGTATAAAAATTAATATTGATGCTAGAACTGAAGTAGAAGGACTTTATGCTGTTGGAGAGGTAGCTTCTATAATTGAGGGAGCTAATAGACTGGGAGGAAACTCTGTGGGAGGTTCTCTTGTCTTTGCAGATAAAGCTGTATCTCACTCTGTAAAATATATAAAAAATAGTAAAAAGATGAAAACTAATATAACAGAGATTGAAAACTCTTTTAATGATTGGATAAAATCTATCTGTAAAGATGATAAAGATGATACTTTAGATAGGAAAAACACTATTAAAAAATTAAAAGAGAGTACCTCTAAAAACTTAGGAATAGTTAGAAGTGAAGCCAAGGTGAATACCCTATTGAGTGATTTGAAATTTATTAGAGAAAACTATAATATTGGTAAAAATATTAAAAATGGTTCTTTAGAGATCTATCTCATGGAAGAGAGTATAAAACTTTTAGCTTTGAGTATATTAGCTCGTACAGAGAGTAGAGGAGCACACTATAGAGAGGATTTTCCAACTACTTCTGATAACTTATTCAAGTTAAAAATAAAGAGAGAAAATAATGAATTTATAATTAAAAAAATTTATAATTTATAAAAAAAGTTGATTAGCTTAGCAAAGAAAAAATACTAAGTTAATCAACTTTTTAAAATAAATTTTACACAAAGCTTTTACTTTGCCATTTTTTACTCTTCCATCTTATAAGCATAGCTATTCCTCTACACCACTCATCTGCAGCATTAGCTATCCAAATTCCTACTAATCCCCATCCTAATTTTAATCCAAATATATATGAAAAAGGAACTGCCACTATAAAAATGAATATTATTCCCATAAACATTGGAAACTTTATATCTCCAGCTGCATGAAGAGAGTTGATAATAACGATATTAAAAACTCTTCCTACCTCTAGTAATATCATAAGAGGAAAAACCTTAAGTGAGGCATCTAAAATCTCTACATTATCTGTAAATACTCCCATTATTGGATGTTTACATAAAACTACTCCAGAAGTTACAACAATAGCTAGTACTATTGAGAGTTTAAGACTATTAAAACATCTTCTATATGCTTCATCTTGCTCCTTCGCTCCTACTAATTGCCCTACTTGTATAGCTGTGGCCTGTCCTAATGCTATTGAAAATGTCATTACAAAATTTGCTACTAGCATAAGATAAGTACGTGAAGCTATCATTGTAGTTCCCATTGTATTTACCATTGCCATTATCATAAGTTGCCCTACATTCCAAGCTAAATTTTCTCCAGCTGTTGGAATTCCAATAGAAAGAATATTTTTTATCACATGAAATGGGAAAGGTTTTAAGAATTTTCTTCTAAATTTAAAATTACAGTAATGACTCATCACTATAAATCCAACTATACACCCTATAGCTCTTGATACAACTGTAGATATTCCAACTCCAGTTGGTCCTAAAATCGGTGCTCCAAACCATCCAAATATAAAAACTCCATTTCCAAAAATATTTAATAAATTTACTCCTATATTAACAAATAACATCTGCTTAGGATTTCCATGACTTTTCATAACTGCTCCACAAGTTAAAGTGACAGCTTGAAATACACATAATCCTCCAACTAATTGGAAATATAGTTTTCCCATACCTATTAATTCAGTAGGTAGATTTATCTTTTCTAGTATAAATCTCCAAAATATAAAATATATTCCCCCCATTACAATTCCCAATAGAAGGTTTACTATCAATGAAACTGTTATTACTTCTTGAACTCTTTTCTTATTTCTCGCTCCTATAAATTGAGCACATAGTATACTTGTTGCAAGATTTATAAATCCAAATATTACGTTTTGAATATTTAAAACTTGGCTTATTCCTCCAACTGCTCCTACTGCCTTATCACTATAATAACCTAACATTATTGTATCTACATTTCCCACTATTGTGATAAGTAATAACTCAAAGAATATTGGTATTGTTAATGAAACTAATGACTTTACCTTGATGCTACTCATCTTTCCTCCTAAATATAAATTTTTGTGTCTTCATATTTTATACTTTTTTTTATAAAAAATCTAGTAAATATTTTATATTTTTCTTAACTAATTTTAAGATAAAAAATATTGAAACATAGGTATTTTTCTTCAAATATGTTATAATATATAATGTATATAAATTTTTAAATAAAGGAGTCAATAATGGAGATAATAAGTAAAGATAAACCAAAAGGAAAAGCTTATTCAATCAATAAAAAAATGAAAAAAGCTAAAAGACTAGAGGAAGAAAAAAAATTCAGAAGACTTACTGAAAATAAAAGAAAAAATGCTGAAAATAGAAAGGAAAGAGCTATAGAGAAAGCTGAAGCTCAAAGAGCCTCTGAAGTTATCCTAAAAGGATACTCTAAAGGAATGCTAATTATATCTATAGAAGGAAAGGAAGAGAAAAGAGCACCTCTATTTGATAAGAAAAAAATTACTAAAAAAAATATAGCTGATGAGATTGATAATTTTGAAATTAAATTATATGGAAGTAACTGGAAGCTATCTATTTTAGAAGGATTCTCTGAACTTCGTGAACAACTTATATGGGAGATATCTGAATCCCTTTAAATTATAATCATAAAAAATAATAAAAGAGAAAATGTCTTATATTGTTTATAATACACTTTCTCTTTTTAATTTAATTACTTATTATCTTTTTTTAAAGACTTCATAAAAACTGCTGTACAAATTAGTGATAATACTATTCCAGATATATTTCCTACTAATTCAACTGTACTAGTTGGAACTCCTTTAAAGAATCTTACAAATCCTTCTGGGGCTATTATGATATATGATGTTACCACAACAGTCATAAACATAGCTGGAATAAGAGCAATCTTATAATTTTTACCATTATTTGCAAGATATTTAGTTGCAGCCCATAAAGCTATTGTAGCTAAAGTTTGGTTTGACCAGCTAAAATATCTCCATAGAATATTGAAATCGATAAAACATAATGCAACTCCAACTACGAATAATGGGATAGCTATTACAAATCTATTTAATATTGGTCCTTGCTTATAACTAATTGCATCTGCTATTGTAAGTCTTGCACTTCTAAAAGCTGTATCTCCTGAAGTTATTGGACATGCTACAACTCCTAATATTGCTAAAGCTCCTCCAACTTTTCCTAAAACACTATTTGAGATTCTATTAACAACAACTGCAGCTCCTCCTTGTCCAAGTGCCTCTCCTAGTCCTGGAGTTCCACCAAAGAATGACATTGCTGCTGCTGCCCATATAAGTGCAACTATTCCTTCTGAAATCATAGCTCCATAGAATACTCTTCTTCCTTGTTTTTCATTTCCAAGACATCTTGCCATCATTGGAGATTGAGTAGCATGGAATCCACTAATTGCACCACAAGCTATAGAAATACATAAGTATGGAAATACTGAAACTCCTTGTGGATGATAATTTTTTAATGTTATTTCTGGAATTTCATACCCTTGAACTACTAATCCTATTCCTATTCCAACAGCCATTATTAATAGACAGATTCCAAATATTGGATAAATTTTTCCTATTAGTTTATCTATTGGTAATACTGTAGCAACCATATAGTAAACTATTATTATTCCAACAAATGTTAATGTTGGTACAGATTTCACTAAATCATGTAAAATTGCAGCCGGACTTGTTATAAATACAACCCCTACAAGTATTAAAAGTACTACTGAAAATACTCTCATTAGTTGTTTTGCCTTATTTCCTAAATTATCTCCAACTAATTCTGCAACACTAGCTCCATCTTTTCTTAAAGACATCATTCCTATTAAGTAGTCATGAACAGCTCCCGCAAATATACAACCAAATACGATCCATATAAATGCTGCTGGTCCCCACATAGCTCCTGCAACAGCTCCAAATATTGGTCCTGTTCCTGCTATATTTAAGAATTGAATTAAGAAAGTTTTCTTTTCATCCATCTCTACATAGTCTACTCCATCTTGTAATCTTTTTGCTGGAGTAAGAGCATTTTCATCTGGTCCAAATATTCTTTCTACTATTTTTCCATAGATAAAATAACCTAATATTAAGGCTATTATTGAAAGTATAAAACTAATCATAAAACCTATCCTCCTGTTATATTTTTTTACATTTTGAATGTATTTATTTCTATAGTATTATTTTACTATATTTTATATTTTTTTATTCTTTTTTATTCTGAAGTGTATTTTTTTCTACTTAAAATGCAAAATTTCATCCTTGTTTTACTTTTTTCTTTATCAATTTTATGATATAATTCTCAAAATAGAGGTGATTTTATGTTTGAACTAACAAGTAGGCTTTTGAATAATCTTGGATATATAATTGCTTTAGCTTTTTTCTTTACAAAATTTAAAAGAGCTAGAAATATTTTTACTAAAAAAGAGTATACAAAACTTGATATTATTTTATTATCAATATTTTTTTCCTTTCTTTCAATAATAGGAACATATACTGGTATTTATTATAGAGGTGCCATTGTTAACACCAGAAATATTGGAGTAGCGGTTGCTGGAATAATAGGAGGACCTCAAGTTGGAATTATAACTGGTTGTATTGCTGGGATACATAGATTTTTCATTGATACACAGAGTCCAACAACAATTGCTTGTGGTATTTCATCTATTATAGGAGGATTTATTACAACTCTTTTTTTTAGAAAAACCAATGAAAAAAATTGCTATATTTATGGATTCATTAGTGGATTTTTAATTGAAAATTTAAGTATGATTTTAATTCTGATCACTGGTTTTTTCTTATATAATTTTAATATTGCCATAGATATTGTAAAAAATATATATATTCCTATGATCCTTGCCAACGCTTTAGGTGTCTCTATTGTTATTATTATAATAGAAGATCTTATTTCTGAAAAGGAGATTTTAGCTGGAAAACAAGCTAAACTAGCTCTTGAAATAGCTAACAAATCTCTTCCATACATCAGAAAAGGAAATAGTTTAAATGAAGTTTGTAAAATAATTCTTGAAGCTTTGGAAGCCAAAATGGTCATTATTACTGATGATAAAAATATTATAGCTAGCTCAGTCATTTCTGATGAGTATGTCTTAAATCATTCTAAGATTAAGAGTAAGGCTACTAAACAAGTTCTGAAAACTGGAGAGTTCCTTATTCTTGGTAAAGATGAAGATGATTTAGTTGATTTTCAATATATTAGTGAAAATATTAAATCTTGCATTATCCTTCCTCTTTTTCAGGAGGAAAGAAAAATATCAGGAACTTTAAAATTATACTTTGATACTACTAAAAGTGCTACAGCTAGAAAACAATATTTGGCCGAAGGACTTTCTATGCTTATTTCTACTCAGATTGAACTTAGTAACATAGAAAACTTTAAATCTATGGCTAAAGAAGCTGAACTAAAAGCTCTTCAAACACAGATAAATCCACATTTTTTATTTAATGCTCTTCATACTATATCTTCTTTTGTAAGGATAGAGCCAAATAAGGCAAGGGAGATAATTATAAATCTTTCTACATATTTGAGATATAATCTTGAAAATTTCTCTAAACTTCTTCCTCTACATGAAGAATTACAGCAAGTTGAAGCATATATAAATATAGAAAAAGCAAGGTTTGGGAATAAAATAAAAACTATTTATAATATCCCTGAATCTTCTCTCACTCTCCAACTTCCAAGTCTTATAATTCAACCTCTTGTTGAAAATAGTATAAAACATGGTATTCTAAAAAGAAGAGAAGGAGGAACTGTAACTATATCTGTTATTGAAAAAGACAAAAGTTATAATATAATTATAGAAGATGATGGAATTGGAATAGACCAAAGTATTATAGATGGTATTGATGATAAGATAGAAAAAAATATAGGCTTAAAAAATGTTCATAACCGTTTAAAAATTCTTTATGGAAAGGGTTTAAATATAGAGAAACTTGAAAAAGGAACAAGAATATCTTTCAATATTAACAAGGAGGAAAAATGTTAAGATGTGTAATTATAGAGGATGAATTTCCTGCTAGAGAGGAACTAAAATATTTTCTTTCAAAGCACAAGGGAATTACGTTAGAAAAAGAGTTTGAAAATCCAGTAGATTCATTAAAATATCTTCAAGAACATGAGGTTGATGTTGTTTTTTTAGATATAAATATGCCTGAGCTAGATGGTATGAGCTTAGGAAAAATCCTAATAAAATTAAATCCTAATTTAAAAATAATATTTATCACAGCATATAGAGATTATGCTGCTGAAGCCTTTGAAATAAAAGCTTTTGATTATCTTTTAAAACCATACTCTGAAAAGAGAATAATGGAAGTTTTAAATAACCTAAGTTCATCAAAAGAAACTCTTCAAGTGAAAGAGGTAGAAAAAATTAATAAGGTTACTGTATTCTCTAGTGAAAAAATGTTAGTTATTTCTCTTGATGAAATTTACTGTATTGAGGTAGCAGAAAAAGAGAGTATAGTATATGTCAAAAATGAAATCTATACCTCGAAATTAAAAATATCTAAATGGGAGGAAATCTTACCCAAAAATAAATTTTATAGAACTCATCGCTCCTATATTGTCAATTTAGATAAAATTAAAGAGGTTGAGCCTTGGTTTAATGGAACGTACATTTTAAAAATACAGGATTTAAAATTTAAAGTTCCAGTAAGTAGAAACAATATCAAAGAGTTTAAAGAGCTCTTAGTTATTAAATAAGTACAATATTATTTTACTATATTATCAAAAGTGTAATTTTTCTATTACTTTTATATTTTTTTAAAAATTTTTTCAAAAAATTATAATTTTTTTCCTATTTTTATGGTATAATTTCAAGTGATTGCAATTTTTAAAAAAGGAGAACAAAACCGATGGAAACAAAAAAACTTAATTGGCGTACATTGGCAATGATGGGATTCACTGTAGTTTGGGGATTCGGAAATGTTGTTAATAACTATGCTAACCAAGGATTAACAGTTGTTGTATCTTGGCTGTTAATACTTACTTTCTATTTCTTACCATATGCTTTAATGGTTGGAGAAATGGGATCTGTATTTGAAAATAAAGGTGGAGGAGTATCAAGCTGGATTGGATCTACTTATAGCCCATTAATAGCTTATTTAGCTGGTTGGACTTACTGGGTAGTACATATACCTTATCTTGCTCAAAAACCTCAAAGTGCACTAGTTGCATTAAGTTGGGTTTTCTTCCAAAATGGAAATATGATTAAAAGCTTTAATCCTTTAATCTTACAAAGTATTGTACTTGTTATCTTTTTATTTTTCTTATGGCTATCAGCTAAAGGAATTAACTCTTTGAAAAAAATAGGAGCTCTTGCTGGAACATCTATGTTTTTCATGGGAATACTTTACATTCTTTTAACTGTTGCAGCACCTTCAATTGTAGGAGCTACTTCTGCTACTACTGATTGGAGTTTAGCTACTTTTATGCCTAAATTTGATTTTACATACTTTACTACAATATCTATGCTTGTATTTGCAGTAGGTGGATGTGAGAAGATATCTCCATATGTTAAAGATGTTGAAAATCCAAGTAAAAACTTCCCTAAAGGAATGATCATACTTGCTGCTTCTGTTGGAATGTCAGCTTTACTTGGATCTCTTGCTATGGGTATTATGTTCAACAGTGGAAATATTCCTGCTGACCTTAAGATGAATGGGCAATACTATGCTTTCAAACTTTTAGGAGAGTACTATGGAGTAGGAAATCTTCTAATGATTCTATATGCAATAGCTAACACATTAGGACAAATATCTGCTCTTATGTTCTCAATAGATGCTCCATTAAAAATGTTAATTGGAGAGGGAGACAGAAACTTCATTCCTCAATCATTTACTAAAACTAATGAGTATGGAGCTCCTATAAACGGGTATAAATTAACTGCTATCTTAGTTGGAATCCTAATTATAATACCTGCACTTGGTATTGGAGATATGAATAATCTGTATAACTGGTTACTAGACCTTAACTCTATAGTTATGCCATTAAGATACCTATGGGTATTCCTAGCTTATATAGGGCTTAGAGGATTTATTAGAAATAAAGGACTTATGGAAAAAGCTACATTCAAATTTATAGCTAGCGACAAAGTTGCTACTTTAGTTGGAGCTTGGTGTTTTGCATTTACTGCCTTTGCTTGTTTAATGGGTATCTTCCCTAAAAACCTTGAGACATTCAGCTCAGAATGGATTTTCCAAATCAGTTTAAATATCTTAACTCCTATAGTTCTTATTGGATTAGGATTTATATTCCCTAGAATAGCTAGACAACAAAATAGATAGGTTTGACTTTTCTCCTTAAATGTTGTATTATGTATACATAGTACAATATTTAAGGAGATTTTTTATGGTAATTGAAAAAAATAAATCTATGAGAGAAAAAGTTTACGATTCTTTAAAAGAGATGATAATAGATGGTATTATTCAACCAGGTGAAAGAATTATAGAAACTGAATATTCTAATAAATTTCAAATCAGTAGAACTCCTATTAGAGAAGCTATTAGAATGCTTGAATTAGAAGGTCTTGTTGAAAGCTTATCAACTGGCGGTGTTATTGTAAAAATTTTTACCAAAGAAGAAATTTCAGAAATTTATAAAATAAGAATAGCACTAGAGGGAATTATTCTAGAAGAGATTATAAAAAAAGGAACCTCTCAAGATATAAAAAAACTTGAAAAAGTCCTAAAAAATACTAAAAAAGCTTTTGAACTAAAAAATATCGAAAAGGTTTTTTCGCTATTCACAGAATTTAATCAAACTCTTTATGAAATTGCCGATCTGCCTAAAGTTACTGCTATGATCAATAATATAAACCTTTATTTAAAAAGATTTAGAAAAATATCTATTGATAATGCTGAAAGAAAAAAAGAAGCTTTTAAAGATCACTTAGAGATATTAGAAGCAATAAAAAGAAAGGATCTTCCTTTTGCTATAAATTTAAATAGAGTTCATTTAGAAAAATCTATGAATTTTATACTTTCTAAATATTCTATCTAGAGAAATAACTACTCATTTTATTTTAATGAGTAGTTATTTTTTTCCCAATCAATAATATTCCGAAATTTAAAATAAAACTAAAAATTAAAATATAATTCCCCTTATCTCCACCTATAATTTTTCCTATAAAGGCTAACATTCCTCCAATTATTATAGCTGTTATCACTACCTCTTTCCTACTTCTAAATCCTAAAATTCCTAATATAGCTGGAACAATAAATGCTCCTGAATATATTGCGATTGCTAATAACAAACTACCTAATATACTTTTAAAATATAACGCTATCCCTATCGATATTATTCCTAAAAATATAATCATGTATCTTGTTACTAACACGGATCTTTCATTTTTTAAATTTTTGAAAAAACACTGAGTAAATAAAGAAGAGGCAGTTAACAAAGTAGTATCTGCAGAAGATATCACGGCTGATAATAAGCCAAAATAAAGAAAAGTTGAAGTTATTCTATTTAATTTTCTTTCTGCTATAAGTAGTAATACAGATTTTAATCCTGTATGTGTTTCATTTAAAACTTCTCTTCCATAAATTCCAATTCCAGACAAAATAAAAGCCATTGGTACTAAAATAGCTACTGTTATAATCAAAGCTTTTTTCATAACTATTATATCTTTTGCACAAAATAATCTAGAATATATATCCGGTCCTACTAGACAAGTAGTAGAATATGTTAATATCAAAACCATTACATCTAAATAATTAAATTTTTCATTTACTATTCCTAATCCTTCTATATCTTTTATATTTTCTCCAATATAGAAAAAAGTTCCCAAAACACCTACTAAAATAAATAGCAATTGAAAAAAATCTGTCTTTATAATAGAGAGCTGCCCTCCCAAAAAAGTATAAATTATAAAAACTCCTCCACTTAGAATAACTGCTTCTATATAATTTATTGAACTTAGAATCATCACTATTTTGGCTGCTCCAATAATTTGAGATGATACAACTCCTAACCAAGCAATAGGAATTACAAATGAAGCTAAAATTTGAACCTCTATTCCATAAATATCTCCTAATAATTCTGATAAATTATAATTTTGAAATTTAGCTATATATTTTAAAAAGGGATAAAGTAACATCAATCCCAAAGCTGCAGTCAAAAGTAACCAACTTCCAGCCCAACCAATTTCATAGGCAGAATCTACACTTCCTAATATTGCTGAACTCCCTAATATTGTTGCTAATAGACTTCCTGCTATTTCCAGACTATTTCCATTTTTCCCAGCTATAAAAAAATCTTTATGTCCATTTATTTTTTGATATGAAATTCCACCTATTACTAAAATCAAAATAAAATATAAAAATACTAACATATTTTCTCCCATTCATATGATAAAAGGGGCAGTTACAAAATGTAACAGCCCCCTTATCTCAATTAAAAATTAATTTCTATTTAACTTGTTTTATTACATCTATTACTGTTCCATCTCTATATTCTATAACAGCAACTATAGTATCTTGATATGAAGTTTTTTCTGGTACACCAGTTAATTTTTCAACTTCCTCTTTTAACTCTTCTATTGTTTTTAATTTTATTCCAGCTAACTCCATCGCTTCTATTAAATCTTTTCTTCTAGGATTTACACATATTCCTCTTTCGGTTACTAATACATCTATTGTTTCTCCTGGAGTTACCACATTTGTTACTCTATCTATAATTATTGGTATTCTTTTTCTCATAGTAGGAGCAACAACAACTGTTAATTTAGCTCCTGCTGCAGTATCTGGGGCTCCACCTATAGCTCCCATAATCATTCCTGTTGATCCTGTTAAAGAGTTTATATTGTAATCTGTATCTATTTCTGTTGCTGAAAGTATCATTACATCTAATTGATGTGCACTACATCCCTTATTATGAGGATTAGCATACATTGAAGCTGACATTTCAATATGAGCAGGATTTTTTACCAATGAATCTGCTGTAGCACTATCAAAACTTTGAGTATCTAATAAAGCTTCAAAATATCCTTCCTCTAATAACTCTACCATTGTTGAAGTTATTCCTCCAGCTCCAAACGAACCTTTTATATTATTTTTTTTCATATACTCTTTTAAATATTTGCATACAGCCAAAGAAGATCCTCCAGATCCTGCTTGGAATGAAAAACCATTTTTTATATAACCAGAAGCTATTAAAACATCAGAAGCTTTTTCAGCAATTAATAACTCTTGTGGATTTTTAGTCATTCTGGTAGCTCCAGTTGCTATTAATTCTGGATCTCCGATTGATTCTACTTCAACTACATAATCAACTTGTGTCATTGGAATACTAATTCTTTTTAATGGAAATGGCATTAAATTATCTGTTATTGCCACTACTTTATCTGCATATTGAGCATCTACCATAGGATATCCCATAGCCCCAAAAGCTGCCTTTCCTTCTGCTCCATTCATATTTCCCATTCTATCACATGCTGGTGCTGCTATAAAAGCTACATCTATTTTTAACTCTCCAGCTTCAATTGCTCTAGCTCTTCCTCCATGAGTTCTAAATATAATAGGCTTTCCTAAAATATTATTTTTAGAAATCTCTTTTGCTATTTCCCCTCTTAATCCTGAAGTTGTTATTCCTGTTACAATCCCACTTCTGATATGCTCAATTAATGGCTCATGTGCTGTTGTTAAAGATGAACAAGCTAAATTAATATTTTTTATTCCTAAAGCAGCTATTTCATCCATTACCATATTAAGTACATAGTCTCCATTTCTTAAATGATGGTGAAAAGAGATAGTCATTCCATCTTTAAGCTCACATTTCTCAATAGCTTCTCTAATTGAAGATAATAATTTTGAATCTCCAGGTTTTGAAAAAGATTTTAATGGAGCATATTTTCTTCCAACTGGTTTTGTAGCATAAGGTCCTTCATAAGGCTTTACCTCTCCATATCCTTCTATATAACTAGGTATTTCTCTATTTACTTTATTTATCATAGTCTTTATTTCCACCTTATTCTCCTCCTAACTACTTTATCATTCCTGCACTCTTAGCTAATCTTACAACTTTTTCAGCTTTTGCTATAACTGGAATATCTACCATTTTCCCATTAACAGTTATTACTCCACCCTTACTTATATCTGCAGCTTCTGCAGCTTTTACAATTTCTAATGACTTTTCTAATTCTTCTTTAGAAGGAGTAAAAATTTCATGTACTATTTTTACTTGAGAAGGATGTATACATGATTTACCTGCAAACCCCATATTTAAAGATGTTTTTACCTCTTCTCTAAATCCTTCTTCATCATCTAAATCTGCCCATACTGTATCTATAGCATCAACTCCAGCTATTGCAGCTGCCATCACTACCATACTTCTTGCCATGAAAATCTCTTTTCCTTCTTTTGTTCTCTCAGCTCCAAGAGTTCTTGTAAAATCTTCAGCACCAAATGATATTGATACTACTCTTGGTGAAGCAGTAGCTATACTAACTGCATTCATTATTGCTAATGGTGTTTCTAATGAACATTGTATTTTACAACTTCCTACTTCTATTCCATGTTCTTTTTCTACTTCAGTTAGTAATTCATCTAACTCTTTTACTTGCTCTGGTTTTTCACACATAGCCAATCTCATTTTTCTAAGTCCTGCTGGTACTAATACTCTTACATCATCTTTTCCAAACTCTGTACTTAAAGGATTAATTCTAGCAAAAATCTCTGTATCTCCATAATCTACTACTTTTAAAGCTTCTGCTAGTAGATCTCTTGCAGCATCTTTTTCAGCATATTTTACAGCATCTTCTAAGTCAAATAAAACACAATCTGGTCCATAAAGATGAGCTGTTACTAACATTTTAGGATTATTTGCTGGTGCAAACATCATAGTTCTTCTTGCTCTTTTTTCCATTATTTAACCTCCCCTGCCATTGCTCTTCTTACTGCAGTTCTTGTTCTTCCTTTTATTACAAAGTCAAGAGCTCCAAAATCTTGAACTAAAACTTTTGCATTTTCTACTTTCATATCTTCAAGAACTTCTCTTACTGCTTTTTCCATCAATTTTCCAAACATTTTTTTTAACTTTGACTCTATTACTATTTCAATACCTGTATTATTTAAATCTACAGTTACAATAACATCAGAGTCTTTTTCATTACCACAAACTCCTATCATTTTCATTTCTCCTTATCATCAAACTTTTTATCTATTTTATCTTAAAATCAATTTAAATTCCACTTTAAAATTTTATCTAGAATACATTTAATAATATTCCAGCTGCAACTGCTGACCCTATTACTCCTGCTACATTTGGTCCCATAGCATGCATCAATAAGAAATTTGAAGGATTTTCTTCCTGTCCAACTTTTTGTACTACTCTTGCTGCCATAGGTACCGCTGATACTCCTGCTGCTCCTATCATTGGATTTATTTTACCACCTGATAATTTACACATTATCTTTCCAAATAATACTCCCCCAGCTGTTCCTACAGAGAATGCTGTTAATCCTAATACTATTATTTTTAAAGTTTGTGGATTTAAAAAAGCTTCTGCATTAGCTTTTGCTCCTACTGTTAAACCTAGTATTATTGTTATCATATACATCATTGTATTTGTAGCTGTATCTGCTAATTTTGGAACTACCCCAGATTCTTTAATTAAATTTCCAAACATTAACATTCCTATCAATGATGCAGCACTTGGTAATAATAAAGAAACTAAAACCATTACAATTATTGGAAAAACAATTTTTTCATTTTTTGTTACTACCCTTGCTTGTTCCATCTTTATCTTTCTTTCTTCTTTAGTTGTAAGCAATCTTATTATTGGTGGTTGTATTATTGGAACTAATGCCATATAAGAGTATGCTGCTAAAGCTATCGGTCCTAATAGGTTTGGTGCTAATTGAGAAGTTAAATAAATAGCTGTTGGTCCATCTGCTCCCCCTATTATTCCTATTGATGCCGCTTCTGGCCCTGTAAAACCTAATGCTATTGCTCCTAAAAATGAAAAGAATATTCCTAATTGTGCTGCTGCACCTAACAATATACTTTTTGGATTCGCTATCAATGGTCCAAAATCTGTTCCAGCTCCTACACATAAAAATATCAATGGTGGATATATTCCTAGCTCTGTTCCTTTATATAAGTAATAAATTAATCCCCCTTTATCCATTAATCCTGCTAAAGGTAAATTTACTAGTAACATTCCTGTTGCTATTGGTATTAATAGATATGGTTCATACCCCTTTTTTATTGCTAAATATAGAAATGCACAAGATATCATTATCATTATTATCTCTTTATAAGTCAAAGCTGAAAAACCCGTGCTTCCTATAAAATCTATCAATATATTAAGCATTTTTTTCCTCCTCTTTTATTATAAAGTTATTATTGCATCTCCTAATTCTACTTGTGATCCTTTAGAAACATTAATAGCTGATACTACTCCTGCTTTTGAAGAAAATATCTCTGTTTCCATTTTCATAGCTTCTAAAACTGCTACTAAATCTCCGTCTTTTACTGTATCTCCTACTTTTACTTTAATATCAACTATTACACCTGGCATTGGTGCTTCTATTTTTTCTCCACTTGTTGCTACCGGAATTGTTGGAGCTACTTTTACCTCTTTTGTTTCAGTTACTACTTTTCCTTCTACTGTTTTTACTTCTTCTAATTCTACCTCATATACTTTCCCGTTAACTTTTACTTTATATATCTTTTTCATTTCTCCTCCTATATCTGTCTTATTTTAACAATTTTAAAATTATTTACTTTATTTTCTCCTGCAGCTTCCATAGAAGCAACCATTGCGGCCACTAACATATCTTGATCCTTTTCCAGCTCTTCAAAACTTATTCCCTTTGAGTTTACAACTTCTTTAACTGGTATAGAAACTTTTTTTTCTATAATTTCCTTTATCTCTTTACTTTCTTTAAATACTAATCTAAAAGCACTTAATACTATTGAAATAGCGTATAGTAATCCAAATACTATTAACATCGATATTATTGAAAGTTGAAGACCTTGGAAAAAACTCATATTTATATCCACTACTCTTCCTCCTCTATACAAACAAATTTATTTCATACTCTTCTACTTGAGGTTTATCTCTATTTTCTAAAAATTTCTTAGCATTTTCAGGAAATAATGCATACATCAACACATCTTCTGTTGTTTTAGCAAGTCCTTTTATCTCAGCTGTTAATTTTTCCATTTCTGGAGCTATTAAATCAGCAGGTCTACATTTTAATGGTTCTTTATCTCCTATTATTTTCTTTTGAATTTCTAAATCTATTGGTGCTGGAGACTTTCCATATAATCCAGATACATAGTCTCTTATTTCCTTTGGTACTACCTTATATCTTTCTCCTAAAAGTACATTAAATACAGCTTGCGTCCCTACCATCTGTGATAATGGTGTAACTAATGGTGGATAACCTAAATCTTTTCTTACTCTAGGAATTTCTCTTAAAACATCTTCATATTTATCTAAAGCTTTTTGCTGTTCTAGTTGAGACATTAAATTTGATAACATTCCACCTGGTACTTGATAAGCTAATGTTTTAGGTTCTGTATCCATAACTTTTGGATTTAATATTCCTTCAATTCTATATTTTTCTTTTATAGGTTTAAAATAGTCTGCTATCTCTCCTAATAGTTCTAAATTAAGTTTTGGATCTCTCTCTGTTCCTTTTAATAATTGTGCAAAGACTTCAGTTGCTGGTTGACTTGTTCCTCCTGAAAAAGGTGAAATTGCTGTATCTATTATATCAACACCAGCTTCTATTGCTTTCATATACAAAATTTCAGCTATTCCTCCTGTACAGTGGGTATGCAATTCAATTGGTAACTTTGTCACATTTTTTATTCTTTTTATTAATTCAGCACCAGTTTCTGGAAGCAATATCCCAGCCATATCTTTAATACAAATAGAATCTACTTCCATTTTTTCTAATTCTAAAACTTTTTTTACATAATAATCTATTGTATGTACGTCACTTGTTGTATAAGCTATACATCCTTGACAATGCCCTTTATATTTTTTCACAGCTTTAATTGTAGCTTCTAAATTTCTATAGTCATTTAATGCATCAAAAGCTCTTATTATGTCAATTCCATTCTCAATAGATTTCTTTACAAATTCTTCCACTACATCATCAGCATAGTGTTTATATCCTAATAAGTTCTGCCCTCTTATTAACATTTGTAGTTTTGTTTTTTTCACCCTAGCTCTTATCGCTCTTAGTCTTTCCCAAGGATCTTCATTTAAAAATCTAATACATGCATCAAATGTTGCTCCTCCCCAAACCTCTAATGAATAATATCCTACATTATCCATTTTTTCTAAAATAGGAAGTATTTCTTCAGTTTTTAGTCTTGTAGCTATTAAAGACTGATGTCCATCTCTTAGCGAAGTCTCTGTTATCTTTAACTTCATCTATTTCCTCCTTATATTCTTTAAATTTTTTTAATTTAAATATTTATTAACTTTTAAATTACATTATATTTTCATTATTGTATATTGTATACAATTATAATAATATGATTATATTACATATATTTTTATTTGTCAATATCTTTTGTTTTCTCTTTTTACGTTTTATTAATATTATATTAGATCAATAAGGTTGCATATAAAACAAAAAAAACATTGACTTTTAACAAAAATAATGTATACTGTATAATAAGATATATTTTTGTATACAGAGTACTATATCTATATAATAACTTGGCATATTACCATATGCAAATTTATTCCCAAAATCTCAACGGGATAAAACTATTTTATTTAAAAAGGAGTGTTTCTATGGCTAAGAAAAATTTTTCTGAACTTTTTAGTCTTAAAGAGAGTAAATGGAGTGGTCTTTCTTTACCAATATTTTCTTTTTTACTATTAGTAGTAATTTTCTCTGTTTACTGTCCATTTGGTGGTAAAACTTCTGCTTTTATTAGACCAAATTTTTTAATTATTTTTACTGTATTAGCAGTATTTGGTATATTATTTGGTGAAATAGGAGATAGAATTCCGTTTTGGAATGATTATATCGGTGGTGGTACCGTACTTGTATTCCTTATGTCAGCTATAATGGGAACATATAAATTAGTACCTGAACCTGTTTTAAAATCTATTGCTACATTTTATGACAAACAACCTGTTAATTTTCTAGAGCTTTTTATTCCAGCATTAGTCGTAGGTTCTGTTCTAACTGTTAATAGAAATGTTTTACTTAAAGCAATTTCTGGATATATCCCACTTATCTTAATAGGGGTTTTAGGAGCTAGTGTTTGTGGAATTTTAGCTGGTTTAATTTTTGGTATTAAACCTCTTGATATTATGATGAATTACGTTCTTCCTATAATGGGTGGTGGAACTGGAGCTGGAGCAATTCCAATGTCTGAAATGTGGGCTCAAAAAACTGGTAGACCAGCTAGTGAATGGTTTGCTTTTGCAATTTCTATTCTTACAGTTGCCAATGTAATTGCTATCTTAACAGGTGCCTTACTTAATAAATTAGGATCTAAATATCAAAAACTTACTGGAAATGGAAATTTAATTATTGAAGAGGGGAAAGAAGTAGTTAAAGATGAAGAAATTAAATTAGAAGTTAGTCAAAAAGAATTTGCTGCTGCTTTAATATTTACTGGAGTTATATTTATGATTTCTCATATTTCAGCAATGCTTTGGAGCTCTTTAGGTTTATCTTTTGAAATGCATAGACTTGCTTTTCTTGTTATATATTGTATTATTCTTAATATGCTAAACGTTGTTCCTCCTACATTAAAAGCTGGAGCTAAAAATATGCAAACCTTCTTCTCAAAATATACTATCTGGGTTTTAATGGGAGCAGTAGGATTTGGTACTGATGTTCAAGAGATTATTAATTCTCTTACTTTTGGTAATCTTGTTATTGCTTTAGCTATTGTCTTTGGTGCTGTTGGATTTATTATGGTAGTTTCTAGAAAAATGAAGTTCTATCCAATTGAAGCTGCTATAACAGCTGGACTTTGTATGGCTAATAGGGGTGGTTCTGGAGATGTTGCTGTATTAGGAGCTGCTCATAGAATGGATTTAATGTCTTTTGCTCAAATCTCTTCTAGAGTTGGAGGAGCTATGATGCTTATACTTGGATCTTTTATATTCGGATTATTTGCTTAATTTAAATAGAAGCCTTTTCTATACTAATCTAGAGACTGATTATTTTTCAGTCTCTTTTTTATATAATCTTGAAATAAATTTTCAAACAATTGTTGTATTTTTTTGGATTTAATGATAAACTGAAGAGTAAATTTTATTTTAAAATTTTTCTTGGGAGGTTTAGTTTAATGATACATAATGAAAGAAGTAGTTTTATTGGATTGATTCCATTACTAATATTTGTACTTTTTTACTTGGGGGTAGGTATATTTTTACAAATTCAAGGGGTTTCAATGGCCTTTTATCAACTTCCTTCACCTATTGCTGTATCTATAGGTATTATTTCTGCGTTTATTCTTTTTAAAGGAAGTATAAAAGAAAAGTTTCATGTATTCTTAGAGGGGTGTGGGCATCAAGATATTATAACTATGTGTATAATCTATCTTTTGGCTGGTGCCTTTGCCAGTGTAGCTAAAACTATGGGTGGAGTTGATTCTACAGTGAATCTAGCTCTATCATATATCCCAGTTAAGTTCTTAGTTCCTAGTATTTTCATAGTAGCCTCTTTTATCTCAACAGCTACAGGAACTTCTGTTGGTTCTATTGTCTCTATAGCTCCTATTGCTGTAGGACTAGCTGAAAAGAGTGGTGTTTCACTACCTCTTATGCTTGCTGCTGTTATGGGAGGAGCTATGTTTGGAGATAACCTTTCTATTATCTCTGATACTACAATAGCTGCTACTCGTACTCAAGGGGTAGAGATGAAAGATAAATTCAAAGTTAATTCCTATATAGCTGTTCCTGCCGCTATTACAACAATTATACTTTTACTTATTTTTGGAACTTCTAAAGTTCTTACTCATATGGAAGTTTTAAATTATAGTCTTTTGAAAATTTTACCATACATAAGCGTTTTAATTATGGCTGTTAGTGGTTTAAATGTTTTTATAGTTCTTACATTTGGAATTATTGTTGCTGGCTTGATAGGAGTTATATATGGAGATTTCACACTTCTTTCACTTTCAAAGGAGATTTACAATGGTTTTTTAGGAATGAATGAGATTTTTTTACTTTCTCTTCTTTCTGGAGGACTTGCTGCTATGACAACAAAGGCTGGAGGTATACAATGGTTAATTGAGCATATTCAAAAATTAATCATTGGTAAAAAAACTGCCAAATTAGGAATAGGACTTCTTGTATCTGTAACAGATATGGCTGTAGCAAACAATACAGTAGCTATTATTATTAATGGTTCTATCGCGAAAAATATCTCTAAAAAATATGATATAGATCCTAAAGAGAGTGCAGCTATTTTAGATATATTTTCATGTATTTTTCAAGGATTACTTCCATATGGAGCTCAAATGTTGATACTTTTAAATTTTGCTAATGAACAGGTATCTCCTTTTGATCTGATTCCTCTACTTTGGTATCAATTACTACTTTTAATATTTACTTTAGTTTTTATTAGAATTAAAAAATAGAAAATAGGGAGTCTTCAATAAAAGTTGAAAGCTCCCTATTTTAATTAATTTCTACTATTCTTTAAGTATTCAAATACAATTTTACTAGCTAATACAATATCCTCTTTATCAATCTCTTCAGCTATATTATGACTGATCCCTTCTTTACACGGTATAAATACCATTCCTGTAGGAGCAATATCCCAAAACTTCATAGCATCATGCCCAGCTCCACTATTCATAACCATATAATTTATCCCTAAGCCTTTAGTTACAGCTTCTAATTCTTTTTTTAATTCCTCATCTAAAATTACAGGTTTACCCTTTGAAACCAAGTCTAGATTATAGCTTAATTCTCTTGTTTTACAAACCTTATCAACATATTCTACTATCTCTTTATCAACTCTTTGAATACTTTCCCAATCTACTCCTCTTATATCAATTCCCATTTTTACTTTTCCTGGAACTACATTGAAAGCATTTGGATAGTTTTGTAAAAATCCAACTGTTCCTACACTCTTATACTTTGACTCTCTCTGAGCAATCCTTTCTAATTGAAGTACAATCTCAGCTCCAGCACATAGAGCATCTTTTCTCATATCCATAGGAGCAGCTCCTGAGTGATCTTGACGCCCCTCTATTGTGAGCCAGTATCTAGTTGCATTGGCTATTGCATCTACTATCCCTATTTTTAAGTTATTGTCTTCTAATCTTCTTCCCTGCTCAATATGGATCTCAAAGTATCTCTTTACTCCCTCTATCTTACTACATTCAGGCTCATATCCTTTAAACTTTAAAGTTTCGTATAGAGATTTTTCCTCTGTATTATATACCTCTTTCAATTTTTCTATATCAATTTTTTTAGTAATCAATCCACTTCCCACTGTTGCTATTCCAAAAGCACTTGATTCTTCGCATCTAAAAGCTGCTACTTTTAAAGGAATATTTAAGTTATTATCCTTTATCCATTTTAGAATAAGTAGTCCTGCTACAACTCCTACAACTCCATCATATCTTCCACCATTTATAACAGAATCTAAGTGAGAACCTATAAGGTAATACTCATTCCAATCCTCTTCATAGATATAGGTATTTCCCACCTCATCACTAGAGTATTTTAAACCTAAATCCCTTGCTATATTTCTAATAGCTCCATGCATTACATCTTCATTTTTCGTGTAACCTAATCTTGTTACTCCTCCACTCTCATCTGCTCCTATTGAATAAAATGTTTTAAACCATCTTTCTACAACTTCTAGATCTGTCATATCTCCACCTCTTTTTAGTCTAAATCCTCCTCTATCAGAAGATTCATCTCATGCCAATCATAATACTCCTTCATCTTAAAAGGAATTGTATTATTTTTATATGCTAAAGCTATCATTTCATCTGGCTCTAGCTTATATACTACCTGATGCTCTTCAAAATCATCTAATATCATATCATGATACTCTTCATACTTTCCATTCTTTTTCATCTCTTGTAGTATATTTTCTAATTCATCTTTATTTAGTATATTCATTATATCACTTCCTTTTTCAATATACTACAATTATATTATTCTTTATTGTTTTAGTCAACTTTATTTATTCAAATATATGAAATTTAATAGGAGAGCTTCTCTCTTGTCCGCTCTCCCTTAATTAATTATCTGTTAATTCTGCTTTTCTCTTTTTAAAATTTTCTCATATTTTTTTAATTCCTCAATAGCTTCTCCAGCTATCGGAACTAAGCATATAATATTTATAACTGTCATTATCCCTAAACCAAAATCAGCTAGTGACCATACGAAGAAGTTTTGTTCAATTCCTCCTATATATACCATTAAAACTACAACTACATGGTAGATATATTTCATCTCTTTAGCTTCACTTACAAAGTTTATAGCATTCTTACCGTAGAAAGTAACACCTAAAATTGTACTCAATGAGAAAAAGAAAAGAACAATCACTGTAAATGGAATTCCTATCCACCCAATATGGCTCTTTATCGCCTCTTGGAACATTGTCATTCCACTTGTTCCAGCTATTACACTGCTATCTGCAAGTAAAACAATAAAGGCTGTAGCACTACAAACTACTAATGTATCCACAAAAACTCCCAAAGCCTGTACCATACCCTGTTTTGCTGGCTCATTTACATCTACTACTGCTGCTGCATAGTTCGAGTTTCCACTTCCTGCCTCATTTGAGAAAAGTCCTCTTCTAACTCCCTGCATTATAACAATTCCAATTCCTCCACCAGCTATCTCTTTTACTCCAAAAGCTTGTGATATTATATTTCCTAACATTGCTGGAATAGAAGTTAGATTAGTTAAAACAACAAATACAACAACTAGTAGATACATTATTGCCATCACTGGTACTATCTTATTTAGTGCTACTATAATAGTATCCTTTTTCCCTCTTATAAATACTATCAAAGCTACTATTACAGATAAGGCTATAGCTATTTTTTGTATATCTATTTTATAGGCACTATTTACTGATTCAGTTACAGAGTTAGACATAACTTGAATAACTCCTATATAGCATACTATTGAAGCTACAGCATAGATTACTCCTAGCCATCTCTTTTTTAATCTCTTTTCTATTATCCAAGGAGTTCCACCCCTATACTCCTGTCTTCCTATCTGCTCTCTATATTTTACCGCTAAACACGACTCTACAAAAGATGTTGCTGCTCCTAAAAGTGCAACTAGCCACATCCAAAATATAGAACCAGGTCCACCTACAGAGATAGCTGCTACAACTCCAGTTATATTTCCAGCTCCTACTCTACAGGCTGTTCCCAAGAAAAAAGCCTCCAATGAACTTATTCCATCTTTATTTTTATCATCTTTTCCCAATATTTTTATAATATCCCCAAATAATCTAAATTGCATAAATCTCGTTCTCAAAGTTAGATATAGTGCTGTTCCTACCAACATAACTACCAAGATATTTTTTCCCCACAATATCTCGTTCACAAAATTTATTATCTCTCTTATAATTTCCATCTTCTCTCTCCTCTCAATATATCTCACTATATATTTTATCACTCACTACTTAAAAATAATACCTTCAATTTTTTTTATTTTTTGTTCGTATCAGATGGAAAAAACTCTTAAAAAGAGGGGTATTATTAAATTTCCCCCTCTTTTTTCTGTTCGTATTTATTTTAAGTTCTCTACCCACTCTTGATTATCTAAATACCATCTAATTGTTTTCTCTATCCCTTTATCAAATGGTGTCTCTGGGTACCATCCTAGCTCTGTTGCTATCTTTGTTGGATCTATTGCATATCTCGCATCATGTCCTAATCTATCCTGTACATAAGTTATTAAATCATAGTTTATTTTCTCTATATCTGTCTTTAATACCTT
>NZ_JACSNP010000160.1 GCF_016900045.1 Fusobacterium mortiferum
GAATTTTCGGTTAAGAATAATAGAGAAAAATCGGCTACAGGAACACTCTTTGGACTTACTATAGCGATTGGCATCATAGCATTATTTTTATTATTAGATAGATTAGGAATATCGGGTTTATTAAATATAAATTCAAAATCTTCTATATTAACTTTCTTTGGTTTTGGATTATTAGCAGGTCTTTCAAGCTGTGCGGCATTAGTAGGAGGTATCGTACTATCAATGTCAAAACAATGGCTCTTAATGTATGATC
>NZ_JACSNP010000161.1 GCF_016900045.1 Fusobacterium mortiferum
GTGGTTGGACGGGTGAAAAAATCTGGAAAAAAACTGCAAAGCAACTCCTCTGGGTTGCTTTTGCCGTTGTGACGGGGTTTACCTTTGTCGGCTACTTTGTGCCTATCCGTGAGCTGGGTGCTGAATTGTTCAACGTGCAAGGGTCTTGGCAGATTTTCTGGGTGCTATTTTATAGCTTTGCTACCTATGGCAATGCTGGCTTTATGCGTGAGCAGGTTTGCAAATACATGTGTCCTTATGCGCGCTTCCAAAG
>NZ_JACSNP010000162.1 GCF_016900045.1 Fusobacterium mortiferum
TGCTGACATTATCTATACTTAATAAAATACGTCTTATCTTTTCCGCTCTCTGACGCATTTCTTCATAAGAATAGCCATCACCCGTTATAGCATATATCGAGCCATATACATCATCAAATCTATCATTATAATATGGGCCATAAACGCCATCAGGTAAATCCTTTTTTATATCTTCTACCATATTTCGCACTTCCAGCCAAGTCGTGCGAATTTTTTCTGTTTTTACATCATCTCTAAGCGTTACATATATCAC
>NZ_JACSNP010000163.1 GCF_016900045.1 Fusobacterium mortiferum
ACTCAACATATAAATACTGGTACAAATCGAGCGCAAACGGCATCACATACGAACTACGCTTTTGCCAAGAAAACCCAAGCAATATAAAAACGCTCTCGGTCGGATGTACTAACAAGATGACCCCATAACCTGTGCATAGAACCTTACAGTCACTCGCACCTACAGTGCTACACTACAGAGTATGGACTCGATAACGTGGGAAAGCTTCGACCACCCGCACGAAGAAAAATCGCCCGAGTGGTACGTACTGAAG
>NZ_JACSNP010000164.1 GCF_016900045.1 Fusobacterium mortiferum
GCAGGGGAAGGTTCCGCAGAAACTGCCGGCGGAGGCTGCTGGGCGAGGCGGCGCACCCAGAGCACGGCCTTCCAGGTCTGCTCAGGCGTCAGAACTTTTTCGAACGCGGGCATAGCAGTGTAGCGGATGCCGTTGGTGACCACAGCGTGCATCTGGCCGTCGGTCAGATTGAGCTTTGAATCAACGAGCGAGGGAACGGGCGGGTAAAACTGGACGCCTTTTTCCGGAGTCTGTCCTGTGCCGTGATCGCCA
>NZ_JACSNP010000165.1 GCF_016900045.1 Fusobacterium mortiferum
GTATCAGTCATACCATAGGAAGCAGGACCTGCTGCCATGTTATCTGGATGAAGTGTTCTACCAGTACCGCCGCCGGATGCAACGGAGAAGTATTTTTTACCCTTTTCAATGCATTCTTTTTTGTAGCAGCCTGCTACTGGATGCTGGAAACGGGTTGGGTTTGTAGAGTTACCAGTAATAGAGATGTCAACATCTTCTTTATGCATGATGGCAACACCTTCTTGAACGCTATCTGCACCATAGCATTTAAT
>NZ_JACSNP010000166.1 GCF_016900045.1 Fusobacterium mortiferum
CACTGATAGCGTTTTCTATATAGATATCTCCACCAGTCATAGCTACAGCTACCATGTATGTACCAGCTTCAATACGGTCTGGAATAATAGTATAATTATGACCTATAAGTTTTGGTACGCCTGTAATTTTTATTACATTAGTACCAGCACCGCGAATTTTGGCACCCATGATGTTTAAGAAATTAGCTAAATCGATAATTTCTGGTTCTTGAGCAGCATTTTCCAAAATAGTTTGGCCTTCTGCCATACAA
>NZ_JACSNP010000167.1 GCF_016900045.1 Fusobacterium mortiferum
CTATATCCGTTATTTTGTTTACAATAATATTTGCGGCAGATAAATCTTGGTTGCCAGAATTTGGATTGGCAAAACCGATACAATACATTCCAGCGGATTTAGCAGCAATACTGCCATTCTTAGAATCTTCTAAAGCAACACAATCACTTGGTGCGATATTTAGCATTTTTGCTGTTTTTAAATAAATATCAGGAGCTGGTTTACTATGAGGTAAATCTTCACCAGATATTAATGTAGTAAAGTATTCATTT
>NZ_JACSNP010000168.1 GCF_016900045.1 Fusobacterium mortiferum
GCTTTAGATGCACGATTAAATGCTGCTGCATAAAGTGGACCAGCAGCTCCGCCTACATTTTCAGAAAAAGCTGTTCCTATAGCTTTTAATACTTTTGATGGATTTCCATCATCATTCATATTTTCGATATCTTCTAATGCTGCTGTAAAGCCAATAGCCATATTATTTCCATGGTCTCCATCACCAATAGCTTTATCCAACATATTTAAATAATCTTTTTGTGAGATTATAGCTTTTGCAATATGTTCTAC
>NZ_JACSNP010000169.1 GCF_016900045.1 Fusobacterium mortiferum
TCTTCGACAACGTCATCGGCCTCGAGCGCATCGTCGCCAAACCGCACCAGGGAGCTCGACGGCCGCAACCGCGCCATGGGCCTGGTGCTCGACAACGTCGACCAGGGCTTCCTCACGATCGCGCTCGGTGGCGCGGTCGACCGCGAGCGGTCGGCCATCACCGACGGCTGGCTGGGCGCATCGGTCGAAGGCGCCCCGATCTGGGAGATCCTGGGCCGGCTCAAAGCCGACGTCGGCAAGTGGCTGGAGC
>NZ_JACSNP010000016.1 GCF_016900045.1 Fusobacterium mortiferum
GGAGGTTGATAGGTTGGGGGTGTAAGGGCTGCGAGGCCTTTAGCTGACCAATACTAATAAGTCGAAGTTTTAACCTTGAATTTACTATATAGTTTTGAATGTCTATGCAAATAGATATAGCTTGGTGAGAATAGCTACGGGGGTACACCCAGACACATTCCGAACCTGGAAGTTAAGCCCGTAAACGCTGAAAGTACTTGGAGGGAAGCCTCCTGGGAGGATAGGAACTTGCCAAGCTTTTTTTTATTTTTTGTAACTGTTTAACTATAAATAATTTTTGACTTTAAAAGGAGGGCGAACAATGAATAAAGCTATTATTCTGGATAGAGATGGAACAATAAATATAGAAAAGGATTATTTACATAAGATAGAGGATTTTGAATTTGAAGAGGGAGTAGTAGAGGGCTTAAAAATTTTATCTAACTTGGGATATATATTTGTAGTTGTAACAAATCAATCTGGAATAGCTAGAGGATACTATACAGAAGAAGATTTAATAAAGTTGAATAATCATATTAGTGATATTTTAGAAAAAGATGGTATAAGAATAGAGAAGTTCTACTACTGTCCTCATCATCCAGAGAAAGGTATAGGTAAGTACAAGGTAGAGTGCGAATGTAGAAAGCCTAATCCTGGAATGTTAGAAGAAGCAATAAGAGAGTTTAATATAGATAGAGAAAAGTCTTTTATGGTAGGGGATAATATCAGTGATGTAGAAGCTGGTATAAATGCAAGAGTGACACCTATTTTAGTTGAAACTGGTCATGGTATAGAGCATATAGAGAAGATAAAAAAATTAAAGGTGAAGAGTTATAAAAATCTTTTAGATTTTGCAGTTGATTTGGAAAAAAATAACTAAAAATAGAGTTTAAAAAGTAAATTGAAAAAACTATAAATTTTATTGAAAAATATATAAAAGTTAATTGTATTCTCACTATATTAATGGTAAAATAAAATGTTCGTGATAAATTAAGGAAGGGCAGATTAGTTTTATAATTAATTTGGGTAAAAATTATGAAAATTCTTACAGAGATACTACAACAAAAATATAATTTATTAAATTTAAAAGAGATAGCAAATGTAGTTATGGATAGTAGAAAAGTAAAAGAGAATTCACTTTTTTTTGCTATAAACAATGGGAATAACTATATAGATGAAGTTTTAGAAAAGGGAGCTACATTGGTAATAGCTGATAATTATCTAGGAAGCGATAAAAGGGTTATTAAAGTGGAAGATACTATAGTAGCTATGCAAGAACTAGCCAGAGATTATAGAAAGGTTTTAAAGCTTGTAATAATAGGTATAACAGGAAGTAATGGTAAAACAACTACTAAAGATATGGTATACTCAGTTTTATCACAAAAATATAGATGCAAAAAGACAGAAGGAAACTATAATAACCATATTGGATTGCCATTTACAATTTTACAGTTAGAAGATGGGGATGAGATAGCTGTTCTTGAAATGGGAATGAGTGGTTTTGGAGAGATAGATAAGTTATGCGAGATATCTAGCCCCGATTATGGAATTATAACAAATATTGGAGATTCTCACTTAGAGTTCTTAAAAACAAGAGAGAATGTTTTTAAAGCTAAGGGCGAGATGATAAAATATATTTCGGAAGAAAACTTAATAGTTTATGGAGATGATTTTTATTTAAAAAATTTGGCAGGGGTAACTGTTGGATTTGGGGATAATTGTAAAGAGCAGATAAGAGATTTCCAAGATATGGAAAGTGGTTTAGAATTTATGCTAGATGGAGAAAATTATCATGTAGGTTTAAATGGTAAGCATAATTGTCTAAATGCTGCTATGTCTGTTGTCATAGGTAAAAAATTAAAAATAGATTCCTCGTTAATTCAAAAAGGTTTTCAAAATCTTGAATTGACACCTATGAGATTTCAAAAAATTGAGAAAGATAGTATCATCTATATAAATGATGCCTATAATGCTAGTCCTATCTCTATGAATTACTCTTTGGAGACATTTGATAAGTTGTATAACGATAGAGAAAAGATAGTTGTTTTAGGGGATATGTTAGAGCTAGGAGAGAACGAGATAGAGTATCATAAGCAAGTACTGGAGAAAGCTTTAAGTATAAGAGTAGATAAGATATATATTTATGGAGAAAGAATGAAGGAGGCTCAATCACTTTTAGAGAATAGTGATAAAATAGAGCATTTCCAAGATAAGAAAAGAATATCAGAGAAGATAAAAAAGAGTCCTTTAGAAAGAAAAGCTGTACTTTTGAAGGGATCTAGAGGAATGAAAATGGAAGAGATTATAGAGGGATAGGAGATAAGATGTTTTATTTAATTGGTGAGTATGTAGAAAGTTTACAATTTTTAAAATCTATCTATTTAAGAAGCTTTATGGCATTTATGTTAGCTTTTGTAATAGTATTAATAGCTGGAAAACCTTTTATTAATTATTTAAAGGTGAAAAAGTTTGGTGAAAAGATAAGGGAAGAGGGACCAGCTTCTCATATGTCTAAGAAAGGAACTCCAACAATGGGAGGAGTTTTAATGATTTTAACAATATTAGCTACAAGTTTAATGATTACAGATATTACAAATCCTATAATAATTCTTTTATTGATAACAATGATGGGATTTGCTGGAATAGGATTTATTGATGATTATAAGAAATTTACTGTAAATAAGAAGGGATTATCAGGGAAGAAAAAGCTTTTAGGTCAAGGTTTGATAGCTATATTGGTATGGTTATTTGTAAGTTATTTTGGACTTACAGGAGATAGAACTATAGACCTTTCAATAATAAATCCAATATATTCAGAAAATATGTTATATATTGGTGGAGCTGGAATGTTGATATTTATCTTAATAATTCTGATGGGAACATCTAATGCAGTTAATATAACTGATGGATTAGATGGACTTGCTATAATGCCAATGGTTATCTGTTCGGCTATATTAGGAGTAGTAGCATATTTTACTGGACATACAGAATTGAGTAGACACTTAAATCTTTTCTATATAGAGGGTTCAGGAGAGATAACAGTATTTTTATCAGCAGTCTGTGGAGCGGGATTAGGATTTTTATGGTATAACTTCTATCCAGCACAGATATTTATGGGAGATACAGGTTCTTTAACATTGGGAGGAGTTTTAGGAGTAGTAGCTATTCTACTAAAACAGGAGTTAATTTTACCAATAATAGGTGGTATCTTTGTTATGGAAGCACTATCTGTAATAATTCAAGTGGGATCTTTCAAATTAAGAGGAAAAAGAGTATTTAAAATGGCTCCAATTCATCACCATTTTGAATTGTGTGGACTTGCTGAAACTAAAGTAACTATGAGATTCTGGATAGCAACATTGATGTTTGGAATAATAGCTTTAGGAATAATAAGAATGAGAGGAATACTTTAAAAAATATAACCACGGTGAAAAAATAGCCGTGGTTATAAGTATATCTAGGAGACAGTAAAAAGAGAGGTAATTTTATGAGAAAAGCAATGGTTTTTGGAGCTGGGGTAAGTGGTATTGGTGCTAAAAAGCTTTTAGAATACTTAGGTTATGATGTAATCTTAGTTGATGATAAATTAGGAATAACTTCTGAAGAGGGATTAAATTTATTAGATGGAATAGAAGTGTTTATAAAGAGTCCAGGTGTTCCATATAATAAATTGGTATTGGAAGCAAAAAAAAATCAAATAAAAGTTATAGATGAAATTGAATTATGCTATGAATATATGGTACAATATAATATTCATGCAAATATTATAGCTGTAACAGGGACTAATGGAAAAACAACTGTTACCACAAAGATAACAGAGCTACTTCAATACGCTGGTTTTAGAGCTGAGTATGCTGGAAATATTGGAAAAAGCTTTGCAGAACTTCTTTTAGAAAAGAAAGAGTTAGATTATGTGGTATTGGAATTAAGTTCATTCCAATTAGAAAATCTTAGAACATTTAAGCCATTTATATCTATGGTAATCAACCTTACTCCAGATCATCTATCGAGATACAGTAGTGTAGATGAGTACTATGATACAAAGTTTAATATCTGTAAAAATCAGAGTAAAGAGGAGTATTTTTTGTTGAATACTGATTGCCAAGAGGTAATGGATAGAATAGCTTTAATTCCAGGTTCAAAAATAGAGTTATCACAAAAAATAAAAAAAGATTGTTATGTAATGGCGGGAAAATTTTTTTGGAAAGATGAAGAGGTTTTGGAAACTGAGAAACTATCATTAAAGGGTAAACATAATTTAGAAAATACACTTTTCATAGTTTCAGCAGGAAAGCTATGTGGAATAGAAAATAGTAAAATAAGAGAGTTTTTATATAATACAAAAACTTTAGAACATAGAATGGAGGATTTTTTCTCCTATGGTAATATTGAGTTTATCAATGATTCTAAAGGAACAAATATAGATTCCACAGCCTTTGCAGTGGAAGCTTATAAGGATTGTATACTTATATGTGGTGGTTATGATAAAAAACTTGACTGGACACCATTAGTAGAGCTAATAAAGGAGCATACTAGCTATGTATACTTAATTGGGGATATAGCTGAGGAATTAAATAGGAGAGTATTAGAATTAGGTTATGATAAGAATAGAGTATTTCTTTTGAAAGAGTTAAAAATCTGTCTAGAGGATATCAAAAGAAGATTTTCAAAAGATGAGAAAAGAGTTGTACTATTTTCTCCAGCTACTTCTAGTTATGACCAATTTAAAAATTTTGAACATAGAGGACAGGTATTTAAAGAATTAGTGAGAGAGATTTTCGGTAGGTGAGATATTTGAAAAAAGTAATCTTAACAACAGGAGGAACTGGAGGACATATTTATCCAGCACTTTCAGTGGCGGAAGCTTTAAGAAAAAAGGGTGTAGAGGTACTTTTTGTAGGAACAAGTATAAGAATGGAGAAGGACATAGTTCCTAAAGCTGGGTTTAAATTTATAGGATTGAACATAGCTCCTCCAAGAACATTAAAGAATATATTTGGATATATTAGAGGAGTATTTCAAGGAATAGCCTTAGTTTTTAAAGAGAAGCCAGATGCTATTATAGGATTTGGAAATTATATATCAATTCCAGTATTAGTAGGTGGAGTACTATTTGGTAAAAAAATCTATCTTCAGGAGCAAAATGCTAATTTAGGTGGAACAAATAAATTATTTTATAGATTTGCTAAGAAAATATTTTTAGCCTTTGAAAAAACATATGATGATATTCCAATGAAGTATCAAGCTAAATGTTTAGTAACAGGGAATCCACTAAGAGAAGAGATATATAGTATAAAAGGGCAGAAAGAGAGAGAGAAATTAAAGGTAGAGCCTAATGAGAAAATTCTTCTGATAACAGGGGGAAGTTTAGGGGCAAAAGAGATAAATGATGCTGTTTTAAAAAATTGGGATAGAATATTGGAGGATAAGAACATAAGATTGTATTGGGCGACTGGTGAAAAAAATTATGATGAGATATCTAAAAGTATAGGAAGAGCAAAAATTCAAGACACAGTAAGACCATATTTTGAAAATATGATAAATATAATGGCAGCTGCAGACTTAGTAGTGTGTCGTGCAGGGGCTCTTACTATTTCAGAGATAATACAGTTGGGAAAACCAGCAGTTGTAATACCTTATAATTCTATAAAAGTTGGACAGTATGCAAATGGAAAGCTTTTAAAAGATGTAGGGGCAGCCTTGATGTATAAAAATTCAGAGGCAAATTTTGCTATAGAGAAGGCTTTTGAATTATTGGAAAATAAAAATGAGTTGGATATTATGAAGATAAATATTAGAAACTTAAAGCAGGAAAATGCAGCTGAAAAGATAATAGAATCTCTTGATATTTGGAGGAAATAAGTTGAAAAAGATATATTTTATAGGAATAAATGGGATAGGAATGAGTGGACTTGCAAAAATTATGAAGTGCAAGGGTTATGAAGTAGAGGGAAGTGACTTAAGCCGTTCTTATGTAACTGATGAGTTAGAGAGTATAGGAATAGTAGTTCATAATGAACACTCAGAAAAGAATTTAGAGGGTAAAAATTTTGATATGATTATAGCTTCAAGTGCTATAAAGAAAGAGAACCCAGAGTATATATACGCTTTAGAAAATGGTATAAAAGTTGTTAAAAGAGGAGAGTTACTGGCTATGCTTTTAAATGAAGAGAGTGGAATAGCAGTAGCAGGAACTCATGGAAAAACAACAACAAGTTCAATGGCAGCATCTGTAATGTTACCATTAGATCCAACTATTGTTGTAGGAGGAATCTTACCTGAGATAGGTTCAAATGCAAAACCAGGAAAATCAAGCTTTTTTATAGCTGAAGCTGATGAGAGTGATAATTCTTTCTTATATATGAATCCAAAGTATTCAATAATAACAAATATAGAGGCTGATCATTTAGAAAATCATGGTTCACTAGAAAATATAATTAAATCTTTTTCTAAGTTTATAGATCAAACTTCTGAAGAGGTATTTATATGTTCTGACTGTGAAATCTTAAGAGGATTAGCAGCAACTAAAGAGGATAAAAAGATAACTAGATATAGTATAAAAGACAGAACAGCTGATATATTTGCTGATAATATTGTAATAGAAGCTGGAAAAACAAGTTATGATGTAATGATAAAAGGTGAGAAGGTAGGAAGATTTACTCTTTATATTCCTGGAGAGCACAATATTTTAAACTCTCTTCCAGTTATCTATTTAGCACTTGAGTTTGGACTAGAGGAGAAGGATATAGAGAGAGCCTTTGAAAAGTTTAGAGGTTCTAAAAGAAGATATGAGATATTATACAGTGGAAATGGGATAAAGGTAATTGATGACTATGCCCATCATCCTACAGAGATAAAGGCTACTTTACAAGGAGCTAGATCAATAGAAAATAGTGGAATAACTGTTATTTTTCAACCACATCGTTATAGTAGAGTCAAGTTTCTATTAGATAACTTTAAAAATGCCTTTGATCTAGCAGATGAAGTTATACTTTTACCTATATATAGTGCTGGAGAAAAGGATAATTTTGGAGTAACAATAAAGGATCTACAAAGTGTAATTGCTAATCCTAAAGTGGTTATTGAGAAAAATCCACAAAATATAGATGAGATGTTGATGAATTTTGAGGGGAATAGAGTATTTATGTTTATGGGAGCTGGAGATATATCGAAGATTGCCCATAGAGTTGCAGAAAAATTAGAAGGGAAATATAGATAATGAGAATACTTGAAAATCACAATATGAAAAATCACTCTAATATGAAAATTGGAGGAGTGGCAAAAAGATTTATAATAGTTGAGAATAAAAATGAATTAAAAGAGATATTTGAAAAGTACGATAATATATTTTTAATAGGAAATGGAACAAATACTCTAATAGATGAAGGAGATTTAGATATAACTTTCGTATCTTTAAAGGAATTAAATAAGGTTGAGGAGCTAAGTGAAGGTATTGTAAAAGTTGGAGCAGGATTGGATTTTAATAAATTAACAGCTTTTATGAATAGAAACAATTATTCTGGCTTAGAGAACTTAGCTGGAATCCCAGGAAGTGTAGGAGGGCTTGTCTATATGAATGGAGGAGCCTATGGAAGTGAGATTTTCGATTGTATAAAAGAGATAGAGATATTTGATGAAAATCATCAAATAAGAACGTTGAAAAAGGAAGAGATCAAGTTCTCTTATAGAAGTACAGAGATACAGGAGAAAAAATGGGTAATCATAAGTGCAACATTTGAATTTAAAAGAGGATTTGATTTACAAAAAGTTATAGAGATTCAAGCTTTAAGAGAGAGTAAGCAACCATTAGACAAACCAAATCTAGGAAGTACATTTAAAAATCCAGCAGGAGATTTTTCAGCTAGACTGATATCAGAAGCTGGACTTAAGGGAACTAGAGTTGGTGGTGCTGAGATATCTCCAAAACACCCAAATTTTATAGTAAATCATGGAGATGCAACATTTGAAGATATCTCTAATATCTTAACTTTAGTAAAATCTAAGATAAAAGAGTTATATGACGTTCAACTTGAAGAGGAAATAATAATATTAAAAAATAATAGAGTATTATAGAGGTGGAAAATGAAAATAGCGGTATTTATGGGAGGGATATCTTCTGAAAGAGAGGTATCTTTAAGGAGTGGAACTGCCGTTTTAGAAAGTTTACAAGCTCAAGGATATGATGCTTATGGAGTAGATGTAACTGAGAAAAATCTTATAACAGCTTTCACAGAAAACGAGTATGATTTAGCTTATATAGCATTACATGGAGGATATGGAGAGAATGGAACTTTCCAAGGTTTATTAGATATGTTAGGAAAACCATATACTGGGTCTGGAGCTATGGAAAGTGCAGTAACTATGGATAAAGCTTATACTAAGGCTATAGCTGAATCTGTAGGAATAAAGACTCCCAAAACGTATAATTCTATTGAAGAGATTGAAGAGTTTCCAGTAATAGTAAAACCATCAAGAGATGGTTCAAGTGTAGGAATATATTTTTGTCATTCAAAGGAAGAGGTAAGAGAAGCTGTAAAAGCTTTAGAGGGAAGAAAACCTCTTATTGAAGAGATGATACAGGGAGAAGAGTTAACAGTTGGAGTAATTAATGACGAAGGATTAGGAGTATTGAGAATTATTCCTAAGAATAAGTTTTATGACTATGAGTCTAAATATGCAGTTGGTGGATCTATACATGAGTACCCAGCTAAGATAGATAAAAAAGCTTATGATAAGGCTATGGAAAATGCAGTAAAAATTCATAAAACTATTGGACTTAAAGGTATATCAAGAAGTGACTTTATGTTAAAAGATGGAGAGGTATATTTCTTAGAGGTAAATACATGTCCAGGTATGACAAAAACTAGCTTAGTTCCAGATCTAGGAACACTAAAGGGTTATACTTTTGATGACTTAGTTAAAATAATGGTAGATACGTTTAAAAAGTAAGGAGAGTTTTCTTTTGAAATTTACAATAAGACTAGTATTTATATTTTTATTTAGTTGGATGTTATATTTAATTCCTTGTAAATTTTTAACTTTAGATTTTTTTAAAATAAAAGAGATTAAAGTAGAAAGTAATTCAAAAATATTGTCAAGTGAATTGACAGAAATGATAAAAATAATTTATAATAGTAACATATGGACTATTGATTTAGAAAGTTTAGAAGAGTATTTGAAAAAAGATATTAGAATAGAAGATGTTAAAATAAATGTCTTAGGTTTAGGAAAATTAGAGATAGATATAAAAGAGAAAGAAACGGCTTATTATCTTCAAACAAAAAATAGAGTTTTTTTAATAGATAGTAATGGAAAGATATTTGGTTACTTAAAAGAGCAGCAAGAGAAGGATACTTATTTTTTGGTAGTGAAGGATTTTGAAGATATAGATAAGCTTTTAGAATTGAGTAAAAGATTAGATGAAACTCTATTAAAAGTATTGATATCTCAGATTCATATTAAGGATGAAAGTTGTATAGAGATAATACTATTAGATGGAACAATTATAAAAACAAATTTAGAAGTAGAGGATGAAAAGTATAAAGTTTTAGAAACTTTGTATAATGAGCTTGCTAAAACTAAAAAAATAGAGTATATAGATATAAGATTTAATGACTTTATAGTTAAAAGTTTGGAGGAGAAGAAAAGTGATGATAAGTAGAGATAAAATTGTAAAAACTGTAATAGATATAGGTAATGGAAAAATTAAAGCCATCACTGGAGAGCTTTCTTCAAATGGAGAGGTATTAAGAGTCTTAAAGTATGTTGAGGGACCAAGTCATGGAATAGTAAAAAATGAGATTAGAGATGGAGAGTTATTATCTAGGTCAATAAATAGTGTTGTGGAAAAATTGAGAATGGCTACAGATCAAGAGATAGAAGCTGTAACTATTGGAATAAGTGGAGATAGTATAAAATCAAGAACTATAAATATAGAGTATAATTTTTCAGAGACAGAAGTAACTGAGGAACAGATGAAAGCTCTATTAGTAGAAGCAGAGAAAAAGGTGCTTTCTCCTGAAGAACAGATAATAAAAACAGAGATATATAATATAAAAGTAGATAATTCTGGAATTATAAAAAATCCAATGGGAATATTAGGAAGTAAGCTACAAGGTGATGTTCACCTAATTTATACAGATAAGAAGAGAGTAGCTAAATTAGTAGAGATTATAAATAGAATTGGTATAGATGTAGAGAATATAGTTTTAAATGCCTATGCTTCAGCTAAATCTACATTAGGAGAAGAGGATAAAAGAATGGGAGTAGCCCTTGCTGATATTGGAGAGGGAAGTACAGACATCATTCTTTATAAAAATGATAAATTAATTTATACAAAAACTATTCCGTTAGGTGGAATGCATTTTAAAAGTGATTTAGTATATATTTTAAAGCTTGCAGATGATGAAGATGCAATTGAAATTTTAAATAAGTATAGAGATAGAGATATATCACCAGATGGATATATATATTATGGAGATGGAAAGCATATAGCGGCTCTTGAATTGGAAGATTTTATAAATGCAAGGGTTGAGGAGATAATTGATTATATAGATACTACTATAGAGAAATCTGGATTTAATGGATATTTAGGAAAAGGTTTGGTTTTAACAGGGGGAGTAATCTCTGATAAAATAATAAATACAGAAAAGTTACTAGAAAAGATAAATAAAAAAACTGGATATGTTGCAAGAAGGGTACTACCGAGTGAGTTCAGTGGATTGGAAGAAGTTACTACAAATATGGCAACAGTAATTGGACTTTTTTATGAAGTGATGGAAGAAGAGGATAGAAAGATGAGAACAGGTAGCTATACTCATCAAGAAATACAAGTAAAAAATGAAAAAATTGTTCCACCAATAAATGTAGAAGAAGATTTAACTAAAATGTTAGAAGAAGAAATAGTAGAAGAAGAGAAAGTAGAAAAAACAAATGGAGTGGTGAAAGCTATAAAAAATTGGTTTTCTAACTTTATTTAAGAGAGGGAGGGGCGAAAAAGATGTTACTTGATCAAGATTTAGTTAAAATAAAAGTATTAGGAGCAGGAGGAGCAGGAGGAAATGCTATAAACGATATGATAGCTTCTGGTGTAGGAGGAGTAGAGTATATAGCAGCTAATACAGATGCTCAAGATTTAGGGAAGTCATTAGCGGATGTAAGAATTCAACTAGGGGAAAAACTGACAAGAGGACTTGGAGCTGGAGCAGATCCAGAGATAGGAAGACAGGCAGCTGAAGAGGATGTAGAGAAGATAAAAAATCTACTAGAAGATACAGATATGTTATTCATTACAGCAGGTATGGGTGGAGGAACAGGAACAGGTTCAGCTCCAGTAATTGCAAGAGTAGCAAAGGAATTAGGAGTATTAACAGTTGCTGTTGTAACAAGACCTTTCTCTTTTGAAGGAAGAAAGAGAAAAAATAATGCAGATATAGGTATAGAGAATCTGAAAAAAGCAGTAGATGCTTTAGTAATTATACCAAATGATAAACTATTTGAATTACCAGATAAGACAATAACATTACAAAATGCTTTTAAAGAAGCAAATAATATTTTAAAGATAGGTATAAGAGGTGTAGCAGATCTAATGATCGGAAACGGACTTATCAACCTAGACTTTGCTGATATTAAAGCAACAATGTTAAACTCTGGAATAGCAGTATTAGGATTTGGAGAGGGAGAAGGAGAAAACAGAGCTATAAAAGCAACAGAAAAAGCATTATTATCTCCACTATTAGAGAAATCTATCCTTGGTGCTAGTAAGATACTTATCAATATTACAGGGGCACCAGATATTACACTTATGGAAGCTCAAACTATCTCTGATATGGTAAGAGATGCAGCTGGAAAAACAGCTGATGACGTAATGTTCGGACTTGTTATTGAACCAGAATTTGGAGATAGAGTTCAAGTTACAATTATAGCTAATAACTTTGCTAATGAAGAGGAAAAAAATGAGCCATTCATAAGTATAGATACAGCTAAAAATGAGAAAGCTGCAACTGAAACAAGAGAAGAAACAGAGAAGACTAACTTAGATTTACCACCTTGGGTAAGAAAAAGATAAAAAATACTTGAAATTCTTAGTAGAGTATGATAAAATATAAAACGACCCTGCTCAAAAACGATAGTGTTTTGGGCTAAAACCATAGGGAGGAGGTTAAACAATGAAAAAATACGAAATTATGTTCATTATCAACCCAACTGTACTTGAAGAAGGTAGAGAGGCTGTAATTGAAAAAGTAACTGGAGTTTTAACTGCTGCAGGAGCTAACATTCAAAAGAGCGAAAAATGGGGAGAAAGAAAATTAGCTTATCCAATTGATAAGAAGAAAACTGGTTTCTATGTATTAACTACTTTTGAAATTGACGGAACTGTATTATCAGATGTTGAATTAAAACTAAACATCGTAGAAGAAGTATTAAGATACATCATAGTTAAACAAGACTAATAATCGGTTAATGTTAAAAATCAAGAGGAGGTTAAAAAAATGGCAGAATTCAGAAGAAGAAGAGCGAAATTAAGAGTTAAAGCTGAAGAAATTGATTATAAAAACGTAGATCTTTTAAAAAGATTCGTATCTGATAAAGGAAAAATCAATCCTTCAAGAGTAACTGGAGCTAACGCTAAGTTACAAAGAAAGATAGCTAAAGCTATAAAAAGAGCTAGAAATATCGCTTTAATTCCTTATACAAGAATTGAAAAGTAATTTTAGTTAACTGGGCTGGAAGACAATTCCAGCCTTTTTTCTTTTTAGATAAAATAACTAAAAAAGGAGTGGGACATATGAAAATAGGAGCTATAATAATTATATTTTGAATAAGAGAGTGGTAATTAAAATTTAAGAGTTTCTAATCTATCAAAAGCCTCTTTTAATATAGAGATATCTAGAGTACAAGCTATTCTAATATAATTAGGAGCTCCAAAAGATTCACCATTTAATAAGATAATATTCAGCTTATCAAAAACTAAATCTACAAACTCTTGAGTTGAAAGTTTTGTTTTCTCAATATTAACAAATAGATATATTCCTCCTTGTGACTTAAAGGCTTTTAAATATGGAATATTTTTTATTCTATTATACGAGTATTCAATTCTTTCTTTAAATATAGGAACTACCTCTTTCTTTATTCTATCAAAATCTTTTAGAGCATAAAGAGCAGCTCTTTGAGACACAGAGGGAGCACTATATATAATACTCTCATTAATATACTCCATAGTCTCAATAAGATTTGGAACCTTTGATATAGTATATCCTATTCTCCACCCAGTCATAGCAAAATCTTTTGAAAAACTACAAATAGATAAAGTTCTTTTATCCATACCCTCCAGAGTAAATATTGGAGTGAAACTATTTTCATATGAATAAAAATCGTAAACATCATCAGCTATAACTAAAAGATCATATTTCTCTGCCAATTCTTTTATGATATTTAAACTTTTCTCGTTATAACAAACTCCAGTTGGATTAGATGGAGTATTTATTACAATAGCCTTAGTTTTATCTGTTATAACCTTTTCAATATCCTCTTTTATAAGTTGAAACTCATTTTCTAATTTTGTTTCAACAATTACAGGAATACCATCAGAAAGTTTTATCTGATCAGCATATATGGGAAAATATGGAGCGAGTAAAATAACCTCATCATCTTTGTTAAGAATAGCTTTAAAAGCTAAGTATAGAGCATGGCAAGCCCCAGTTGTGATAAAAGTATCCTCTATAGAGAAGTTATAATTTTTAAATCTATTTTTATGATAATTTACTATCTCTTCACGAAGTTCAATGTATCCATAGGGATTTGTATAGTGAGTATATCCATTTAAAGCATCATTCATAGCTTTTTCAACTATTTTTTTATCAGTATGAATATCTAAATCTCCTATTCCTAAATTTATCAAAGAGTAGTTAGATAAACTCTTTTTAAATTTATCTCCCATAGAATAATTTCTTACTTTAAATTTATCAGCTATTATCTCTCTCATACTTTCCTCCTATATAGTGCAGATTTAAATTTTTCTCTATCCAATTCAAAGCCCATCTTAAAAAGATCTGGCATATCTGGTGAGTTTATTATAATATCTATAATTTTATCTTCAATACCTTTAAAATTTTTAATCTCTATAAAATCCTCTAATTTAGTAGGATATTTCAATTTATTATAAAAATCAATAAGTTTTTCATATTCTGAATAATTATCCTCAACTAGTAGTTGAATTAAGATACCATATGCTACAAGCTCACCGTGGAGATGATTTTTTTCAATAGAGTGTATATTTCCTAGGCCATAGCATACAGAATGAGCAATAGCTCCATTTAGATACTCCTCTACTAAATTAGAAGTATAACCAGTATTAACAATTATAGCGAGAATTACATTTTTAAACTCTTTTTCAATATCAGAAGAGTAGAAAGCATTCTCTCCATATTTAAGGATAAGTTCTCTGCAAAGAGTACTAATAGTTCTACCTAGAGTACTTTGATAACTTAGTTCCTTTCCAGAATTGATAGACCATCTACTTTTGATATCAACCTCATAGAATTTTGCTAAGGTATCACCCATTCCAGCCCAAATATATTTTTTAGGAGCATTTTTTAAAGTCTCTAAATCAATAAAGGTTTTTAAAGGAGGAGCTGAAAAATTTATAATTTCAGCAAAAGCTCCATTTTGATTATAAACTACAGAAAGAGATGAGGTAGCAGCACAAGTAGCAGCTATTGTAGGGATAGTTAAAATATTTATCCCTAATTTAAAAGCTACTAATTTTGCTGTATCAAGGGCTTTTCCACCCCCAATTCCAACAACGATATCAAATTTTTTATCAAGATTTTTTGCTAAAATTCTTTCAACATTAAAATGTGAGCACTCTTTACCATAAAGTTCAATAGTATAAGTTTGGTTAGTGAGAGCATATTTAAGTTTTTTATCAATAGAAGTTAGAGAGGTTTCTCCACCTATAATCAATATGTTTTTAAAACTTTCCAATTCTTTTTTTAACTCCTCTTTAATATCTTTATCTATTATATATGATGTAAATGAGAGTTTTTCCATAACCTACACCCCATATTTTTCTCTTAATTTAGCAATAGTACCATCATCTAAAAGCTCTTTTAAAGCTTTATCAAATTTTTCTTTTAGAGCAACACTGTCTTTATTGAAAGCTATTGCTTTTGGTTCTCCATCAAGACAAGTAACAAGGACTAAGTCAGGATTTTTTTGGACGAAGCTATTGGCAACACTTTCATCTACAACAATACTATCAATTTTTCCACTTTTTAAAGCAACAAGGGCAGCAGTGTTTGAAGAGAAAGGAACAACAGAAGCTCCCTCGATCTTTCTAGCTACAGCCTCTTTAGTTGTACCTAATTCAGCACCATAGGTTTTATTGATTAGATCCTCTTTTCCATTTATAGGTTTACTTTTATTAGCTATGATAGCTACATTTGAAGTAAGATAAGGGATAGAGAAGTTAACGGCCTTTGCTCTTTCAGGAGTAATACTCATTCCAGCTATGGCAACATCGATTTTTTTAGTTTGTAAAGCTGGAATCAAACCATCAAAATTCATATTTTTCCACTCATATTTTATGCCAGTTTTTTTAGCTATTTCGCTTATAATATCCGCATCTAGCCCCACAATTTTATTATTTTCTAAATACTCAAAAGGTGGATATTCAGCATTAGTTGCAATAACATAAGTTTTTTCACTAGCTAGAGTGTTTTCACTCTCTTTCTCATTACAAGATACCAACATAAAAGCACAAAGTCCAAAAGTTAAAAGTTTTAAAAATTTTTTCATATTTTTCCCTCCAGATATTTTTATAAAAAAAAGCACTAACTCCTAAAGGAATCAGTGCTAAATTACATTAAAATAAAAAATATAAAATAATGTTTAGATAGACAGATTTATACTTAGGAATATACTAGAAAAATTATTTAATTTTTTGATATTCCTTAAAACCATCATAAACATTACTCTCTCCCCCTTGAAAATATTTATTGAAATGATTATAAAATATTATTTTTAAAAAGTCAAGTTTTTGTATTAAATTTTAATGATTAATTTTTTAATTTAAAACTTTTTAATAATTTTTTTAAAAGGAAGAGTGATAAAATTCCAGTTAAAATAGAGGTTATAGATGAATTCCACCAAAGTCCTGTTAGTTTTAATCTCCAAAGAAGAGGGATAGATAGTATTGGAAAGATAAAAGTTACACACAGTGAGATAAAGGTAGCTGAGTGAAATTTTCCAATAGCAGACATAAAACTCTGTATAGCAAAGGATAACCATCTAGTGAGATATGTAGTAGCAAAAATTATAAGTGCAGGAATAGCTAAAGTAAAGGTATCATCTCTTTGTGGAATAAATAGAGAGGCAATCTCTTCAGTAAATAGGAAGATGATAGAACTTGTAACTATTGAGGTGATAGCACTTGCAATAAGACAGTATTTTTCAATAACTTTAACACGAGAATAATTTTTAGCTCCCCAGTTATAACCAAGAGCTGGTTGTAGAGCATCACACATTCCATACAGAACTGGAAGGATAAAAGCTTCAATACACATCAATATTCCATAGATACTGACAGCTGAAACCCCTCCAAGATAGAGTAATAGATAGTTAAAAAGTATATTGGTAATACGACTGGCTACATTATTTAGAAATGTAGGCATTCCATTTGTAAATATTGATTTGAGATAAGTATACTCAATCTTAAAATTACAAAATTTTAAACTACTATCATTTTTAAAAAATTGGGAAAAAGCTATAAGTGTACATATGAAAAATGCTATACAGTTAGCAAGGGCAGCACCTATCAATTCAAATTTAAAAAAATAAAGAAACAAAATCTCTAAGGAGATACATAAAAAAGACATAAAAATATTTAAAAACATACTAAACTTAATCTTTCCACAGATTCTCAAATAGTTATCTACTGCAAAGATACAAGTAGTAAGCGGTGAAAATAAAGCATAAACTCTTAGATATTTTATAGATTGCCTTGCAAGTTCTCCAGTGGCTCCCAATAGATGTAAGATATTTGGTGCAAAGAAAAATAGTATAACTCCAGAGAGAGTACTAGATATAAATATGATAAAACAAGAGAGAGAAAAAAGTTTAGAAGCTTTCTCAAACCTTTTTTCTCCAAGTAAAATAGCAATACTTACAGATGACCCAATCCCTATCAAATCAGAGATACCAAAATTGAGGACAACAATAGGAATGGTCATATTAAAGGCAGCAAAGGCTATTTCACCAAGAAGTCGACTAATAATAACACCATCTAAAAAAAGATAGATAGCAGAGGCGAGCATACCTATTGACCCTGGTATAGCAGCTTTAAAAAAAAGCTTTAGAGGTGGGGTTTTTTCAAAAAAACTTATATTCTCCATAAAAACTCCTTAAATTTTTGATATATTTCAAAGATAGTATAAACTATAGAATTGTTCTAAGGTCAAGTGAGGAAAAAATAAGATGAGTAAAGATAGAAAAGGAACAAAAAATAAAAAAAGACATGCTTTGAATTAAGCTGTCTTTTTTATCGACTTAAAACTATTTTGCCATAGCTTTTTGAAGTCTAGTACTTAAAGTAGCTGCATTAGCTTTTAAGAACTTCATAACTTCTACATCGTTAAGTCCTTTTAAAGTTTTTAAAGTTCTTGAACAAACTTTTACTTTAACTGGAGTTCCGTTTACATTGATAGAAGTAACTTGTAAATTTGGTTTCCAAACTCTTCTAGTTAATCTGTGTGAGTGAGAAATTTGGTTTCCGCTGATTAGTCCTACTCCTGTAATTTCACATCTTTGCATTCTGATTCTCTCCTTTCTTAAAATAACTTACATACACAATGCATATAATTGTATCATTAAATCAAGCAAATTTCAAGTTTTTTTTAAATTTTCTTGAATAAAGTTAGGAAAATAAAAGATTTATGGTATAATAAAAAGTGAATGAAATAACAATATAGGGAGTAAAAAAATGAATGGACATAGTTATAAAGTATTAGAATTTGATAAATTGAGAGAGGAATTATCAGCTTATAGTGTGATAGAAGAGAATCACTATAAGATAATGAATCTATCTCCATTAAAAGATTTTAGTTCATTGAATAGAGAATTAGATATACTTAGAGATTTTACAGATTTTATAAAATATGATGGTGGTTTTGAAACTGCAGGAATGAAAGATATTTGTAAGATGACTGAAAAATCTCAACTTATAGGAACATACTTAGATGTAGAGGATCTTTGGGATATAAACTTTAACTTAAGAATTTTTAGACTTTTTAAGACAAGATTGGAAGACCTTGGAAAATATAGAGATTTAAAAGATAGATATCATGATGTACCAGTTATGAGAAGTATTGAAGATATCATAAATAAGGCTATAGATAATAACAAAGAGATAAAAGATGACGCCTCTTTAGATTTAAGAGATATAAGATTACATAAGAAGACTCTTTCAATGAATATAAAGAGAAAATTTGATGAGTTATTTGATGAGCCAAGTTTTGCTAAGGCGTTTCAAGAGAGAATTATCACTGAGAGAGATGGTAGAAGTGTTGTTCCTGTAAAAGCTGACTTTAAAGGACTTATAAAGGGAATAGAGCACGATAGATCTTCAAGTGGTCAAACTGTATTTATAGAACCTCTATCAATAGTAGCTTTAAACAATAAGATGAGAGAGTTAGAGTTAAAAGAGAAAGAGGAGATAAGAAAGATACTACTTAGAATAACTGAGCATGTAAGAAATAATAGAGGAGATATAGATGCAGTAGGAGAGGCAATACTATCACTTGATATTTTAAATGCTAGAGCTGTTTATGGAATAGAGAAAAATTGTGTTATACCAAATATAAATAATAGAGAGATGTTGAGTTTGGTTGAAGCAAGACACCCATTTATACCAGCTGATAAGATAGTACCATTGACATTCGAAATAGGAAAAGATTACAATACTCTACTTATCACAGGTCCAAATACAGGAGGAAAAACTGTAGCTTTAAAAACAGCAGGACTTTTAACTTTAATGGCTTTATCTGGAATACCTATCCCAGCTCATGAGCATACAAGTATAGGTTTCTTTACAGGGGTATATGCAGATATAGGAGATGAGCAGAGTATAGAGCAATCTCTTTCATCATTCTCAGCACATCTAAAGAATGTACAAGAGATTTTAGAAAGTGTAAATAGAAGTTCACTGGTATTATTAGATGAGTTAGGATCAGGAACAGACCCAGCTGAAGGAGCAGCTTTTGCTATGGCTGTTATAGATTATTTAAGAGATAGAAAATGTAAATCTTTTATCACAACTCACTACAGTGAAGTAAAAGCTCATGGATATAATGAGGAGGGAATAGAGACTGCATCTATGGAATTTGATGTAAATACGCTATCTCCAACTTATAGATTATTAATAGGTATACCTGGTGAGAGTAATGCTCTTACAATAGCTAAAAGACTTGGGGTATCTGATGAGGTAATCGAAAGAGCTAAGAGCTATATAGGTGATGATAATAAAAAGATAGAAAAGATGATAGCTAATATAAAAGAGAAAGCTGATGAGCTAGAGTCTATGAAACAACAGGTTGAGTTTTTAAAGGCTGCAGCTCAAAGGGATAGAGATGAGTATGCTGAAAAATTAAGAGTATTGGAAAAAGAGAAAAATGAGATATTAAAAGAGGCATACGAGAAAGCTGACAAGATGATGAAGGAGATGCAAGCTAAGGCTGTTGCTCTTGTTGAAAAGATTCAAAAGGAAGAGAATAAGAAAGAGGACGTTAAGAACGTACAAAAAAGTCTTAATATGCTTAGATCAGCTCTTCAAGATGATAGAAATAAAAATGTTGAACAAAAACCAAAAGTTGCTAGAAAGATTGATTACAAAGTTGGAGACAAGGTATTTGTAAATAGCTTAAATCAATTTGCAAATGTTTTAAAAATAAATGGTGGAAAAGAGACAGTTCAAGTACAAGCTGGAATATTAAAATTAGAAGTATCTATGGATGATGTAAAAGTTGTAAAGGAAAAGGCTAAGAAGGAGTATAATACTTTCTCACATACTAAGACTTCTGTAAGAAATGAGATTGACTTGAGAGGTAAGATGGTTGATGAGGCTGTATATGAATTGGAAACTTACCTAGATAGAGCAGTTATGAATTCATATACTGAAGTGTATGTAATTCATGGTAAAGGAACAGGAGCATTGAGAGAGGGAATATTAAACTATCTAAAGAGATGTAGATATGTAAAAGAGTACAGAATAGGAGGACATGGAGAGGGAGGACTAGGATGTACAGTAGTAACTTTAAAGTAACTCTCATACTTGCTGCTGCAGGAGTAGGGAAAAGAATGGGATTAGGTTATCCAAAGCAATTTCTTGAGTATAAAGGAAAACCACTTTTTATAATACCTCTTGAAGTAGCACAGAAAAGTGATATAGTTGATGATATAATAGTAGTTACAAATAAAGAGAATATTACTCTTGTGGAAAATTATTGTAAACAATATGGAATAGATAAGGTAATAAAGGTAACAGAGGGTGGAAAAGAGAGACAAAACTCTATATATAATGCACTAAAATATGATAATAAAAGTGATATAATCCTAGTTCAAGATGGGGTAAGACCATTTTTAAAGGAGAGATATATAGAGGAGTGTTGTAAGGTTGTAATCAATGAGAGAAAGGGAGCTGTAGTAGGGGTACAGGTAAAGGATACTATCAAAGTAGTAGATGAAAATTTTGAAGTTATATCTACACCAAAGAGAGCTGATTTGATAGCTGTGCATACACCTCAAGCCTTTGAAGGAGAACTATTAAAAAGAGCCTATGAGATAGCTGAGAGTGAAAACTTCTTAGGAACTGATGATTCATCTCTAGTAGAGAGAATAGGTGGAAAAGTAAAAATTGTTCTTGGAGATTATGACAATATTAAGGTTACTACTCAAGAAGATCTAAAGTTTTTATAAGGAGATAATGATGAAAGTATATATAGGACAGATAAAACCAACATTAGGAAATGTAGAGAAAAATTTAAATATGATGTTAGAAGTGATAGATAGAGCTATTACTGAGAAAAATGATATAGTTATCTTTCCAGAATTATCACTTACGGGGTACTCATTAGAGGATATAGTTTTTGATGTGGCTATAAAAGAGGTACCAAGTATATTATTAGAAAAAAGTAAGGAGATAAGCATAATATTTGGAGCTGTAGAATTAGGAGAAGAGGAGTATCCATATAACACTGCTTACTATTTAGAAGATGGAAAGGTACTACATAGACATAGAAAAGTATATCTTCCAGACTACGGAATGTTTTATGAAGGAAGATACTTTATGGCTGGAGATAAAGTGAGAGCCTTTGATACAAAATTCGGAAGAGTGGGAATGCTAGTTTGTGAAGATATGTGGCATCAATCAGCTCAATATATATTAGCTCAAGATGGAGCTAGATATATTTTTGTTCCGTTTAACTCTCCAGTGATAGTTGGAAAATCTAAAGAGGAGATGTCTGAGAATTGGAAAAATATATGTAAGGCAAACTCTTTACTAAATGGAACTTATACAGTAGCTGTAAACAGAGTAGGAGTAGAGGATGGAATAGCATTCTTTGGAAATTCATTTGTAGTTAATCCAGAGGGAAAAATAGTAGGAGAAGGGAAGTATATATATGAAGATGGATTTAGTTGTGCTTTAGAAGATATAGAGATAAGAAAAGCTAGATTCAAGGCTCCGATGTTTAAAACAGAAAATTTAAATCTTACTAAGAAAGAGATTGAAAGAATAGAGATTAAAAAATTTCAATAGGTGATAAATTATGAAAAAATTAGTAGGTTTAGTAGTTTTTATAGCAATAATTCTTGGGGGGATTTTAGGATATAAAGTAGTGTATAAAGCTTCTCCGAGAGATTTTATAACTAAGGAAACTAGAATAATTTATGCTAATGAGGGAATAAATACAAAGAATTTTACACCATTACTATCTCTTTTAGATGATGAAAAAGAGAAGGAAGAACTAATTTCAGAGATGGCTAATTTAAAATATATATCTAAATTTTATATATTTTCAGATAAAGAGTTTTATAATGTTGGTGAAAAATCTATTACAGGAGTAGTAGATACAGGATATTGGTATTTTCTTATTTTAAAAAATGTAAATAAATATTTTGATCTAAAAGATAATGTATATATCTTAAAGAAAGAGTATAGAGAAAAATATTTAAAAAATACAAATTCAGATCTTTATATGAAAAATTATAAAGGATTGTTTATATTCTCTTTTGGAGAAAAAAATCTTAAAGATTTTATAGCAAAAGATGGAAAATATCTATATAATAAAGAGATAGAAGATACTCTTGATATAAAAAGAGATAGTCTTTTAGGAACTGTTATATATAATAATAGTGGAACAGCTTTTTACGGAGTAAATCTTTTAATAAATAGTGGAACTGTTGAGAATGGAAAAGTTATATCAGATACCAAGATAGTTCTAGATGAAAAAGAGAGTGAAATTTTAAAAAATACAAAAGAGAATAGAGAACTTATAAAATATCTTGGAAAAAATGATATCTATATATCAGTTGATGATTTTTCCAAATTAGATAAAATTATATTTAATCCAATGGTAATAGGAGCAAATGTAGATAGTAAAGCAGTATTAAATTTATGGAAAAATTTATTGGGTATAGATATAGAGGAGATTTTGAAAGAGATAGATGGAGAGGTTATTTATAAGATTGAAAATAACTCTTTTATGGTTAAAATTAAAGATGAAGCTCCTGAAATAAGAAGAGTTTTAGCTATGGTAACAGATAAAAATTCATCATTAAATACTGGATTTAAGATAGAGGAAAAAGATGGAATTATAAAAATTGGTGAGGATAAGTTTGAAGAAAATATTAAGCCATATAGTTTAGATATAGATACCTTTATTTATGGAGATTTAGATTCAGTTAATGTTGTTGGTTTCAATGGAATAGAGGCTAAAATCCATGGTGAGAAGAATAAAATAGATATGAAAATGATAATCCCAGTAGAAGTTTTTAAGGAGATAATGAAAAAGTATTAGGAGGGAATATGATAAAGATATATAATACCTTAACTAGAAAGTTAGAGGAATTTAAACCTATAAAAGATGGAGAGGTATCAATGTATGTATGTGGTCCTACAGTATATAACTATATTCATATAGGAAATGCAAGACCAGCAATATTTTTTGATACAGTGAGAAGATACTTTGAATTTAGAGGATATAAAGTAACTTATGTACAAAACTTTACAGATGTTGATGATAAGATAATAAAGAGAGCTAATGAAGAGGGAATAACTTGTGAAGAGGTAGCTACAAAATATATCAATGCCTATTTTGAAGATACAGCAAAGGTAAATTTAAAAGAAGAAGGTATGATAAGACCTAAGGCTACAGAGCATATTGGTGGAATGATAAAGATAATAAAATCTTTAATTGAAAAAGGTCATGCTTATGAATCTCAAGGAGATGTGTACTTTGATGTAGAGTCATATAAGGATAAGTATTTAGAGTTATCACATCAGAATATAGAGGATTTAAGAAGTGGAGCAAGAATAGAGATAAGTGAGATAAAGAAATCACCATTAGATTTTGCACTATGGAAAAAGGCTAAAGAGGGAGAACCAAGTTGGAATTCACCTTGGGGACAAGGAAGACCGGGATGGCATATAGAGTGTTCTGCTATGTCTCATAAGTATCTAGGAGATACATTTGATATTCATGGTGGAGGTCAGGATCTGATATTCCCACACCATGAAAATGAGATAGCTCAATCAAAATGTGGTTGTGGTGGAGATTATGCAAGATACTGGATGCATAATGGTTATATAAATGTAAATGGTGAGAAGATGTCAAAATCTTTAGGAAACTTTTTCCTACTTAGAGATGTGTTAGAGCATTATGATGGAAGAGTTGTAAGACTGTTTGTATTGAGCTCACACTATAGAAAACCTATAGATTTCTCAGATAATGAGTTAACTCAAGCTAAAACTTCTCTAGAGAGAATAGAAAATGCTTTAATGAGAGGAAAAGAGGCATTAGTAGATGTTAAAACTGATGGAAACTCTTGTTCGGAATTAAAAGAGCAATTAGCAGTGGCAAAAGAAAAATTTATATCTGCTATGGATGAAGATTTTAATACATCTATGGGATTGGGAGCTATATTTGAATTAGTTAAAGAGTTAAATAAAGCTGTGGATACTCCTATAAATGCTGAGGGAGCTGAAGTAGTAAAGGAGACAGTAGACTATATAGTTAATGTTATGGAAGAAGCTCTAGGAGTAAAATTAAAGCTTGAAACAGTTGTTGGAAATATGAGTTCTGAGTTAATAGAGTTCATTCTTGAGCTTAGAAGAGAAGCAAGAGCTGAAAAGAACTGGGCTATGTCAGATAAGATAAGAGATAGATTAGCTGAGATGGGTATTAAAATAAAAGATGGAAAGGATAAGACTACATGGACAATGTAGATTTAAGAGAGACTAGTGGAGTTGTATTAGCTTACTTAGGAGATTCAATATGGGAACTAAATATTAGAAAGTATTGGATATCTAAGGGGTTAAATCTTCAAAATTTAAATAAAAGAGTAAAAAATTGTGTAAATGCTAAGAAACAGAGTCAAGTGTATAGAGAGATTTTTCCGATGTTAGAGGAGAAATTTCAGAGATTGGGAAAGAGAGCAAAAAATGGTAATATAAAGACTTTCCCAAAATCTTGTACCGTACAAGAATATAGAGAAGCTACGGCTTTTGAAGCTCTTATAGCTGGATTCTATATAGAAAATAGGGAGGATTTGATAGAGTTAGCAGTAAAATTGTGTGTGGAGGAGAAGAAAGATGAAGTTTAAATTCCCGAATATAGGATTTAATAGAAGTTTAGGAATAGATTTAGGAACTGCAAATACACTTGTATATAGTAAAAAACATAGAAGAATTGTTTTGAATGAACCATCAGTTGTAGCAGTTGAAAGAGAGAGTAGAAAGATATTAGCTGTAGGAAATGAAGCTAAAGAGATGTTAGGTAAGACACCAGATACAATAGTAGCTGTAAAACCACTTAGTGAAGGGGTTATAGCTGATTATGATGTTACAGAAGCTATGATAAAATATTTTATTAAAAAGGTTTTTGGTTCATATAGTTTTTTCATGCCAGAGATAATGATATGTGTTCCTATAGATGTAACAGGAGTAGAGAAAAGAGCAGTACTTGAAGCTGCTATATCTGCAGGAGCAAAGAGAGCATATTTGATAGAAGAGGCAAGAGCTGCAGCTCTTGGTTCTGGAATGGATATATCAGTTCCTGAAGGAAATATGATAATAGATATTGGTGGTGGATCTACAGACGTAGCTGTAATTTCACTTGGAGGAACTGTTGTAAGTAAAACTATTAGAACGGCTGGAAATAACTTTGATGCAGATATTATCAAGTATGTAAAGAAAACTCATAATCTATTGATAGGAGATAAAACAGCTGAAGAGATAAAGATAAAGATTGGAACTGCTCTACCTTTAGAAGAGGAAGAGGTTATGACAATAAAAGGTAGAGATTTGATAATGGGACTTCCAAAGACTGTAGAGATAACTTCAGAAGAGGTAAGAGAGGCTATACATGACTCTTTAATGGAGATAGTAGAGTGTGTAAAATATGTACTAGAGCAAACTCCACCAGAACTTGCTTCAGATATAATTGATAAAGGTATGATAATGGCAGGTGGAGGTTCATTAATTAGAAACTTCCCAGAGTTAATAGCAAAACATACAAATCTAACAGTTAAATTAGCAGAAAATCCATTAGAAAGTGTTGTTAGAGGAGCTGGTTTAGCCTTAGATCAATTAAATGTCTTAAGACAGATAGAGAAGGCAGAAAGATAATGATAAGGGATATAATTTCCAATGAAGAGGTAAAAGAATTTTTTAAAAATGAGTTAAAATTGGATAAAAACTCGGGAACTTATCTCTTCTATGGAAGTGATATGAACTTACTTATGGAGTTTGCTCTGTATTTTGCTAAGGGATTGTGTTGTGAGGTATTAGAGGGGGATTTTTGTGGAGAGTGTAGTACTTGTAAAAGGATAGACAAACTACTTTATAGTGATTTAGAGATACTAGATAATCCAGATGGAATAAAGGTTGATGAAGTAAGGGAACTGACTTACAAATCCTCTTCAAGCTCTTATGAGGGAAATAGAAAAATATTTATAATAAAAGATATAAGCAAGATGAAGAAAGAAGCAAGTAATGCTTTACTAAAGCTTATAGAGGAACCTAATCAAGGGAGTTTCTTTATTCTTTTAAATAATAATTTAAATATTTTACCAACAATAAAATCTAGAAGTATACTGGTAAAAATCAAAAGAAGAACAGCACAAGAATTAGATGTAGATGATTATACATACTCATTTTTTAGAGGGAATAGTGAGGATATAGAGAGGTATAAACTACTCGATATTGATTTGGAGAGTGGCTATTCGTATCAGGAGATAGCAAGAGCTATAAAAGGATATGAAGAGAGTAAAGAGTTAGAATATAAAATAGATATGTACAAAGCTATTAGAGATTTTGTAAATAATAGAAGTTATTTAAAAACCTATGAAAAAATATTTTTTGCTGAGGAGATAGTAAGAGCTTCTAGTGATAGAAATATTTATAGAGATATTGTAAGCTATTTGATTGAAGTTATGGGAGATTTAAATGGACTGCAGGAGAGACTTACAATGAAGGGGATGCTAAGATTTCCTATAAATATGAGAGTATTTTTCATCAATCTATTTTTAGAATTATAGATTCAACTAGAAAAATTATATAAATATTATAAAAAAAGAAGAGAGCTTTACTTATGATTATTACTTAGAGTTTAAATAATAGTTATCTAAGAGGAGCTCTCTTTTTTAATTAAATAAAAAAATAATAAAAATTTAGAAAAATAAAGATAATCAACTTATTTTATTATATTTTAAAATAATTATATATAATTCTAAATATTTTAAATTGATTTATTAAAGAAAATAAGGTATTATATCTAAGCACGGTAAAGAAATAAACATGGTCTCATAGCTCAGTTGGGAGAGCACCTGCCTTACAAGCAGGGGGTCACAGGTTCAAGTCCTGTTGAGACCACCATGAATGGGGGTGTAGCTCAGTTGGTTAGAGCGCATGCCTGTCACGCATGAGGTCGCGAGTTCGACCCTCGTCACTCCCGCCATTATTCTTGCCCAGATAGCTCAGTCGGTAGAGCAGGGGACTGAAAATCCCCGTGTCGGTGGTTCGATTCCGCCTTTGGGCACCACTGACTAACAATTAAATATGGCGACGTCGCCAAGCGGTAAGGCAGAGGTCTGCAAAATCTCCATTCACCAGTTCAAATCTGGTCGTCGCCTCCATATGTAACTAACAACTCGAAAGAGTTGTTTTTTTCATATATAAGGAAATTAAAAATAAAAATATATTGAAATAAAAGTAGATATATGATATATTTCAAAATGAATAGAATAAATAAAAAGCTACTAGGGGTGCTATATTTGGCTGAGAAATACCCTTGGAACCTGTTCTAGATAATACTAGCGTAGGGAAGTGGCAAGTGTTTTAGTATATATGCCATTTCTTTATTATAAAGAGGTGGTTTTTTATTTTCATTCTATAAACTATATATTAAATTGTTTTAGGAGGAGAATAAAGATGAAAAAAGTTTTAACAATTGCTGGGTCAGATAGTTGTGGAGGAGCTGGAATACAAGCAGATTTAAAAACAATGAGTGCTTTAGGTGTATATGGTATGAGTGTTATTACAGCGGTGACAGCTCAAAATACTTTAGGAGTTTTTGGAGTTGAAGATATATCAAAGGAGATAGTTCAAAAGCAGATTGAAGTTATTTTCGAGGATATAGATGTAGATGCTGTAAAGATAGGAATGCTATCAAGTAGTGAATTAATAACTGTTATTCAAGAAACATTGGCTAAGTATTCAGCAAAAAATATTGTAATAGATCCTGTGATGATCTCTAAAAGTAAATATAAATTATTAAAAGATGAAGCTATTGAGAGTTTAAAAAAATTTTTAAAAATAGGAACTCTTGTAACACCTAATATACCTGAGGCTGAGGTTTTAAGTGGAATGGAGATAAAGAGTGAAGAGGATATGATAAGAGCTGCTAAAAAAATTAAAGAGCTAGGTGTAAAAAATGTTTTAGTAAAAGGTGGACATAGAGAGGATAATTGTACAGATATTTTATTTTTAGAGAATGGCGAAATAGTTAAATTCTATGGTGAAAGAATAGAGAGTAAGAATACCCATGGGACAGGATGTACTCTTTCATCAGCTATAGCCTCTTTATTAGGAAAGGGGTATTCTGTAGAAAAGGCTGTTGAAATTGCAAAAAAATACATTACTCTTGCAATAAAAAACTCTTTTGAAATTGGAGAAGGTGTTGGACCTGTAGGGCATTTTATTGACCTATATAAAAAAGCTGGTGTTGATTATGAATAAAAAAAATGTAGATTACTCTCTTTATCTAGTTACAGATAGAGGAATTTTGAAAGGAAGAGATATTTTAGAAGCAATAGAGGAGAGTATATTAGGAGGAGTCACTATTATACAGTTAAGAGAGAAGACAGCTTCAAAGGAGGAATTTCTAAAACTTGCTAAAGAGGTAAAAGGCATAACTGATAAATACAGTATTCCATTAATTATTAATGACAATGTAGAGATGGCTAAAGCTATAGATGCAGATGGTGTCCATCTTGGACAAAGTGATGAAAAGCTTACAAGGGCGAGAGAGATTTTAGGAGATAGAAAAATTATAGGAATATCAGTTGGAAATGTAGAGGAAGCTAAGTTAGCAGAGAAAAACGGAGCTGATTATTTAGGGATAGGAGCTGTATTTTATACAGATAGTAAAAAGGATATAAATGAACCTATGGGAATAGCTGGATTAAAGAGAATAGTTAAGAGTGTAAATATTCCTAATGTAGCAATAGGGGGGATACACTTATCTAATGTGAAAGAGGTTATGGAAACAGGAACAGATGGTATAGCTGTTATATCAGAAATTTTAGGTAAAGAAAATATCAGGGAAGCAACAGTAAATTTAAAAAAGAGATTAAAAAAATCTAAATAATAGGGGGAGGAAACATTATGAGAGCAGAGATTTTAAATATAGTTAGAGAGAAAAATCCAGTTGTATTTCATATTACAAATAGCGTTACAATAAATGATTGTGCAAACATCACTTTAGCATTGGGTGGGTCACCTTTAATGTCATATTGTAAAGAGGAATTAAGAGAGATTCTATCCTTTTCTTCGGCTTTAGTAATAAATATTGGAACAATGGAAAGTAAGATGTGTGAAATGGTTATAGAAGCTGGGAAACTAGCAAATGAATTAAATGTACCAGTTATACTAGATCCAGTTGGAGCTGGAGCTTCGGCTTCAAGGGAAAATTTGGTGAAAAAATTAATTTCAAATGTTAAATTTGCTGTTATAAAGGGAAATTTAGCAGAGATAAAAACAATAGCAGGAATAAAAAATGAAAATAATAAAGGTGTTGATTCAGTAGAAGAGTTTGAAAATAGTTCATCTTTAGCAAAGGAATTAGCAATAGAGTTAGAGAGTGTCATAGCTATTACTGGCAAGGAAGATATTGTAAGTGATGGAAAGAGAGTTTGTAAAATAAAAAATGGAACTCCTCTTCTTAGAAAGGTTACTGGAACTGGATGTATGACTGCCTCTTTGATAGGAACAATTTGTGGAGCCTACAGAGAAGATATTTATGAAGGAGCTATTCTTGGAGTTGTTCTCATGGGAATTGCTGGAGAGATAGCGGAAAAAAGTTTAACTTCTGAAGAGGGAAGTGGAACTTTTAGAATGAGAATTATTGATAATATTTTTAATATGACTGAAGAAAAGATAAGAGAAAATATAAAAATAAATTTTGAAAATTAATTATAGAGTAAAAAATTAATAATATTTTTTAAATAAAAGGAATATGAGAGAGTGAAGAGTAAAATATAGGAAAGAAATATTTTACATATGGAGGAGTAGGTAATGAAAGTGTTATTATTAAATGGAAGTCCAAGAAAAGGAAATACATTTTCAGCTTTAAAAATTATTGAAAAAGGAATTGAAGAGAATTTAAAAGCTGATATAGAATTTATTGATATAATTAAATATAAGGTTAATGGTTGTTTAGCTTGTGATTGCTGTCTTTTAAATAATGAAAAATGTATAAATCATAATGATGATGGACAATTTTTGATAGATAAACTTGATGAAGCAGATGTAGTAATTTTTGGAACACCAGTTTATTGGTGGGGAGTATCAGCACAATTAAAAGCTGTTATAGATAGAATGTATATGAAGAGATTTAGAGAAAAAAGAAGATATAAACAAATTGGAATTCTAGCTGTTGGAGCTGCTACATTGGATGATGAGGAGTATGATTTAATAAGTAGACAATTTAGATGTATCTGTGATTATTTGGAGTGGGATTTGGTTATAGATAAAAGTATCTCTGCTTATGAAAAAACAGATTTATTAAAAGATGAAGAGGCTGTAAAAGAATTAAAAAAAGTTTGGAAAAATATAAAATTAAAATAGAGGAGTTAATGATGGAATTATATCAACATAGTATGATTTTGTTTAAGGAATTTTTACATATTCTTTCCTTCTTTTTTACTATTTTATCTATAGGGATCATCTGTTTTGGATTTCTTAAAAGTGTTTTTTTACTTTTACAAAATAGAACTAGCTTAGGAATAGATAAGATAATGAAAGGTGGAATGGACAAGTACATTCTTGTAGCTTTACAATTTTTAATAGTTGCAGATATTATAGATACAATTATATTAAGAGATTTACAAAATATAATACTAGTTCTATTGATAGTTATTATAAGGACAGTTATGAGTTGGGAATTGGAAAGGCAAAAATAGTAAAATAAAAAGCTGTTACATTTTTAATGTGGCAGCTTTTTGTGTAAAAATGATACAATAAGTATTGACAAAAAACTTTTTATGGAGTAATATCTCATTGTAAACGGTTACAGAAAATGGTGATAAAATGAAAATGAAAGATATAGCTAAAGAGTTAGGTGTATCAATAGCCACTGTTTCACGTGTGGTGAATGGAAATAAAAATGTAAGTGAAGAAACTAAAAAGAAAGTGGAAGATTTTATAGAGAAAAAAAGATATATTCCAAATATGATAGCTCAAAATTTATCTAAAATGGAAAATAGAACGATTGCAGTATTGGTACCAAATATAAGTAATCCCTTCTTTGCCACACTTATAAATTATATTTGTGAAAATTTTAATAAGGGTGGTTATCAAATTGCTCTATATAATACTGTTGAAAATTTAACACAAGAAAAAGAAGCTATAAAAAATATTTTAGGTCATAGAATAGAAGGTGTTATAGCAATATTAATAAATGGAAATTATGAAGAAAATCCTTTGGAGCCACTTTTAAAACAGAAAATACCAGTATATTTATTGGATAGAGATTTTGAAAATTTTAAACTTTCAGGAGTATTTATAGATAATTATATTGGTGCTTATAAAGTTACAAAAAAATTATTGGAAAAAGGACATAGAGAAATAGCATTAATAACTGGAAATTTGGAATTTTTAAATGCAAGAGAGAGAATGAGAGGATATTTACAAGCACATCATGATATGAAGGCTAAAGTTAAAGATGAAAACATATACGAAGGAGACTACCTATTTGAAAGTGGTTATATAGCTGGAAAAAAAATATTAAATAGTACAGCAACTGCTATATTTTCTTCAAATAACTTAATGCTGTATGGAGTTTTAAAGGCTCTTAAAAATGAGAAAACTTTTTTGGAGTTATCTTGCTTTGAGAAGACTGAATTTATAGAATTATTAGATAAAGAAGTAATATCATGTTCAATTCCGTTAAAAAAAATGGGAGAGGAGATTTATAAGCTATTTGTAAATAAAGAAAAAAATAAAAAGATATATATAGAACCTTTATTGGAAAAAGGAGGAGATTAATTATAATGAAAAAGGTAGTTGTAGTAGGAAGTATAAATATGGATTTAGTTACTAGATGTAAAAGAGCTCCAAAGGGTGGAGAAACACTTTTTGGTGAAGAATTTTCTCAAGTACCAGGAGGAAAAGGAGCAAATCAGGCAGTAGCTATTGGAAAGTTAGGAACAAATGTAATAATGTTAGGAAAGATAGGAAAAGACTCTTTTGGAAAAGATATGCTTGTATCTATGGAGAAAAATGGAGTTAATATTCAGCATATCGAAGAGGGAGAGAAAGCAACTGGGATAGCTAAAATAATAGTGGAAGAAAGTGGACAAAATAGAATTTTAGTAGTAGCAGGTGCAAATAGTGAAGTAGATAAGGAATATGTAGATAGACATTTAGCCGCAATAAAAGAGAGTGATATTGTAGTAACACAGTTAGAAATTCCAATAGAAACAGTAGAATATACTCTTAAAAAGGCTAAGGAGTTTGGAAAGATAACTATTTTAAATCCAGCTCCAGCTAGAGAATTGAGTGATGAAATAATAAAAAATAGTGATTTTATTATTCCGAATGAAAGTGAATTAGCTTTAATAACAGGGATGGCAGTTGAAACTGAAGAGGAGATAAAAAAAGCTGGAAAAAAACTTTTAGATATGGGGGTAAAGAATCTTATAATAACACTAGGGAGTAAGGGTTCTCTTCATTTAAATAGAGATAAGTGTGAATTTCATTCAGCGTATAAAGTAAAGGCAATAGATACAACTGCTGCTGGGGATAGTTTTATAGGTGGTGTTGTAAGAGAGTTAAATGGGGATAATATATCAGAGGCAATAGAATTTGGAACAAAGGTTTCAGCTATAGCAGTAACAAAAAAAGGTGCACAAACATCAATACCAACAATAGAAGAGGTAATAAAATTTAAGGGGGTAAAAAATGAAAAAAAGTAGATTGTTAAATAGTGAGTTAGCTTATGAGATAGCTAAAATTGGGCATACTGCTCACATAACACTTTGCGATGCAGGGTTACCTATACCTAAAGGAGTAAAAAGAATAGATTTAGCAGTAGAAGCTGGATTACCATCTTTTATAGGGGTTCTAAATCCACTATTGAGTGAAATGCAAATTGAGGAGATAATTTTAGCAGAAGAAATAAAAGAGAAAAATCCAACTATGTTGGAGAAAATTTTAAAAAGTTTTGAAGCAGCTGGAATGGATCCTAAGGTAGTTTGGGTAAAACATGAAGAGTTTAAAAAAATTACAAAAGAAAGTGAAGTAATTGTCAGAACAGGAGAGTGTTCACCATATGCAAATATTATTTTAAAATCTGGAGTAGTTTTCTAAGAAAAGTTATTTAGGAGAGAATATGGATAAAGAAATTGTTTTAAGAATGAGTGATATAGTTAAAACATTTCCTGGGGTTAAAGCTTTAGATGGAGCGAGCTTAAATATTTATAAGGGAAGAGTTATGGCTCTTATGGGAGAGAACGGAGCAGGTAAATCAACTCTTATAAAAGTAATGACAGGAATTTATAATATGGATAGTGGGAGTTTATATGTAGGTAGTTCTAAAGTTGATTTTAGAAATGTAAATGATTCACAAGAAAAGGGAATAGCTGTAATTCACCAAGAGTTAAATTTAATTCCAGAACTTTCAATTACTGAGAATATATTTTTAGGAAGGGAATTAACTAATAATTTTGCTAAAATAGATAGTTCTTTGATGAAAAAAGAAGCTAGGATTTTATTAGATAAATTAAATGTTAAAGAAGATGAAGAGACTCTTGTTAAGGAGTTAACAATAGGGAAGATGCAGATGGTAGAAATAGCTAAAGCTTTATCTCAAAATGCTAAAATAATAGTAATGGATGAGCCTACAGATGCATTGACAGATAGTGAAACTGAAAGTTTGTTTAAAGTTATAAGAGAGTTGACATCAGAAGGAAAAAGTGTTGTATATATTTCTCATAGATTGAAAGAAATACCAGAAATTTGTGATGATATTACGGTTATGAGAGATGGAAAATTTATATGTGAAGCAGAAGTTAAAGATATAGATGAAGAATTTATAATCAGAAATATGGTGGGAAGAACTTTAGATGAGCAATTTCCAAGAGTTAAAGTTCCTAAAGGAAAAGAAGTTTTAAGAGTTGAAGGATTAAAAAGTCAATATATAAACGATGTAAGTTTTTCATTGTATAAAGGAGAAATACTTGGAATATCTGGTCTTATGGGAGCTGGAAGAAGTGAACTTGTAAAGACTATCTATGGACATTTAAAAAAATATAGCGGTAATATACTAATAGAGGGTGAAAAAAAAGATATAAGATCTGCCAAAGAAGGAATAAGTAATGGAATAGCTTATGTATCTGAAGATAGAAAAGGAGATGGTCTTGTATTGGGGATGAGTGTTAAGGAGAATATGACTTTATCAGCCTTAAAGCACTTTTCAACTATTTTTAAATTAGATCATAAAAAAGAGGAGAAAGGTGTTGGTGAATATATAGAAAAATTTAAGGTGAAAACTCCAAATATGAATCAAAAAATAAAAAATTTAAGTGGAGGAAATCAACAAAAAGTTGCAATAGCTAAAGCACTTTTAACAAATCCTAAAATACTTATTTTAGATGAACCAACAAGGGGAGTTGATGTGGGAGCTAAAAAAGAGATTTATGATTTTATAAATGCTCTTAAGATAAAAGGGTTGAGTATTATTATGATTTCATCGGAAATGCCAGAGATTATGGGATTAAGTGATAGAATAATTGTACTTCACAATGGAAAAATAACGGGGGAGTTTTTAGCAGAGGATGCAACACAAGAGAAAATAATGAGATGTGCAGTGGGAGGAAAAAATGTTAAAGAGAATATGGAGTAATAAACCGTTAATAGGACTTATTATATTTGCTATAGTGGTATCTATATTAAATCCTAGATTTTTAACTCATGCAAATATATTAAATGTATTGAGACAAACTTCAATAAATTCAATCATAGCAGTTGGAATGACCTTGGTAATATTAACAGGTGGTATAGATCTTTCAGTAGGTTCAATATTAGCTTTTTGTGGAGCTGTAATGGCATCTTTATTGAATGCTGGATATGGAGCTATTTTATCACTTGGAATAACATTAATTTTAGGATTAGTTTTTGGTTTTTTTAATGGCTTTTTAGTCTCTAAAATGAAATTACAAGCGTTCATAGTAACTTTAGTAACTATGACATTTTTAAGAGGGGCAACGCTTGTTTTTACAGATGGAAAACCTATAACAGTAGATGATGGTGGTATTATTTTTGAAAATATAGGAGGGGGATATCTTTTTGATATACCTATTCCAATATATATAATGATATTATTATTTGTAGCAGGACACTATTTGCTTATGCATACTAAATTTGGAAGATATACCTATGCTATAGGTGGGAATGAAGAAGCTACAAAATTATCTGGAATAAATGTAGAAAAAATAAAAATATGGGTTTACGGATTATGTGGTATGTTATCCGCTCTAGCTGGAGTAATATTGACATCAAGACTTTATTCAGCTCAACCAACAGCAGGAAGTGGATATGAATTAGATGCTATAGCAGCAGTTGTATTAGGAGGAACTTCTTTATCTGGAGGAGTTGGGAAAATAACTGGAACTGTATTAGGAGCTTTGATAATTGGTGTTTTAGGAAATGCTTTAAACCTGTTAAATGTTTCTTCATATTATCAAATGATGATAAAAGCAATAGTTATATTAATAGCTGTATTAATAGATAGAAAATCTAATAAGTAATCTAGAGGTGGTTAAAATGACAAAAGTAAAAAAAGTATTTGGTATGGCAGCACTTATGATGGCAGTATCTAATTTTGTTAATGCCGAAAAGATTGGATTGGTAGTTTCAACACAAAATAATCCATTTTTTGTAACATTAAAAGAAGGAGCTGAATCTAAGGCAAAAGAATTGGGACATGAATTAATAGTTTTGGATTCACAAAATGATCCTTCTAAAGAATTAGGAAATGTTGAAGATCTATTAATAAGAGGAATAGATGTCTTATTAATAAATCCAACTGATTCAGATGCTGTAGCTAGCTCTGTAAGAGCTGCAAATAGGAGTAAAGTTCCTGTAGTAACTTTAGATAGAGCGGCTAATAAAGGAAAAGTAGTAGCTCATGTTGCATCTGATAATGTATTAGGTGGTGAGATGGCAGGAAACTATATAATAGAGAGATTAAATGGTGCTGGAAATGTTGTAGAACTTGAAGGAATTCCAGGGACTACTGCAGCTAGAGATAGAGGAGCTGGATTTAATAAAGCGGTAAATGGGAAGTTAAATATAGTTGCAAAACAAGCAGCTGATTTTGATAGAACAAGAGGACTTACAGTAATGGAAAATATCTTACAAGCTCAACCAGAAATAGATGCGGTATTTGCTCATAATGATGAAATGGCTTTAGGAGCTTTAAAAGCAATTGAAGCTTCAGGAAGAAATATAATTGTTGTTGGATTTGATGCTACTGACGACGCTGTAAATGCTGTAAAACAAGGAAAAATGGGAGCTACTGTAGCACAAAAACCGGCTGAAATAGGGGCTACAGGAGTAGAAGTGGCAGATAAAATTATAAAAAAGGAACAGGTACCTGAAAATGTTCCGGTTGCTTTAGAACTTATAACTGAGTAATAAGTCGTTAATGAGAGTTGATAAATAACAAAAATCAGCTCTCTTTTTTATTTAAAAACAAGATTAAATGTAAGGAAATAAAATATATTATACGATAAATTCAAAAAAATATTGACAAAATAATTTATTTTTAGTAAAATGTTCTCGTGAACATTAAATGATACAAGATATTTAAAGAAACTACTTGTTAATAAAATTGAATTGAAAAATAGGGAAAAGGGAGTGTTTTAAATGAGAAATTTAGAAAAATATCATGGAGTAATACCGGCATTCTATGCATGCTATGACAAAGAGGGAAATATAAGTGTAGAGGGAGTAAAGGCTTTAACAAGATACTTTATTGAAGCAGGAGTAAAAGGTGTATACGTTGGAGGATCATCAGGAGAGTGTATCTACCAAGGTAAAGAGGAAAGAAAAGTAGTTTTAGAAACTATAATGAAAGAAGCTCAAGGAAAATTAACAGTTATAGCTCACGTAGCTTGTAATAATACTGCAGATAGTATGGAATTAGCTGCTCATGCAGAAAGTTTAGGAGTAGATGCAATAGCTGCAATACCACCAATTTATTTCCGTTTACCAGAACATGCAATAGCAAAATATTGGAATGACATTTCAAGTGCTGCACCAAATACAGATTTCGTAATTTATAATATTCCACAACTAGCAGGAGTTGCTTTAACACCATCTCTATACAAGGAAATGTTAAAAAATCCAAGAGTAATAGGAGTTAAAAACTCATCAATGCCTATTCAAGATATTCAAACATTTAAGGCTATTGGAGGAAAGGATACAATAGTATTCAATGGTCCAGATGAACAATTCATAGGTGGATTTATGATAGGGGCTGAAGGAGGAATAGGAGGAACTTATGGAGCTATGCCTAAGTTATTCTTAAAAGCTCTAGAGTGTTTCCAAAAAGGAGATTATGAAACAGCTCGTGCTATTCAATATGATGTAAATGATATAATAACAGCATTATGTTCTTGTAAAGGAAATATGTATGGAGTAATTAAAGCTACTTTAAAAATCAACCATAACATAGAAATTGGAGGAGTTCGTGCTCCATTAGCTAACCTTGTAGAAGAGGATATGCCAAAAGTTGAAGCAGTAGCTAAATTAATAAGAGATACAGAAGCTAAATATTTATAATATATAAAAATAGGTCCTCGGGATAACTGAGGACTTTTTTTGTACCTTGATTTTTTTAAAAAATTGAGAGATAATGGGAGCAAGGAAGAAAACAACTAGGAGGAGCAGATGTGAATAAAAAACCGAAAGTGGTAGTTATAGGTGGGGGAAGTGGAATATCGGTAATGTTAAGAGGATTAAAGTATTTACCAGTAGATTTAACTGCTATTGTATCTGTAGCTGATGATGGAGGAAGTAGTGGAGCTTTGAGAAAAGAGTTTGATTCACCCCCACCAGGAGATTTAAGAAATGTTTTAATAGCTTTGAGTGATGTGGAGCCAATAATAGAGGATGTTTTCCAATATAGATTTAAAGAGGAGAGTTCTATTGGAGCACACCCTTTAGGAAATCTTTTAATAATGGCGATGAATGAAATAACAGGAAATATTGGAGATGCAGTTGATAGACTTAGAAAGTTGTTTAATATAAGGGCTAAGATATTACCAGCAACTTTGGATAATGTTATTCTTTTTGGAGAAACAGAAAGTGGTAAAATTATTGAGGGAGAATCAAATATACCCTTTGCTAAAGAAAGAATAAAAAAAGTTTTTTATAAAAATGAAAGAAAAGCTCCAATAAAAAATTTAGAGGCTTTAGAAGATGCTGATTTAATAGTTTTTGGAATAGGAAGCTTATATACTAGTTTAATTCCAAATTTACTATTGAGTGGAATAAAAGAGAGTTTAGAAAAGAGTAAAGCAAAAGTAGTATATGTTTGTAATGCAATGCAGCAGCCTGGAGAAACAGAGGGATATACAGCTGACGAACATATAGAGGCAATATGTAAGGTTATTGGGAATAATATTATAGATGAAGTAGTTGTTGATACTAGGGATATTCCAGAAGAGATATTGGAAAGATATAGAGCTCAGAATAGTGATAGAGTTTTAGTAGATAAAGAGAGTATAAAAAGTAGAGGGATAAAGGTAAAAGATAGAGACATTCTAGAAATTGACTCAAGAGGTATGGTAAGACATCATCCGTACAAATTAGCATCAACATTATATTCTTTAATAGATAAATGGGAGGAGTTTTATGTTTAAACATGTATTTGGACCGGTTCCGTCTAGAAGATTGGGTGTTTCTTTAGGAGTGGATTTAGTAACACCTAAAAGTTGTAATATGAACTGTGTATTTTGTGAGTGTGGAGCTACAAGAGAATTAAAATTAAAAAGAGAGAGCTTTAAAGATATAGATGAAGTAAAAAATGAGATCTTGGAAGCTATAAAAATTGTAAAACCTGATTATATAACTTTTTCTGGTAGTGGAGAACCGACTTTAAGTAAGGATTTAGGTAAAATTATTGAGTGGATAAAATCTAATTTAGAAATTAAAGTTTGTGTAATTACAAATAGTTTATTGTTAGAAGATAATGAAGTGGTAAAAGAATTAGAAAAAGCAGATTTGATAATGCCAACATTGAACAGTGTAGACAATTTGATCTTTAAAAAAATAAATAGACCTTCAGCTCAGATAGATGTATCTCAAGTTATGAGAGGGTTAGAAAATTTAAGTAAGAAATATAAAGGAAAAATATATATTGAAAGTTTTATAATAGAGGGATTAAATGACTCTAATGAACATACAGAGAAAATGGTCGCATTCTTAAAAAATATAAATTTTACTAAACTGCAATTAAATACTTTGGATAGACCAGGTACAGAGAATTGGGTTCAACCAGCTAGTTATGAAACGATGCAAAGAATAAAAAATAAATATTTAGAATTGGGAATAAGTAATGTTGAAATAGTAAAAGAGATGAAAGAGTTAGATAAAAAAATAGAAGTTAATGAAGAATTATTAAAAAATATGAAAGAAAAAAGAGAATATTCTGAGAAAGATTTAAAGAAAATTTTTAAAATTTAATAAATTTTTATAAAAAAATATATTTGAAAACCTTTGAAAATACTAGGTTTGTAATATGGTTTTTAAAAAATATAAAATTTTTTAAAAAAGTTGTTGACAGTTTTTATATTATGTGGTAATATTATATATGTCAGCGGGACACGAAAGCGAAAAATGAAAACGTAAAAGTGAAACGATGGCGAAATGAATAGCAAATGCCGCTTTAGCTCATCTGGTAGAGCAACTGACTTGTAATCAGTAGGTGATTGGTTCGACTCCGATAAGCGGCACCAGATGCCCCGTTCGTTCAGTGGTAAGGACATCAGATTTTCACTCTGGAAACAGGGGTTCGATTCCCCTACGGGGTACCACTATAAAAACTTAATAATCGGTGAGGTTCCCGAGTGGCCAAAGGGATCAGACTGTAAATCTGCCGGCTCTGCCTTCGAAGGTTCGAATCCTTCCCTCACCACCACTTAACAACTACACTGAAGTGCATAAGCATAATGTGTGGATTTTTTTTTATCAAAATAAAAAACTTGTTAAGAAATAAGTAGAAATTTTGTAAAAATAGTAGTAAAATAAACTTATAGTATTATAAAAACATTTGGAGGTATAACCACAATGGCTAAAGAAAAATTCGAAAGAAGCAAACCGCACGTTAACATCGGAACAATCGGACACGTTGACCACGGAAAAA
>NZ_JACSNP010000170.1 GCF_016900045.1 Fusobacterium mortiferum
CTTAGAAAGTATATATAAATATTTAGCCATAGTTTCGGCTTGTTTTTTCATTAGTTTACGCTCTTTCTTAGGTAATTTATCAAACTCGTGTGCCATAAACCAATCAAGTTTTTCTAATTATTATCTAGTTGATCATATTCAATAATCATTCTATCTAAAAAAGTTTCTTCTTTCTGATGTTCTACTTTACAAACATCATCAAAAGATTCTTTTGCAACCTCTTTTAGTGCCTCATCAAATGCTTCAAGCA
>NZ_JACSNP010000171.1 GCF_016900045.1 Fusobacterium mortiferum
ATTGTATTTTTATCGTAGCTAATACCGCCTTTTACAGGGTCTTCAGCTAATAAATCAGCAGCATCAAGGTCAGCACGCGTTATGATGGATTTTGCTCCAGCTAAGCTAGCTGAGGCAGTGATACCGAGCTTAGACTCAAGCATACAGCCCATCATGCATTCAACTCCGCAGGTTGAAGCCATATCAGCAATTTTGAGTGCATTATGAATACCGCCTGCTTTCATCAATTTTATATTGATTAAATCACAAG
>NZ_JACSNP010000172.1 GCF_016900045.1 Fusobacterium mortiferum
CTGCTGAACAGCATGCCGCGGAGTTGGCAACGCAGGCACAAGCGGCCGCAGAGCGAATCGCGCTCGAGGTCGCCGAGAAGCGCCGCGAGGTGACGGAGGAGACGGACATCCTTCGCGCCCAGACGGTCGGGGAGCTTGCCCAGTTCCGCCGGGACGAGGAGACCGCCATCGCGGCGCTCCGCACCCTCGCCGAGGACTATGCACGCGAGCTTCGCGAGAGCATCGACGCCGCCAAGCGCGAGTTCACCCT
>NZ_JACSNP010000173.1 GCF_016900045.1 Fusobacterium mortiferum
GGTTCAACGCCACAATCACAAGAATTTATGATTTTAGCCATGGGTTTTAAATGATGCTCATTTAGATATTTTTCTGAACAGAGAACGACAAAAGCTGCACCATCATTGATTAAGCAAGCATTAGCAGCTGTGATGAATTTTCCATTCGGCAATATTTTAGGAACTTTATCCAATAATCTTTGGCTCATGCGCGGGCGAATACCATCATCTTTTTTTGAATTATTTATGCTTGCGGTTATATCTTTAAAAT
>NZ_JACSNP010000174.1 GCF_016900045.1 Fusobacterium mortiferum
GGGTATTATCGTAGCAGCGATTGCTCGCTCTGGTGCTTCTCGTGCTTATGGAGAATGGGCAGCACGTGTAATTAAAGGAAAACGCAGTTCCTTGCTCGTTACATCTATTTTAGGTGTAGTTATCTTCATCGATGACTATTTCAATTGCTTGACTGTAGGTACAGTTATGCGTCCTGTTACAGATAAATTCAATGTAACACGTGCAAAACTCGCTTATATCATCGATGCTACTGCAGCACCTATCTGTAT
>NZ_JACSNP010000175.1 GCF_016900045.1 Fusobacterium mortiferum
CGTAAGACCACAGCGAGGAAATGAAAAATGGCTCAATTTAATTTTGAGGAAGAAATAACATCACAAAATAATACAGCAATAGATTTTATAAATGTTATGACTGGAGATAAAGACAGACAAAAGCAGTTATATTTTCAGTTAAAAAACAGCATAGATAAAGCTAAAAAAATAGATATTATCGTTTCTTTTTTAATGGAGTCTGGTGTGCGTTTGTTATTAAAAGATTTAAGAAAAGCGATAGATAAAAAT
>NZ_JACSNP010000176.1 GCF_016900045.1 Fusobacterium mortiferum
CTGTTATTGAAAAATTTGATTTTTCACTTATGGAGGCTGCTAGAGATAAACCACCAACAAACACACACCCAAACAAAAAACAAAAAAAACCAAAAAAAAAACCACACACAAAAACACAACACACCCACCCCACCAACACCAAACACAACAACACCCACCACCCCCAAACAAAAAAAAAAAAACCCCCCCCCCCCCCCCCCCCCCCCCCCCCCCCCCCCCCCCCCCTTTTTTTTTTCAAGCAGAAGACG
>NZ_JACSNP010000177.1 GCF_016900045.1 Fusobacterium mortiferum
TATTTAGATATCGTTGATGGTTTATTGCGTCAACACGGTGTAGTTTTAGATAAAGAAGAATTGCGCATAAAAGCAGGTGCATGGGCACAAGAACATTCTGGTCGTTCAGGTAGAATTGCACAACAATTTGTAACGTATTATTTAGGACAGATTTATAATAAATAAAAGATAAAAAGGAAAGAAGAGAAGACTTATTGCTTTTAGCAATAAGTCTTTTTTTGAAAACAGGCAATGAATAAGAATTTAAT
>NZ_JACSNP010000178.1 GCF_016900045.1 Fusobacterium mortiferum
CCGTAATCGTGCCAGTCTTATCTAGAACGGCAACGTTAGTTTTATGAGTTATTTCCAGTGCTTCTCCACTTCTGATAAGAATTCCATTGCTTGCTCCAAGTCCTGTGCCCACTATGATTGCAGTGGGAGTTGCAAGCCCTAAGGCGCAAGGACATGCTATGACAAGTACTGCTGTAAATATTCGAAGGGCAAATGCCAAATCTTTTCCAGCGATTAGCCATATAAGAGCTGCTGCAATAGCAATGACT
>NZ_JACSNP010000179.1 GCF_016900045.1 Fusobacterium mortiferum
AAGATGTATTTACTGAAGGACCTTGGTGTGTTCATGTTTGCAGTGGTACAAAAGTTACTGTCAAAGCAGATAGCGATGCTGAAATTCTTGTTCAATGCACAAAAAATGAAAAACAATTCCCCGCTAAATTATATGCTCCTGAAGATGCACCTTGGGGCTATTCCTCCGTTGGCAAATTTGGCAATGTTGCAAAACGCCGTGTAAATACAATTTTTGACCACGATATCGCACCATATTCCAATATGGTT
>NZ_JACSNP010000017.1 GCF_016900045.1 Fusobacterium mortiferum
AGGATTAAGATTCGCTATCAGAGAAGGTGGAAGAACAGTAGCATCAGGAGTAGTTGCTGAAATCATAAAATAGTAAAAATATTTTTGTATGCCTAGATATATCTAGGCATATTTTTTTACATAGAGATGTAAATTACAGATCGTTGATAAAAACTTTGTTTTTAATATTAAATTTTAGATATATATTATAGTAAAAATCCCAAGAATAGAGGGGTCAAAAAAACTTAAGAAAATTGTAAAAAAAAGCTTTTCTTTTTTGGGAAAGTATGATATACTCTTTAAAGTGTATAAGGATATTGAAAATCCTTAAAGATAATTTTCAAGGAGGTGTAAAGTAATAAATGGCTTCTAACAAATTAAGAATCTACTTAAAAGCTTATGATCACACTTTATTAGATCAATCAGCTAAGAAAATAGCGGAAGTTGCTAAAAAGTCTGGAGCGGAAATCGCAGGACCTATGCCATTACCTACTAAAATTAGAAAGTACACTGTATTAAGATCAGTGCATGTAAACAAGGATTCAAGAGAACAATTTGAAATGAGAGTACACAGAAGAATGGTTGAGATCAACAATTCTACACAAAAGACAATAGCTTCGTTAACAGCAGTTAACTTACCAGCTGGTGTTGGAATAGAAATCAAACAAATCTAATAGTTGATTTTTAGAAAAACATTGTAAGGTTATATTTCGAGTAATTTGATTTGTTTGATAAGAAGATTATCGGAATAAAAAATTATCCTTACAGAATAATACAAGTTGGCGCTTTTTTTAAAGCAAGGTGGTAGAACCACGAGGTCAAGTTGTCAACCAATATATTATTTGATGGAGGTAGAAACATGTCAGGAATTTTAGCTAAGAAAATTGGAATGACTCAAATTTTTGAAGATGGAAAATTCATTCCAGTAACAGTTGTTGAAGCTGGTCCTAACTTCGTACTACAAAAGAAAACTGTAGAAAACGATGGATATACAGCTCTACAATTAGGATTTGATGAGAAAAAAGAAAAAAACACTACTAAACCAGTAATGGGAATCTTCAAGAAAGCAGGAGTAAACCCTCAAAGATTCATAAAAGAATTAAGAGTAGACTCAGTTGAAGGTTATGAATTAGGACAAGAGATTAAAGTTGATGTTTTAGCTGGAGTAGAGTTCGTAGATATTACAGGAACTTCAAAAGGTAAAGGAACATCAGGAGTTATGAAGAGACACGGATTCGGTGGAAACAGAGCTTCTCACGGGGTATCTAGAAACCACAGATTAGGTGGATCTATCGGTATGTCGACTTGGCCTGGTAAAGTATTAAAAGGAAAAAGAATGGCTGGACAATATGGAAACGAAACTGTAACAGTTCAAAATCTAAGAGTAGTAAAAGTTGATGCAGAAAACAACTTATTACTAATAAAAGGTGCAGTACCTGGATCAAAAAACAGTTACATAGTTGTTAAACCAGCTATAAAAAAATAATTCATTAGTAGATGTGGAAGGAGGAAAATAATGGCAGTTTTAAACATATATGACTTGACAGGAACTCAAACTGGAACTGTAGAAGTTAAAGATACAGTGTTTGGGATTGAGCCTAATCAAGCAGTACTTCACGAAGTACTAACTGCAGAATTAGCAGCTGCTAGACAAGGAACTGCAGCTACTAAGACTAGAGCAATGGTTAGAGGAGGAGGAAGAAAACCTTTCAAACAAAAGGGAACTGGTAGAGCAAGACAAGGAAGTATCAGAGCTCCTCACATGGTTGGAGGAGGAGTAACATTCGGACCTCAACCAAGATCATACGAGAAAAAAGTAAACAAGAAAGTAAGAAACTTAGCATTAAGATCAGCTTTATCTGCTAAAGTTGCTAATGGAGATATCTTAGTTTTAGATGGAACTATCGAAACTCCAAGAACAAAAACAATAGTTGCTTTAACAAATGCAATCAATGCAACTAACAAGCAATTATTCGTAGTAAATGACTTAGCAGAAATGAAGGATTACAACTTATACTTATCAGTAAGAAACCTAGAAAATGCAGTTGTATTACAACCAAATGAAATAGGAGTTTACTGGTTATTAAAACAAGAGAAAGTAATTCTTACTAGAGAAGCACTAACTACAATAGAGGAGGTGCTTGGATAATGACAGCTTATGATATCATCAAAAGACCTGTTATCACTGAAAAAAGTGAAATGTTAAGAAGAGAGTACAACAAATATACTTTCGAAGTAAACACAAAAGCAAATAAAATTCAAATAAGAAAAGCTGTAGAGGAATTATTTAACGTAAAAGTTGAATCTGTATCTACTTTAAACTCTAAACCAGTTGTAAAAAGACACGGAATGAAACTTTACAAAACTCAAGCTAAAAAGAAGGCTATCGTTAAGTTAGCACAAGGAAGCACAATTACTTACTTCAAAGAAGTGTAATTAATATATAACGGCTAAAGATATATATAGGTCTAGAGAATAAGGAATTTTTTCGGAGGTTAAGCAAAAATGGCTATTAGAAAAATGAAACCTATTACTAACGGACAAAGAGGAATGTCTAGATTAGTTAATACGGATTTAGATAATGTAAGACCTGAAAAGTCTTTAACTGTACCTTTAAAATCTGCATATGGAAGAGACAACTATGGACACAGAACATGTAGAGATAGACAAAAAGGACACAAAAGACTTTACAGAATTATCGATTTCAAGAGAAATAAATTAGATATACCTGCTAGAGTAGAATCTATCGAGTATGATCCAAATAGAACAGCTAATATAGCTCTTTTATTCTACGTAGATGGAGAAAAAAGATATATACTAGCTCCTAAAGGACTAAAAAAAGGTGACATGGTTATGGCAGGATCTCAAGCAGAGATTAAACCAGGAAACGCACTTAAAATAAAAGATATGCCAGTTGGGGTTCAAATACACAATATTGAACTACAAAGAGGAAAGGGTGGACAATTAGTTAGATCTGCAGGAACTGCAGCAAGACTAGTTGCAAAAGAAGGAACTTACTGTCACGTTGAGTTACCATCTGGAGAATTAAGATTAATCCACGGTGAGTGTATGGCTACAATCGGTGAAGTAGGAAACTCAGAACATAGCTTAGTACAAATTGGTAAAGCTGGAAGAAACAGACATATGGGTAGAAGACCTCATGTAAGAGGATCTGTAATGAACCCAGTTGATCACCCTCATGGAGGAGGAGAAGGAAAGAATCCTGTAGGTAGAAAAGCTCCTTTAACACCTTGGGGAAAACCTGCTTTAGGTGTTAAAACTAGAGGTAAGAAAACTACAGATAAGTTTATCGTAAGAAGAAGAAACGATAAGTAATTCTAAATTCGAGAGGAGGCTAATAAGGAATGGCTAGATCATTAAAAAAAGGACCTTTCTGTGACCACCACTTAATGAAAAAAGTTGAAGATGCAGTAGCTTCTGGAAACTTAAAAGCAGTTATTAAGACTTGGTCAAGAAGATCAACAATATTCCCTAACTTCATTGGATTAACTTTTGGTGTATATAACGGGAAAAAACACATCCCTGTTCACGTAACTGAGCAAATGGTTGGACACAAATTAGGAGAATTTGCACCAACTAGAACTTACTACGGACACGGAGTAGACAAGAAAAAGAAAAAATAATTTAAGCATATATTTGAGAAAGTAAAGAGGAGGTTGGACTAGTGGAAGCTAGAGCAATTACGAGATACGTAAGAATGTCTCCTAGAAAAGCTAGATTGGTAGCTGACTTAGTGAGAGAAAAATCAGCACAAGAAGCATTAGATATTCTAGAATTTACAAATAAAAAAGCAGCTAGATTAATAAAGAAGACATTAGCATCAGCTATTGCTAATGCAACTAACAACTTCAAAATGGACGAAGATAAGTTAGTAGTTTCAACAATTATGATAAATGATGGACCAGCTCTTAAGAGAATAATGCCTAGAGCTATGGGAAGAGCAGATATAATCAGAAAGCCAACAGCTCACATTGTTGTTGCTGTTTCTGAAAAGTAGTTTAAGGAGGTAAGACTGTGGGACAAAAAGTAGACCCTAGAGGACTAAGACTTGGAATTACAAGATCTTGGGATTCTAACTGGTATGCAGACAAGAAGGAATACGCTAAGTACTTCCATGAAGATGTAAAAATCAGAGAGTATGTTAAGAAAAACTACTTCCACGCAGGAATAGCAAAAGTAAAAATTGAAAGAACTTCTCCTTCAAATGTAGTAGTTCTTGTTTACACAGCTAAAGCGGGAATAATCATCGGAAGAAAAGGTGCTGAAATAGATAACTTAAGAGTAAATCTTGAGAAATTAACTGGAAAGAAAGTAACTGTAAAAGTACAAGAAGTTAAAGAATTTAACAAAGATGCTGTACTTGTTGCAGAAAATATAGCTACTTCAATCGAGAAAAGGGTAGCATACAAAAGAGCTGTAAGCCAAGCTGTAATGAGAGCTATGAGAGCTGGAGCTAAAGGAATCAAAGTTATGGTTTCAGGAAGACTAAATGGAGCAGAAATTGCCAGAGCTGAGTGGGTAGTTGAAGGAAAAGTTCCTTTACATACATTAAGAGCTGATATTGATTATGCAACAGCAACAGCTCACACAACTTATGGAGCTCTTGGAATAAAAGTATGGGTTTTCCATGGTGAAGTTCTTCCAACTAAAAGGGAAGGAGGAGAAGCGTAGTCATGTTAATGCCAAAAAGAACAAAACATAGAAAAATGTTTAGAGGTAGAATGAAAGGTACAGCTCAAAGAGGAAACACTGTAGCATTCGGAGATTATGGACTACAAGCTCTTGAGCCACACTGGATAACAAATAGACAAATCGAATCGTGCAGGGTTGCGATCAACAGAACATTCAGAAGAGAAGGAAAAACTTTCATAAGAATATTCCCTGACAAACCTATCACAGCTAGACCAGCTGGAGTGAGAATGGGTAAAGGTAAAGGAAGCGTTGAAGGTTGGGTAGCAGTAGTACTACCAGGAAGAATAATGTTCGAAGTTTCTGGAGTAACAGAAGAGAAAGCTTTAGCAGCATTAAGAAAAGCATCTATGAAACTTCCTGTAAGATGTAAAATAGTAAAAAGAGAGAATGGTGGTGAAAACTAATGAGAGCTAAGGAAATAAGAGAAATGTCAACTGAAGACTTAGTTGTTAAGTGTAAAGAGCTTAAGGAAGAGCTATTCAACCTAAAGTTCCAACTTTCATTAGGTCAACTTACTAACACTGCTAAAATCAGAGAAGTTAGAAGAGAAATTGCTAGAATAAATACAATCTTAAATGAAAGATAATCTCATTCATAGTATAAATTGATTCTTAGGAAGAGGAGGTTAATGTCTTGAGAAACGAAAGAAAAGTAAGAGAAGGAATAGTTGTTTCTGATAAAATGGATAAAACTATCGTTGTTGCAATAGAAACAATGGCTTTACACCCAATCTATAAGAAGAGAGTAAAAAGCACTACTAAGTTTAAAGCTCACGATGAAAATAATGTAGCTCAAACTGGAGATAGAGTAAGAATTATGGAAACTAGACCATTATCAAGAGATAAAAGATGGAGACTAGTAGAGATTGTTGAGAAAGCTAGATAATTCCAATTATTGTGAGAGGAGGATAATTTAATGGTACAACAACAAACTATCCTTAACGTTGCTGATAACTCAGGTGCAAAAAAATTAATGATAATCAGAGTACTAGGTGGATCTAAAAAGAGATTCGGAAGAATCGGAGACATCGTTGTAGCATCTGTTAAAGAAGCGATTCCAGGTGGAAACGTTAAAAAAGGTGACGTAGTTAAGGCTGTAATAGTTAGAACTAAAAAAGAATTAAGAAGAGAAGATGGATCATACATCAAATTTGATGATAACGCAGGAGTTATAATCAATAACAACAATGAGCCAAAAGCAACAAGAATATTTGGACCAGTTGCAAGAGAGTTAAGAGCTAAAAACTTCATGAAGATTTTATCTCTAGCTCCAGAAGTAATCTAATAATCGAGAGAGGAGGCTAATATCGTGGCTAAACCTAAAATTAAATTTATACCAGAAACTTTACATGTAAAAACTGGAGATATGGTTTATGTAATATCTGGTAAAGATAAAGGTAAAACAGGTAAAGTTGTAAAAGTTTTCCCTAAAAAAGGAAAAGTTGTAGTTGAAGGAATAAACATAGTAACTAAACATATGAAGCCAACTCCAATAAACCCACAAGGTGGAGTTGTTAGCAAGCCAGCTGCTATATTCTCATCTAAAGTAATGTTATTCGATGAGAAAGCTGGAAAACCAACAAGAGTTGGATACAAAATGGTAGATGGTAAGAAAGTAAGATACTCAAAAGTATCAGGAGAAGTTCTATAAGAAGGGAGGAAAACGTAAGTGTCTAAATACGTTTCTAGATATCATAAATTATATAACGACGTTATATCTCCAGCTTTAATGAAAGAATTAGGAATAAATAACGTTATGGAATGTCCAAAGCTAGAAAAGATAATAGTAAATATGGGAGTTGGAGAAGCTACTCAAAATTCTAAATTAATAGATGCTGCTATGGGAGATCTAACTATTATCACTGGACAAAAACCAATAGTAAGAAAAGCTAAGAAATCTGAAGCAGGATTCAAATTAAGAGAAGGAATGCCAATCGGAGCAAAAGTTACTTTAAGAAAAGAAAGAATGTACGATTTTCTAGATAGATTAGTGAATGTAGTTCTTCCAAGAGTAAGAGACTTCGAAGGAATTTCAGCTAACTCATTCGACGGAAGAGGAAACTACTCTTTAGGATTAAGAGATCAATTAGTATTCCCTGAAATCGAATTTGATAAAGTTGAAAAACTTTTAGGAATGTCTATCACTATCGTTTCTTCTGCTAAAAATGATGAAGAAGGAAGAGCTTTACTTAAGGCGTTTGGAATGCCTTTCAAAAAGTAATAGTGAGGAGGGTAAAGAATAAATGGCAAAGAAGTCAATGATCGCTAGAGATGTTAAAAGAGCTGAACTATGCGAGAAATATGCTGAAAAAAGAGCTGAACTAAAGAAGAGAGTTGCTGAAGGAGATATGGAAGCAATGTTCGAATTAAACAAACTTCCAAAAGACTCTTCTGTAGTTAGAAAAAGAAATAGATGTCAGTTAGACGGAAGACCAAGAGGATTCATGAGAGAATTTGGAATTTCGAGAGTAAAATTCAGACAGCTTGCAGGAGCTGGAGTAATACCAGGAGTTAAAAAATCATCTTGGTAATATTATAGGAAGGAGGATTTTCGTAGATGTATTTAACAGATCCAATTGCTGATATGTTAACAAGAATCAGAAATGCAAATGCAGTAATGCACGAGAAAGTAGATGTACCTCATTCAAATTTAAAAGATAGATTAGCAGAAATCCTAAAAGAAGAAGGGTATATAGCTAACTATAAAGTTGTGACTGATGGGAACAAGAAAAATATAAGAGTTTACTTAAAATATGATGGTAAAGAGAGAGTTATCAAAGGAATAAAAAGAATCTCTAAACCTGGAAGAAGAGTATATTCTTCAGTTGAGGATATGCCAAGAGTATTATCAGGATTAGGAATTGCTATCGTATCTACTTCTAAGGGAATTGTTACTGACAGAGTAGCTAGAAGAGAAAACGTAGGTGGAGAAATTCTTGCATTTGTTTGGTAATAAATAACTTAGGAGGTGTTAGTAAATGTCAAGAGTAGGTAAAAAACCTATAATAGTGCCTTCTGGAGTTGAAGTAACAATAAACGGAAACGTAGTTACTGTAAAAGGACCAAAAGGTACTCTAACAAGAGAATTTAATTCAGAATTAACTATAAAAAAAGAAGAAAATGAAATCGTTATCGAAAGACCTAACGATTTACCAGCTGTAAGAGCTATACACGGAACTACAAGAGCTCTAATCAACAACATGGTAGTAGGAGTTTCTCAAGGATTCAGAAAAACTCTTAACCTAGTTGGAGTTGGATACAGAGCAGCTGCAAAAGGAAAAGGATTAGAGTTAGCACTAGGATACTCACATCCAGTTGTAATCGATGAAGTAGCTGGAATTACATTCACAGTTGAAAAAAATACAACTATCCACATCGACGGTATCGAGAAAGATGTAGTAGGACAAGTTGCTGCTGATATAAGAGCTAAAAGAGCTCCTGAGCCATACAAAGGAAAAGGAGTTAAGTATTCTGACGAAGTTGTTAGAAGAAAAGAAGGTAAAAAATCGTAAGGTAGCTTAACTAAAAGGAGGTAAGACAGTTGTTTAAGAAGGTAGATAGACAAGCTGTAAGAACAAGAAAGCATTTATCAATCAGAAACAAAATTTCTGGTACAGCTGATAGACCAAGACTTTCTGTATATAGATCAAACAACAATATCTTTGCTCAATTAATAGATGATGTTAATGGAGTAACTCTAGTTTCTGCATCAACTATTGATAAAGCGTTAAAAGCAAATATTGCAAATGGTGGAAATGTAGAGGCTGCTAAAACTGTTGGTAAAGCATTAGCAGAAAGAGCAGCAGCTAAAGGAATAACTAATATCGTATTCGATAGATCAGGATACAAATACACAGGAAGAGTAGCAGCTCTTGCTGAAGCAGCTAGAGAAGCTGGATTAAGCTTCTAATTCTATTAGAGAGGAGGATTTCACTTGTCTAAGTTAGCAAATAGAGAAGAAAAACAATATCAAGAAAAATTATTAAAGATATCAAGAGTTTCTAAGACAACAAAAGGAGGAAGAACAATATCTTTCTCAGTTTTAGCAGCTGTTGGAGATGGAGAAGGTAGAGTTGGATTAGGATTAGGAAAAGCTAATGGTGTACCTGATGCTATAAGAAAAGCACTTTCTTCTGCAAAGAAAAATTTAGTAGATGTTTCTCTAAAAGGATCTACTATTCCTCATGAAACTGAAGGAAAATGGGGAGCAACAACTTTATGGATGGCACCAGCTTACGAAGGAACTGGAGTTATCGCTGGTTCTGCAACAAGAGAAATATTAGAGCTTGTTGGAGTACATGACATTTTAACAAAAATCAAAGGTTCTAGAAACAAACACAACGTTGCTAGAGCTACAATAGAAGCTTTAAAATCACTTAGAACAGCTGAGCAAATCGCTGCTTTAAGAGGTAAAGAAGTTAAAGATATCTTAAGCTAGGAGGGAATTTAGATGGTAAAGCTTAGAATAGAGCTTGTAAAAAGCATAATCGGAAGAAAGCCTAACCACATAGCAACTGTAAAGTCGCTAGGGCTTAAGAAGATGAATGATGTTGTGGAGCATGTAGAAACTCCTGAGTTAAAAGGAAAACTAGCTCAAGTTTCTTACTTACTTAAAGTAGAGGAGGTGCAAGCTTAATATGAAATTAAACGAATTAATGCCTTCTGTACCAAGAAAAGCTAGAAAAAGAGTTGGAAGAGGAGAATCTTCTGGATTAGGAAAAACATCTGGAAAAGGAAGCAACGGACAAAAGTCTAGAGCTGGTGGAGGAGTAAAACCTTACTTCGAAGGTGGACAAATGCCTATCTATAGAAGAGTTCCAAAAAGAGGTTTCTCTAACGCATTATTCAAGAAAGAGTATGCTATAATCACATTAGATCTATTAAATAGATTTGAAGATGGAGCTGAAGTTACTCCTGAAATCTTATTCGAAACTGGATTAGTTAGAAAAATGATGGACGGAATCAAAGTTTTAGGAAATGGAACTTTAGATAAAAAATTAACTGTAAAAGCTCACAAAGTTTCTGCATCTGCTAAAGCTGCTATAGAAGCTAAAGATGGAGTTGTAGAAATTATAGAAGTTAAAACTTTTGCTGACGTTGCTAAAAACAACAAGTAATTTTTAACTTGCTAAGACTAGAAGCGAGGTGAAGTTAGTTTTGACTTTAATGGAAAAATTTAATATGAAATTGAGTAGCATTATGAAAATTCCTGAGTTAAGAGAGAGAATTGTCTTCACCTTGTTAATGTTTTTAGTTGCCAGAGTAGGGACTTATATTCCTGCTCCAGGAGTAGATGTAGATAGACTTGCAACTATGACAGCACAAAGTGATATATTGGGTTATATAAATATGTTTTCTGGAGGAGCTTTCAAAAGAGTATCTATATTTGCTCTTGGGATAGTTCCTTATATTAACTCATCAATTGTATTTAGTTTATTAGCCGTGATTATTCCTAAGATTGAAGAGATTCAAAAAGAGGGAGAATCTGGTAGAAACAAGATTACTCAATGGACTAGATATTTAACAATTGGAATAGCAATAATACAGGCTTTTGGAGTATGTATGTGGTTACAATCTGTAGGACTTGTAACTACTCCAGGAACTATGTTTTTCCTTACAACAATAGTAACATTGACTGCTGGAACAGTTTTCTTAATGTGGATTGGAGAGCAGATATCTGTTAAAGGAATAGGGAATGGAGTTTCTCTTTTAATATTTTTGAATGTAATATCTGGAGGACCATCGAATGTTGTTCAGACAATTCAAAGTATGAGAGGAAGTAAATTCTTAATACCAGTATTATTATTAATAGCTCTAGCTGGAGTATTAGTAGTAGCAGGAATAGTTATTTTCCAACTGGGACAAAGAAAGATACCTATTCACTATGTAGGAAAAGGATTTAATGGAAGAGGAGGAATGGGTCAAAACTCATATATTCCTTTAAAATTAAATAGTGCTGGAGTTATGCCAGTGATCTTTGCATCTGTAGTTATGATGATCCCATCTGCTATTGTCAATGCAATTCCATCTGAGTATACAATTAAAACTACATTAGCTATGGTATTTAGTCAAGGTCATCCAGTATATATGTTAATATATGCTGCAGTTATTATATTTTTCTCTTTCTTCTATACTGCTATAGTATTTGATCCTGAAAAGGTAGCAGATAACTTAAAGCAAGGTGGAGGGACTATTCCTGGTATTAGACCTGGAACAGAAACAGTTGAGTATTTAGAAGGAGTCGTTACAAGAATTACTTGGGGCGGAGCTTTCTTCTTAGCAGCTATATCAATTCTTCCTTATGCAATTTTTACTTCTTTAGGACTTCCAGTTTTCTTTGGAGGAACAGGAATAATAATTGTTGTAGGGGTAGCTATTGATACAGTTCAACAAATAAATGCTCATTTAGTAATGAGAGAATATAAAGGATTTATATAGAGCTTTATATAAAAAACACAACTAAAGAGTTGTGTTTTTATTTTTATAATTTAGTTAACCTCAAACTGTTTTCAAAAATAAAAAATAAAAAGCTTTACTTTAATGTGAATTAATGATATAATAATTATGTAGTGAAAAGTTAACATAAGTAAGTAAATTAATAAAGATCTTTTTTAAAAGCTGTTTCTTTAAAGATAGTACGACTAGTTAGTTACACTAACATAATATAATGGAGGTACTTGAATGAAAGGTACAGTAAAATGGTTTAACGAAGAAAAAGGATTTGGATTTATAACTGGAGAAGATGGAAAAGATGTGTTTGCACATTTTTCTCAAATTAACCAAAAAGGATTTAAAACACTTAAAGAGAATGAAGAGGTTGAATTCCAAGTAACAAAAGGTGTTAAGGGAATGCAAGCTGAAAATATAATAGTTAAGTAAATTTAGAGCAGAGATGCTCTTTTTTTATTTTCAATTAAAATTTATTACTGCTTATAAGATTAATGAGTGCAATTTTTTTGAAAGTGTAGTATAATAGATAAGTAATACAAAACGTTTTAAGGAGATGATAACATAATGAATATCATGTTATTTGGTGCACCGGGTGCAGGAAAAGGAACTCAAGCTAAGTTTCTAATAGAGAAATATGGAATACCTCAAATATCAACTGGAGATATTTTAAGAGCGGCTATAAAAGAGGGAACTCCTATGGGATTAGAAGCTAAAAAATTCATGGATGAAGGAAAGCTTGTTCCAGATTCAACAATCATAGGAATAATCAGAGATAGATTATCTCAAGAGGATTGTAAAAAAGGATTTATATTAGATGGATTTCCTAGAACTTTAGCACAAGCTGAAGCTTTAGAAGTTTTAATGAAAGAGATGGGAATAGCATTAGATAAAGTTATATCGTTAAATGTACCAGATGAATTAATAGTTGGAAGAGTTACTGGAAGAAAAGTATGTCCAGCTTGTGGAGCATCTTTCCATGTGGAATTTAACCCTCCAAAAGTAGAAGGAAAATGTGATTACTGTGGAACAGAACTAATTACAAGAAAAGATGATAATGCAGAAACAGTAACTAAGAGATTAGGAGAGTATCATTCTCAAACAGCTCCATTATTTGATTTCTATAAATCAAGAAATTTATTAGTAGAGATAGATGGAACTAAAGAGGTAGATGTTATAACTCAAGAAATTTTTGCTATTCTAGGATAATTTAACTTAGAAAGGAATTTTGTTAGATGACATTAATAAAAACATTAGATCAAATAAAAGAGATAAAAAAGTCTAATCAAATAATAGCTAGACTATATAACGATATTTTACCTAAATATATAAAACCAGGAGTAACAACATATGAGTTGGATAAAATAGTTGAAGACTATATAAGAAGTCAAGGAGCTATTCCTGGATGTATAGGAGTACCTGGGCCATATGGAGCTTTCCCAGCAGCTACATGTATATCTGTAAATGAAGAGGTAGTTCATGGAGTACCAAATGGTAGAGTTCTTCAAGATGGAGATATAGTAAGTATAGATACAGTAACAGTTTTAAATGGATATTACGGAGATTCAGCTATAACATTTCCAGTAGGAAATATAGATGAAGAGTCAAAAAAACTATTAGAAGTTACTGAAAAATCAAGAGCTATTGGAATTGAGATGGCAGTAGTTGGAAATAGATTAGGTGATATAGGACATGCAATTCAACAATATGTTGAAAAAAATGGATTTAGTGTAGTAAGAGATTATGCTGGACATGGAGTTGGACTTTCAATGCATGAAGAGCCTATGGTACCAAATTTTGGTAAAAAAGGTAGAGGTTTTAAAATAGAGAACGGAATGGTACTTGCAATAGAACCAATGGTTAATGTTGGGTCATATAAACTTAATATGAAAGATGATGGATGGACTGTCGTAACAAAAGATGGGAAGAGATCAGCTCACTTTGAACACTCTATTGCAATTATCGATGGGAAAGCAGTAATTTTAAGTGAATTAGACTAGTAAAAATTATCAAAAAAGTTTAAGAAAAACAATAATTTTTATAGACTTTTTGTAATTTACATGCTATAATAATTTGAAGTTCTGTTCGATAGGAGGAATTATGTCAAAAAAAGATGTTATCGAATTAGAAGGTACTATTTTAGAAGCCCTTCCAAATGCGATGTTTAAAGTTGAATTAGAGAATGGGCATACTATTTTAGGCCATATTTCTGGTAAAATGAGAATGAATTATATCAAAATTTTACCTGGAGATGTAGTAACTGTACAAATCTCTCCTTATGACTTGTCAAGGGGTAGAATCGTATACAGGAAGAAAAATTAATATCACGAAAGGAGGCAGATGAATGAAAGTAAGAGTATCAGTTAAACCTATTTGTGACAAGTGCAAAGTTATCAAGAGACATGGAAAAGTTAGAGTTATATGTGAAAACCCTAAACATAAACAAGTTCAAGGATAATTTTGTAAAGAGAGTTTGTTAAAAGTACGACAATTAAGACATGTAGTACTGTAAAGATATGTTGGCTGTAGAGCCATCTCCGAATTTAGGAAACGGAACATATCGACGAAAGTATTGAGCTAGTTTATATTACTAGCAAAATATATAAAATTTTCGATAGAGGAGGAAACAATTTTGGCTAGAATAGCAGGAGTAGATATCCCAAGAAACAAAAGAGTTGAGATAGCTTTAACTTACATTTACGGAATCGGAAAACCAACTTCACAAAAAGTTTTAACAGAAGCTGGAATTAACTTTGATACAAGAGTTAAGGACTTAACTGAAGAAGAAGTAAACAAAATCAGAGCTATTGTAGAAACTATTAAAGTAGAGGGAGACCTAAGAAAAGAAGTAAGACTTTCTATAAAAAGACTTATGGATATCAAATGTTACAGAGGATTAAGACATAAAATGAATCTACCTGTAAGAGGACAAAGTTCAAAAACTAACGCAAGAACAGTTAAAGGTCCTAAAAAACCTATTAAAAAGTAATCGAGTATTTTAGAGGAATTATAGAATTTTATAATTTAGCAAGGGAGGTAGCTTAAGTTGGCTAAAAAGAAGGTAGCTAAGATTAAAAAGAAAGTTAAAAATATTCCTAACGGAGTTGCCCATATACATTCAACTTTTAATAACACAATAGTTGCTATTACTGATGCAGAAGGTAAAGTTGTAAGTTGGAAATCAGGAGGAACATCTGGTTTCAAAGGTACTAAGAAAGGAACTCCATTTGCAGCTCAAATCGCAGCTGAACAAGCAGCAAATATAGCTATGGAAAATGGAATGAAAAAAGTAGAAGTAAGAGTGAAAGGTCCAGGATCAGGAAGAGAAGCTTGTATCAGATCATTACAAGCAGCTGGATTAGAAGTAACTAAAATAACTGACGTTACTCCTATCCCACACAATGGATGTAGACCACCAAAAAGAAGAAGAGTGTAATCTCACTTATTTATTTTGAAAATTATTGCGGCAAAATGAATACAAAGGAGGAATATTTAGAAAATGGCAAGAAATAGACAGCCTGTATTGAAGAAATGTAGAGCGCTAGGAATTGATCCAGTAGTTTTAGGAGTTAACAAATCTTCTAAAAGAGGACCTAGACCAAATGCAAACAAAAAGCCTACAGAGTATGCAGTTCAATTAAGAGAAAAACAAAAAGCAAAATTTATATATAACGTAATGGAAAAACAATTCAGAAAGATATACGAGGAAGCAGCAAGAAAACTTGGTGTAACTGGTTTAACTTTAATCGAATACTTAGAAAGAAGATTAGAGAACGTAGTTTACAGATTAGGATTTGCTAAAACTAGAAGACAAGCTAGACAAATCGTTTCTCACGGACACGTAGCTGTAAACGGAAGAAGAGTTAACATCGCTTCTTACAGAGTAAAAGTAGGAGACGTTATCTCTATAATAGAAAATTCTAAAAACTTAGATATAATCAAAACATCTGTAGAAGATGCAACTGTACCAGCATGGTTAGAGCTAGATAGAGCAGCTTTCTCTGGTAAAGTTTTACAAAACCCAACTAAAGATGATCTAGATTTCGATTTAAACGAGTCATTAATAGTTGAGTTCTACTCTAGATAATAAGCCCTTTTAATAGGAGTTGATTAAATGTTAAAGATTGAGAAACATGCAAGGGGTATCAATATAACTGAAGTAAAAGAGAATGAATTTAAAGGTCAATACATAGTTGAGCCTTTATATAGAGGTTATGGGCATACTGTTGGTAATGCTTTGAGAAGAGTTTTACTTTCGTCTATCCCAGGAGCTGCTATTAAAGGTGTGAGAATTAACGGTGTATTAAGTGAATTCTCTGTTATGGAAGGAATAAAAGAAGCTGTAACTGAAATAATCTTAAACGTAAAAGAAATAGTTGTTAAAGCTGAAACTAGCGGTGAAAGAAAAATGACTCTTTCTGTTAAGGGACCAAAAACAGTAACTGCAGCTGATATAATACCTGATGTAGGAATAGAAATAGTAAATCCTGAACAAGTTATTTGTACAATAACTACAGATAGAGAACTTGACATGGAATTTCTTGTAGATACTGGAGAGGGATTTGTTGTATCAGAAGATATCGAAAGAAAAGATTGGCCAGTAGATTATATAGCTGTTGATGCTATATATACACCAATTAAAAAGGTATCATATACTATCCAAGATACTATGGTTGGTAGAATGACTGATTTCGACAAACTAACTTTAGAAATCGAAACAGATGGAAGCATAGAAATAAGAGATGCATTATCTTATGCAGTTGAGTTATTAAAATTACACTTCGATCCATTCTTAGAATTAGGTAATAAAATGGAAAACCTAAGAGCAGAAGTGGAAGATGAAGAAGAAGATTCAACTACTCACTCTAAAGATGATAATATTCTAAATACTAAAATAGAAGAGCTAGATTTAACAGTTAGATCATTTAACTGCTTAAAGAAAGCTGGAATAGAAGAAGTAAGTCAATTAGCGAAACTATCGTTAAATGAGCTTCTAAAAATTAAAAATCTAGGAAGAAAGTCTTTAGATGAGATCCTAGAAAAAATGAAAGAATTAGGATATGATCTAACTCAAAATGGATCTCCTGAGTAAGAAGATTAATAAGGAGGATAGCTAACTAAATGAATCACAATAAATCATATAGAAAGTTAGGTAGAAGAGCTGACCATAGAAAAGCTATGCTAAAAAACTTAACTATATCTTTACTAAGTGCAGAGAAAATAGAAACTACTGTAACTAGAGCAAAAGAATTAAGAAAATTTGCTGAGAGAATGATAACTTTAGGAAAGAAAAATACTCTAGCTTCTAGAAGAAATGCATTTGCTTTCTTAAGAAACGAAGAAGTAGTAGCTAAGTTATTCAACGAAATAGCACCTAAATATGCAGAAAGAAATGGTGGATATACAAGAATCATCAAAACTACTGTTAGAAAAGGTGACTCAGCTGAAATGGCTATAATCGAGCTAGTTTAATAATTAGTTAGATACGAGGAGTAGAAATACTCCTCTTTTTTTATGCCTAAGGAAATTATAATTTGATTTCTTTATTTAATACCACCTCTTGAATAAATTAATATAAAAAAGTATAATTATATTAACTAGAAACACTAACTTTACAGGGGGGACAAATATGAAAATAGTGGAAAAATTGGTAGTTTTAAGTAATGAGGCGAATTTATCTAAAGATGAGGTAATAAAGTTATTAGCTACTAAATTATTAGAAGCTGGATATTTAAATGATTATGAGGAATACCTAAACTCTGTTTATAAGAGAGAAGAGATAGCAGCTACAACTGTTGGTTATGGTATAGGGTTACCTCATGGAAAAGGAGCATGTGTAAAAGAATCGGTAGTAGCTTTTATGAGAGTAAAAAATCCAGTTTTATGGAATCTTCAAGAAAATGAAAAAGTAAAAGTAATATTTATGTTAGCAGTTTCAGAAAAAGATGGACAAGTTTTACATAATGATACTTTAGTTGAATTATCTAAGAAAATATTAAATGAAAAGTTTAGAGAAAAGATAGAAACGAGTAACAATATAGAAGAGATAGTTCAATTAATAAATAGCTAGTGATTTAGTTAGAAGATAAGATAAAGAATTATATGATAAAAGGAAGAAAGTCTTATTAAAAAATGAACTTTTCTTCCTTTTTATTTTTAAATTATAATGACTATAGAATAAAGTAAACAGATAAATAATTAAAGATACTTCCTGCTAATACAAATAGATGCCATACTCCATGCATAAATTTTATTTTTTTCATAGCGTAAAAAATTGTACCAATAGAGTAAGATATACCACCAGCTATTAGTAATTTTAATGATAATGGACTTATTAAATTTTTAAGATCATCAAAGACAAAAATTATCATCCATCCCATAAAAAGATATATTAATGTAGAAAAAATTTTAAATTTTCCAATAAAAAAAACTTTAAAAATAATTCCAATTAAAGCTATTCCCCATTGTATAAAAAATAAAATCCATTTAATTTTTCCATCAAAAAATCCTAAAAGATATGGTGTATAGGAACCTGCTATTAAAATATAAATAGCAGAGTGATCTAGAATTTTAAATATTTTTTTTAAATTTCCAGTATATAAAATATGATATGTTCCTGACATAGAGTAAAGTAAAACTAAAGAGAAACAAAAGAACATAGAACCAATAAAATAGCCAGTATTGTTACTTTCTAAAGTTTTTACTATTAAAGCTCCTGTTCCTATTAGTGCTAGAATCACACCAAAATAATGTGTAAGAGAATTTACCCACTCTTCAGCTCTCGAAATTTCTTCCATAAATACCTCCATTAAAATAAAAATTATTATTTAATTATAGTTATTTTAAAAAATTTTAAATTTATACTATTTTAAAATATTGAAACTTTTAAGGATAATCGCACCTCTTTCTTGCATCTCTTTGATAGCTTCATTGGAAGAATTTGGAGTTAAATTTACACCTTTGCAGCCATCTTCAACTAAATATACTTTATATCCTAATTCCAAAGCATCAAGTACAGTAAATTTTATACAATAATCAGTAGCTAATCCTAAAATATATAGGGTATCTATATCACTATCTTTTAAAATTTGATCAAGATTTGTTTTTTTACGTTTTCCATTATCAAAAAATGCACTGTAGGAATCAATATCAATGTCAGTTCCTTTATAAATAGTTAATTTAATATCTTTTGAATTTAATTCTGGATGAAATTCACTTCCAAAACTATTTTGTACACAATGATTAGGCCACCAAACTTGAGGTAAACCAGCAAGTTCTCCAATATCTCCAATTTTACCATTTGAATTATTAGCAAAGCTCTTGTGTGTAATTGGATGCCAATCTTTAGTTGCAATTATTAAATCATCATTCTCTTTAAATTTTTTTATTAAAGAATTAGCAACTGGAATTACCAAATCCCCATCTTTTACTTCTAGTGCACCATTTTTGCAAAAATCATTTTGTAAATCTACTAATAGTAAAGCTCTCATAAAATCCTCCTAAAATATTTTTTCTAACTTTATTATACCATTTTTTAGAAGAAAATGTATAACTATCCATTGAAAATATTGACATTTTTTAAAAAATATGATAAAATAAACCGTTGTGAAATACACACATCAGTTATTTCTAAGCCGGGTGTTTTCAATGAAAATTGCTTAGTTTTGAGACTGATGGAAGAAAAACCAAAAGACTATTAGGAGGAAAAAATGGCAGTAATAACAATGAAACAATTATTAGAAGCTGGAGTTCACTTTGGACACCAAGCAAAAAGATGGAACCCAAAAATGGCTAAGTACATCTTCACAGAAAGAAATGGAATCCACGTAATCGATTTACACAAATCTTTAAAGAAAATCGAAGAAGCTTATGCAGTAATGAGAGAAATAGCTGAGCAAGGTGGAAAAGTTCTATTCGTAGGAACTAAAAAACAAGCTCAAGAAGCTGTAAAAGAGCAAGCTGAAAGATCAGGAATGTACTATGTAAACAACAGATGGTTAGGAGGAATGTTAACTAACTTCTCTACTATCAAAACAAGAGTTGAAAGATTAAAAGAGTTAGAGCAAATGGAAGCAGATGGAACTTTAGATACTGCTTACACTAAAAAAGAAGCAGCTAACTTCAGAAAAGAATTAGCAAAATTATCTAAAAACCTTTGCGGAATTAAAGATATGAAAGAAATTCCTGCAGCTGTATTTATCGTAGATTGTAAAAAAGAAACTCTAGCTATAAAAGAAGCTTCTGACTTAGGAATCCCTGTATTTGCAATGATCGATACAAACGTAGATCCAGATTTAATAACTTATCCAATTCCTGCAAACGATGATGCTATCAGATCTGTAAAATTAATCTCATCTGTAATGGCTAACGCAATCATCGAAGGAAACCAAGGTAAAGAAGTAGTAGAAGTTCCTGCTACTGAAGAAGAAGTTGTAGTAGAAGAAGAAGTAGTAGCTGAGTAATTTTTACTCATCTAATTTTGTTGAGCATAAATTAATAAAATAAAATTTTATTAGGAGGAAAAAATGGCAGAAATAACAGCTGGTTTAGTAAAAGAACTAAGAGAAAGAACTGGTGCTGGAATGATGGATTGTAAAAAGGCACTAATGGAAAATAATGGAGATATGGAAAAAGCAATTGACTACTTAAGAGAGAAAGGAATTGCTAAAGCAGTTAAGAAAGCTGGAAGAATAGCGGCTGAAGGATTAATTTTTGACGCTGTATCAGCAGATAACAAAAGAGCTGTATTAATCGAGTTCAACTCTGAAACTGACTTCGTTGCTAAAAACGTAGAGTTTAAAGATTTCGGAAAGAAATTAGCTGAAATTGCTATTGCAAATAATGTAAAAACTGTTGAAGCTTTAAATGAAGCTGAAATAGAACCAGGAAAAACTGTTGCTCAAGCAGTAACTGATTTAATAGCTAAAATCGGAGAAAACATGAACATCAGAAGAATCCACGAAACTGAATCTAAAGATGGTTTCGTAGCAACTTATAGCCACTTAGGAGGAAAACTAGGAGTTATAGTTGAATTAACTGGAGAAGCTACTGAAGCAAACATAGCTAAAGCTAGAGATATAGCTATGCACGTAGCAGCAATGGATCCTAAATACTTAAATGAAACTCAAGTTACAACTGCTGACTTAGAGCATGAAAAAGAAATAGCTAGAAAACAATTAGAAGCTGAAGGAAAACCAGCTCAAATAATTGAAAAAATACTAGTTGGAAAAATGAACAAATTCTATGAAGAAAACTGTTTAGTAGACCAAATCTATGTAAGAGCAGAAAACAAAGAAACTGTTGCTCAATTCGCAGCACCTTCAACAGTAGTATCTTTCGTAAGATATAAAGTTGGAGATGGAATCGAGAAAAAAGAAGAGAACTTCGCAGAAGAAGTTGCAGCTCAAATCAGAGGATAATAGATAACAGCATAATGGGGATGCAACCGCATCCCTATTTTTTTAAAAATTAAAATTAGGAGGAGCTATGGAGAAGCCATTTTATAAAAGAGTTCTATTAAAACTTAGTGGAGAAGCTCTAATGGGAGAGCAAGAATTTGGAATTTCATCAGATGTAATAGCATCATATGCTAGACAAATAAAAGAAATAGCTGACTTAGGAGTAGAAGTTTCAGTAGTTATAGGTGGAGGAAATATTTTCAGAGGACTATCTGGAGCAACTCAAGGGGTAGATAGAGTAACAGGAGATCACATGGGAATGTTAGCTACTGTAATTAACTCTCTTGCTCTTCAAAACTCTATAGAAAAGTTAGGAGTACAAACAAGAGTACTTACAGCTATAGAAATGCCTAAAATAGCTGAACCATTTATAAAGAGAAGAGCTCAAAGACACCTTGAAAAAGGTAGAGTAGTTATATTTGGAGCAGGAACAGGAAATCCATATTTTACAACTGATACAGCTGCAGCATTAAGAGCAATTGAGATGAATACAGAAGTTGTATTAAAGGCTACTAAAGTTGATGGAATATATGATAAAGATCCTGTAAAATATTCAGATGCAGTAAAATATGAAACTGTAACTTATACAGAGGTTTTAAATAAAAATTTAAAAGTAATGGATGCAACTGCAATTTCATTATGTAGAGAAAATAGACTTCCTATTATTGTTTTTGATTCTTTAACAGAGGGAAATATCAAAAAAGTAATAATGGGAGAAAAAATAGGAACAACAGTAATAGCTGATTAATATTTTAGGAGGAAATTTATGACTGGTAAAGAAGTAGTAAGCTTATGTAAAGAAAAAATGGGAAAAGCTGTAGAAGCAACAAAACACAAATTCACATCTATAAGAGCAGGAAGAGCCAATGTTTCTATGTTAGATGGAATAAAAGTAGAGCAATATGGTTCTGAAATGCCATTAAATCAAGTAGGATCTGTATCTGCTCCAGAAGCAAGATTACTAGTAATCGATCCATGGGATAAAGGATTAATAGCTAAAATAGAAAAAGCTATAATTGCAGCTAACTTAGGATTAACACCTAACAACGATGGAAAAGTTATAAGATTAATAATGCCAGAATTAACTGCTGATAGAAGAAAAGAGTATGTAAAAATGGCTAAATCTGAAGCTGAAAATGGAAAAGTTGCTGTAAGAAATATAAGAAAAGATGGAAATAACGATCTAAAAAAATTATTAAAAGATAAAGAAAATCCAGTTTCTGAAGATGAAGTTAAGAACTTAGAAGCTGAAATTCAAAAATTAACAGATGCTCATATTAAAGAGATAGATGAGTTATTTGCTAAAAAGGAAAAAGAGATAACAACTGTATAATTAAAGAGATTAGGAGGATCAAAAGATCCTCTTTTTGTTTACTAGAAAAACAAATTAGTAGAAAAATTTGTGTAAATATGGTACAATTTACAAAGCATAGAGAGGTGAAAAGATGGAAAAACAAATACCAAATCATATAGCTATAATTATGGATGGAAACGGAAGATGGGCAAAAAAAAGGGGACTTCCTAGAACCTTTGGTCATAAAGAGGGAGCAGGAGCATTGAGAAAAATAATAACTCATGCAGCTGAGATAGGAGTTAAATATCTTACTGTTTATGCCTTTTCAACAGAAAATTGGAAAAGGAGCCAAGAGGAAGTAAGTGCTTTAATGTTTCTATTTAAAAGTTATATAAAGAATGAAGAGAAAAATATTATGGAGAATAATATTAGATTTATGGTTTCTGGAAGAAGAGAGAATGTGAGTAAATCCCTGTTAGAAGCTATAGATAATCTTCAAGAAAAAAGTAAAAATAATAGTGGGCTTACTTTTAATATAGCTTTTAATTATGGGGGAAGAGCTGAGATATTAGATGCTGTGAATAGAATTTTAAAGTCAGGAAGGACAGAGATTACTGAGGAAGAATTTTCAAAGTATTTGTATAATAATATCCCAGATCCGGAGCTTTTAATAAGAACTAGTGGAGAACTAAGAATTTCAAATTTCTTATTATGGCAGATAGCTTATTCAGAGATATATATAACAGATACTCTATGGCCTGATTTTGATGAAAAGGAATTAGACAAAGCTATTGAGAGTTATAATAAAAGAGAGAGAAGATTTGGAGGAGTAAAATAATGTTAAGTAGAATAATTGTAGCTCTAATAGGAATTCCTATTCTAATAGGTGTTTTGTATTATGGAGGATTGCCACTTCTGTTATTTACAAATATAATTGTAGGAATTGGGGCTTATGAGTTTTATCAGATGGCAGAGATGGGTGGAAAGAAACCACATAAATTATTAGGGATAATATTAGCTTTAATAATTCCTAATGTACTATTTTTTAAAGAGCTAGATATGATATCTTTTGGAGTAGAGGGAGTAATAGCAATAGCTATAATTATAGCTATAAGTTTAAGAGTACTTCAAAATAGAGTTGAAAGTTCAAGTGTGGATTTAGGAGAGACTTTATTGGGAGCTCTATATCCAAGTGTCTTATTTTCACATATTCTTTTGATAAGCTTACTACCTAATGGTGGAAAGTGGCTTTTAACTGCCCAAATAATGGTATGGGTATGTGATAGTCTTGCTTATTTTGTTGGAATGGGAATTGGAAGAAAGTTTTTTAATAGGGGATTTAATAGTATCAGTCCAAAAAAATCTATTGAAGGCTCAATAGGAGGAACTGTATTTACAATTCTATCTCTATTTTTATTAGATAGATATTTTGATTTAGTTCAAGGTGGAATGAGTATTTTAAATGTAATAATACTAGGAGTTTTTATAAGTGCAGTAGCACAAATAGGAGACTTAGGAGAATCTATGTTCAAAAGAGAGTTTAAGATAAAAGACTCTGGAAAAATTTTAGGTGGACATGGAGGTATATTAGATAGATTTGATAGTATGCTTTTTGTAGCTCCAGTAATGTATTATCTTTTAAAATTTATAATTTTATAATCTTAGGGTGAGGTAACTCGCCCAATTTTTTTCTAGGAGGAAATATGAAAAAAATAATAGTATTAGGTTCTACTGGAAGTATTGGAACAAATGCTTTAGAGGTAGTTAGAAAATCAGAGGGAAAATTTCAAGTAGTAGGTTTAAGTGGATATACAAACCATAATCTTTTAATTGAGCAGATAAAAGAGTTTAATCCTAAATATGTTTCAGTGGGGACACTAGAGGGATACGAGATAATAAAAAATGAGTTTCCTAATATAGAGGTATATTGTAAAGATGAAGGACTTAAAGAGTTAGCATTAAAAGATGATTATGATATACTTTTAACTGCAGTAAGTGGAGCTATAGGAATAGAAGCGACTGTAGAGGGAATAAAGAAGGGGAAAAGAATAGCACTTGCTAATAAAGAAACAATGGTAGCAGCAGGACCTTATATAAATAGTCTTCTTAAAGAGTATCCAAAAGCGGAGATAATTCCTGTAGATAGTGAACATTCAGCGATATTTCAATCTCTTTTAGGAGGAAGAAAAGAGGAAGTAAGAAAAATAATAATAACAGCTAGTGGTGGAACATTTAGAGGTAGAAAGAGAGAAGAACTAAAAGAGGTAACTGTAGAGCAAGCTTTAAAACATCCAAATTGGTCAATGGGAAGAAAGATAACAATTGATTCATCAACACTTATAAATAAAGGACTAGAAGTAATAGAAGCACATGAACTTTTTGGAGTATCATATGATGATATTGAGGTATTAGTTCATCCACAAAGTATAATTCACTCTATGGTGGAATTTAAGGATAGGTCTGTAATAGCTCAATTAGGAGCCCCAGATATGAAATTACCAATTCAATATGCGTTTACTTATCCAGAAAGAGAGGCAAGCTCAGCACTAGAGCCACTAGATTTTACTAAAGCCTCAACATTAACATTTGAAAAGCCAGATCATAATACTTTTAGAGGAATAGAGTTAGCTTTTAGAGCGGGAAGAACTGGAAAGACTATGCCAGCAGTATTCAATGCAGCAAATGAAGTAGCTGTTGAATTATTTTTAAAAGGAAAGATAAAGTTTTTAACAATTTATGAAATTATAGAAAAAGCAATGGAAAGACACATTCCATTAGAGATTGATGGTGTTGAAATAATTAAAAGAGTAGACTCAGAAACAAGAGAGTGGGTATACTCAAATTATGAGGTGTAAGATGGGAAAATTAATAGTAATAGAGGGGACAGATTCCAGTGGAAAAGAAACACAGACAAGAAAGTTATATGAAAGATTGGAGAAAGAGATAACTAATGTAAGAAAATTATCTTTTCCCAATTATAAAAGTCCAGCATGTGAACCAGTAAAAATGTACTTAGCAGGAGCTTTTGGAGATAATGCTTTGGATATTAATCCATATCCAGTTTCAACAATGTTTGCTATAGATAGATATGCTTCTTATAAAATGGAGTGGGAGAAGTTTTATCAAGATGGAGGAATAATTGTAACAGATAGATATACTACATCAAATATGGTTCATCAGGCTTCTAAGATAGAGAGTATTGATAAGAAAAATGAGTACTTAGATTGGTTAGAAGAGTTAGAATACTCAAAAATGGGAATTCCTAGACCAGATTTAATAATCTTTTTAAATATGCCGACAGAGACAGCTGCAGAGCTAATGGCTCAGAGAAAGAATAAGATAACAGGTGAAGATATAAAGGATATACATGAAAAGGATATCTCCTATTTAAAAAAATCCTATGAAAATGCTTGTAATATAGCTAAAAAGTATAATTGGCTAGAGATAAAATGTGTTGAAAATGGAAGATTGAAAACAATAGATGAGATAGGAGAAGAGATTTTTTCAGTAGTTAAGAAGATATTATAATGGAGGGAAGATGAATATACTAATAGCAATCCTAGTTTTAGGAGTTATAATTTTTATCCACGAATTTGGGCATTTTATTACAGCTAAACTATTTAAAATGCCTGTAAGTGAGTTTTCAATAGGGATGGGACCACAAGTGTACTCATATGATACTATGAAAACAACATACTCATTTAGAGCAATACCAATAGGTGGATATGTAAATATAGAGGGAATGGAAGTAGATAGTAAAGTTGAAGATGGCTTCAACTCTAAACCAGCCTATGCAAGATTTATAGTTTTAATAGCTGGAGTTTTTATGAATTTTCTACTAGCATTTATAATAATGTTTTTTTCCATATATTCAAATGGAAAATATGTACCAAGTAATGAAGCTGTTATAGGAAATGTATTTAAAGAGGCAAAATCAGTAAAATATATTCAACCTAAGGATAGAATACTAGAGATTGAAGGTCATGAGATAAAAAACTGGAGTGATATAGGAGATAATTTAAGAAAAATAACTGGACAGGAATCTGTTTCTATAAAGTTAGAGAGAGATGGAAAAATAGAGGAAGTTTCAGTACCATTAACTTTTGATCCCAATAGTAAAAGAGGGATGTTGGGAGTACTTCCAGAATATAGTATAGAAAAATATAGTGTTTTAGAAGCATCTAAACTTAGTTTACAAAGTGGAGTAAAAATTGTAAAGGATACTTTAACTGGATTAAAAATGGTAGTAACAGGAAAGGTAAAGAGTGAGGAGTTAAGTGGACCAATAGGTATCATCAGAGTTGTTGGAGAAGCTTCAAAAGAGGGAGCGGGAATTGTATTTTGGTTAATGGCTCTGTTATCTGTAAACGTAGGAGTGTTAAACTTATTACCTCTTCCAGCATTAGATGGTGGAAGAATTATCTTTGTTTTATTGGAAATGATAGGAGTAAAAGTTAATAAAAAATTAGAAGAAAAGGTACATATGGTAGGTATGTTAATTTTGTTTGGACTTATAATTTTCATTACTACAAATGATATTTTCAATCTTACGAAATAAACCTTATTCTAAAATGCCCTAAAATTGGGCAAATGTACAAAATAAAAAAAATAGTCTTGAAAAAATACAAAATATCTATTATAATACATGTATAAGATAAAGTCAAAAAATACGATTATTAAGAATAAATATTGTGGAGGTAATATATGAAAAATGCTATTTTAGCAATTTCAGAGAGAAAAGAGACTTTGAAACAAATAAGAAAAGAATTGTCAGAACAATATGAAATAATTACATTTAATAACTTATTAGATGCTCTTGATATGTTAAGAGAGAGTGATTTTGATATTATTCTTTTAGATGAATACTTAACATGGTTTAATTTTGCAGAAGCTAAAAGAAAATTAAGTGGATTAGGAAAAGATTTCGTAATAGTTGGTCTATTAGAAGATGAAACAGAAGCAGCTATACAAGAGTTAAAAAATGCTGATATTTATAACTATTTAATGAAACCAGTAGAATTAAAAGAGATGAACAGAATAATTTTACCTGCATTAAAGAATTTAGAGATATTAAAAGAGAAAAGAAAATTAGAAGAAAAATTAGCTAGTCTTGAAGAAGAGAGTGAGATAGTAGGACAATCTTCAAGAATAAAAGATGTAAAAAATCTTGTTGACAAAGTAGCAGAAAGTGATTTAGCTGTACTAATTACTGGAGAGAATGGATTAGGAAAAGAGATTGTAGCAAGAGAAATTTATAAAAAAAGTGATAGAAGAAAGAATAACTATATAGTTGTAAGCTGTGCTTCATTACCAGAAGAAACAATGGATAGAGAGTTATTTGGATATGAAAGAGGAGCTTTTACAGGAGCTAATTCAAGTAAAAAAGGACTTTTAGAAGAAGCAGATGGTGGAACTATATTCCTAGATGATATTTCAGCTATGGACATAAAATGTCAAGCTAAACTTCTAAAAGTTATAGAATATGGTGAATTAAAAAGAGTTGGTGGAAATAAAACAAGAAGAGTAGATGTAAGATTTATTGCTTCAAGTAATAAAGATTTAAAAGATGAAACAGAAAAAGGAAGATTTAGAAAGGATCTATACCATAGATTAACAGCTTTTCCTATAGAGGTTCCACCTTTAAGAGAGAGAAAAGAGGATATTCCATTATTAGCTAACTACTTCTTAAATAAGATAGTAAGAGAGTTACACAGAGATACTCCAGTAATTTCGGGAGAGGCTATGAAATATTTAATGGAGTATTCATATCCAGGAAATATCAGAGAATTAAAGAATATGATAGAAAGAATGGTAATTTTATCAACAGATAAAGTAATTGATGTAGAGGATTTACCATTAGAGATAAAAATGAAGTCTGATACTGTTGAAAATAAAACAGTAGTTGGAGTAGGGCCATTAAAGGATATATTAGAGCAAGAAATTTATAGCTTAGCAGATGTTGAGAAGGTAGTAATTGCGATAGCTCTTCAAAAGACTAGATGGAATAAGCAAGAGACTTCAAAATTATTAGGAATAGGAAGAACTACTCTTTATGAAAAAATCAGAAAATATGGTTTAGATTTTAAATAGAAAGAAGCAACATTTTTAAAGAACTAAGAAAGGGGACAGCTTTGGCTGAAGAAAATGGCAATAAGAAAATTTCGTAAACATATAAAACCTTTTATTTGGGTAATTACTATTTTATTTGTAACTTCGTCGGCAATATTAGCTTATATGAATATGAGAAGTTCATATAATAGAGCTAATGTATATGCATTAAAATTAGATGGAGAGAAGATATCAAAGCTTGATGTAGAAAAAACAAAGGCTAGTTTAATTCAAGGATACTCTAGATATTTAGGTGATAAATTAGATAAAGATTTAATTGAGTTAATAGCTTTTGATGATGTAATCAATAGAAATCTAACTTTAAAAATAGCTGAAAAGTTAAATATAAAAGTTCCAAGTAGTGAAGTAAATGCACAGTATGATGCAATAGAAAATTCAGTTGGAAATAAAGAGCAATTTAAGAGAATGTTAGCAGTACAAGGGTACACTAAAACAACTTTTAAAAATGAGATAAAAAATAATATGTTGATAGAGAAAACATTCCAAAAAATTCAAGAGGGAATAACTCCAACAGATGAAGAGATATTAGCTAATTTCAATGAAAATAAAAATAGCTTATATGCTGGCAAAACATTAGATGAAGTAAAACCTGAGATTATAAAATCTATAAAAGAACAAAAAGGTATGGAGAGATATTTAAAACTTTTAGAGGAATTAAAACTTGATGCTAAGGTTGAAAATGTTGCTCCAGAGTATCAAAACTTAGTGGAAAAAGTTGAGATAGATAAAGACGGATTTAAAATAACTAATGTGGATTTAGCTAAAAGAACTTTAGGTATATTATTTATGGGTAATATAGATAAAGATGAGGCAAAGGTTCAAGCTAATACTTACTATGAGAATCAAGTTAAATTAGCAGAAGAAGCTAAGAAAAGAGGAGTTGTAGTTGATGGAACTCTTCCTGTGGATTATCAATTTGCACAGTATCAAAAGGGATTATTCGAGAATATTAAATCACAAATTAAACCAACTGAAGCTGATTTAAAAGAGTATTTTGAAAAAAATAGTTTAAAATATGATGTTTTCCCAAGTGCTCAAGCTGATATAGCAATAGTTCAGATAGAGCCATCTTCTGAAGATAAAGCAAAGGCAAAAGCTGAAGCTGAAAATATTTTGAAAACTTTAGCAAGTGAGAATTTTAAAGAAAAGGCAAAGGAATTGTCACAAGGTCCTAGTGCTAGCAATGGTGGAGAGCTAGGTTGGTTTTCAAAAGGGGATATGGTGGAACCTTTCCAAAAAGCTGTTTTTGAAGGGGAAGTAGGAAAAGTGTATCCTGCACCTGTTGAAACAGTATTTGGATATCATTTAATACTAATAGAGGATAGAAATGATACTGAAGGAAAAGCAAAGGCTAGTCATATCTTAATTACTCCTAAAGTATCAAAAGAGACTATCAGTTCAAAAGAGAAAGAGATAGCAGAATTAAAAAATAAACTTTCATCAAAAGAGATTACATTTGAAAATTTAAGAAAAGAGAGACCAGATGTTATTCAAAGTAATAGCTTTAGAATAAATGATGCTGGATATATTTCAGGACTTGGATATAATGAAAAATTAGCAAAATATATTTTAAATGCTCCTGAAAATACAGTTGAAACAGTTACTATAGATGATAAAATATATATATTTGATAAAACTGAAGATATTAAATATCAAAAAGCTAAATTTGAAAATGTAAAGGATAGAGTTTTAGAAGATTATCTAAATAGTAAAGCTCAAGAAGAGATGAAACAATATATTTAATGGTACAAAAAAGAGAATGACCTATTTAGGTTACTCTCTTTTTTATTAATTTTTATTTGATTTATTTTTGAAAATATATTATACTATAGAACTGAATATATATTATATTTTTATGGAGAAAAAGAGGATGGGAGGTATATAAAAATTGAAATATAAAACAGAAGATATAGACCTCTTAATAGACTCTCTTAAAATAGAAGAGGTAGTGGGAGAGTTTGTAGAATTAAAAAAAGCAGGTGCTAATTACAAAGGATTATGTCCATTCCATCCAGATACAACACCATCTTTTATGGTAAGTCCTAGTAAGAATATATGTAAATGTTTTGTTTGTGGTGCAGGTGGAAATCCCATTTCATTTTATTCACAATATAAGAAGATTAGTTTTTTAGAAGCTATAGAGGAGCTGTCAAAAAAATATGGTATTCCTATAAAAGGAATTGATAATAATAGTATAAAACAGCAAGATAATTATGAAAAATATTATGAGATAATGAGAGAAGCTCATAATTTTTATAAGGATATGATATTTTCAAATCAAGGAAGAGTTGCTTTGGAATATCTTGCAGGTAGAAAACTAAATCCAAAAATTATTAAAGAGAATGGTTTAGGGTTTGCACCAGATAGATGGAGTGAGTTAAATGATTATCTTCTATCTAAGGGTTATGAAAGTAAGGATCTTTTAAAACTTGGATTGATAAAAGAGGGAGAGAATGGGAATAATTATGATGTATTTAGAAATAGAATAATATTTCCAATATACTCCACAAAGGGAGAGGTAATAGCTTTTGGAGGAAGAACATTAGAAAAAGATAAGGAAACTCCAAAGTATATAAACTCACCAGATACCCCAATATTTAAAAAAGGTAAAAATCTATATGGATTAGAGAGAAGTGGAATAATAAGAAAGAAAAATTATGCTATGTTAATGGAAGGGTATATGGACGTTTTATCTGCTTATATCTATGGGTTTGATGTAGCACTAGCTCCTCTAGGAACAGCCTTAACAGAGGAACAGGGAATCTTATTAAAAAAGTATACTTCCAATATAATTTTATCTTTTGACTCTGATGCTCCAGGGCAAGTAGCTACTGAGAGAGCTGGTCTTATTTTAAAAAGTTTGGGATTTAATATCAGAATTTTAAAATTAGAAGGAGCTAAAGATCCAGACGAGTATTTAAAACAGTTTGGAAAAGAGAGTTTTCTAAAATGTGTTAAAAATTCAGTAGAGATATTTGATTTTTTATTTAGCTACTATCTGAAAGAGTATGATCTAAGTAATATGATGTCTAAACAAAATTTCATAAATAGGTTTAAGGAGTTTTTTCAGTGTGTAGATACAGAACTAGAGAAAACACTATATTTAGACAGACTTTCTAAAGAATTAGAGATTGAAAAAGATATATTAAAAGATATTTTAATAGATAAAAATAGAAAAAAATCAAGGAAATTCGAAGAAGATTTAGTAAATATAAATATGGGGGAAGAGTCTGAAATTATAAATAGGGTTGAAAAAGATACCGTTTTTTTAATTTTAGCAAATAGAAAAAATTTTGATTATTTTAGAGATAAGAATATAAAGGGCTCTTTAACTAAAAAAATATATCAATATTTAAAAAGTTCTGAAGCTGACGAAAGTGTAGTTAATATTCCAGAACATATAGAGTTAACATCTCAAGAAATGGAACAGTGGCAACTTATAATTTGTTCACTAATAGAAAATAGTTCGAATGAGAAAAAAATAGAAGAGTTATTAAAAGAGACTTTTTTATCTTGGTTTAAACAGGAGATAGAGAGTAGTTATCGAAGAGTCAAAAGTATGGATTTGGTAACAGGGTTGATGTTAGTTAACAAAATAAAGCAATTAGAAATAGCTTTAAGTAAAACAAATAGTTTTGATGAGATAGAAAATATGTATAAAAATTTTAAAGAGATAGTAAATTAACCTATAAGTTATTTAGAGGAGGCTCAAATAATGAGAGAGTTTATAAAAAATGAAAAAGTTCTAGCTTTAGTTAGAAAAGCTATGGAGAATAAGTGTATCACTTATGAAGAGATTAATGATGGGCTTAAAGATGATTTTCCAGTTGATAAAATAGAACAGTTAATAACTGGAATGATAGATCAAGGTATAGAGATAGTAAGACAAGAGGATATAGAAAAAACAAAAAAAATAGCTAAAGAAGTTAAGGCAAAAGAGGAAAAAGCTAAAAAAGCAAAAGAGGGAACTACTAAGAAAACAACAAGAACAACAAAAAAGAAAGAGAAGGAAGAGATTCTAGAAGATGATATTATCGATGATGATAAATTCGATGATTTTAAAGATGACTTCAAAGATGAGGATATAGATATTGATCTTTTTGAAAAAGATTTTGAAAAAGATGATTTTTTAGATGATGATGATTTTGATGATGTTTTAGATGGAAAACTAGATGATTTTGATGATGACTTTGATCATTTCAATCCTGACGATTTAGAGGATCTTGGAGATGATGAGTATATAAGTGATGATCTTTTCACTCTTTCTGGCGATATGAAAGTAGATGAGCCGATAAAGATGTATCTACGTGAGATTGGACAGATTCCATTATTAAGTCATGATGAAGAGTTAGAGTATGCAAAGAGAGCTTTAGAAGGTGATGAATGGGCAAGTCAACAACTAATAGAAGCTAACTTGAGATTAGTTGTAAGTATAGCTAAAAAGCATACAAATAGAGGATTAAAACTTCTTGATCTAATACAAGAGGGAAATATAGGACTGATGAAAGCTGTAGAAAAGTTTGAGTACACAAAGGGATATAAATTCTCTACATATGCTACTTGGTGGATAAGACAAGCAATAACAAGAGCTATTGCAGATCAAGGAAGAACTATCAGAATACCTGTTCATATGATAGAAACAATAAATAAAATTAAAAAAGAAGCTAGAATTTATCTTCAAGAAACTGGAAAAGATGCTACTCCTGAGGTTTTAGCAGAAAGACTTGGAATGGAGGTAGAGAAGGTAAAAGCTATTCAAGAGATGAATCAAGATCCGATTTCTTTAGAAACTCCAGTAGGAAGTGAAGAAGATAGCGAATTAGGAGATTTCGTAGAGGATAATAAAATGCTAAATCCATATGAATTAACAAATAGATCATTACTAAGAGAGCAACTAGATGGAGTATTAAATAGCTTAAGTAGTAGAGAGGAAAAAGTACTAAGATATAGATATGGACTTGATGATGGTTCTCCTAAAACATTGGAAGAGGTTGGAAAAATTTTCAAGGTAACAAGAGAGAGAATCAGACAGATAGAGGTTAAGGCACTTAGAAAGTTAAGACATCCAAGCAGAAGAAAGAAATTGGAAGATTTTAAAGTATAATATATTTGGGAGAGAGGCTGGAAATAGAGATTTTATCAGCCTCTTTTTAAGCTTATAAAAAAGGAGAACAGAGTATGGAAAAGATAAATGTAATAGATTTTGAAAGACAAGTTGTAAAAAAATATTTTGATGAAGAGGAGTTTTTAAAATTTTTAAAAGAGAAAAGGGAGCTAGTATTAGATTACTCTAAACTTTCATTAAAAGAGTTAGAAGAGGAAGATTTAGAGATAATGGGAGAAGAGAGTGTAATTGATTATTTAGAAGAGGTTTCTAGTATAATTCCAAATCAAGAGGAGAATGAAGAAGATTTTGTAGTACAAAATCTTCCAGTAGTAGCCTCAATAGCATTTAACTATTTAAGAGAGGGAGTTGCATATTTAGATGTTGTTCAAGAGGGAACAATGGGGCTTATGAAAGGAATAGCTCTATATGATGGAGAAAAATATGGAGATTTTGAAAATTATAAAAAATATTGGATAATTAGAGAGATGGTAATTTTTATAAATAGCAAGATTACAGATATAAAGAATGAGTTTAAAAGATTTTTTAAAGATAAAAGAGAGAATTTTGGAAAAGAGGAACACACACATAGTGAAGAGGACGGAGAGGTGTACTTAAAAGAGGAAGACCTACTTCCAAGCTTAGAAGCAATTGATAAGAGAGAGAAATTAATGGAGAGAACTATTGAGTTTGGAGCCTTAAAAAACAGACTGAGTTCAAGACAGATAGAGGTACTAAATCTATATTTTGGATTTGGAGCAGAGAGAAGATTTTCTATTTTTGAAATAGAGGAGAAATTAGGATTGAAAAAGGGAGAGGGAGAGATTATTTTTGAACAAGCTCTTTTGATTTTATCAACAATGGAAGGAAAAATATTTTTATGATAGCTAAGAATATAATAAAGGAGTTGGAATTAAATTTTCCAAAAAATTTGGCAGAAGAGTGGGACAATGTAGGATTATTAGTAGGTGATAACAGAAGGGAGATTAAAAAAATTCAACTTTCTCTTGATGCTACTGAAAAAGCTATAGATAACGCTATAGAAAATGGTGTTGATATGTTAGTAACACATCATCCAATGATATTTAAAGGGATAAAAAATATAGATTATTCAACTGTATTAGGAAGAAAAATAATCAAATTAATAGAGAATAGGATAAATTTATATGCCCTTCATACTAATTTAGACTCGGCATTAAATGGGTTGAATGATTATATTATAAAAGAGTTAGGAGTAAGCAATTCTAAAGTTATAGATGAAAATATTAATGGTGAAAGTTGTGGAATAGGAAGAGTCTATAAATTAGACAAAGAAACAACAGTGGCTGAATACATTAAGTTATTAAAAGAGAAACTTGAGATAGAGAATGTAAGATTAGTAGGAGAAGAGAGTAGTTTAATAAAAAAAGTTGCTATTGTAAATGGGTCTGGAATGAACTACTGGAGAAAGGTAAAAAAATTAAATGTAGACCTGTTTATAACTGGTGATGTTGGATATCATGAAGCTTTAGACGCTATGGAAAGTGGATTAAATTTAATTGATATTGGACATTTTGAAAGTGAGCAATGTTTTGCAAGACTTTTAAAAAGTTACTTTGAAAAAATGTCAATAGATGTTATAATTTACAATGACGGACCAATTTTCAAAAATTATTAATTTGGAGAGTTAGTAATGAAAAAAAGATTAATGGCAATTGGATTTTTTTTAGTTAATATTTTAACGTTCGGTAAAATTAATGATAACTTAAACTTATTCAATGAAAATCAAAAAATAGAGATTGAAAAAAAAGTAGAAGATATAAGTGAAAAAAGAAATATAAGTGTATATATCAATAGCTTTTCAGAAGATGAAGGATTTGTAGCAGAAAAAGCAGAAAAATTAGTGATATTGAATTTAATAAAAACTGATGATGATAGATTGAAAATTGAGTTGAAATTAACTAAAGATATTGAACTTGATGAAGTTCAGGACGCGGTTAATGAACTATTGAATACAAATGAGCAGTATCTTCAAGAAAAACAATTTGATAAATATGCTGTAGAGATTTTAAGTGGATTAGATGATATTTTAGCAGAGATAAAAATAGAAGAGCCTATTGTTATAGAGGAAGAAGTAGTAGAAGAAAAGGAAAGTAAGTTTTTTATAATAATGGGAGTAGTATTTTTTATAATTTTTGCTTTGATAATAAGAATACTTATGGTAAAATATAAAAAGAGCTTTAAAGAAGAGATGGAAATAGTAAGTAGAAAAAAATAAAAAAGTTTTAGGTATTAAAGTTAATTGCTGCTTAAATTTTTAAGGAGAGGAAAGTCCGGGCTCCACAGAGCAAGAGGGCAGCTAACGGCTGCTAAAGGAAACTTTAAGGAAAGTGCCACAGAAAAGAAACCGCCATTAAAGGTAAGGGTGAAAAGGTGGTGTAAGAGACCACCAGTTCTTTAGGAAACTAAAGAAGCTAGGTAAACCCCCTCTGGAGCAAGACTAAATAGGAAAGGTTAAGGGCTGCTCGTCCAGCTTTCAGGGTAAGTTGCTTGAGATTATAAGAGATTATAATTCTAGATAAATAATTAACATAAACAAAACCCGGCTTATTTAATGCCTAAAATACTTTTTTAAAAAAATTTTTAAAAAAATTTTAAAAAAGTATTGACGAAAAATGTTATTTATGATATTATAATCTTTGTCCGCGAGAGAGCGGCACAGATAAATAAATAAGGACATTAGCAACAGAATAGAGAAAGACAATAAATGCAAACACAACAATAAATTGGTGTAATAAATAATCAGTA
>NZ_JACSNP010000180.1 GCF_016900045.1 Fusobacterium mortiferum
TCTTGCAGTGTTACCTGCACGCAAACTCCGGTAATATTTCGGCGCTATGCGAAATACTCTTTCTGAAATCAAAACTTTATTGATGTTAACGTTCCTGATTTTCACCGGCGCGTGTAAGTCGGGAACAAGTCCCATTGACGCGAAGGCGATGAAGAATCCGGTTTCCGCAACCCCGAAGTCGATCGCGGCCGGCAAGGTCGTGTACGACAAGTACTGCGCGGAGTGTCACGGCGTCACCGGAAACGGCG
>NZ_JACSNP010000181.1 GCF_016900045.1 Fusobacterium mortiferum
GTGTTGGTGCGGGGGGCAGGGCCATGATTAATCCTCCTTGGTGAACCAGAACACCGCATCAATTGAATCGCGGTGGATAAATTGCGTGTCGCCTTGCTCGCTCAGGTCGCGAACGCTGACGTCTCGGATGCGCTCAAACCGAATGCCGCCGGCGCTGGCGCGGGGCTCAAGCGCTGCGATCACGGCATCGCGTGCCGCAACCTTGGCAACAGCGTCGAGCGCGAATACGTCGATCTGTACCCGCGCAT
>NZ_JACSNP010000182.1 GCF_016900045.1 Fusobacterium mortiferum
CTATACAAGTAATATTATCTTTTCCGCCATTTTCAAGGGCTTTTTTTACTAATTTATTAGCTTTGTTTTCATTAGTATTTTCATAGCAGATATCACGAATGAGTTCATCAGTAACCATATTAGTTAATCCATCTGAGCAAATTAGAAATTTGTCATGTTCTAAAATATCGCAAAAGCCAGTGTCTACTAATAAATTACAGGAGATACCAACAGCTCTAGTTAAAATGTTTTTATGTGGGAAATTAGCT
>NZ_JACSNP010000183.1 GCF_016900045.1 Fusobacterium mortiferum
GCAATGGGTCCAAATACGTTGTCGTCCTTGTGCACCTCGTATCTGTTCCAAGCAGCATCAAGGTGGGTGAGGACCTTACCAGCACCCTCAAATCCTGCCTGAAGGATCTTGTCCACGGCTCCAAACTTGGAGGTGTCTAATCCGATGTGGCGGGAGATAACCGTGTTCATCCACGCAAAGGTATTCGGATAGGAATCTTGAAGGACAGTAGGATCATCCATCAATTCTCTTGCCAGTTTCACCGCAGC
>NZ_JACSNP010000184.1 GCF_016900045.1 Fusobacterium mortiferum
GCCGCCGGCTGACCTCGATCTCTTCGTCGAGGAGGTTTTGCAGGGATCGGGCGATCTGTGCGTCGGTGTCGTAGCCGTTGCCCCAGACGTTATCCGGTCCTCGTACTCGGAGTTCGTTGTCGATGATCGTGTAGTAGACGCTGTTTTCTGTGTCGTCGGGAAATTCGTTGTTGTTGTCTTCCTCGGGGATTGGGGTGGTGAGGATGACGAAGTGGTGGTCATTTGAGACGGCTCGGACGGTCCACCAC
>NZ_JACSNP010000185.1 GCF_016900045.1 Fusobacterium mortiferum
TATTAGTACCAGTCCGCTACATTCATTACTGAACTTCTACTCCTGGCCTATCAACCTCATCTTCTTTAAGGTGTCTTTCAAGCTTACGCTTCGGGAGACCTCATCTCAAGGCTGGTTTCACGCTTAGATGCTTTCAGCGTTTATCCTTTCCGGACGTAGCTACCCAACTGTACCCCTGGCGGGATAATTGGTACACCATTGGTCCGTCCACTCCGGTCCTCTCGTACTAGGAGCAGCCCCCTTCAAG
>NZ_JACSNP010000186.1 GCF_016900045.1 Fusobacterium mortiferum
GTTTATGATAGCATTAAAATAATGATTTACGAGATTGATGTTCTATATAATACATAGATTGAGGATGGTGTTTTATGGTTAAAGTTTTAATAGTAGATGATAATGAACAGATAACTTCTATTTTAGCGGAATATGCCAAAAAAGAAGGATATATGCCTATTGTGGCAACTGATGGGGAAGAAGCCCTGCAAAAATTTAAAAATGAAAATCCAGATATTTTATTGCTTGATGTGATGATGCCGAAAAT
>NZ_JACSNP010000187.1 GCF_016900045.1 Fusobacterium mortiferum
ATTTATTACCAGAATACTTGCGTTTTGTCAAAGGTTTAGTAGACTCTCCAGATTTTTCTCTTAATATTTCACGTGAACTTTTACAACAGAGCCGTGAACTTAAATTAATAGGTAAAAACCTTGAAAAGAGCATTTTGCGTCAATTAAATACAATGCTCAAAAAAGACCGTGAAAAATATGAAAAATTCTGGGCACAGTATGGTAAATCTTTAAAAATTGGTATTTACGGTAGTGCATATACTGGTAC
>NZ_JACSNP010000188.1 GCF_016900045.1 Fusobacterium mortiferum
AAATTTATTGTCTATAAAATCATTCAATGTATTTCGTGACAAATGTACGCAAATTTTCTTGAAAATATAAAGCCGTAAATTCTAAAGCTTGTGACGATGGTGCTAATTTATTGTAATGAAAAACCTGTTCTTTATTTACCATATAATCACATGGATAAGGTACTATTTCCACACCCATTTTTTTAAAATTAGCTACCGTTCTTTCCATATGAAAAGCCGATGTTACGACAAGTGGTTTACTATATCC
>NZ_JACSNP010000189.1 GCF_016900045.1 Fusobacterium mortiferum
GGGTTGCACATTGGAATGGGAAAATGCCTACAAAATATTCACATGATGGACATACAGGTAAAGCTGCTAAAAGAGTTGTTTATCCTGCAAAAATACTTATCGCTCCTTATAAGGATAAACCCAAATGTTACAATATCATTTTCTCGGAATATGGAATAGCATTTACATTTAATTAAAATACAACAAATATGAAACGTACAATTTTTATTTCAGTATTTGCATTGATTGGCACAATAGCTTATAGCC
>NZ_JACSNP010000018.1 GCF_016900045.1 Fusobacterium mortiferum
GGTTCTATAAAGAAAGATTTAAAACTAAAAGATAGAGTTTATAGTTGTTCACATTGTGGAACAGTAATAGATAGAGACTATAATGCTTCACTGAATTTATCTATGTATAAATTAGCATAATTTCACAAACAAGAAAATGCTAATGTGTAGGACGCGTTGTATCCGAATTTAAGCCTTTGGAGAGTTATATCAAACGAAAGTAGCTTAGGTAAAATCGGACTTGTAGAAGAAGGAAATAAACAAATTTCTATATTTTTATAGATTTTTGGCAACGGAATTATGTTTATAAGAACAAGAAGACTTAGAACTTCTAAAACTCTAAGAGATATGGTAAGAAATGTAACTTTAAGTATAGATGAACTTATATACCCACTTTTTATTGAAGAGGGAGAAAATATCAAAGAAGAGATTACCTCTATGCCTGGTCAATACAGATTTTCTTTAGATAGAATAGATGAGGAATTAGAAGAACTTAAAAAATTAGGAATAAAATCTCTTCTACTTTTTGGAATTCCAAAAAAGAAAGATCCATTAGGTTCAGGAGCTTATGCTGAAGATGGAATTGTACAGGAAGCTATTAGACATATTAAGAAAAACTTTCCAGAATTCTTAATTATAACTGATGTATGTATGTGTGAGTACACATCTCATGGTCATTGTGGAATCCTAAGTAATTGTGATGTTCATAATGATGTTACAATTAAATATATGGCTAAAATAGCACTATCTCATGCTAAAGCTGGGGCTGATATTGTAGCTCCTTCAGATATGATGGATGGTAGAATTCAGGCTATCAGAGAGCTTTTAGATGAAAATGGATTTGAGTATCTACCTATTATGGCTTACAGTGTAAAATATGCATCTAATTACTATGGACCTTTTAGAGATGCTGCAGATTCTGCTCCTAGTTTTGGAGATAGAAAAACTTATCAAATGGATTTTAGAAATTCAAAGGAGTTTTACAAAGAAGTAGATTCTGATATAGAAGAGGGAGCAGACTTTATAATGGTTAAACCTGCCCTTGCTTACCTTGACGTTATACACGCCTTAAAAGATATCTCTTTACCATTGGTTGCTTACAATGTGAGTGGAGAATACTCTATGGTTAAAGCTGCTGCTCAAAATGGTTGGATCAACGAAAAGGGAATCGTAATGGAAAATATGTATGCCCTTAAAAGAGCAGGTGTAAATCTTATTATCACTTATCATGCTAAAGATATTGCTCAATGGGTACAAAATGGAGAGATCACACTTTAGGAGGAAAAATATGAATCACGAAATTTCAAAAGAAATATTTAAAAAAGCTCAAAAATATATCCCTGGAGGAGTTAATAGCCCAGTAAGAGCTTTTAAATCTGTTCATAGGGAAGCTCCTATCTTTGCTTGTAAAGGTGAAGGAGCTAAAATATGGGATGAAGATGGAAATGAGTACATTGACTATATCTGCTCTTGGGGACCTTTAATACTTGGACATAATCATCCTAAAATTATCAATGGAGTAAGAGAGGCTATTGAACTTGGAAGCTCTTTTGGATTACCTACTAAAAGAGAAGTTGAACTAGCTGAGCTTATAACTAAATGTTGTCCATCTATCGAGATGGTTAGACTTACAACATCTGGTACAGAGGCTACTATGTCTGCTGTTAGACTTGCTAGAGCCTATACAAATAGAAATAAGATAGCTAAGTTTGAAGGGTGTTATCATGGACATTCTGATGCTCTACTTGTAAAATCTGGATCTGGATTACTAACTGAAGGATATCAAGATAGTAATGGAATTACTGAAGGAGTATTAAAAGATACTGTAACTATACCTTTTGGAGATTTTGATGCCCTAAAAGATGTTTTAGAAAAGAGAAATATAGCTTGTTTAATTATGGAGCCTGTTCCTGCTAATATGGGAGTTATCTATCCTAATATTGAATTTTTAAAGATGGTAAGAGAGCTTTGTACTCAAACTGGAACTCTATTAATATTTGATGAGGTTATTTCTGGATTTAGATTAGCTTTAGGAGGAGCACAGGAGTATTTTGGAATCACTCCTGATATGACTACCCTTGGGAAAATAATTGGAGGGGGATATCCAGTTGGAGCTTTTGGTGGAAAAGCTGAAATTATGCAACTTGTTGCCCCTGTAGGAAGAGTTTATCATGCAGGTACTCTTTCTGGAAACCCAGTTGCTGTAAGAGCTGGTTATGAGATGTTAACTTATCTTTCTGATAATAAAGAGACTTTATACAAAGAGCTTGAAGAGAAGGTTAAATATATAACTGATAGAGCTAAAAAATCTGCTGAAAAATATGGTGTAAACATTGTAATTAACTCTATAGGTTCTCTATTCACAATATTTTTTACAGAGAAAAAAGAGGTAAACAATCTTGAAGATGCACTATCTTCTAATACGGAAAATTTTGCTATCTATTTCAATACAATGCTAGAGAATGGTATTATCTGCCCTCCATCTCAATTTGAAGCTCATTTTGTATCTGTAGCTCACACTCAAGAGATACTGGATAGAACTCTTGAAGTTATGGATATGGCATTTAAGGCTATTGGAGAGAAAAATGGAAAATAATTTTTTTCCTCTCTTTATAGATTTAAGAAATAAAAGTGCTTTGGTAATTGGGGCTGGGAAAATAGCCTTTAGAAAAGTGGAAACTCTACTAAAATATGGAGCTAAGGTTACTGTTATAACAAAGGAGATTAAAGAGGAAAAATTTTTTAATCTTAAAAATATTGATATTAAAATAGGAGAGTTTAATGAAACTCTCCTTGAAAATAGATTTATAGTTGTAGCTGCTACTGATAATCCAGAATTTAATAGATATATCTATGAACTTTGCAATTCTAAAAATATATTGGTAAATAATATTACCTCTAAAGAGGAGATGAATTGCCGTTTTGCTAGTATCTTAGAAACTGAAGAGTATCAAATAGCTATATCCGCTAATGGAAATCCAACTAAATCTAAAGCTTTAAAAAATAAGTTAAAAGAGATATTATAGAAAATCAAATTTAATATTGTAAAAAAGATGGCTATATACAACCATCTTTTTTTATTCGATCTACTATTTATCTAATTACTTATGATTCTCTTTAGGTAAAATAATATTTAAAACTAAAGCTATCAATGTAGACATTACTACACTTGAACCAAATATCAATTTTACAAATTGAGGAAATTGAGCTATTGATTGAGGTACTTGTCCAATTCCTGCTCCAATTGCTACTGATAATCCAACTATTATCATAGTTCTACCTGTTATTCCACCTTTGCTGATAACTTGAATCCCTGTCATCGTTATCATTGAAAATACTGTTATAGTTCCTCCACCAATTACTGCTGAAGGTATAGTATTTATTATAGCTCCAAATTTTGGTACAAATCCTGCTATCAATAAAAATCCAGCAGCTATTGCTATAACATATCTACTTACAACCTTTGTTAATACTACAAGACCAACATTTTGTGAATAAGTTGCTGTTGGAAATGAGTTGAGTACAGCTGAAAATATTGCTCCAACTCCATTTCCTATAACTCCTCCTGATAACTCTTGATCACTTACCTCTCTATTTACTCCACCTAATGTTACAGCTGACAGATCTCCTACAGCTTGAATAGCTGTTACAAGATACATAATTACCATAGCTATCATAGACCCCATCTCAAATTTAGGTGCTCCAAAGATAAAAAACTTTGGAAAGGCAAACCATGCAGCCTCTCTTACTGGAGTAAAATTAACCATTCCTAAAAATACTGATATAACATAACCTACTACTATACCTATTAAGATAGAAGATAGTTTAGTAATTCCCTTTGTAAACTGATTAAAATATAGAACTGTTCCTAAAACTATTAAACTTATTGCCCAGTTTTGATAAGAACCATATGTAGGTGCTCCAACACCTCCAGCCATATAGTTAATACCTATTGGGAATAGTGATAATCCTATTGAAAAAACAACCGTTCCTGCTACTAATGGCGGGAAATATTTTCTTATCTTTTTCAGATATGCTCCTATTAATATTGAGGCTATACCTCCTACTATCTGAGCCCCAAATAAAATAGGTAAATTCAATGAGTTTCCACCTAATATAGCTAAAACAGTAGGTAAAAATCCAAAGCTTGTTCCCATAACTACTGGTAATTTTGAACCAACTCTTAAACCACCAAAAAGCTTAATAGGATAGATTTGTAAAAATGTCGCTACACCAGCAGCCAACATAGCACACTGTATTAAAATTGTAGTTACACTTGGATCTATCTTAGCAACTCTAGAAATTATCAATATTGGAGCTACGTTTCCAACAAACATAGCCACAATATGTTGAAATGCTAGAGGTAAAGCTTCTAAAAAAGCTGGCTTTCCATCTATTCTAAATAACTCCTTCTCTTCCTTTAAAAGATTTTTTTCCTTTGTCATTTTCCCTCCTTAAATATTTTATGATAAATGTCACAATTATTTCCAAGGTTATTCTAACATATTTTTTTAAGAAAAGCTAGCTTTTATATTTTTATTCTAAACCTTTGTTAACTTTTATATTTTATTTTTCATATTTTTCTATACTTTCTCTCATCATATTTATTAATAGTTCTATAAATTTTTGTATATACTCTGGAGTCTCTATCCCCTTATTTGTCACAATCTCTATCTTTAACTCCTCTGTTTGATTTTCCAATGGAAAAATAAATATCGGATTTTTACTCTCTTTATTATATTCTAATACTTTTTTCAATATCATCGTTGGACAAATTGCTGCAGCCAAATCATTACAGCAGAGAGAAAGTTGAGTTTCATACTCACCTGTATAGTAAAGTATATTTAACTTTACTCCATCTCGTTCAGCATAATGTTGAATTATATTATCAATTGTACTTCCTTCAAAATTACTTGCTATTGGAATATCTTTTATTCTATCCAGTTTAATTCCAGAACTTAACTCTAATAGCTCCTCTTGTTTAAAATATCTATGGTATAGATTTTCAGAGATTAAGAAATGAAGTTTATCCTTTCCTAGAGAGATTATATTAAATTGTGGACTTGTATGTGCATTCAAATCAACAATCATATCTACCTCTCCTTTGAGTAAAAGTTGCTCTAAAGTTCTCGTATCTTTTATGACAAAAGATATTATTACATTAGGGAAAAATTTATTGTACTCACTCAATAATTTAGGAAGAATAATACTTATTCTAGTAGCATTTACCCCTATTGTAAGCTTAGGTACAGCTACTCCCTGCATACTCTTTAATCTCTTTTCTAAGTCACTTTCAAGCTCGGCTATTTTACAAAGAGTCTTATACATCTCCTCACCAGCTAGTGTTAAGGATAACTTTGGTCTTCTATTGAATAAAATTACTTTATACTCCTCCTCTATTCTTTTAATATGGTCGCTCACACATTGTTGAGTGACAAAGGAACGAGCTGCTGCCCTACTTATACTCATCTCTTCAACTACAGTCATAAACATTTTAAAACTAATCAACATCTCAACTTCCCACCCCTTTTTATTTTTATCTAATATACCACTATCTTTTAATAAATACAAGTTTTTACTTGTAACTATCTGTACAAAAATCTGTTTTACTTTTTTTGATAATCCCGTTATAATTCATTTGTAAGAAAATAAAATACTTCATAATATTTCTTATTTTTAAAATGAAACAAATTTTTACCTTTGGAGGTTTATTTATGAATAAAAAGCCTAGTTCTGAAAATACAAACTTGGATATAATTGAAAACTTAGAGAAAAAATTAAATCCAAAACCAGAAAAAAAAGTAAAACCTAAAAAAGATGACGAGTATGCTATGCTTAAAGAGGATTATTTAGACTACTCGAAATAGAAAAAAAGCTGTTGCAGTTTTGCAACAGCCTTTTTTATTTCCCCACACTTTTATTCTTCAATCAATTCCTCTGGTTTCATCTCATTGAATTTTGCAATTACAGTTTCTGTAATCTCTTTTCTCAACTCAGGAGTTATAGGATGAACTATATCTTTATACTCTCCATCTGGCATCTTTCTCGATGGCATAGCTACAAACATTCCTTTTTGTCCGTCGATAATTTTTAATCCATGAATAACAAAACACTCATCAAAAGTAACATCTGCATAAGCTTTTAGCTTTAGTTCACTTTCTCCTTTTACTGCTCTTAATCTTACATCTGTAATCTTCATGATCCATGCACCTTCCCTTTTTTATGTAATCTATTATAACCCTCTGCAAAGATGTACTTCACAGTGTTGTAATTGCTCTTTTATAGCCTTTACTTCTCTCTCTCCATTTTCCACAAACGTATAATATGCACTTCCACTTCCAGACATAAAAAACTTCATATTTGGAATATTTGATAATCTCTTTCTAAACTCTATAATATTACTATCTTCAAGTAAAAGCCCTTGTTCCAAATGATTTTCTATACTCTCTTCAACTAAAGTAATATCATTATCCCTCAATCCACACACTATTTTATCAATATCCGCATCAACTTTATTATTGAGCATATACATATTTTTATAAGCTTTAGCTGTTGATACTCCAAAGTTAGGTTTAATTAAAATAATATCTCTATCTAAGTTATTTTCAATTACCTCAATCTCTTCCCCTATTCCTTTCACTCTGCTAGGTTTATTTACTATAAAGAAAGGAATATCAGCTCCAATACTCTTTCCTATCTCTATTAACTCCTCCAATGAGAAAAAATTATTGTGATAACTGTTCAATTCCTTCAGGAAAAATGCTCCATTAGAGCTTCCTCCCCCTAAACCAGCTTCATGTGGAATAACCTTTTCTAAATGTAATTTTATCCTCTTTCTTGGTAATCCACTCATCTCATAAAATTTGTTATATATCTTCCAAAGAATATTCTCTTTACCAGTGGGAATACTTGGCTTATTAGTCGTTATTTCCAACTCTCCCTCTTCATCAAATATCTCTCCGTCCAATCTATCAGTAAGAGATATCGGAACCATTACCATATCCAAAAGATGATATCCATTTGGCAAAACTCCAGTTACATTTAAACCAATATTTATCTTAGCATTTGATTTCAAAGAGAACTTCATTAAAAAATATCCTCCTCACTATCAATATCAACAGTAATCCCTCTACTTTCTAAAACATTTATTAGTTCAGAAGTCTTCTCCTTAGCAACATTTCCTGTAGGTACTTCCAATATCTCAAATTTAAAATACTTATTGAAATATTCTAACTCTAAGATCTGTCCTACCTTTACCTCTGTACTAGCCTTTGCCACTTTTCCATTAAGCTTAGCTTTTCCACCATCTACCACTATTTTAGCAATAGGTCTTCTCTTTATTATTCTACTAACTTTTAAAAACTTATCTAATCTCATATTCACTCCTCTTTATACTATATATACTACATTTTTTCTATAAGTCAATGATTTTTTTTGCATTTTGCCAAAGTTTTTCTAAATCTTCAAGGGAAGTTTTCTCTATTTCACAATTTTTTTCTACATATCTAAATCTTTTGTCAAATTTCTTTATTGTTCCTTCTAAAGCCTCTGTCGCATCTATATCTAAAAATCTAGCTATATTAACTATAGAGAAAAGGACATCTCCCAACTCATCTTTCATTTTTTCTCTATCTGCTCTTTCTATCTCTACCTTTAACTCATCTAACTCCTCATAAACCTTCTCTAATACCTGCTCTGTATTCTCCCAGTCAAAGCCTACTTTAGATGCTTTTTTCTGTATTTTTTGAGCCTTTGAAAGGGCTGGAAGATATTTAGGAACTCCATCTATTGCTGATTTTCTATTCTCGTGTAATTTTTCTCCTTTCTTTATCTCATCCCAATTTGTTAAAACCTCTTTTGTAGATATCTCACTATTTCTCTCTTTAAATACATGAGGGTGTCTTCTTATTAATTTTTCATTTATCTCATGAGCAACATCTTCAATATTGAATTTTCCCTCCTGTTCACGAATATCAGCTTGAAATACTAAATTCATCAAAACATCTCCAAGCTCCCCTTTATGCTCCTCTACATCTCCCTCCATAGCCTCTAATAACTCAGCTACTTCCTCTCTTAGACAAGGTTTTAAGCTCTCTAATGTCTGCTCTCTATCCCAAGGGCAACCATTTTCACTTCTCAATACCTTTATTATCTCTACAAGTCTATCAAATTCTTTCATTCTCTTCACCTCATTATTACTGTTCATATACATTTAAAAACTCCTCAATTGTTCCATCATACTCTATGATATCCTCTTTCTTCTGATATCTTATTATCTCTTTTTGAATTAAATCTAGAAGTTTTTCAAAATTCATCTTATCATTATGAAATTTTATGTCGCTCTCATTTTTTCCCTTAATTTCAATAGCTCTTTTTACCCCTAATTTTCTAGCTCTAAATTTTAAAGCTATATACTTGAAAAAACCTTGAGCTTCTATAGGCATCTTTCCAAATCTATCTATCAACTCATCTTTTATCTCTTGAAGTTCGCTCTCTCTTTTTATATCAGCTACTCTTCTATAGATTTTTATTTTCTCACTCTTTTCTATATAACTCTCTGGAATAAATGCAGGATAGTTTACCTTTATCTCAATATCCTCTAAGTCCTCTTCAAACTCTCCCTTTATCTTCTCTATCTCCTCTTGAAGCATCTTCATATACAGAGTATATCCAAAAGTTTCTAAGGCTCCATGCTGTTTCTCTCCAAGAATCTCTCCAGCCCCTCTTATTCTCATATCTTCCATAGAGAGCTGAAGTCCTCCTCCACCTGTTTCCTCCAACATTTTGATAGAATCCTCTCTATCCTTAGCCTTTTTACTCTGATACTCCTTAGTCAGAAGATAACAGTAACTCTGTCTATTTCCTCTTCCAACTCTTCCCCTCAACTGGTAAATCTGTGAAAGTCCCAATTTATCTGCTCTATCTATAATCATAGTATTAGCATTCTCTATATCAATTCCATTTTCTATAATAGTAGTTGCAAGAAGTACATCTATCTCTCCATTTTCAAACTCTTTTATTCTCTCTTTTATCTCCTTTGGTAACATCTTCCCATGTACAAAACCTATTTTTAAATACTCTGGAAGTATTCCCTTCAACTCATAAACCTTTTTTTCAATCCCTTTTACTGAATTGAAGATATAGAAAACTTGTCCCTCTCTAGCTATCTCTCTCATTATAGCATCTCTTATATTCTTATCTGTTCCCTCTAAAAATATAGTTTCAATAGGTTTTCTTCCCTCTGGTGGAGTATCAATTACCGAGAGATCTCTTATCCCTAAAAGAGCTAAATTTAGAGTTCTAGGTATAGGTGTTGCAGTCAATGTAAGCATATCAATCTTATTTCTCAATCTCTTCAGATGCTCCTTTGCCTTTACACCAAATTTTTGCTCCTCATCGATTATCACTAATCCTAAATCCTTAAATTTAACATCCTCCGATAAGATTCTATGTGTCCCTATAACTATATCTACAGCCCCACTTAAAATATTATCAAGAGTTGTCTTCTGCTCTTTCAAAGAGGATAATCTACTCAAAAGCTCTATAGTTATTGGATAGTTTTTCATTCTCTCTGTAAATCTTTCATAATGCTGTTGTGCTAAAACAGTAGTTGGTACCATCACAACTACCTGTTTTCCCTCAATAGCTGCTTTAAAAGCTGCCCTTATAGCTACCTCTGTCTTTCCAAATCCAACATCACCACACACTACTCTATCCATTACTCTAGGAGATTCCATATCTCTTTTTACATCTTCTATAGCCTTCAGTTGCGAAGTAGTCTCTCTATATGGAAATCCCTCTTCAAACTCCTCCTGCCAAAGAGTATCTGGAGCAAAAATATAACCTGCCTCTAACTCTCTTTTTGCTTGAATCTCTACAATCTCCTTAGCAAATTGAATTAATTCTTCAGTTATCTTCTCTCTCTTTTTTCTAAATCCTTTTCTACCCAATTTATATATCTCGGGAATCTCCCCAGAATAAGATATATACTTACCTATCTTTCCTATTCCTTCTATTGGAACAAAAAGTTTATCCTCATCAGCATACTTTATTTTTAAATAATCATGTCCATCTATAATTTCAACTCCTAGATATATTCCTACTCCATAGTTCTCATGAATTATATAATCCCCCTCTTGAATCTCAGAAACATTCTTATATCTTTGGAATCCCCTATCTCTTCTCTCTCTCTTTACTCTTACTCCCTTTAGCTCCCTATCAGTTAAAACCAGAGTATCTCCATCTCTATATCCTTCAAAAAGAGGGTATCTCTCAAACTCAAAATTCTCCCCTTGAAAAATCTCCCTATATCTTTTCTCTTCCTCTGAAACTATTTTTACTTTCAATCTTGGGTCTGTACCTAATTTTTTTATGTACTCTACATCTTCGAAACTGTGTAACTCATCATATTCAAACTTAGTAATCTCTACTTGTTCAGCTACATTAACTAACTCCTGAAATCTCTCTCTTAACTCTACCTCAGCTTCTCCTACATCTTTTAATATTTCACCTAGCTTATACTCAAGTAGCTCTCTATTTTCCATGAATATATGTACATTATCTAACTTTCCTAGAAGTGAAAAAAGAGTTTTTCTCTCCTCATTATTACTGTTTATATACATATCTATACTGCTCTTTTTCTCAATACTTTTTTGAGTCTCTATATCAAAGTAGGTAACTCTTTCAATCTCATCTCCAAAACTGAACTCTATTCTCACTGGATACTCACTATTTTTAGGAAAAATATCAAAGATATCTCCCCTTATACTAAATTGGTTTCTATCTTCAACCATATAGTTTCTTGTATATCCATTTCTTTCTAGCTCCTCTTCTAAAGTTTTGGCATCTATATTTTTTCCAATCTCTATACGAAATCTTTTTCCCTCTAAAAAATAATCTCTCAATACAGCATCTAAAGAGGTCAAAATTATAAATTTATCTCCAGATTTTAAAATCTCTAAAAGATCATAATTATCCTTCTCCAGCTCCTCTTTTATCTGGCTACTCTCTAACTTTAAAAGCTTTCCACCATATATGTCCTCTAATACGTTGTAATAATCCTCTATATTCTTATTTGAAGAACATAGATACAAGATATTTCCCTTTAATTCCTTTAATAAAAAAGGGATTTTCCCTCTATATTCTACCATTTTCTCCTCCAAATTTTTTAATATAACTACATTTTACCCTTTATTTTATAACTTTGCAAAAATATATTTTAACTAAATCCAAAAAATAAGAGAGAGGAGAAAATTTTACTCTGAGTAAAACTCTCTTCCTCTCTAACATATTAATTTATTTCTTAAAACACTATATCTTGTATTTTATTATTGTCTATATACAATTAGTTGATAGTTTCATCTTTTAAAAACTTATCATAGTATTTTGCTAATCCACCTGTTGAAGTTTCCTTATAAGCTGAACACATGTCTATTCCAGTCTCTTTCATAGTTTGTACAACTTGGTCAAAACTGATTGTATGCTCTCCATTTGTTGCTAATGCATAGTCTGCTGTATTTAATGATCTTACTGCAACTATTGCATTTCTCTCTATACAAGGTATTTGTACATATCCTCCAACTGGGTCACAAGTCATTCCAAGGTGGTGCTCCATTCCCATCTCAGCTGCATACTCTATCTGTTCAGTTGTTCCACCTAGGATATATACTGCCATTCCAGCTGCCATTGAACATGCTGCTCCTATCTCAGCTTGACATCCTCCTTCAGCTCCAGATATAGTTGCATTTTCCTTGATAAGGTTTCCTATTAGTCCTGCTACTGCTAAAGCTCTTAAAGAAGTTGTTTCATCTAATTCATACTCTTCAATTAAAGCTCTTAATAATCCAGGAATTACTCCAGCAGCTCCACATGTCGGTGCTGTTACTATTGTTCCTGCACTACTGTTCTCTTCTGAAACCGCTAATGCATAAGCAAATATCTTTTTAGTTATTACTAAGTAGTTTCTCTTTTTATCTATCTTATCATATATCTCTTTTGCTCTTCTTGGATATCTTAATTTTCCTGGAAGTACTCCATCCTTTCTGATACCTCTATCTACAGCAGCATTCATTGTATCTAGAATATCTTTTAAATGATCCCAGATACCTGGTCCTTCACAATACTCTACATACTCCCAAAGTTCTTTATTATTCTCTTTACACCATGCCATAATATCATCCATCTTAGTTAAATTATAGCATTGTCCAGCTCCACTTCTCTTATCAGTAAGCTCTTTTATTGTTCCTCCACCTACTGAGAATACTAACCAATCCTTTATAACATTTCCAGCTTCATCTAAAGCAAAGAATTTCATTCCATTAGTATGATACTCATGTATAAAATCTGGCATCCAAACGATCTCAGTTTTTTTAGGTTTTAAAGTCTCTTCTATTATCCAATCTGTTAAATGTCCCTTACCAGTTGCAGCTAAACTTCCATAAAGTTCAACTTTGTAAGATGCTGCATTTTCTGTTTCAGCTTTAAATTTCTTTGCAGCTCTTTCTGGTCCCATTGTGTGCGAACTAGATGGTCCACACCCGATTTTAAATAATTCTCTTAAGCTATCCATTAATTTTTACCTCTTATCTCTTCTACTGTTTTTATCTTATAATTTTTAAATATTATTGATCCTAATAATCCAGCAAATGCCCCTGACGCAGCACACATTAATGCAACTTTTGTAACAGTCATAGCATCATTAAATCCGTACATTACCATTAATCCAGCTATTGGAGTAGCTGTTCCTGTAGCATTGTTTACAAGTCCATACATTGCTACTACAACACCTGCTAATGCTCCTCCTATAAAGTTTGTTACATATATTGGAACTGGGTTAGCTGAAATTACATCTGCTTGTGTTAGTGGCTCTATTGCTACTGCTATAGTTGTTTTTCTATCTCCAAATCCCATTCTATGGAAGAAAATTCCATTCATAAAAGATGATCCCATTACTGATAATGCTCCTATTGCCATTGGAACACCTGTTAATCCCATCATAGCTGTAAGTGCCATTGATGATAATGGTGCTGTTGCTACTACAGTGATTACTCCTCCTAAAATAATTCCCATTAATATTGGACTTGAATGAGAAGCTGACTCAAGAATTCCACCTATATTTAATAGAGTTGAATTTACTATAGGGTTAGATACTGACGCTATAAGTCTTGCTAATGGTGCTATGAAACAGATTACAAAAATTAAATCTAATCCTTGTGGAACTTTTTCCTCTACTTTTGGAATAATAAAAGATAATATATAACCAGCTAAAAATCCTGGTAATATTCCAAATCCTGCTACTGATACACCAACTAAAACTGCATAAGTGGGATTAACTCCTAAAGCTATTGGAACTAAAATAGCTGATGCAACTCCTCCCATTGAACCTGCTGCTTTACCTACTTCTCCTAAGAAAGGAATTCCGATAAGATCTCCTCCAACATATAATTGGAAAGCCTCTACTAGGAAACTTGCCGTTGCTGCTCCTGCTAATGCTCCCATTGCTTTCATACCCTTAGGTGCTTTCATACTAAATAGTGAGAATCCACCTAAAACAACAAATAATAAAATTACTCCTTTGATAACATCCATTCTTTTTTCTCCTTTTGTTAAATTTTACTTAATTTATTTTCAGTTTATATTAACAACATATTCCGTTCTTTTTACGAATATTATTGTTATTTTAAATACAAGGAAAAGTATAACATACAGAATAGAATATTTCAAGATTTTTTTCACTTTAATGAAATTTATTATTCTTCAAATTACGATTTATTGCTACTTCCACAACTATAAATATTTTATTTATATTTTAATTTTATTATATTAATCATTATTTTATTTTTTTATTTCATTATACTAGATTTATATTTTTTTGAAATTTTTTCATATAATAAAACACATTTTTAAATTTTTATCACTATATTTTATTGAATTTACAATATATAATATTTATGGTATAATCATATAAATCATAAATATAAATTTTCTTATGGAGGAACAGGAATTAATGAAACTAGGGGAAAAAATTAAAACGATTAGAAAAAACAAAGATTATACTTTAAAACAACTATCTGAGATTACTGGTCTTTCAATAGGGTTCTTAAGTAATATTGAAAGGGATCTAAATAGCCCTTCTATCAATAATCTTCAACAAATTTGTTCAGCTTTAGGAATAAATCTTATGGAAATTTTAGATGAAGAGATCGCTACTAATCCTATAACTAGAGCTGCAGAAAGAGAAGAGATATTAAAAAATATTGAAACTAACGTTAAAGTAGAAAGTCTTTTAAATAGAAAAGCAAGCCTTAATGGTATTGCTATAACTATTTCCGAAGAAAACTCTTTTAGTGATATGTCATGGGGGCATGGATATGATGAGATTGGAATTGTTGTTAAAGGTGAACTTGAAATTGAGCTAGATAAGACTCTTTATCATCTTTATGAAGGTGATTCCATATTTATCAAACAAAATACACCTCATAGATATAGAAATCCTGGTTTTAATTCATCTATTGTATACTGGGTTTCTAGCAAAAAATAATTATTAAAGAAGGGCTCTTACGCAATGTATTGTGCCCTTTTTTACTAAAAAAATATTTTTAAAATATATTTATTACTATTTATATACATATTAATAATCTCTATAGCTTCTTTACTCTCTTTTATCAACTATACACTCCTTAAAATTTTATTTAGATTGAACAGTAAGTGGTTATCAATTTTTATAATATACAAAATAAAAAAGTTTTATCACTACTCTTACTTTCTGTAGCAATAAAACTTTTTAATATATTTATATATTTTTATGTATATGGACAGTAATATTTTTTAATTTTCTTCCTTTTCCTCTTTCATTACTCTCTCTATGTAATCCTTAATAGCACCTATATAAATCGCTCTTGTTTTCTCCTTCATTGCAAGTAAGAAATTGATATCTACGCCCATCTCTTTAGAACACAATTCTAAAGCTTTTTCTTCTATTTTTAATTTTTCATACTCATCATAACTTTCAAACTCTTTTATCATATCTCTAGGAATATTTGTCTCTTCAGCTAAATCTTTAATATTATTTAGAACAGGTTTTTTTACAGCTTTTCTAGCTTGATTAATTGATTTTTTACTCTTTAATCCTCTCTCTTTTACAACATTACCAAAAAGTGTTAAATTCTGTTTATTGTTCTCTTTATCTACAGCAGAAAGATTTTTTATAATTCCATTTATGTATTGAACTAAGGTTGTTTTTACATTTGTAGTGAGATTTTTATATAAAATATTTAAAATCTCTTTAGTTCTTTCTTCACCATCTTCTCTATAAATCTTCTTTATTTTAGTATCTGTTCTCTTATCCCAAGCCTTTAAAACATATATATTTCTCTTAGCTTTTTTAATTCTCTCTAAAATCTCCTCAGAAAACTCTATCTCATCCTTTTTCTTAGAAACCTTCTTAGTTACTTTTTCCTTTAGAATACTCTCAGGTTTTACCTCGCTAACCTCTATTATCTCAGCATCTTCAATATCTTTTCTCTTTTGATATCCAATACCTACTTTTTCAGTTTTATTCTCAATATAGCTTGAAACGTGGCAATCTCCATCTTTATCCTTATTAAAAATATACTCTAAATAATAAGTATCTTCACTTTTTACATACTCAGCTTTATAATTTAAAATATACTCTAATTCTACTAATACATCAAAAGCTTTCTCAACTCTTTTTAAAACTTGTTTCAATCTACATAAAATATACTGCTTTACCTCTCCATTTTTATTAGCTCTCTCTGTTACTTGCTCCGTTTTTAGAGGAATTACAGCAGCAAGAGTTCTTAAATTAATTCTATCTTGTTCCTTATCATATCTTATCTTACTGATATATTTATATATTCTCCCTGCAATTGGATCCTTCGTTAAAATCTCTAAAAGTGATCTCGAATTATACTTAATATATCTTTTATCCTTTATTTTCTGTCTTATATTTTTATTTAAAGTAACTCTATAAAACTTTTTTCTACCCTTTTCTAATTTTTGATAAGTTAATAATTTAAACTCTTCATCTTCAAACTTATAATTTCCCAGTTTTGTATGGTTTGAAACTACGAATTGATACTCTGTATTTTTTAGGTTCTTTAAAGCCTGCTCAACCTTTGTATAATAGGTTCTATTCATCTTATTTCCTAAAAAATTAACTATAAAATCAGAGATTTCAAATTCAATATAATCATCAGTATCATTGATCTCTTTTTTTAACTCATACATTGAAATCAGATAAGTGTATATCTTTTCCTCAAATATAGAGGGCTGAAATACCTTATCTTCACTGTCTTTAGCTATCAATGTACATGACATCGTAACTCCTAGATCCTCGAAAGAATACTGAAAGTTAACCCTTTTATTTTGTTTTTGAGGAGTAAAAAAAGGAAATACTATCATCTCTACTGGAATATTAATTATATTATCTTTTAAATTTAAAAAATTTCCAGTCTCTTTTATTACAACTTCTTTAACCTCAATATTTGGAACTTCATTTAACTTTATCTCAACTTTTTTAATATCTTCAAGCAAAGAACCACTCTTAACAATATTAAAACTATCAATTTCTTCTTGATTTTTCAAGCTTCCCTTTTTCATAAAGACTCCTTTAGATTGTAAAAATATGCTCTACAAATAAAATGTATATAATCAATAATATACCATTTTTTATACATATTGACAATAATATTTTTTATTTTTCATATATTCCTCTCATAATTCCTTATAAATATTGGTTTCCATAGATTTTTTCTTTTCTATTTAAATTTTATAAATACTATTTATTCTAATAAAAACTCTTAAAAAATAAGAGTTTTTACATTTGCTTATAGACAATAATATTTATAAGATAATAATTGGCTCACATCTTTTTAGAATTTATAAGGAATTAAAATGTCTATGAACAATAATAGTATAATTCAACTTCAACTTAATTAAGTAAAATTCAATACTAGCTTTAATGTCTATAAACAATAATAAATTATTAGTTAAAAAATCCCTTAATTTTTCTATATTTTGCTTTATCTTAATTTCTAAAGTATTAGAAGAAATAAGCTTTATTCCTATTGCTTATAAACAATAATATTTTTTTGCTTAGTAAAACTCTTATAAAATCAAGATTTATTAAAAATTTAAAATAAATAAACTAGAAAAAATAAGCTTTTATCCATGTGTATATTAACAAAAATATTTTTTTGTCTTATTCTTCTTAAAAACTTAAGAAAATCAATACTTTAGACTAAATTTGATTTTAATCTTACTCTGTACATATAACATAATACATATATACAAATAACAAACTATGCTTTTTGTTTTGTTTGTTTTAATTATTCTTTTTTTTATTACAAAAAGAGTATTTTTATATAGAAATTTTCAATAAATACTTGACAAAATGACAAAAATAATATAAAATCTTTATCTGAAATATAGAATTTTTTCGGAGGTGAATAAGATGAAAAGAACATACCAACCTAATAAAGCTAAAAGAAAGAAAGATCACGGGTTCAGAGCAAGAATGGCTACTAAAAATGGTAGAAAAGTATTAAAAAGAAGAAGAGCTAGAGGTAGAAAAGTATTATCAGCATAGAACCCGGTGTTTAATATCACCGGGTTTTTACAAGAACCTCTTAAGCAAAATAAAAGTTGTTTATTTAAATTTAGGAGAATAATAATCATGAATAATTTGAAGAAAAACGGAGAGTTTCAAATAATCTACAATTCGGGAAGAAAAAGTTTTGGTTATTACTCTCTTATTTTTTTTAAGAGAAATGATGATAATTTAAAAAAATGTGGATTTGTTGTTAGTAAAAAAACAGGAAATGCCGTTTGTAGAAACAGATTAAAAAGATTGTTTAGAGAGTATTATCGACAAAAAGAAGAGTATATTAAAGATGGATATGATATTATTTTTGTAGCAAAGAAAACAGCTGGAGAAAAATATAAAGAACTAAAGTTTGAAGATATTAGAAAAGATTTAGATAAAGTTTTAAATAATGCAAAGATATTTAAATAGGAAATTAGGTTATGAAAAAAATTATACTTTTACTGATTAAATTTTATCAAAAGTATATATCTATATTTCTAGGAAAAAACTGTCGTTTTTATCCTACATGTTCAGCGTATACATATGAAGCTGTAGAGAGATTTGGAGTAATAAAGGGAGTGTACTTAGGTATACGAAGAATAATAAAATGCCATCCCTTTCATCCTGGAGGTTATGATCCAGTACCGAAAAAATAAAAATTAGGAGGATTAATGAGTTATATTTATGGTTTATTAAAAGGAGCTATTTCGGCTTTACTACATTTGATGTATGATTTAACAGGAAACTTTGGAGTTGCTATTATACTAGCTACTATAGTTATAAAAATTATATTACTTCCATTAACTTTAAAACAAGATAAGTCAATGAAGAGTATGAAAGTTTTACAACCAGAAATAGAAAAAATTAAGCAACAATATCAAAATGATCCTAAGATGATGAATCAAAAAACAATGGAATTATATCAAAAACATAAAGTTAACCCAATGGGAGGATGTTTACCTCTTCTAGTTCAATTACCTATTTTATGGGCACTATTTGGAGTTTTGAGAGATACAGCAACAGTTCCTCAAGATTCAACTTTCTTATGGATGCAACTTATTAATCCAGATCCTTACTATGTGTTACCGGTATTAAATGGAGTGGTATCATTTTTACAGCAGAAAGTAATGGGTTCATCTGATAACCCTCAAATGAAAAATATGATGTATATTTTCCCATTAATGATGGTATTTATTTCATATAAAATGCCAGCTGGATTACAAATTTATTGGTTAGCATCAAGTGTGTCTGCTGTAGTTCAACAGTACTTGATAATGAAAAAAGGAGACTAAGCAAGTATGAGTAATGTTATAGAAATTAAAGCTATGAGTCAGGAGCAGGCTATAACTAGAGCATTAAAAATTATGGAAGCAACTCCTGAACAGGTAGTTAAAGTTATAGAAAAACAAAAAAGTAGATCTTTTTTTGGACTTTTCAATAGAGAAGGTATCTATGAAATTGAGATAGATAAAAATAATAGAGCTACTTCTACTGAAAAGAAAGAGGTTAAAGTAGAAAAAGTAGAAAAGGTAAAAAAAGTTGAAGAAGTAGAAAAGAAAAAAGAGATAGTAAAAGAGACTATAACTGAGACTAAAGAGATAAAAAAAGAGAAAAAAGAAAATAAAGATGTTTCTGAAGATATTAAGAAAAAAGCTGAAGAGCTTTTAGAAAATATTGGTCTAGTTTTAAAGGTTGAAGTAGATAGATTAAGTGATAAAAATTATCTAGTAAACCTATATGGAGAAGATAATGGTATCATTATCGGAAAGAAAGGAAAAACTTTAAATAGTTTTGAATATCTTTTAAACTCTTTAATGAAAGATTATAGAATTGAAGTTGATGTAGAAGGATTTAAAGCTAAGAGAACAGAAACTTTAAGAGAGCTTGGAAAGAAGATGGCAGAGAAGGCTTTAAAATCAGGAAAACCGGTTAGATTAAATCCTATGCCACCAAGAGAGAGAAAGATAATCCATGAAGTTGTAAATAAATATAGTGAATTGGATACATATAGTGAGGGAAGAGACCCTAAGAGATATATTGTTATAAAAAGAAAAAAATAGGAGGCTATTATGCTTTTTGATACTATAGCGGCTATTTCAACTCCTCGTGGAGAGGGTGGAATTGGTATTGTAAGAATTTCAGGAAGCGATGCTTTCACAATTCTTGAGAAGATTTTTAGACCTAAATCAGGAAAAAAAATAGAGGAATTGAGAAATTTTAGTATAAACTATGGTCATATCTATGATGGAGATCAATTAGTAGATGAAGTAATGGTATCTATTATGAAAGCTCCCCACACTTACACTAAGGAAAATGTAGTGGAGATAAATTGCCATGGTGGATTTGTAATTACTGAAAAACTTCTTGAAACAGTTTTAAAATATGGGGCAAGACATGCTGAAATAGGAGAGTTTACAAGAAGAGCCTTTTTAAATGGTAGAATAGATTTAACACAAGCTGAAGCTGTAATAGATATAATTCATGGGAAGACAGAAAAGTCTGTATCTTTATCATTAAACCAACTTAGAGGGGATTTAAAGGAGCAGATAGAGCATCTTAAGAAGTTAATCTTAGATGTTGCAGCTCATATTAATGTTGTACTTGATTATCCGGAAGAGGGGATAGATGATCCACTACCAGAAAATCTTGTAGGAAATCTTCAAGAGGTTGTAGATACGACTGATAGATTAATTAAATCTTATGACAAAGGAAAGATGATTAAAGAGGGAATAAAGACAGCTATAGTAGGAAAACCTAACGTTGGGAAATCAAGCCTGTTAAACTCTGTTTTACGTGAGGAGAGAGCTATTGTAACTCATATTCCTGGAACGACTAGAGATGTCATAGAGGAAGTTGTAAATTTAAAAGGGATACCATTAATTTTAGTTGATACAGCAGGAATTAGAAAAACTGATGATATTGTAGAAAATATTGGTGTAGAAAAATCTAAAAAAATGATAGAAAATGCTGACCTCATACTATTTGTAATAGATGGTTCAAGAGAGCTAGAAGAGGAAGATATAAAGATTCATGAGAGTATAAACTCTGAAAAAGTAATAGGGATCTTAAATAAGATAGATATGGAGAGAAAGGTAGATCTTTCAAAGCTAACTAAGATAAAGAGTTGGATAGAGATTTCAGCTATGAAAAATATTGGAATTGATGAGATGGAAGATAAGATATATCACCATATTGTAGATGGAAATGTTGAGGATAGCTCACAAAAAATTACTATCACTAATATCAGACATAAATCTGCATTAGAAAAGACAAAGCAATATGTAGAAAATATTTTTGATACTATACATGCTGGGTTACCAATGGATCTTATGGCTGTGGATATAAAGGGAGCTTTAGATTCGCTTTCAGAGGTAACTGGAGAGATTTCTAGTGAAGATTTATTAGATCATATTTTTAGCAATTTTTGTGTTGGAAAGTAGTAGATGAGGATGCTCAAATTTTGAGTTATCCTCTTTCTTAATTTATGGATTAGGAGGGAAAATGAAAAAGATTTATGATGTTATAGTTGTAGGAGGAGGGCACGCTGGAGTAGAAGCGGCACTTGCTTCAGCTAGATTAGGAAAAGATACAGCTATATTTACTTTATATTTAGATACAGTAGCAATGATGTCATGTAATCCTTCGATTGGTGGTCCTGGAAAGAGTAATCTTGTGGCTGAAATGGATATTTTAGGTGGAGAGATGGGAAGACACACTGATGAATTTAATCTTCAGTTAAAACATCTAAATGAGAGCAAGGGACCTGCAGCAAGAATTACAAGGGGACAAGCGGATAAGTATCTGTATAGAACTGAGATGAGAAAAAAACTTGAACATACAGAGAACTTACATATGATTCAAGATTGTGTAGAGCAGATAATAGTTGATGAGGGAGAGATAAAGGGAGTTAGAACTAGATTAGGTCTATCTTACTTTGCTAAGGCTGTAATTTTATGTACAGGAACTTTCTTAAAAGGAAAGATAGTTATAGGGGATGTGACATACTCTGCTGGAAGACAGGGAGAGCAATCAGCTGAAAAACTATCAGACTCTTTAAGAGATCATGGAATACATATAGAGAGATACCAAACAGCTACACCTCCAAGACTTGATAGAAGAAGTATAGACTTTTCTAAAATGGAGGAGTTAAAAGGGGAAAAGCACCCTAGATATTTCTCAATTTTTACAAATAAAGAGAGAAATAATGTAGTTCCTACATGGCTTACACACACTACAGAGAAGACTATAGAGGTAGCTAAGGAGATGTTAAAATACTCTCCAATAGTAAGTGGAATAATAGAGACTCATGGACCTAGACACTGCCCATCTCTAGATAGAAAAGTGCTTAATTTCCCAGATAAGACAAATCATCAAATATTCTTAGAATTAGAATCTGCTGATTCAGAAGAGATCTATGTAAATGGGCTTACAACAGCTATGCCACCTTTTGCTCAAGAGGCGATGATGAGAACTATAGCTGGATTAGAGAATGCTAAGATAATGAGACATGGATATGCGGTTGAGTATGATTATGCTCCAGCTTCACAACTATATCCTAGTTTAGAGAGTAAAAAGATAGCTGGACTGTATTTTGCTGGACAGATAAATGGTACATCAGGTTATGAAGAGGCAGCTTGTCAAGGATTTATGGCAGGGGTAAATGCCGCTAGAAAACTTGATGGAAAGGAACCAGTAATAATTGATAGAAGTGAAGGATATATAGGAGTTCTAATTGACGATATCATACATAAGAAGACACCAGAGCCATACAGAGTATTACCATCACGTTCAGAGTATAGATTAACATTGAGATTTGACAATGCTTTTATGAGATTATATGAAAAGGCAAAGGAGATAGGACTTCTATCTCAAGAGAAGTTAGATTACTTAAAGAATGCTATAGATATAGTAAATAGTGAGATAGCTAGACTTAGAGAGATAAGTGTACCTATGGTTAAGGCAAATGAGCTTTTAGAGAAATTAGGTTCTAATCAAAAATTCTCTAAGGGAATAAAAATTGGAGAGCTTCTAAAGGTTAAAGAGGTAACTTATGACAGCTTAAAGGATGTTACAGAGGTTGGAGATTATCCAGAATTTGTAAAAAATCAGATAGAGACAATTATAAAATATGATATCTTTATTCAAAGAGAGAATGAGCAAATTGAGAAGTTTAAAAGATTAGAAGAGATGAGAATACCTAAGGATTTTGATTTTTCTACAGTAAAAGGAATCTCTAATATTGCTAGAAGTGGATTAGAAGAGATAAGACCACTATCTATAGGAGAGGCTTCAAGAATAAGTGGGGTAACAGGAAATGATATAGCTCTACTAATTGGGTATTTAAAATAACATGTATATAAACAAAAATAAAAAGATTATTTAGGAGATTTAATGAGTATATTAGATGTAAAAAATGTCAGCCATGGATTTGGTTCTAGAGTAATATTAGAAGATGCTTCTTTTAGACTTTTGAAAGGGGAGCATATAGGACTTGTAGGAGCTAATGGTGAGGGAAAAACAACATTTTTAAATATAATTACAGGAAATCTTATGCCAGATGAGGGAACTGTAACTTGGTGTAATCATATTACTACTGGTTATCTGGATCAGTATAGTACATTGGAGAAGGGAAAAACTATAAGAGATATCTTAAAGTCTGCCTTCAATCATATGTTTGAATTAGAAAAAGAGATGATGGCACTGTATGAGAAGATGGGAGATTGTTCACCTGAGGAGATGGACTCTCTTATGGAAGAGGTAGGAGAGATTCAAAGTATACTGGATAGTGGAGATTTTTACTCTTTGGATTCCAAAATAGAAGAGTATGCAAAGGGATTAGGACTTATGGATATAGGGCTTGAAAGAGATGTATCAGAGCTTTCAGGAGGACAAAGAGCCAAGATATTACTAGCTAAAGTATTACTAGAAAATCCAATGATACTTATACTAGACGAGCCTACAAACTTCCTAGATGAAAATCATATAGAGTGGTTAAAGAACTTTTTACAAAATTATGAGAATGCTTTTATATTAGTTTCACATGATATACCATTTTTAAATTCGGTAGTAAATGTAATTTACCATGTAGAAAATGCTGTATTAACTCGTTATACAGGAGATTATTATCAATTTAGAGAGATGTACGAGTTAAAGAAAAGACAGATAGAGCAAGCATATAAAAAGCAACAGAAAGAGATTGAGCATTTAAAGGATTTCATAGCCCGTAATAAGGCTAGAGTTGCCACTACAAATCTAGCTAAGGATAGACAAAGAAAGCTAGATAGAATGGAGATTATTGAGATAGCTAAGGAGAAACCAAAACCAACTTTTGGATTTAGCTCAGCTAGAACTCCAAGCAGAGAGGTTATAACTGTTAAGGACTTAGTAATCGGTTATAATGAAGCTCTGACTAAACCACTTAATTTCACTGTTGAAAGAAATCAAAAGATTGCTATAAAGGGAGTAAATGGACTTGGAAAATCAACTCTATTAAAAACTCTATTAGGGAAATTAAAACCATTAGCTGGAGAGGTAGAGCATGGACAGTTCCTAGAGATAGGATATTTTGAGCAGGAAGAAAAGGCTGGAAATACTACTACAGCTCTAGATGAGATATGGAATGAATTTCCGAGTATGACTAATGCGGAAGTAAGAGCTGCCCTTGCAAAATGTGGATTAACAACTAATCATATAACAAGTCAGATGCAGGTGTTATCAGGAGGAGAAAATGCTAAGGTACGTCTATGTAAACTTATGCTTAGAGACATTAATTTGCTTGTTTTAGACGAGCCAACTAACCACCTAGATATAGATGCTAAAGAGGAGTTAAAAAGAGCTTTAAAAGAGTTTAAAGGGACGATAGTATTGGTAAGCCATGAGCCAGATTTCTATATGGATATAGCAACAGAGGTTTGGAATGTAGAAGATTGGACAACTAAGATAGTATAATTATTACTGTCTATATACAATAAAAAGTTTTATATTTTTTAAAGAGAAGAGTTATCATAATTTGTAGAGAGATTAATCTATCAAATTTATAAAACTCTTTTTTTTATAATAAGGTTTTGATAAGAAAAAAGAAAAGTAAAAAGTACTTGACAAATAATATAATTACTATATAATTGTATTGATTACAAAGTTGTTTTAAATTAAGTAGATAAAGAAAGCATTTAATAGATTTAAAGAAAGGAGATAAAAAATGAAACATTTATCAGAAAGTGTAAGAGTTCCGATAGAGGAGAGCAATCCTTCTATAATGAGAAATGAAGCTTTATGTATTAAGTGTGGTCAATGTAAAGAGGTTTGTGAAAAATATATTGGTGTTCATGGAACATATAAGTTAGTTGATACGAAGGATACAGCAGTATGTATAAATTGTGGTCAATGTGCAAATGTTTGTCCAACATCAAGTATAACAGAGAAATATGAGTATAATGATGTAAAAAAAGCTATTAAAGATCCTCAAAAAATAGTTATTTTTTCAACTTCTCCCTCTGTGAGAGTGGCAATAGGTGAAGAGTTTGAAGAAGCTGATGGAGAGTTTTTACAAGGAAAAATGATCTCACTTTTAAGAAAATTAGGAGGAGATTTCATTTTAGATACTAATTTTGGGGCTGATTTGACAATATTAGAGGAAGCGTCAGAACTTATAGAGAGAGTTACTAAAAAAAGAGGACCACTGCCTCAATTTACAAGTTGTTGTCCAGCTTGGGTAAAATATTTAGAAATTTACCACCCAGATATGAAAGAACACCTCTCAACTTCAAAAAGTCCTATAGGTATGCAGGGACCAACAATAAAAACATATTTTGCTAAATTAAAAAATATAGATCCTAGAAATATAGTAAATGTTGCAGTTACTCCATGTACAGCTAAAAAATTTGAAATTCGTAGAGATGAGATGGGAGCAGCAGGAGAGTATTTAGGTATCTCAGGTATGAGAGATATGGACTATGTAATAACTACTAGAGAGTTAGCAAAATGGGCAAAAGAAGAAGAGATAGATTTTTCAAAATTAGAAGAAGGACAGTATGATTCTCTTATGGGAGAGGCTTCAGGAGCAGGAGTTATTTTTGGAAATACTGGTGGAGTAATGGAAGCAGCATTAAGAACTGCATATAAATATATAACAGGTGAGGAAGCTCCAGCATTATTATTTGAATTCGAACCTATTCGTGGGATGCAAAATATAAAGAAAGCTGTCGTGAAAATAGGTAGTTTAGAGCTAAAAATAGCGGTTATTTATGGAACTAAGATGGCAGGAGAATTTATAAATACTCTTAAGAAAACAGGAGAAGAGTTCCATTTTATCGAAGTGATGACATGTCCTGGAGGATGTATAAGTGGTGGAGGTCAACCAAAGGGTACAATTGAAAAGGGAGATGAACTTCGTAAAAAGAGAATAGAAGCTTTATATAAAAAAGATAGAGATTTAGAAAATAGAAGAAGTGATACAAATAAGGAGTTATTAAAACTATATAAAGAGTTTTATGGAAAGCCTTTAAGTGAATTATCGGAAAAAATGTTACATACAAGATATATAGATAGAAGTTTTGAATTAGGAGGAAAAAATATGAAAAAATATCGTTGTACAGTATGTGGATATATCCATGAAGGAGAGTTAACAGAGGGATTTAAATGCCCTATTTGTAAGCAACCAGCATCAGTTTTTGAAGAAATTAAAGAGGAGAAAAAATCTGAAAATAAATATGCTGGAACTAAAACTGAAAAGAATTTAATGGAAGCTTTTGCAGGAGAGAGCCAAGCTAGAAATAAATATACATATTTTGCAGAAATTGCTAAGAGAGAGGGATATGAGCAATTAGCAGAAATTTTCTTATCTACTGCAAGAAATGAGCAAGAACATGCAAGATTATGGTTTGATGCTTTAGGACATATAGGAAATACAGCTGAAAACTTATTAGCTGCAGCAGAGGGAGAAAACTATGAGTGGACTGACATGTATGATAGATTTGCAAAAGATGCTGAAGATGAAGGATTCCCAGAATTAGCAGAAAAATTCCGTAAAGTAGCAGCTATTGAAAAATCACATGAGGAGCGTTATCGTGCTTTATTAAGAAATGTAGAGATGCAAAAAGTATTTGATAAAGGTGTTCAAGTGATGTGGGAGTGCCGTGTATGTGGACATTTAGTGGTAGGACCAAAAGCTCCAGAAGTATGTCCAGTATGTAATTACTCTCAAAGTTATTTTGAAGTAAGAAAAGAAAATTATTAATTTATTAATAAAGAGAATTAAAAATTTTAAATTAATATAAGTTTTATAAGAAGAGATATTTAAAGTAACTATTCAGCTACTTTAGTAGTTGAATAGTTACATTTTTTTATATCTTAGGAAATTGTAATTGAATTTTTTTATTCTAAAGCAACTAATCTTGCAGAAACAACATAGGATATATTTTTTAAAGATGTTAGAATCTCTTCTATAGGAATTTTAGTATCAGAGATATCCATTGAGATAATGATAGAAGCTACTTCATTGATAGGTATATTCTGATTGATAGTTATTATGTTACATTCTAAGGAATAGAAGAAGTTCAGTATTTCAGATAGAGCTCCTTTTTTGTCTTCTAGCATAATAGAAATAAGAGCTTTTCTACCTATATTACTATCAGAGGGAGAAAAAATAAAATCTTTATATTTGTAGTATGTACTTCTACTGATTCCGACCTCTTTTACAGCCTCACTGACATTTTGAAATTTTCCATCTCGAAGTAAGTTTCTCACTTCAATAACTTTTTCAAAATAATCAGGAAGTATGGATTTATCAACAATTAAATACTTACCTTTCATAACTTTCTCCTTTTTATGTTCTATTTAATAAAAGTATAGCTTTAAAATAAAATTTTGTCCATAAAAATAAATTAAAAATATAAGAGGAGAAAGTTTCACTTTAAATAAGTAAAATTTTTCTCCTCTCTATTTAAATATTTAATATTAGTTAAACTATTTTTTAGCTAATTCTTTTTTAAAAATTCCATTTAACATAAGAGCTAGAGCTCCATCTCCAACTACATTACAAGCAGTACCAAAGCTATCTTGTAGAGCGAAAATAGTAAGCATTAAAGCAACTCCACTATCATCAAATCCAAGAACAGATATTATGATTCCTAATGAAGCCATAACTGTTCCTCCTGGAACTCCAGGTGCTCCTACAGCAAATATTCCAAGTAGAATTATAAATAGAACCATAGTACCTAGAGCAGGTAATTCACCATAAAGTACTTGAGATACAGTCATAACAAAGAAAACTTCTGTTAGTACAGAACCACAAAGATGTACAGTTGAACCTAATGGAATAGCAAAGTTTGCAATGTCATCATCTAAAGCTTTAGATTTTTTTGCACAGCTTAGAGCCACAGGTAGTGTAGCAGCTGATGACATAGTTCCAACTGCAGTTAAATAAGCAGGACCATAAAATTTTAGTAAATTAAATGGATTTTTTCCAGAGATAATTCCACCTAGAGTATATAATACAGTCAACCAGATAAAATGTCCTATTAAAACTATAACAACAACTTTTAAGAAAACAGGTAGTTGTTTTGTAATTCCACCTTCATAAGCTAGAGTTGCAAAAGTTGAAGCTATAAAAAATGGTAGTATAGGAATAATAATAGCATAAACAAGTTTAAGCATAATATTATTAAATTCATCTAATAATTTTTCAAAAGCTTCTGACTTTGTCCATACAACAGCAAGTCCTAAAAAAAGCGATAGAACTAAAGCTGACATAACAGAAAATACTGGTGGTATTTCAACCCTAAATATCATTTTTGGTAATTCTTTTAATCCCTCTACAGTAGATATAATATTTAATTTAGGAATTATACTATATCCAGCAATCATTGAGAAAAATGCTGCTCCAACAGATGAAGTATAGGCAAGTAATAACATCACCCCTAACATTTTACTTGCATTTGATTTCATCTTAGTTATGGCAGGAGCTATAAATCCTAAAATAATTAAAGGTACTGTAAAGTTAATTAATTGTCCAAGAATGAACTTTATAGACTGAATAACCCCAATAACAGTCTCGTTGCAATAAAGTCCAATGATGAGACCTACAACCACTCCCAAAATTAATTTAATAATTAAGCTATCTTTAATTTTACTCATAAAGACCCCCTTTTTAAAAATTTAATATATACATTAAATAAAATTAATGACATTTAAAATTAATTTTAGATTCATACTCATAAATAACTAAATATTTTTAATCATTATATCTAATATAACTTCGTCAGTTACTTTCATTCCTTGTTGCCCTAATATTCCAACATGTTTAATTGTTTTTTCTACATCTTTACCTACAATTCCCTCTCCAAATTCAAATTTTCTATTTTTTGAAGCAGCATAGTAAGAATCAAAAGCAGCAGATACTCCACTTGCTATTTTTGTAGCACATGAACTTTTAGCACCGTCACAGATTACTCCAGACATAGTTCCTAATGTAGTTTCAATAGCATATCCAATTTGCTCTAATGATAACCCTGATAGGAATGATATAGCTCCAGCTACTCCAGCACTTGCACAGATAGCTCCACAGTAAGCAGATAATCTTCCTATATTTGATTTGATATGGATTGTAGTCATATGAGAGAAAAATAATCCTCTAATTAATTCCTCTTTAGATAATCCTTTCTCTTGACAGAATTTTATTATTGGTAATGAACAAGTCATTCCTTGGTTTCCACTTCCACTTGTTGTAACTACTGGTAAAGAACATCCGTTCATTCTAGCATCACTTCCAGCACTTGCAAAGCTAGCCATCTTATTTCTTAGGTCGTTTCCATAAACTCCCTCTTCCATTCCCTCTTTTAGTGTTTTTCCAATAGCTATTCCATAACTATTTGTTAATCCTTCATTAGCAATTGCAGAGTTATAGTCAATTACTTTTTGGAAAGTCGCTTCAATTAGAGATAGATCAATTGTTTTAGCAAGATTGTAGATTAATTCTACTGATAAGAAAGTTCTATCTGTCATTACATCTCCAGAGCAAACTTCATCACAAGAACATCCCTTAATTTCTACACCATTTTTTATGATTTTTGTTATATTTGTATGATAGTGTTGAATTTCAACAACAGCAGTATCATTTCCATAAGTTCCTTCTAATCTGATATATAATTTAATATCTCCTTCATTTAAGAAAACATTTATTTTTTTATCAGCTATATATTGTCTTACTTCAGGTAAACGAGACTTATCAACATGAGCTATAACCATAAGTTCTTTTGATGAATCTCCTAAGATAGCTCCCATAGCAGTAGAAGCTTCTATTCCTACCATTCCATCAGAGTTAGGTATTTTAACACTTTTAACATTTTTAACAATGTTACCAGAAAGGTAAGCATCAATTTTTTCAGGAACATTTCCTAAGATATTAGTTAATTTAGCTGCCGCATAAGCTATAGCTATTGGCTCAGTACATCCTTCAGCAGGAACTAACTCTTCTTTTAAAATATTTAAAACTTTTTCTGTTATTTTTTCCATATATTTTACATCTCCTTTTATCTTATTTACTTTCAAAATTTAGATTTGTCAATATTTTAAATAAGAATAAATTCTTGTTTTTATTTAAAATATAAGCATGATTATTTACAATATAATTTATAAGCAAAAAATATGCCAATCTAATATAAAAAAAATACTAAAAATTTAGTATAAAATGAATAATTATAGTGGAATATATTTTCAAAATGAAAAAATTTTCAAAATGAAAAATCGAGTGATTTTTCAAAATGAAAAACTACTCGATTTCAAATTTTTTTAATTTTCTATAAAGTGTTGTTAAACCTATTCCCATCTTTTCAGAGATAAGTTTTTTACCTTCTGTTGTATTTCCAAATTTTTTTAAACCTTGTAGAATATAATTTTTTTCTATTATTTCAAAGTCTTCTAATTCATCTTCTTTAATTTTTATTATTGATTGTAAGCATATAGATGAGTTATCATCTTTTCTCGTTGAAATATTATCAGGAAGAAGATTACTTGTTAAGATACGCGTATCTCCACTAACATTGAACATTAATTCAATGGTATTTTCAAGTTCACGAACATTTCCTGGCCAATCATAAGATAATAAAGCAGACTTAACATCTTCATCAATAGAGATTATATTTTTCCCAGAAATATTATTATATTTTTTTATTAATTTTTCAACTATTGGGAGAATATCCTCTTTTCTTTCTCTCAGCGGAAGGAGTTTTATAGGGATAACATTCAATCTATAGTAAAGATCACTTCTAAATTTTTGCTCCTTAATTTTTTGTTCTAAATCAACATTAGTTGCAGCTATTATTTTAATATCTAAATCAATACTTTTATTAGAGCCAATCCTTTCTATTTTTTTCTCTTGAATTACTCTTAAAATTTTAGCTTGAAGATATAGGGGCATATCTCCAATTTCATCCAAAAATATGACACCAGTATTAGCCAATTCAAATTTTCCCATTCTACCATTGTTACTAGCCCCAGTAAAAGCTCCCTTAACATAACCAAAAAGTTCACTCTCTAGAAGTGAATCAGGAATAGCTGAGCAGTTAATAACTACAAAGGGTTTATCTTTTCTATTACTATGTGAATGTAAAGAACGGGCAACTAACTCTTTACCAGTACCACTCTCTCCAGTGATTAAGACAGTGGATGATGTATCTGCAATTTTTAAAATTTTCTCTTTTAGTCTTTTTGTAGCCTCTGAGTTTCCATATATATCATCTAAAGAGATTACATTATTATTACTAGTAATTTCAGCAATGTTTTCATTTATTTTTTTTATATCTTCAAATATGAAAGCGGAATTTTTTCTATTATCAAAGGAAGTGAGATATATTTTTTTTCCAACTACATTGAACTCTTTTTTTCCAATGGTAATTTTAAAAACCTCTTCATTCATTAGATAATCGTTTTGTGTAGTAATAGTTATCTTTTTGCCAATACACTCAGAAGTAATATTTAATTTCTTTCTAGCAATGGAGTTAATATTTACAATGGTATTATCTTTATCTATAATGATAACTCCTTTATTGATATTAGCAAGTATTGTTTTTAAGGTATTTTCTTGATCTTTTTGTAAAAGGCTCTCCTTATATTCAAAAAATTTTATACCTATAAATTCAGCAATCTGTTTAGTAAAGTTGAGGTAGGAATCAAGATCAGCTAAAATTTTATTTTTTTGCTCATCATTGAAGCAAACTAAACCTAAGGCTCCTATGATTTCATCGTGACAGTAGATTGGTGTAGCTATCTCTAATTTCTCTTTACAATTTTGTTTATCTTTACATTCGCTACAAAGGGTATGTATCCTAGGATTTTTTATAATATGGGTTTCTCCAGTTTCTAAAGTATTCTTATAGACACTTCCTAGAGCAAATACTCCATCTATATTTTTGTAGAGACCTGTTCCAGTAACTCTAACCATATTTTTGTCAACTACTCCAACATCTACTTTTATAAGATTTGAGATAATATTTATATATCTGTTAACATCTTCTTTTATATTTATCAAAGAAACTTCCATTAGCTCCCTCCGAAAATTAGTTCTATATTACATTTTACCACAAATATTAATTAAAATAAATAGTTGAAACTTTATTGACAAAAGCAATTAAAAGAGGTAAATATATAGTAGTAAAATTATTTTTGTAAAAAGTGTGAAAAAAATAAAAAAACAAAATATAAATTATTAAAATAGAACAATAAGTTAATAAAATAAATGAAAAAAATTAAAATAAATGTGGAAAAAAATGAAAAGTTGTGCTATAATCAATTTAAGAATATGAAATAAAAAATCATAGTTTATAATTTTTTTTGAAATATAAATGATAAAAGGAGGAAGTTTTATGTTTAGTTATTTGCAAAAAATTGGTAAAGCATTGATGGTTCCAGTAGCAGTATTACCAGCTGCAGCTATTCTAATGGGAATAGGATACTGGATTGACCCAGTTGGATGGGGGGCAAATAGTCAACTTGCAGCTTTCTTAATAAAAGCAGGAAGTGCAATCATAGATAATATGCCTATTTTATTTGCGGTAGGGGTTGCTTTTGGGCTTTCAAAAGATAAGAATGGTGCTGCAGCTTTAGCAGGATTAGTAGCTTTTGAAGTTGTTACTACATTACTTTCAGTTGGTGCAGTTGCACAGATGACAGGAGTACCTGCAGATCAAGTATCTCCAGCATTTGGAAAAATAAATAACCAATTTATAGGGATTGTATGTGGGGTTATAGCAGGAGAACTATATAATAAGTTTCATACTCTAGAACTACCTAAATTCTTAGCTTTCTTTAGTGGAAAAAGATTTGTTCCAATTATAACATCAGTTGTAATGTTAGTAGTGTCATTTATATTACTATACATTTGGCCAGTTATCTACTCTGGATTAGTGACTTTTGGTATTTCAATAGCTAAATTAGGACCAGTTGGAGCTGGAGTATATGGATTCTTTAATAGATTATTAATACCAGTAGGATTACACCATGCACTAAACTCAGTATTCTGGTTTAACGTAGCAGGAATAAATGATATAGGAAGATTCTGGGGAGATCCAGCACTAGCTTATGCAGGATTACCATCAACTATTGAGGGAGCTTACCATGTAGGTATGTATCAAGCAGGATTTTTCCCAATCATGATGTTTGGATTATTAGGAGCATGTTTTGCATTTATAAAAACAGCAAAACCTGAAAATAAAGAAAAAATAAAATCAATTATGTTAGCAGCTGGATTTGCTAGTTTCTTTACAGGAGTAACAGAACCAATAGAGTTCGCATTTATGTTTGTTGCACCTGGACTATATTTATTACATGCTGTATTAACAGGAATTTCTGTATTTTTAGCAGCTTCATTAGATTGGATGGCAGGATTTGGATTCTCGGCAGGATTAGTTGACTTTGTATTATCACTACGTAACCCTAATGCTCACAATCCAGTTATGTTATTAGTTTTAGGATTAGTATTCTTTGTAATTTATTATACAGTATTTACATTTGTTATCAATAAGTTTAGTGTAAAAACTCCTGGAAGAGAAGAAGAGGAAATAATAGAGTTAGTAGCTGAAGGAGTAAATGCACATACAGCAGTTGCAGCAGCACTATTACCATTATTAGGTGGAAAAGAAAACCTAGTAAATATTGATAACTGTACTACAAGATTAAGACTAGATGTAGTTGATAGCTCAAAAGTGAATGATGCAGAAATTAAAAAAATTGCTGCAGGAGTTATTAAAAAAGGTAATGCTGTTCAAGTTATAATAGGACCACATGTAGAGTTTGTAGCTACAGAGTTAAAAAAATTAGTTTAAATTTTAAATAAATATTTGGGATAATAAAGTGGAATTAAATTGAGATATGAAAGGGCTGATTTGTAAGGATCAGCCCTTTAAAATTTTAGTTAGAGATATTTAGAGAATATTTAGAATAGAGAATATAGTTTAAAATAAAAAATAAAATTTTTTAAAAAAAGTATTGACGAAAAATATTATTTATGATATTATAATCTTTGTCCGCGAGAGAGCGGCACAGATGAATAAATAAGGACATTAGCAACAGAATAGAGAAAGACAATAAATGCAAACACAACAATAATTGGTGTAATAAATAATCAGTA
>NZ_JACSNP010000190.1 GCF_016900045.1 Fusobacterium mortiferum
GTCTTGTATTTCTTTTCCGGGATTAACCCATATTGAATTAGTACTTGGTTCACCTAGTTTTGAATTTAAGTACTCATTATACCCTGCGCTTACTTGTGCGTTAAAATCAAGATTCGGGTTTGTATCCATTATCTCATTGTCTGAAATAATTTTGTCTACATTCTTTTTGGAATCAATGCCTTGTTTCAGCTTATTAAGTTTATTCAACCCATCTACCGGATTGTTTGTTCTCAATATGTGCTTTGC
>NZ_JACSNP010000191.1 GCF_016900045.1 Fusobacterium mortiferum
GCTCAAGCCTATCAAGCTAATAACAATAGCTGTCCCTAGTACTTGCAGACATTTTCCTAGTCGAGTATCATAGCGCCCGTTTGAATTCTTACGCTCGTAAATCCGGGAATAGCTAGGGCTCGTAGCCTGTATGCAGCGAAGCGGAATACGGGATTATTGTTCCCCGTATTTCATACGAGCTAGGATCTAAAGAAAAATCATACTGCTTGCCTTATTCAAGGAGGAATAAATGTCTGATATCGAAAC
>NZ_JACSNP010000192.1 GCF_016900045.1 Fusobacterium mortiferum
GTTTTATAACGGATGCCTTTCTTATTTTTGAATATTTTTTAATTACTCACCACCACCGTATTAATCACCCGCTCCAGTTCTTCAAGATCGAAGGGCTTGGCAAGATATGTTTCGGCGCCGGCGTGTCCCGCAAGTAATTGTATATCACTATTCGCCGAAAAATATACTACCGGGATGTTTTTCAGTTTTTCATCCTTTTTTAAGGTTTGGGTAGCAATAATGCCACCCGCATCAGGTATCCAATTA
>NZ_JACSNP010000193.1 GCF_016900045.1 Fusobacterium mortiferum
GAATTATATAGCAATCCAAATGAAGTAGTATTGACTCCGTTTATGGGCGTAGGTAGTGAGGTTTATAGTCCGATTTCATTAAAAAGAAAAGCGATAGGAATAGAATTAAAAGATAGTTATTATAAACAAGCAATTATAAATATTAAAGAAGCAAAGTCAAGATTTATTACAATAGATCAACAGGAATTATTCAACTAAAAACAACAAAAAAACATGAAAAGACAAAGATTCAACGTGATAGATAT
>NZ_JACSNP010000194.1 GCF_016900045.1 Fusobacterium mortiferum
GTTGATGTTCTTCCCAGTTGGCGCACTCACGAATGAACGTCACGCCGTGGTCGGTCTTGCTTGCGGCGGCCATCGCTTCGGCGGCGCTGCTGAAGAACGGGGTAACGCGGGCGCTTGCGTGAAGGTTGCCGACGTGTGCTGCGAACTTGGTCATCTTTCTCTCCAATGCGTTGTTGCTGTAGTTACTGTAGCACAGCAACCGCCAGCGTCAACAACTATTTTGTAACACGCGAACATGGGCACGC
>NZ_JACSNP010000195.1 GCF_016900045.1 Fusobacterium mortiferum
TATCTGCATCGCTATTTTTATTGATTGAACCTTTATTTGGATATAATTTAAGATTTCTAGCTACATTACTAGTAATAGTTTTGATAGCATCAGTAATGGTAATTCCTTCTTTTTGTACCATATCGCGGAATTCTTCTAATAAAGAAGATTGACTGGCAACGCCTACACCGATATTATTACCTTCATCATCAAAAATAGGCATGCTACCATTTCCATCAGAACTCATAGTAATTTTACTCATATCC
>NZ_JACSNP010000196.1 GCF_016900045.1 Fusobacterium mortiferum
ACGAGATCCATTTCGTCGCCACTGTGCACCGAGTATGTGTAGCACTCTTCCTCACGCAAGCGGAGGACGCGGATGACCTGCTCCAGGCCGAAGCCTTCCCATGAGAACCCGTAAATCGGATGCCGGCTCAGTTCGAGAGTCGACCGGATCGAAAGCAGCGCATGCATCAACCCAGCATCGCGGAAATAAAGCGTGGGGCTCTTCCGCAGTCGCTTGTTCAAATTGCGATCGTAGGGCTGAAGGA
>NZ_JACSNP010000197.1 GCF_016900045.1 Fusobacterium mortiferum
GTCTCGCCCCGCCGATCGTGGTCGAGGAGTCGGAACTCGACTGGGCCGTCGAGCAGCTGGTCGCCGTTCTGAACGGGTTCGGCGCGAAGTGATCCCCGAGCCGAGCAACACCGGCTCGGATACGCTCGCCGGGTGAGCCTGCCCTTCGTCTTCACCGAGCCGATCCGCACCGAGCGGCTGACCCTGAGGTTGATGACCCCGGCCGATGTCGACGACGTTTTCGCCTATCAGAGCCGTGAAGACG
>NZ_JACSNP010000198.1 GCF_016900045.1 Fusobacterium mortiferum
ATTATATGATGCTCTATTATGCGGGTCGCGATACCCTTGCATGCCAATTTCATCACCATAATAAATAGAAGGAACACCCGGTAAAGTCATCTGCCAACAAACAGCTATTTTTAAACGGAAAATTGCTAAGCGCAAATGTTCATCATCTAATCTGAAATCAGCTTGTACCGTGGTTGGTACATTTTCTATAGAAGGTGCTTCACCTAATAAAGTCAAAACACGTTCTACATCATGACTTCCCAAT
>NZ_JACSNP010000199.1 GCF_016900045.1 Fusobacterium mortiferum
CATACATCAAAAAACTGTTTGATGAAGGTGCTCCAGCTGATTTCGTATTAATCGGTGCTACGACACGTGATGCAAGCTATATAAATCCAGCACTTCGCTCACGCTGCGCTGAAATTTACTTTGAACCACTCACACCAAAACACATTCAAACTATCGTTAAAAACGCTGCTACAAAATTAAACGCTAAACTTGATGACAATGTAGCGCAATTAATCAGTGAATACACGATAGAAGGACGTAAAGC
>NZ_JACSNP010000019.1 GCF_016900045.1 Fusobacterium mortiferum
TACTGATTATTTATTACACCAATTTATTGTTGTGTTTGCATTTATTGTCTTTCTCTATTCTGTTGCTAATGTCCTTATTTATTCGTTTGTGCCGCTCTCTCGCGGACAAGAATTATAATATCATAAATAATATTTTTCGTCAACACTTTTTTTATTTTTTTTTATAATTTTTTATTTACTTTGAAAAAAAGCATGGAGAAAGCCTTTATTTTACAGACTTTCTCCACTATTAACATTTTTATTATTTTCCTTCTTTTTTAGATAAATAATCATTTATTGCTATTTGTATTGCTTCTTCAGCTAATACAGAACAGTGCATTTTTACTGGAGGTAATCCACCTAACTCTTCAACAACTTTCTTATTTGTTAATTTTAATGCTTCCTCTATTGTTTTTCCTTTTACTAAATCTGTTGAAACTGATGAACTAGCTATAGCTGAAGCACACCCAAATGTTCTAAATTTAACATCTGTTATAATATCATTTTCAACTTTTATAAATATTTCCATTATATCTCCACATGAAGGATTTCCAACTTTTCCATATCCTGATGGATTTTCAATAACTCCTACATTATGTGGATTCATAAAGTGATCCATTACTTTTTCTGTATATTGCATTTTAATTCTCCTTAAACTCTTTAATTTTACTTATTTTTTCTCTTGGTATGCATTCCATAGTGGAGATATCATTCTTAATTTAGCTATTACCTCCACAACAGATTCTATTACATAGTCAATCTCTTCTTTAGTGTTATATTTTCCAATACCAAATCTAATTGTTCCATGTGCAAACTCTGGCTCTATCCCCATAGCTAATAACACATGTGAAGCTTGTAACTCATCAGATGAGCAAGCTGATCCTGAACTCACTGCAATTCCTTTATAACTTAAACTTAATAGAATCGATTCTCCCTCTAAATATTTAAAAGTTATGCTTGAAGTTCCCGGTAATCTTTTTACAGATTTTGCATTTATAACTATTTCTGGTACTCTTTTCTCTATTTCAGATTCGAAGTAATCTCTTAACTCCTCTTCTCTTTTCCATTCTTCATCCATATCTCTATAAGCGATCTCTAAAGCTTTTGCCATTCCTACTATCCCTGGAATATTTGAAGTTCCTGGTCTTCTTTTCTTCTCTTGTCCACCACCAGTTAAAACTTTACCAAATCTTACTCCATTTCTCCAGTAAAGTCCTGCAACACCTTTTGGTCCATAGAACTTATGTCCAGAGAATGATAGTAAGTCAATTCCCATCTCCTTTGGCTTTATATCCATTTTTCCCATAGTTTGAACAGCGTCTACATGGAATATAATTCTATTTTCTTTAGCTATTTTCCCAATCTCTTCTATTGGTTCAAATGACCCAACTTCATTATTGGCATGCATTACAGTTATTAATATTGTTTCATCTGTAATAGCATTTTTTAGAGCTTCAACATCTAAAACTCCATTGTGGTCAACAGGAATTGTAGTAATTGTATACCCATCTTCCGCTAAATCTTTTAAAGTGTTTTTTACAGCTGGATGCTCTATTGGACTTGTAATTATATGTTTTCCTCTATTTTTATAAGCTCTTGCAATACCTCTTATAGCTAAGTTATCTGATTCACTCCCAGAAGCAGTAAAAATTATCTCATCTGGTTGAGCTCCTAAGAATTTAGCAATGCTCTCTCTTGATTCTGTTAATGCCTTGTTTGTTTCTCTACCAAAAAGATGTAAGCTTGATGAATTCCCATAAAATTCTGTTAAATATGGTATCATTGCCTCTAATACTTCACTGTCCATTTTAGTAGTTGCATTATTGTCTAGATAAACTTTCATAATTTACCCTCTCCCTATAAAATGACATTTCCTTAGTTATATTTATACCATTCTTTAGTAAAAATGTCAAGAATTAATTAATTTCTTTTTTCCATATGCACAGTATTGATTTATCTCACATTCTTGACATTTAGGTCTTCTTGCTATGCATTTATCTCTACCTTGCAAAATTAAATAATGAGAAAAATCTATCCAACTGTCCTTTGGAACTATCTTCATTAAATCCTGTTCTATTTTTATAGGATCTTCATTTTTAGTTAATCCTATTAAGTTACTTAATCTCTTAACATGAGTATCAACTGTTATTCCATCAGCTAACCCCCATATCTCACCTCTTACAACATTTGCAGTCTTTCTTCCTACCCCTGCCAATTTAACTAACTTTTCCATCTCTTGAGGAATCTCTCCTCCATACTCTTCTAGAAGTTGTTGACTACACAATTTTATATTTTTTGCTTTATTTCTATAAAATCCTGTACTTTTTATCATCTCTTCGATCTCTTCTACTGGTAAAGCAGCAAATTGTTCTGGAGTATTAACTTTTTTATACATCTCACTTGTTACAATATTAACTCTAACGTCTGTACATTGAGCTGAAAGAATTACTGCTACTAATAATTCAAATGGTGTATTATATTTCAAAGCACACTCTGGCTTTCCAAATTTTCTATTCAGTTCCTCTATTATATTCTTAACTTTCTCTTTTTTAGTCATCTTTTTCCTCGTGAGTTATCTCTTTTTCAAATAAAAGGTGTTCAGTTCCTATATATTCCTTTACTCCTTTAAAAATAAAATTATTTTTTACAAATACCTTTTTAGATATTTCATTCTCTTCAAGAATATATACACAAACTTTTTTTACTTGAGGTCTTTCAAATTTTAACTCCTCTATACTATTGGAAACAACAGCTTCTGAATATCCTTTTCCTCTTATCTTATCCACTAGATAAATACTCATTACTGCCTTTGTTTTAGTAACAAGTTCAAACTTAACTGTTCCTAAAAAATCTCGACCTAAACTTTCAATAGTATAGAAGAGATAAGTGGGAGAGTTTATCACAAAAGAATACCATCTTCTGTGAGCTTCCCACTGTTCCGCCTCTTTATCAGGAAAATATTTTTTTACATAATCTAGATGGATATATTTATAAATTCTTGAAATATCTTTCTCTTCCATCTTTCTTAATATTATGTCTGTCAAAAAAATCACCTTTTAATTATTTTAAAACTACTCTGTATATTTTCTTCTTACCTATTCTTACTACAAACTCCCCATCTTTAAATAACTCTTCTGTAATCTTCATTGCAAAATCTGTAACTTTATTATCAGCGGCTGTTAAACCATTTTGTGTTACAAGTTTTCTTCCCTCACCCTTAGATTTAATAAGTTTATGTTCAACTAATAAATCTAAAAGCTCCATTCCTAATTTATCCTTTGAAAAATCTATTGATGGAACATTACTCATATCTCCACCACCAAAAGCTCCCTCTGCTCCTTGTTGAGCTTTTAAAGCTTCCTCTTCTCCATGTATTAACTTTGTAACTTCATAAGCTAATATTTTCTTAGCTTGGTTAATTTCTGCTCCTTCAAGAGCTCCTAATCTTCTTACTTCATCCATTGGTAAGAAAGTTAATAGAGCTAGACATTTCTCTACATCAGCATCTGCAACATTTCTCCAATATTGGTAAAACTCATATGGAGTTGTTTTAGTTGAATCTAACCATAGTGCTCCTTTAGCAGTTTTTCCCATTTTCTTACCTTCGCTATTAGTAAGAAGTGTACATGTCATTGCAAAAGCTTGTTTTTGCTCTTTCTTTCTTATTAATTCTACCCCTGCTATCATATTTGACCATTGGTCATCTCCACCTAATTGCATAGTACATCCATGTTTTTTATTTAAAACTAGGAAATCATATCCTTGCATAAGCATATAGTTAAATTCTAAGAATGATAATCCTGATTCCATTCTTTGTTTGAAACACTCTGCTGCAAGCATTCTGTTAACTGAAAAATGTGCTCCTATATCTCTTATAAAATCTACATAATTTAGCCCTAATAACCAATCAGCGTTATTTTCTAATATAGCTTTTCCTTCACTGAAATCAATAAACTTTTCCATCTGTTTTTTAATACAAGATACATTGTGAGCTATTGTTTCTTTTGTCATCATCTGTCTCATATCTGTTCTTCCACTAGGATCTCCTATCATAGCAGTTCCTCCACCAACTAAGGCGATTGGTCTATGTCCAAATTTTTGCATATGAGACATAAACATCATTGCTATAAAGTGCCCTACATGTAAACTATCTGCTGTTGGATCAAATCCAATATAAAAAGTTACTTTTTCTTTCCCTAACGCTTCTCTTATCTCTGCTTCATGTGTGAATTGTTTTATATATCCACGCTCTAATAATACATCTACTACATTTCTGTTTTCCATTTTATCTTCCTTTCTATTAATAAATATTTTCTAATATTTTAACACAAATACTACTGTTTTTAAAGTATTTTTACTCTTCTCCTACCTTTTCTTTTTTCAATGTTATACTGATAGAAAGTAATAATCCTCCCCAAACTACTGTACAACCAAATACCATCATTATAACTGCACCTGTATTCATATAACCTCCAAATATTTCTTATCTATTTTTCCCACTCTTTTTTGTAAAATATTGTTGCAAAGATAGCCATTACTATAATAGTTCCCCATCCAAAAACTAAATTTCCTACTGTCATCTCTCTTATTCCCTTTATTAAATTAGTGATAACAGTTATACCTAATAAGGTTGGAGTTACATATTTTAATAAAATATCAAACCATCTACCTATCTCAAAATCTGAGTATTCATTAGCCTCCATTCTAATCTTTTCAATTCCATAATATCTACATACCAAAACAGTTTCTACAAGTCCTAAAGTAGCTATTATATAGTTTCCAACATGTGAGTCTACTATATCAAGAATATAGTTAAAACCTGCATAAGTTGAGAAGGCTGCACTTCCAACTAATCCTATAAAAGAGATTATTCCAACTAGTTTCTCTCTTGAAATTTTAAATTTGTCTAAAGCTCCTGTTGCAAAAGCTTCTAACATAGATATACTTGATGATAATCCAGCTATAAAAAGACAGAAGAAAAATAGAAATCCTATCATCCCTTGTAAGAAAGTATTTGTTGTTATAGCTGATATAGCTATTGGAAAAGCTATAAACGCTATTCCAGCTCCACTTCCAAAGGAATTAAAATCAACTCCTATGCTATTTACTAAATATCCTAAAGTTGAAAAAACAGTTATCCCTGAAATAATATCAAATGAAGCATTTGCTAATACTGTTATAAAAGAACTATTTACTATATCCCATTTCTTAGGAATATAAGAACCATAAGCTATCATAACCCCTACAGCTAAAGTTGTTGAGAAAAATACCTGTGCATAAGCAGCTACCCATATACTTGGATTTAATATAGCTTCAAAGTTAGGAGTAAATAGTGCATTAAGACCGATTACCGCTCCCTTCAATCTCAAAGAATTTACCATGAATACAATCATCAAAATCATTAATAGGGGAGTAAATATTTTTGAACATCTCTCTATTCCGCCAGAGATACCTTTTTTTACAATTATCCAGTTTCCTAACCAAACTACCAATATAAAAATTAACATATATTTACTTATTCCCGCCTTAAAATCAAATGGTCCACTGGCACTTCCAGCTATCATTCCCATTAATTTTCCTGGATCTGCCATCCAATTCACAATTCCAAAAGCATGTCCTAAAGACCATACCATAAATACAACTGCTACAGATATTATTGTACAATAGAACATCATTACAACCATTGGTATCATAACTTGTAACCAACCAAACCATTCAAAATTCTTTCCCAGCATTCTAAAAGCTTTAGTTGAACCACCTCTAACTTTTTTCCCAAGCTGATACTCTAATATCATAAGTGGTACTCCACAAGTAAAAAGAGCTACTATATATGGTAAAAAGAAAGCTCCTCCACCATTTTTATAAGCTTGAAATGGAAATCTCCATAGATTTCCTAAACCTATTGCTGCTCCTACAGCTGCATAGATAAACCCTTTTCTACTCTTCCACAACTCTCTTGTCTCTTCCATATTATCCTCTCCCTTTCGAAAAATAAAAAAAGCAGTCTGTTAGACTGCTTTAAAATACAAATTATCTGATTCCAATTATCCCTATCTAAGAAATAATAGAACCACTTATTTTCTGAAGTTACATAGATAGAGATATGTTATCAATAGACAAAAGCCAATATCTAACATTTTTTAATTTATTATCTAAATTTTCTATGTAGCTCCACCAATATTGTACTCTCATATTGATAACCTCCTTTTCTTATATTTAGAATAAGTATATTACAATTTTGTATAGTTGTCAACAAGAAATTCTTTTACTCCTAATAAGCTCTCAAACTTTCTATAAGCTAATCTATCCTCTTCTTTAGTAAATTGTATAGTATCTTCTACTACAAAACATTTTATCCCCGCCCTATTAGCTGCTGTAGCCCCTAAAACAGAGTCCTCTATTACAAAAGCCTCTGATGGCTTCACACTAAATCTTTCACAAGCTTTTAAAAATATATCTGGAGCTGGTTTTCCATTCTCTACCTCATCACCAAAAACCAAATCATCAAAATAATCAAATACTCCTGTATCTTTCAGTAATTTAGTAGCACTTTCTCTACTTGTAGATGTGGCTACAACACATTTTAAACCAATCTTTTTTATATATTTTAAAAGCTCCTCTACCCCTTTTTTTAACTTTACTCCTCCTTCTTGCTTCATAATCTCTAGTTGTATCTCTTTTTTATCTTTTAGCACCTGTTTAGCTCTCTCTTCTCCAACTAATCCCGATAGTATTCCTAGAGTTCTTACAGAGGTTCCTCCTTTTATCTCTCTTAATCTCTCCAGTGTCAATCCCAAATTATATTTTTTACTTACCTCAAACCATGCTAAATTAGCAACCCTTTCACTATCTAGAATCACTCCATCCATATCAAATATTATAAGTTTTACCATTTTTCCTCACTCTCCACTTTTTATTTTATTAATTATACCATATTTTATCAAAATAGAAAAAGCCCTCTTAGATATTCTAAGAGGGCATATTTTATATCTTATTCAAGACTATTTTTTTATGTTGTAGAAAACTTCTAAACCATTGTATTGAGCCATTGATCCTAATTCTTGCTCAATTCTTAATAATTGGTTGTATTTAGCCATTCTATCAGTTCTTGAAGTTGATCCAGTTTTGATTTGTCCTGCATTTGTTGCAACAGCTATATCAGCTATTGTAGCATCTTCAGTTTCTCCAGATCTGTGAGATACAACTGCAGTCATTCCTGCTCTTTTTGCCATTTCGATAGCATCTAGAGTTTCAGTTAATGATCCGATTTGGTTAAGTTTTATTAAGATAGAGTTTCCAGCTTTTAACTCTATTCCTTTTTTAAGTCTTTCAGTGTTAGTTACGAATAAGTCGTCTCCAACGATTTGTACTTTATCTCCGATTTTAGCAGTTAATAATTGCCATCCTGCCCAGTCGTCTTCTCCTAATCCATCTTCGATAGATTTGATTGGGTATTTTTCAACAAGTTTAGCATACCATTCTACCATTTCTTCAGAAGTTCTTACAACTCCTCCTTCTCTCTTGAAGTGGTATTCGAATTTTCCTGGTGCTACTTCTTTACAGAACTCACTTGATGCAGCGTCGATTGCGAATGTAATATCTTTTCCTACTACATATCCTGCAGCTTCGATAGCTTCAACGATTAAGTCTAAAGCTCCTTCTGTTCCGTTTATTTTAGCTGGAGCATATCCACCTTCGTTTCCTACGTTAGTAGAATCTCCCATTTTCTTTAATAATTTTCCTAAGTGGTGGAATACTTCACATCCCATTCTCATAGCTTCAGCAAAGTTTTTAGCTCCAACTGGTTGGATCATGAACTCTTGTACGTCAACTGCTGAGTCAGCGTGAGATCCTCCGTTTAATATGTTCATCATAGGTAGAGGTAATTCTTTAGCGTTTACTCCTCCTAAGTATTTGTATAGAGGCATTCCTAAAGCTTCTGCTGCAGCTTTAGCTACTGCTAATGATACTCCTAATATAGCGTTAGCTCCTAATCTTCCTTTGTTTGGAGTTCCGTCTAATTCGATCATTGTTCTATCTATTGCAACTTGATCAATAGCGTCCATTCCTAAGATAGCTTCTTTGATTTCAGTGTTTACGTTATTAACAGCTGTTAAAACACCTTTTCCTAAGTATCTTGCTTTGTCGTCATCTCTTAACTCAACTGCTTCATAAGCACCTGTTGAAGCTCCAGATGGAACTGCTGCTCTTCCTTTTGCTCCACACTCTAATACTACATCTACTTCTACTGTAGGGTTTCCTCTTGAGTCAAGGATTTCTCTTGCTACTACATCAACTATTCTTGTCATTTAAAAGACCTCCTGAGTTTTTTCATATAATTTGAAATTATAAAAATATTATATCATATTTTTTTAATTTTGACTATTTTACTTTTATTACTTTTATAGAATTAGTAGTTCCCATTTCGAAAACTTTTTCTCCACAAGTTGCTACTATTACATCTCCTGCTTGAACTAATCCTAATTCTTTAGATACTTTCTCAGCTAATTCGAAGAATGCTTCTAATGAATTTACGCTGTTATCAAAGTAAGGAACTACTCCTCTAGAGATTACTAATTGGTTAGCTGTTTTCTCATCGTTAGTTATAGCAAGTATTGTTGCTGCTGGGAAGTATCTTCTCATATCTCTTGCTGCTCTTCCTGATTGAGTTCCAACTACTATAACTTTTGCTCCTAACTCTTCACTTACATCAGCTGTTCCTCTTGCTACTGCTGAAGTTATAGTTACTTCGTCTTTATCCATTGTTCTTTTGATATTTACTAATGGATCCATTTTAGCTGCAACTTTAGCCATTACTGTAACAGCTTCTACTGGATATTTTCCTTTTGCAGATTCTCCAGATAGCATTACACAATCTGTTCCATCTAATATAGCATTTGCAACGTCGTTTACTTCTGCTCTTGTAGGTCTAGGATTTTTTATCATAGAGTCTAACATTTGAGTAGCTGTGATAACTACTTTTCCTACTTCGTTACATCTTTTGATCATCATTTTTTGAGCTACTGGTACATCTTCTACAGGAATTTCTACTCCTAGGTCTCCTCTTGCTACCATGATACCATCAGATAAAGCTAAGATTTCTTCGAAGTTATCTAATCCTTCTTGGTTTTCTATTTTAGAGATGATTCCTATTCTTTGTCCACCATTCTCATCTAGAACTTTTCTTACTGCTCTTACGTCATCAGCTTTTCTTATGAATGAAGCTGCAACATAATCTATTCCTTGCTCACAACCAAATTTAAGGTCGTTGATATCTTTTTCAGCTAATGCTGGTAAGTTAACTGCTACGTTTGGTAAGTTAACTCCTTTATTTTCTCCTAATTCTCCACCATTTTGTGCAATACATTTTACTTCATTTCCATTGATTTCAGTAACTGTAAATGCTAATAATCCATCATCTATTAATATAGTGTTTCCTACTTTTAAATCTCTTGCAAACCCTTCATAAGTAACTGCAACTTTTGTGTTATCTCCAACAACAGTTTTATCAGTTGTTATTGTGAACTCTTGTCCTGCTACTATTGTAACATCTTTTCCACCTTCAAGTTTGATAGTTCTTATTTCTGGTCCTTTAGTATCTAATAATAGAGCTGCTCTTATTCCAGTTTCTTTTTGAGCTTGTCTAAAGTTGATTATTCTATTTCCATGCTCTTCGTAATCTCCATGAGAGAAGTTTAATCTCATCATGTTCATTCCTGTTTTTAAAAGAGTTTTTAAACTTTCCACTGATTCAGTTTTAGGCCCAATTGTACATACAATTTTAGTCTTTTTCAAATTACTCACCTCAAATTATTTTCATTTTATTTTTGTAGTTTATACAGTTCTTCAATAACCCATACCCAATAATTAACCTTATATAGTATAAACTTACCTACCATAAATTTTATAATAATCTTACTCTTTTAGCAAGAAAATATACGTTCATTTTTTAATCTTTTTATGGATATTTTTTGACTTACTCTTTTACCTTTTTATTAGAGATCAATAGTTCTTTTATTGTCTCATCTATTATTGGTATACAACCATTTATCTTGTATAAAAAAGAGGTATTACTTATCCTTGTTCTGTTTCAATTTTTGAACTTGTAATACCTCGTATACATTATTAATTTTTTACTAGAGTACGTTTTAAAAACTCTTTTGTTCTTTCTTTTTTAGGATTGTTAAATATCTCTTCTGGTGTTCCCTCTTCCTCTATATAACCTTGATTCATGAAAACAACTCTATCTGAAACCTCTTTAGCAAATCCCATCTCATGTGTTACTACTAACATAGTAAGTCCACTTTCTGCCAGCTCCTTCATAACTTTAAGAACTTCTCCTACCATTTCTGGGTCAAGTGCTGAAGTAGGCTCATCAAATAGTATAGCATCTGGCTCCATTGATAGAGCTCTTGCTATTGCTACCCTTTGTTTTTGTCCCCCTGAAAGTTGCTTTGGCTTAGCATTTACATACTTGTCCATTCCTACTATTTTTAGATATTTTAAAGCAACCTTTTCTGCTTCCTCTCTACTTCTTCCTAAGACTTTCATCTGTCCTACTACACAGTTACTTAGTACATTATGATTGTTGAAAAGATTAAATTGTTGGAATACCATTCCTAACTTTGTTCTATATTTACAGATATCATGTTTATCATCTAAAATATTTTCTCCATTATATATAATCTCTCCTCCACTTGGCTTCTCTAAAAGATTTATACATCTTAAAAGCGTTGACTTACCTGAACCAGATGAACCAATGATACAAACAACTTCTCCTTTTTTTACAGAAAAATCTATATCCTTAAGAACTTTATGATTACCAAAGGCCTTACTCAAATGTTTTATCTCTATTATATTTTCTCTCATTTTTTCCTCCCTTAGTTCTCCTGTCTTTTTAACTTCTCTTCTGGTGTTTCTACTTGCATTTGATTTCCTGCCATTATCATATAGTTGTCAGGTCCATCCATTTTCACTTCTATATATCTTAATATTCTTGTAATTACAAATGTCATTACAAAGTATAGAATACATGTTATAAAGAATGTTTCAAAATATCTAAAGTTATTACCTGCTACCGTTTTCGATTGGAAGAAAAGTTCAGATACAGATATAACGTTTAAAACAGATGTATCTTTAATATTGATTACGAACTCATTTCCTGTAGCTGGTAGAATATTTCTCACAACTTGTGGTAAAACAACGTTTATCATAGTTTGAAAATGATTCATTCCTATTGCTTGAGCTGCTTCAAACTGTCCTTTATCTATAGAGATGATTCCTCCTCTAACTATCTCAGACATATAAGCTCCTGTATTTATTGAAACAATAAATAGTGCTGCTGCTATTCTATCTACGTTGATTTCAAAAGCTAAAGCTGAACCATAATATATAACCATTGCTTGAACTATCATAGGTGTTCCTCTAAAAAACTCAATATATGCTGATAATAAACCATTTACCACTTTTAATATTGGCTTTCTTATTCCTTTTTCTGGAACTGGAATAGTTCTAATAACTCCTACTATAAGTCCTATTATTGTTCCTAAAATCGTCCCCACTACAGATATCCATAAAGTAACTCCTGCCCCACGTAAAAACATTGGCCAGTTGTTTTCCAATATCCTAATTATCCATTCTAAACTCATTATCTACTCTCCTTAAAAATCTCATTTACTGTGCTGCTGGTTGATTTTCGATAGCTCTATCCATTATCTCCAGTCTTTGTTCTTGTGAAATTCCATTTAAAATCTCATTTATTTTATCTTTTAATGGACTTCCTTTTTGTAACCCTACTGCAATTGCTGTATCTTCAGGTGATGTTACAAATCCTTCTGTAAACTCTACCATTTTAAAGTTATTATTTGCTGATTGAGCACTTACTGCTTCTGGTCTCTCTGTTACATACCCATCAATTACTCCGCTTTCTAAGGCAACTCTCATAGCTGGGAAGTTATCCATTGCAGGTTGCTTTTTCACATTTGGTATTTGGTCTATTACTGTATAGTGGAATGTATTTAATTGTCCTGTAATTTTTGCTCCTGAGAAATCAGCAAGTGTTTTTGCATTTTCATATTTTCCACCATTTTTTACTAACATAACTAAGTTAGATTGATAGTAAGTATCTGTAAAATCTATTGTCTCTTTTCTTTCTGCAGTTGGAGACATTCCAGCTATTATAGCATCTACTTTTCCAGAAACTAAAGCAGGTACTAATCCATCCCATTCAGTTTTTACTACTACTAATTCTTTTCCTAATCCATCAGCTATTCTTTTAGCTATTTCAACATCATATCCTCCTGCATATTCTGAAGAACCAGCAATCTTAACTCCACCGTTTGCATCTGTTAATTGTGTCCAGTTATATGGAGCATACCCAGCTTCCATTCCAACTTTAAAAGTATTTGCTTCCTCTTTTTTTGCTCCTCCACATCCTACTAATGCAACTGTTGTCAATGCTGCTAAAGCTAATCTTAATAATCTTTTTCTCATCTTTTCCACTCCCTCTTAAAAATATTTTATTTTCCCCTATATTTGCTCTAAGAAAGGAGTTTTTACTATATTTGATAAAAAAAAAGCACCGCCCATAATGGTGGTGCTATCTTAAAAACATAGTGACTCTGTATGTATAGAAAAGATAATAAAAATCCTATACAATACCCCTATACTCCCACTTGAGATAGCACAACTTAATAAACTGGGGAAGTTTACTAAGACAGTCCTATGGCTCTTAACCATAGACCCAGCATGTAGTATCGAGAACTACTACAAACTTCGGCAAAAGCTCCTTCTCCTTAGATTCATCACTCTCTCTAGCTCCCCTAAAGACTATTAGCATTTTGCGCCTCTACCTCACATCGGTGTGAGGCATATATTTAATTGTTCCCATATATTAATATATTTTTTTTAATTTGTCAATATATTTTTTTATTTTTCCATTTCAGTTACAAACTTTTTAGTTATTTGTTGAGGTCTTGTTATAGCTCCTCCTACTACTACAGCAAAAGCTCCCAATTCTAATGCTTTTCTAGCCTTAGCTGGAGTATCTAAATTTCCTTCTCCTATTACTGGGATAGACACAGCTTTTATTACCTTTTCTAATTCTGTTACTGGGTCACTTCCTTTAGTATACTCTGTATATCCTACTAAAGTAGTTCCTACTATATCAAATCCTACTTTTTCAGCATTTATGGCCTCTTCTACAGAAGAAATATCAGCCATAAATAATTGATTAGGATATTTAGTTTTTGCTTCTTTCATTAAATCCTCAAGAGTTCTTCCATCTGGTCTCTCTCTCTTTGTTCCATCTATAGCAATTATATCTACTCCCTCTGCTACTAACGCATCTATCTCTTTCATGGTTGGAGTTATGTATACTTGGTTATCACCATATTGTTCTTTTATTATTCCTATAATTGGAAGAGTTACATTTTTCTTTATCTCTTGAATATCTACAACTGTGTTAGCTCTTATTCCAGCAGCCCCTCCCACATATGCAGCATATGCCATTCTTCCCATTATAAATGAGCTATGAAGTGGTTCATCTGGTAATGCTTGACAAGAAACTATAAGTTTTCCTTTTACTTCATTTAATCTATTCATGTTGCTTTCCTCCTTAAAATTAATCAACTAGTACCTTGAATATAACTTTTTTTATAGTTTGTGGCTCAGAACCAGCTTTTATCAAAGCCATATGTGGTTCTCCTGGAAAGCAGATTAAGAATCTTTCATTATTCAAATAATAAAACGATTCTACTTCTCCACCATAAATTTCAAAGTCTCCAGCCTCATCATACTCTTTTGTTACTTTTACTTTAGAGTTAGGAACATATCCTATTCTCTCTTCTCCCTCAATTACCACATGAATATCTATATATTTTTTATGCCCTTCTAAAAATCCCTCTTCAACTGATTTAGTTTTTGGTTCAGCAGGTTGATTGAAGTAAACAACATCTCCATCTATCTCATTTTTTCCATTTATTCCTTTTTTATATTCTCCACTTAAAATACAATCTATCGCTGTATCTAAAGCCTTTGAGATCCCTTTATAAAATCCTAACTCTTTTATTTCTCCATATATCATCTCTATACCTCCATTTTGTTTTTTCAAACATATATATTAAACATATACTTTTTTCTTATAGTTGTCAATCTTTATTTTACTTTACCTACCTTTTTTAATAAAAGATATTCTGCTCCTAGTATTCCAGCATTATTTCCCAACTCTGCAAACTTTATTTTAAGGTTCTTTTTATAGTTTATCCCCAATTTCGAATCTAAACTCACTAAAATTCTATTTAAAAGATATTCACCCTGTTTTGTAACTCCTCCGCCTATTACTACCAATGGTGGATTAAAAATATAAGCTATAGTACTAAGTCCATCTGTAAAATAGTCAATCCATCTATCAACTATCTCTTTTATCTCTTTATCTCCAGACTTTTCAAGTTCAAAAATCTCTTTTCCATTTAAAGTTTTTCCTGTTTTCTCTTTTACCATTTTTACCAAGGCTGTTGCTGAAGCATATCTCTCATAACAACCCTTCTTACCACATAAACACTCTTCTCCACTCTTTACTATTTGAATATGTCCAAATTCACCAGCTACATAGGTATCTCCTCTAAAGATATCCCCATTCAAAATTATTCCTCCACCTATTCCTGTTCCTATAGTCAAACATACAAAGTTTTCACTATTTTTTCCAGCACCTAGCCATTTTTCTCCTAAAGCTGCACAGTTCACATCATTTTCTAAAACTGCTGGTATCTTGTATCTATCTTCTAGTTTCTCAACTAGATTAGTTCCTATCCATCCTGGTATTATTGGATTCCCTCCTATTACCTTACCAATAGTTCCATCTATCTGTCCAGTTCCTGATACAGCTATTCCTAAAATATCATCACTTAAATATTTATCTATAACTCCACAGATATTCTTAAAAAGATTCTCTACTCCCTTTTCTGCTTCAGTTGGAAACTCTCCCAATTCTAGAATTACTCCATTTTCATCTAAAAGTCCATATTTTACAGCTGTTCCACCAATATCTAATCCTATTACTTTCATTCCTACCTCCATAACCTTTATCTAATCCTCTAAATTTTCATATAAAATTATATGTGATTTTGACACATCACAATGCCCTTTAAAAACTTTTTCTTTATATAACATTTCAAACATTCTTTTTCCAGCCGTATACCCCTCAGAAGATATCTCTTCCATTACAGTTAAAGTTATAATCCTTTCCTTAATCAATTTTTTTATTATTTTTCCTATTCCATTTGTTACAATTTTAATTCCAGTTAACTCTTTTTTCTCTATTCTATCCAATATATCGTGTGAATATCTATTTATATATAACCCTTTAATATCTCCTTTTTTTAACCTCTCTTTTAACAACTCCACACTTTTCTCTATTCCACCACCATCTATAGGACCTTCTATTGTTAAACTAGCTCGAGATATCCTATTCATAAATCCATCTAAATATAACTTAGATGAAACTTTATCATCTCCATTATCAATTATTAAAACTTTCTCTCCATCTCTTAAGAGATTACTCATAAGTCCTGCTGCTATCTCTCCTTGCTTTTGATGATCTGGACCTACATGAGGAATGTTTTTATTTAATCTTATTCCCAATGATATTACCTTTATTTTATCTAAATACGGCTCCAATATCTTAAATACACTATCTCTATCCAAAGGAGTTATTATCAATCCATCTATATCCTCTTTTTTTAATATCTCTTTTAACTCTTTTATCTGTTTTTTAGGATCGTTTATATCTGTTGTTTTTATATCTATCTTATAATTGTAGGCTTTATATTCTTCTGAAATAATTTTTATACCTCTTAATATCTCTTGAGTATAAAATTCATTTTTTGACTCTACTACTAAGGAGTACACTTTCTTACTTTTCCTTGTTCCTAAAGAGCTACCTACATAGTTTTTTTCATAATTTGTTTCCTTTACTAATTCCAATATTTTTCTCTTTGTTTCCTCTTTAATTAAAGGACTTCCATTTATAGCTCTCGCAACTGTTGTTCTACTAATCCCTAATCTCTCTGCTATCTCTTTTTGAGTTATCATAAATAACCTCTCCCTATTGTTCACGTGTTCATTCAATAATAATATACATCCTTTTTTTTCATTTGTCAACTTTTTACACTTTTATACAATATTATTTTAGCACATTAAAACCTTATAAAAATCATAATATTTTTTTTATAAACTTCTAATTATTTGTATATAGATTTTATTTTATTTTTTATTTTCAAATCTACAATACACCTTAAAAACCTTTGTTCTATCTATATTTCAGTTTATTTTTTTCTATTATAGAACATTTTAACTTTAAAAAATATATTGACATTTTTAAATAAAAATAATATCATAAACAGTATAAGGAATATGTTCACGAGAACAATGGTTTATGATTTTATTATTTTGGAGGTACACATATGAATTGGCATTGGTTTAACTGGGTTGTAATTTTACTTTATTTTATTGGAATGTTTATGGTTGGGGTTTATTTTTCAAAGAGAGCTAACTCTACTGAGGATTACTTCAAGGCAGGAGGAAGAGTTCCTTCATGGGTAACAGCATGTAGTATCTATGCAACAGCTCTATCTTCAATATCTTTTATAGCTATACCTGCTTCTGTATTCAGTAAAGGTTGGTTACTTGGAATGGCACCTCTTGGTATTATACCAATTGTTTGGGTTGCTGCAGTAATCTTTGTACCTTTCTTTAGAAGAGTTAACGTTACTACTGCTTATGAGTATCTTGGTAAGAGATTTGATAATAAATTTAGATTAATTGGAAGTTTAGCTTTCATCTTATTCCACGTTGTTAGAATGGCTATAGTTCTTTACTTACCAACACTTGCACTACAACATGCACTTCCTTCATTAAATCCTGTTATATTAACAGTTGGAGTTGCTGTTTTCTGTGTTGCTTATACTTCTATGGGTGGTATTGAAGCTGTACTTTGGTCTGACGCAATTCAAACTATTGTACTATTACTTGGAGCTTTCTTAATTATTATAGCTGGATTTACTGCTGCCCCTGAAGGTATCGGACAAGGATTTAAAGCACTTTCTGAAGGTGGAATGCTTCTAAATAGAGATTTCTTTAGCTTAGATTTAGCTAAAATCAGTATCTGGACTATGTTAATTGGTGGATTTGTTAACTCTATCTACTCTTATGTAGGAAGCCAAGATATAGTTCAAAGATACAATACTACTAAAAATGAACAAGAAGCTAAGAAAAGTTTATTTATGAATATTCCTCTTCTTCTTACAAGTATCTTCATCTTTGTAGGAATGGGTTCTGCACTATTTATCTTCTTTAAATTTAAAGCTCAACTTCCAGAAGGAATCAACGGAAATGCTATATTACCTTATTTCGTAATTCAATATATCCCTACTGGTGTTTCTGGACTTGTTTTAGCTGCTATATTTGCTGCAGCACAATCTACAGTATCATCAAGTTTAAACTCTGTTTCAACTTGTATGACTGCTGATATCTTACAACAATTAAGACCTGACATGAGTGATAAACAAAAATTAGCTTTCGCTAAAGGTTCAAGCTGGATAGTTGGTATCTTAAGTACAATTTTAGCAGTATATTTCCTATATGAAGGACAAGGAGATATGTTCCTATACTTCCAAGCTATAACTGGATTATTAGGAGGACCTATTGCTGGAGTATTCTTAGTTGGAATCTTCTTTGAAAGAGTTGATACAAAAGCTGTTTGGGTAGGATTTATAGCTTCAATACTAATTGCTCTATACTTAACTAACCCTATGAACATGGTTTCTAACCTAATTCCTGGTTATGTAAAACCTCAAGTATTTGAATTTATGATCTCTTTCTTAATCATTGGTGGAAGTGTTATTGTATCAGTTATTGCATCTTTCTTAACTGGTTCACCTAAAGCTGAGCAAATAAAAGGACTAACTTATGCTTCAGTTAAAAATATGAAAGAAGATAGTAAAATTGATTAATTAAAGGTATCTCTTAACTTAATTTATACTCTAAAAAAAGTGGGAAGACAAATTTTTCCCACTTTTTATTATTTATTTACTTTTTATATTTTTACAAATTGTTAAAACATATATATCATCTACATATATATCATCCTTTAAAAGTTCACATAAATTTCTTAAAGTTGCTCCTGTACTAAATATATCATCTATTACTAAGACACTCCCACGTTTTGTTAATTTTCTCTCTTTAATTATACTATTCTTAAATAACTCTATTTTTTTCTCTTGAGGTAGTCTTTTCAATTCTTCTGAATTTAACTTTCTAAAAAAATCTAAAGATATTGGTTTCTTTAAAGTCTCACCTAAATGTTTTACTATTTGAAAAAGTGGTTGTATCTCCCTTTGGTATGTAGGTGGTGTTGCTATTATTCCATCAATTTTATCCTCTATTTTCCACTCTTCTCTTATAAATTTTGCTACTACTTTAGCTATCTCTGCTGCTTTATCATACTCTTTATGATATTTTAATTCGTTCATTGCTTTCCCAATCTCACTATATTTTACATCAAAAATTGGATAACCAAAAATATCCTCTCCTTTATAATTGCTCTCTGTCATAAAATAATCTAAAGTATATCCCTCTTTCCAATTTCCTTCAATAATCATAGGATTTATCTTCACTGTTTGTCCCTCCCATAGTATTATTATAACTTTATTATACCATTTTATATGGATAAAAAGCAAATGTAGTGTTTTGTTTTTTTTCAACTAAATTATTTTTTTTACTATTTTTATAAAAAAGTACTTGATATTATCTCCACATTGGAGTATAATCTATATAATTGTTCTAGGTTACTGAATTTTTTGTGAATTCTACTATTTGGACGAGAAGTTTTTATTTTGGAGGTTTGTAAAATGTTAAAAGGAACTGTAAAATGGTTTAACAAAGAAAAAGGGTTTGGATTTGTAACTAGTGAAGAGGGTGCTGATTACTTCGTACACTTCACTGGAATAGTAGGAGAAGGATTCAGAACTTTAGAAGAAGGACAAGCTGTTACTTTTGAAGTTACAGAAGGTAAAAAAGGACCTATGGCAGTTGAAGTTAAAGCTGCATAGTTTAAATATAAACTATTTCCAGAGAGCGATTTTACTCGCTCTCTTTTATTATTCTTTATCTCAGCTCTATCTTCATCTTATCATTTTTAAAAATTTTCATATCTTTATCTACTATTAAGACACCTAAATCATTCTTATCTGCATAATTTAAGACCTCATCTATATCCATAAGGAAAAAAGCTGTTGAGTACATATCAGAAAAAAATGCATTGTCAGATATTACTACTACCATCTTTTTATCTTCTACAGGAAAACCAGTAGTTTTATCTAGTATATGATGATATCTCTTTCCATCTATCTCTACATAGGTTTGATAATCACCTGAAACTCCCATTCCTTCATTATATAGTTCTACTACTCCTAGAAGTTTTTGAGGATTTTCTGGATTTTCTACCCCTATTCTCCATTTTTTACCATCAGGTTTTCCATTTATTGTTTCTATACTTGAAATAGATGATATAAAGGCACTAGTTACACCTTTTTCTCTCATAACTCCTTTAGCCTTCTCTACTGCATACCCCTTTAAAAATGAACCGGTATCAAGCTCTACTCCAGGCTCTGAAAATGATAACTCATCTCCTGATAAAATAATCTTAGAAAAATCTATATGTTGCATTGCTCTTTTTAAATCCTCTTTTTTAGGAATCTCTCTTTTTTCTTTAGCCCCAAAATCCCAAATATCTAAAAGAGGACCTATAGTTATATCATACTTTTCATGAGATAGTTCATACACAGATTTTAAATTTTGAAATAAATAAATTCCCTCTTCATCTAACTTTATAGTTTTTTCTTTACCAGAGTTTAACCTTTCTACAAGACTTCCTTTCATCTTGCTATTAAATTTTTTATCAATTCTTTCTATCTCTTGGAATGCTGCTTCAATAGCTTTATTTGCCAATTTTTCATTTTTATCATACACAGTTATACTTATATAGGTCCCAAATAAAAATTTACTTTGCTCTATTTTTTGTACCTCTTTACTGCAAGATAAAATAAAAATTGGCAATATTAATATTGCCAATATTTTCTTTAACATAAAGTTATTCACCAACTTTATCTTCTGCTATTTCATATCCTATTTTTCCAGCTAAAATCTCTCTAAAAGCTTTTTTTACATCAGTATCTTTCTTACTGCATTTTGTTAAAAGAGGTGCTCCCTTTCCTATTTGTCTAGCTCTTTGTCCACTTACAATAGTTAATATATATTTGTTTGGTATTTTTTCTAATAATTCATCATATATTATCTCTTTTTTCATATCTCTATCTCCTTATTAATTAGATTTTTCTTCTATAATCTTTCTAAGTGCAGCACAAGAATCTTCAACAGTATAGTTTATTATAGTTATATCATACTCTTTTTCATATTCTAACTCTTTTATAGAATTTTTTAATCTTAGCTGAATTGTTTCTTCGCTATCTGTTTTTCTTCCTCTTAATCTTTTTTCTAAATCCTCCATTGTCGGAGTTTTGAAGAAAATTAAATGGGCATCTGGATATTGAGCTTTTACTTGAAGCCCACCTTGAACATCTATTTCTAAAATAACATCTTCTCCAGCTAAAAGTCTGCTCTCTACCTCTGATTTTAATGTTCCATAATAATTTCCATGAACAGTAGCATATTCTAAAAACTCTCCGTTCTTTTCCTTAGCTATAAACTCTTCCTTTGTTAAAAAATAGTAATCTCTACCATTCATCTCTCCCTCTCTTGGAGCTCTTGTTGTTGCTGATGTAGCTAAATTTATTCCAAGCATTTTGCGAACTAATCTACAGATTGTAGATTTTCCAGCACCACTAGGACCTGAAACTATATATAGATGTCCCTTTATTCCTCTACTCATTTTTTTCTCCTTTCTCTATCCTTAACGATATTGTTTCTGGATTTATTGCTGACATTATAACATGGTTTGAATCAGTTATTATAAGAGTTTTTGTCTTTTTTCCTAAAGTAGCGTCAATAAGTCTATTCTCCATCTTTGCTTCATCTCTAAGACGTTTACTAGGAGCTGAATCTGGATTTATAATAGCAACTATTCTACCTCTCATTACCATATTTCCAAATCCTATATTTATTGGTTTCATACATCCTCCTACTCTATATTCATAGACTGCTCTCTTATTTTTTCTAATTCATTTTTACATTCAACTATTAATTTTGAAATTTCATAAAGATTTGATTTTACTCCAGTTGTATTTAACTCTCTATATATCTCTTGTAGTATAAAGTCTATCTTCTTTCCTACTGCTACTCCCTTTGAAGAAAGCTCTTTCTTTAACTGCTCCATATGACTGTCCAGTCTTGAAATCTCCTCAGAAATATCTGATTTATCTGTAAATAGAAGTATCTCTTTTAAGATATCTTCCTCTTTAAATTCAATATTTCCTTTTATTTTCTCCAATCTCTCTAAAAGTTTAGACCTGTATATATCTACAACTTGATCCTTATATTTTTTTATCTCATCTATATTAGCTTCCAATATCTCTATTCTCTCAAAAAAATAGTTTCTAAGACGTTCTCCTTCCTCTTCTCTTGTTTTTATAAAAGGAATTAATAACTCTTTTATCTTATCTAATATAAATTTACTATACTCATCTTCATCTATCTCAAAATCATTTTTCTTGATCACATTTAAATTTCTAACTAAAATATCCATTTTATTACTGAATTTTTCATTGAAATCCTGTTCCATTTCAAGTAATACTTTCATATAGCCTTTACTTTGTTCTTTATCATAATCAAAAAGCTTTCCTAAATCTCTTAAATCATTAAACTCAATTTTTAAATCCAATGACCCTCTACTTACCTTAGAGGCTATCTCTGTTCTTATTGCCCCTTCTAAAAAATTAAGATTATATGGAAGTTTTATTTTTAAATTTAAATTTTTATTATTTACACTTTTAAGCTCCATGTTCAAAGCATATTTATCATCTTGATAAGCTAACTTTGAATATCCTGTCATACTTCTCATTTTAACCTCCAGAAAGATAAAACAGATATAGGAATAGGCGACAATGTCGCCTATTCTACATCTAATATTACTCTTGTTCCATTAAATCTTCTTCTATAACTTTTGCTTTTATCTTTTTGTAAGCATTAAATCCTGTTCCAGCAGGTATTTTCTTTCCAATGATTACGTTCTCTTTCAATCCTTCTAAGAAGTCTACTTTTCCTTCTATAGCTGCATTTGAAAGAACTTTTGTTGTTTCTTGGAATGATGCTGCTGATATAAAACTTCCTGTATTAACAGCTGCTTTAGTAATACCTTGAATGATTGGTTCATACTTAATTAAAGCTTTTCCTAGAGCTTGAAGTTTTTCATTTTCTAACTCTACTACTCTCTTCTCTACTACTTCATCTTCTAAGAATAAAGAAGCTCCTGAATCAACTATTCTTACTTTCTTAAACATCTGTTTAACGATAATTTCAATATGCTTATCATTTACAGTAACTCCTTGGTCTCTATACACTTGTTGTACAGATTCTAGGATAAACTGCTCAGCTGCTACAAGTCCTTTAATGTTTAGAACGTCAAATGGAGATATAGCTCCCTCTGTTATCTTATCTCCTGCTTTTACAAGCATTCCGTCAGTAACAACTAGACGCTCTCCAACTGGTACTAGATACTCTTTATAATCACTTGAATCAGAAACTGATTTAACAAGGATTACTCTCATACCTTTCTTCTTCTTACCAGTTACTTCTATCTTACCTTCTATCTCAGTAAGCATTGCTTTACCTTTAGGGTTTCTAGCTTCAAATAGCTCTTGAACTCTTGGAAGACCTCCAGTGATATCTTTTGTTCCGGCTCCCTCTTTAATGATCTTAGCAATGATTTGTCCTTTTTTAATCTCTTCCCCTTCTCTTACCATTAAGTAAGCTCCGAATGGGATAGTATAGCTTCCTTTAGTATTTCCTTCTGCATCAAATACTACAACTCTTGGGTTGATATCTCCAGATTCTACTGGTTTAATTGCCATAAATTCTGTAACATCATACTTTTCATCATAGTTTTCTTTTACATAAAGTTCTCTATACTCAATTCTTCCATCTTGGTCAGCAATAATAGGGATGTGGAACGGATCGAATGTAACTAATGTCTCTCCTATCTCTACATGTTGTCCCTCTTTTACTTTTAATATAGATCCTGATGGAACTTCATAGTCATAGTTTCCAATGATTAATTTAGCTGATTGGCTAACTACTATTTCGTCTCCATTTTCCTCATTTACTAGTATCTTAACATCTCTGTAAGCTACTTTTCCTGAGTTTTCAGCTCTAACTCCAGTTACTACTGCTGCTGCTGTTGCAACTCCTCCTGTATGGAACGTTCTCATTGTAAGCTGAGTTCCTGGTTCTCCGATTGATTGAGCTGCAATAACTCCAACCGCTTCTCCAAGTAGTATCTCTTTGTGGTTAGATAAGTCCATTCCGTAACATTTTCTACATACTCCCTTTTCAAGAGCACATGTTAATGGAGATCTTATCTTAACTTTTCTTATTCCTAATTCATCTATTTTCTTGATTAGTTCTTTTCCAATTAAAGTATTTCTTGGAGCTACTACTTCCCCTTCAAATACTAAATCTTCTGCAAGAACTCTTCCATTTATTCTTTCTTTTAACTCTTCGATTACCTTACCTTCAGAGATTAGTTCTCCTACTTCAATTCCTTGGTAAGTTCCACAATCTTCTGCATTAACTATAACTTCATGTGATATATCAACAAGTCTTCTTGTTAAGTATCCTGAATCGGCAGTTCTTAGGGCAGTATCTGCTAGTCCTTTTCTTGCTCCGTGTGATGACATGAAGAACTCTAATACTGTTAGTCCTTCACGGAAGTTAGCTTTAATAGGTACCTCGATGATTCTACCTTGTGTATCGGCCATGTTTCCTCTCATTGCCGCTAACTGTCTCATCTGAGAAATATTACCTCTGGCTCCTGAGTTCGCCATCATGTAAACTGGGTTGAATTGATCTAGTCCATCCATCATTGCCTTTGTAACTGCATCTGTTGCTTCAGACCATACAGTGATAGTTTTTCTATATCTTTCTTCGTTAATGATTTTTCCTGCTTTATAATCAGCTTCGATTTGAGCTACTTGCTCATCTGCTTTTGCTAGGATCTCTTTCTTAGCTTCTGGAATTTCAAGGTCTTCTATACCTACTGATACCCCTGCCATAGCTCCATAATGGTATCCGAAATCCTTAATCTTATTGATTAATTCAGCTGTTTCAGCAAATCCATGTTCATCATATAACTTAGCAATTAATTTCTTTAATTGAGATTTACCAAAAGTTTGGTTATATTGCTTATCTACTTCAGGTAATAGTTCGTTGAACATTAATCTTCCTGGAGTAGTTTCTACCATTTCACCATTTATTCTTACTTTAATCATAGCATGAGTATCTAGTACTCCATTGTGATAAGCTGTTAAAGCTTGAGCTATGTTAGAGAATGCTTTCCCTTCTCCTTTAGAACCTGGTCTCTCTTTTGTCATATAGAAACATCCCATAACCATGTCTTGAGATGGAACTGCTATTGGCTCTCCGTTTGATGGAGATATTATGTTATTTGGTGCTAACATTAATAGTTTCGCTTCCATTATAGCTTCTGGAGATAGCATTAAGTGAACTGCCATTTGGTCTCCGTCGAAGTCAGCGTTAAATGCTGAACATACTAATGGGTGAAGTCTAATTGCTTTTCCTTCTATTAGTACAGGTTCAAATGCTTGTATTGAAAGTCTGTGTAGAGTCGGAGCTCTGTTAAGTAGTACTGGGTGATCTTGAATTACATCCTCGATTACATCCCATACTTTATCGTCTGCTTCTTCAACTAATTTTTTAGCTGTTTTTATGTTACTAGCTAACTCTCTTTTTACTAACTCTCTCATAATGAAAGGTTTATATAGCTCAAGAGCCATTTTCTTAGGAATTCCACATTGGTTCATCTTTAATGATGGTCCAACAACGATAACCGATCTCGCTGAGTAGTCAACCCTTTTTCCAAGTAGGTTTTGTCTAAATCTTCCTTGTTTTCCTTTTAACATATCAGATAGTGACTTTAACTCTCTATTATTTTGAGCAACTACTGGTTTTCCTCTTCTTCCATTATCTATTAAAGCATCTACTGCTTCTTGTAGCATTCTTTTTTCGTTTTTAACAACGATTTCAGGTGCTTTTATTTCTAACAGTTTTTTAAGTCTGTTATTTCTGTTAATAACTCTTCTATATAGATCATTTAAGTCAGAAGTTGCAAATCTTCCTCCATCTAATTGAACCATTGGTCTTAAATCAGCTGGTATTACTGGAACATTTTTAAGTATCATCCATTCAGGTTTGTTGTTAGAAGCTATAAAATCTCTTACTATTTTTAATCTTTTAACAACTTTCTTTCTCTTTTGAGATGAGCTTACATCATCTAACTCTTTTTCTAACTCTTCTCTTAACTCTTCAAGATTTATCTTTTCAAGAAGTTTTAAAATAGCTTCAGCTCCCATTAAAGCTTCAAATCTATTTCCATATAATTGCTTATATAACTTGTACTCTTTTTCAGTTAAGATTTTTCCTTCTTTTAAATTACTTTCCCCAGTTTCAGTAACTACATATCTTGCAAAATATAGTACTGACTCTAACTCTTTTGGAGATAGTCCTATTATAAGTGACATTTTATTTGGTGTTCCTTTAGAATACCAAATATGAGAAACTGGTGCAGCTAGAGAAATGTGTCCCATTCTCTCTCTTCTTACCTTAGATCTAGTTACTTCTACCCCACATTTTTCACAAACTAGACCTTTATATCTCATTCTTTTATACTTTCCACATGCACATTCCCAATCTTTAGTTGGTCCGAATATTTTTTCACAGAAAAGTCCATCACTTTCTGGATTTAAAGTTCTATAGTTTATTGTTTCAGGTTTTGTAACCTCTCCATGAGACCATTCTTCGATTTTCTCAGGAGATGCTAATCTAATTCTTATTTTCTCAAAACTTCTAATTCCCATTAAATACAAAGCCTCCTTATTGAGATAAAGCTATAAACGACTAGAAATAAGTTAAAGAGAGTCCTCCTTAACTTATTTTCCAATCTTAAAATATCAATTATTTTTTATTAATCTTTAAAGTCATCTAAAGGAGAGTATTCAGTTAAGATCTCTTCTTTATTTAACTCTTCATCTACGTTTATTATATTATCTTCACTATCAAATAGTTCTACATCTAATGCTAGTGCTTGGAACTCTTTTAATAATACTTTAAATGATTCTGGTAAGTCTGCTTCTGGCATCTCTTCACCTTTTATGATAGCTTCATAAGTTTTTGTTCTTCCAGTAACATCGTCTGATTTTACTGTTAACATCTCTTGAAGTATATTAGATGCTCCATATGCTTCTAGTGCCCAAACTTCCATCTCTCCAAGTCTTTGTCCTCCGAATTGAGCCTTTCCTCCTAGTGGTTGTTGTGTTACTAATGAGTATGGTCCAATTGCTCTTGCGTGCATCTTATCTTCAACTAGGTGGTGAAGTTTTAACATATACATTCTTCCTACAGTTACAGGATTATCAAATTTATCTCCTGTTCTTCCATCGTATAGATCAACTTTTCCACTTCTAGGGAATCCTAGTTTTTCTAAGTAATCCTTAACTTGATCTTCTGATGCTCCATCAAATACTGGAGTTGCTATATGTGTTCCACCATTGTAGTTACCCATAGCCATTCCTAAGTGAACTTCTAGTACCTGTCCGATGTTCATACGTGAAGGCACCCCTAGTGGGTTAAGTACAACGTCTAAGTGTGTTCCATCAGCTAAGAAAGGCATATCTTCTGCTGGTAATACTCTTGATACAACCCCTTTGTTTCCGTGACGTCCTGACATCTTATCTCCAACAGTGATTTTTCTTTTTTCTGCAACTAATATTTTTATAGCTTTATTTACACCAGCTTTTAGTTCATCACCATTTTCTCTTGATAATTCAAGAATTTCTACTACTGTTCCTTTTGAACCATGAGGCATTCTTAACGATGTATCTCTTACATCTCTTGCTTTTTCCCCGAAGATTGCTCTTAATAATTTCTCTTCTGCAGGTGGTTCAGTTTCTCCCTTAGGAGCAGTTTTTCCTACTAGGATATCTCCTGGTCCTACTTCAGAACCAATAGTTATAATACCATTAGCATCTAATTTTCTTAGTGCTTCTTCAGAGATATTAGGGATCTCTCTTGTAATCTCTTCATCTCCTAATTTAGTATTTCTAGCTTCTATTTCATACTCTTCTATATGAATTGATGTAAACACATCATCTTTTCTTAATCTATCAGAAATTAGGATCGCGTCCTCGTAATTATATCCTTCCCAAGGCATGAACGCCATAAGTATATTTCTACCTAATGCTAAGTCTCCACCTTTTGTTGCTGGTCCATCAGCTAGGATACTTCCAACTTTAACTTCTTCTCCAATAGATACTAAAGGAGTTTGATGTAAACACATAGAAGCGTTTGATCTTTCATAGTTTAATAATCTATATTTATGTTCTTTTCCGTTTTCATCTTCTACAACTATTTTGCTAGCATCTACATAAACAACTTTTCCGTCTACTTTAGATACTACTAAAGCTCCTGAATCTACAGCAACTTTTCTTTCTAGTCCAGTTCCTATATAAGGTGCTTCTGTTCTTAATAATGGTACAGCCTGTCTTTGCATGTTTGATCCCATCAGTGCTCTGTTGGCGTCGTCGTGCTCAAGGAATGGAATTAATCCTGCAGATACAGATACCACTTGTTTAGGAGAGATATCTAGGTAATCAACTTTTTCTCCTGTTATATTTACTATTTCATGTCCAAATCTACAAACAACTTCTCCTAAAAGTTCATTGTTTTCTCCAATTTTAGTATCGGCTTGGGCAATGAATAATCCTTCTTCTTCATCAGCTGCTAAATACTCTATTCTGTCAAAATCAGCTTTTCCATCTACAACTTTAATATATGGAGTTTCTATAAATCCATATTTGTTTATTTTAGCATATATAGCTAACGATCCAATAAGTCCGATGTTTGGTCCCTCTGGAGTCTCTATAGGACAGATTCTTCCATAGTGAGAATCATGTACGTCTCTTACCTCGAATCCCGCTCTTTCTCTTGAAAGTCCTCCAGGTCCTAATGCTGATATTCTTCTCTTATGAGTTAACTCAGATAATGGGTTTGATTGGTCCATGAACTGAGATAATTGACCTGAACCAAAGAAATCTAATATCAATGCATTCAATGGTCTAGTATTTAGAAGTGATTGTGGAGTTAATGTTTCAGAATCTTGAATAGTCATTTTCTCTCTTACCATTTTTCCCATTTTAGAAAGTCCAGCTTTAATTTGCATTAAAAGTAACTCTCCAACTCCTCTTACCCTTCTATTAGATAAGTTATCTATATCATCAGTATGTCCATTTCCATTGTTTAAGTTGATTACATACTTCATAGTTGCAATGATATCTTCTTTAGTTAAAAGTATCTCATCATCTGCTACATTTAACTTAAGTCTCTTATTCATTTTATATCTTCCAACTGGCTCAAGATCATATCTTTGAGGGTTGAAGAACATTTGTCTAATAAGTGATTTTGCTGATTCTATTGTAACTAAATCTCCTGGTCTTAACTTTTTGAATACTTCAGTTACAGCATCCTCTTTAGTTAATGTCGTATCATTTAATACTGTATTAGCTAGTAATTTATCCTCTGGTTTTACTTCCCAGTAAACTACTTTTTCAATCTTAGCATCTATTAAAGTCTCAATTAATGCCTCATCAATAACAGCATCTACTTCAGCTATTATTTCTCCTGTTTCTTCATCGTATATATCTTCTTTGATGAAGCTTCCTTCAAATTTTGTTCTAAGAACACTTATTAATTCTTCTCTATTTTTATATTTTTGGAATATAGGAGTTAATTCTAATTCCTTTGTTTCTAAAAAGTAATCTTTAATTTCTGTATTGTTCTCAAAAAAATCAATAGCCTTTAAGAATACAGTTGCTAATACTTTTTTCTTTCTATCAATCTTTACACTTAAGAAGTCATTTTTATCAGTTTCAAATTCAAGCCAAGTTCCTTTATATGGAATAATTTTTCCTGAAAATAGATCTTTACCTGTTTGAATATTGATCTCTTTATTAAATGAAACACCTGGTGATCTATGTAATTGCGATACAACAACTCTTTCAGCACCATTTATTACGAAAGTTCCTCTTTCAGTCATTAAAGGTATTTCTCCGAAATAAACTAAAGATTCTTGTATTTCATTTCCACTTTTTTTATTTATAAGTCTTAATCTAACTTTTAAGGAAGCAGAGTAAGTCTTACCTCTTTTTTTACACTCAAGTTCATCATTTAATGGTGGTTCAGCTTCATGTAATTCATAAGCTACATACTCTAACTTGATATCTCCATTAGAAGATTCAACAGGGAAAATTTCTCTAAAAGCTGATTCTAACCCCTTGTCTTTTCTATTATTTGGAGCTTCTTTAGCTTGTAGAAAATCTTCATAGGAATCCAATTGGAACTCAAGAAAATGAGGCATAGTTCCTCTCTCTTTTATCCTTCCAAAATTCAATCTTTCAACGAGTTTCCCCATTAATTCACACCCCTTATCAATCTTAAATTTAATAGTTAATCATTTGAAAATAACAGGCTAATCTATTTCCAAATGATTAATTATCACTTTCCAAAAATAAAAATTAAATCATCTTAATAATTAGTAAAAAGGCACTCTATCGAAGAGTGCCTATTTTTTTTAACTAAGTTAAGATTTTATTTCTTAATCAGAATTTAAGTTAAAACTATTTAACTTCTACAGTTGCTCCAGCAGCTGTTAATTTTTCTTTTATTGATTCAGCTTCTTCTTTAGCAACTCCTTCTTTTAATTTTCCACCGTTATCTACTAATTCTTTAGCTTCTTTTAATCCTAATCCAGTAATTCCTCTTACTTCTTTGATTACAGCTATTTTGTTAGCTCCTGCGTTTGTTAAGATTACGTCAAACTCAGTTTTCTCTTCAGCTGCTGCTGCTTCTCCTCCTGCTACTGCTACTGCTACTGGAGCTGCTGCTGTTACACCGAAGTGCTCTTCTAAAGCAGTTACTAATTCTTTTAATTCTAAAACTGTCATAGCTTCTAAATCAGCTATAAATTGTTCTCTATTGAATGCCATTTATTGTTTCCTCCTTAATTTTTCGAAAATATCTATCTTAATTTTTTATTTTAAATTTGACCAAAATTATTCAGCTGTAGTTTCAGCTTCTTTTTTATCAGCGATTGCCACAGTTGCGTAAGCAAGTTTTCTGATTGGTCCAAGCATTGAGTTAAGTAACATAGAAAGTAATTGATCTCTTGAAGGTAATTTAGCTAGAGCTTCTACCTCAGTTGCTTCAACTCTTTTTCCTGTTAATAATCCACCTTTAATTTTGAATACTTCTTTTTTTGCTTTAGCCTTTTCTTTTGCTAAATCAAAAACTAATTTTGCAGGAGCTACTGGATCTGCATATCCGAAAGCGAATGCTGTAGTCCCTTCTAATAAATCATCAAAAGAATCTTCTACTCCAGCTTCTTTTAATGCTATTTTGAATAATCTATTTTTTGCAACTAGATATTCAGCACCTGCTTCTCTTACTTTTTTTCTTAATTCAGTTTCCTCGTTAACTGTGATTCCTTGATAGTCAACTAATACTACTGATTGAGCTTTTCTTATTTTTTCTGCTAGTTCAGCTACTTGTTCGATTTTTGCTTGAGTTGCCATTCTTTGATTCACCTCCTCTTTTTTCTAAAAATTACCTCCGTGCCAAAGGTTAGGAACGGAGGTTGTAATCAAACTATGAGGCTAGCGAAACCTTATTCCAACCTCGGTAGGATAATTTAAGGTTCACAACCACCTACGGTCTTTGGTTTGGATCTATATTAAATTATTTATCCAACATATTTAGCTACTAATGCAGGGTCCATTTTTATTCCAGGTCCCATTGTTAGTGATACAGCAACAGTTCTTAAGTATTGTCCTTTAGAAGATGCTGGTTTTAATCTTGTGATTTGATCTAAGAAAGCTTTGAAGTTTTCTTCAATTTTCTCAGGTGCGAAATCTGCTTTACCAATTGGTACGTGAATTGATCCTAATTTGTCAACTCTGAATGCTAATTTACCTTTTTTGAACTCAGTTACTGCTTCTGCAATGTTTGGAGTTACAGTTCCTGATTTAGGGTTAGGCATTAATCCTTTAGTTCCTAGGATTTTTCCTAATCTTCCTAATTTAGGCATCATGTCAGGAGTAGCGATTACTAAGTCGAAATCTAACCATCCTTGTTGAATTTGGTTTATATATTCATCAGCTCCTGCATAATCTGCACCAGCTGCTAAAGCCTTCTCTATGTTAGCTCCTGAAGTTATAGCTAATACTTTTACAGTTTTTCCTGTTCCGTGAGGTAATACAACTGTACCTCTAACTTGTTGGTCTGCATGTCTAGGATCTACTCCAAGTCTTAAAGCTACTTCTACAGTTTCTGTAAATTTAGCTGTTCTAGTTTTTAATACTAGATCTAAAGCTTCTTTAACTTCATAAAGCTTTCCAGTTTCTACTAACTTAGCTATTTCTAAGTATTTTTTTCCTCTATGTTTTGCCATGTTTTAATTTCCTCCCTTTGTGGTGATGCGGATGCCTCCTACCACTTAATATAGAGTGGCTCGATTAGCCATCTCCCAAACAAATTAATTAGTCTACTATTTTTATTCCCATTGATCTTGCTGATCCAGCTATTATTCTCATAGCTGCTTCTACTGATCCTGCGTTTAAATCAGGCATTTTTGTTTCAGCAATCTCTCTTAATTTAGCTGTTGTAATTTGTCCAGCAACTTCTTTTTTAGAGTTCTTAGCTGCTGATTGGATTCCTGCTGCTTTCTTTAATAAGTCTGATGCAGGTGGAGTTTTTAATATAAATGTGAAACTTCTGTCGTTGTAAACAGAAATTTCTACTGGAATTATCCATCCAGCTTTATCTTGAGTTTTTGCATTGAAAGCTTTACAGAATTCCATGATGTTTACTCCGTGAGCTCCTAATGCTGGTCCAACTGGTGGAGCTGGGTTAGCTTTACCTGCTGGTAATTGTAGTTTTATTAATTTAATTACTTCTTTTGCCATTTCTTAAAATTACACCTCCGAAAAATGTGTGGTAATGACGGTGTCATCTCCCACTAGCAAGGCCCAATTATGCCTTTTGAACACTGTCAAAATCTACTTCAACTGGAGTCATTCTTCCAAACATTTCGATCATGACTTTAGCTTTTTTATGTTCCATATCTATCTCAGCAACTTTACCTTCTTGATCTGCAAAACCACCTTTTAGTACTTTTACATAATCTCCTACTGCAAAGTTAATTTTTATTACTTCTTTAAGCTCTTTTTCATCCTTTGAAAGATCTAATCCAATAACATCAAATATGTTTTTCACTTCTTCATCTTCCATTGGAATAGGATCAGAACCAACACCAACAAATCCTGTTACTCCATTAGTATTTCTAACTACATACCAAGCATCTGAATCCACTCTAAAGTTTATTCCTTCGTTGCTTTCCTCTCTTGTAGCTACCATTTCCAACATTACATATCCTGGAAATATTTTTCTAGCAACAGTCTTCTTTTTACCTCTCACTTCTTCTATAGTCTCTTCTTCAGGAACAAGAATTCTTGTAACGATATCCCCCATCCCTAGAGTTTCTATTTTTTGTTCAAGGTCAGTTTTTACTTTTTTTTCATACCCTGAATAAGTATGAATCATAAACCATTTTTTTACTAAGGTTTTTTCCATATTTATTATCCTCCAAAGAGAGATACCAAAATCTTTAATAGTCTAGAAGCAATCAAATCAAAAACTCCCAAATATATACTTAATATCAAGCTCATCGCGATTACCCAAAGAGTTGAATTTTTTACTTCTTCTTTGCTCGGCCACTGAACTTTGGAATATTCCATTTTCATTCCTTGAAAAAGATTCATGCGATCACCTTTTTGATTCGACATTATAAAAAAAATGGCAGGTCAAGAGGGACTCGAACCCCCAACCCTCGGTTTTGGAGACCGATGCTCTACCAATTGAGCCATTGACCTGCACGTTGTAAAACTAAACTAATTATTTCTTAGTTTCTTTATGTAAAGTAACTTTTTTGTCCCACTTACAGTATTTATTAATTTCTAATCTTTCTGTAGTATTCTTTTTATTTTTTGAAGTGCTGTAGTTTCTTCTTTTGCACTCTGTACATTCTAATTGAATATTTACTCTCAATTTTACACCTCCACTCATAACGGTATCATTTAGATCCTCCCATACACATTCTATGTATGGTGTTAAAGAGTTTATATCTTGCTTTCTAAGACTTAGATATATTACCATTTTTTTTATTTCTTGTCAATGATTTTTTTTAATTTAATTAATATTTTTTTACATTCTACTAAAATCCTCTATTTTTAAAGGATTTTTATGTATTGATATGGTAATTTAATCTAGTAATCCTATTGTAATTTTAATATTCTATAAAGTATACTTTTAATTTATTTTATAAAATTTAAAATCTACTCTTAATATTTAATAATTTATTTATATTAAATTTTGGTATCTCATCAACACAAAAAATAAAAAAAGCTTGGCAAGTTCCTATCCTCCCAGGAGGCTTCCCTCCAAGTACTTTCAGCGTTTACGGGCTTAACTTCCAGGTTCGGAATGTGTCTGGGTGTACCTCCGTAGCTATTCTCACCAAGCTATATCTATTTGCATAGACATTCAAAACTATATAGTAATATCAGGTAAGGTTAAAACTTCGACTTATTAGTATTGGTCAGCTAAAGGCCTCGCAGCCCTTACACCCCCAACCTATCAACCTCC
>NZ_JACSNP010000001.1 GCF_016900045.1 Fusobacterium mortiferum
ACAGATTTCTTAAATAAGTTGAGTACATATATTATCAAAAACCACGATATAATATGTATAGAAGACTTAAATACAAAGGGACTACTTCGTAATCATAAATTAGCTAAATCTATAGTTGATGTATCTTGGGCTAATTTTGTAAATAAACTTGAGTATAAAGCGAAATGGTATGGAAAAGAGATAATAAAAATAGATAGACTATATCCCTCAAGCCAAATATGCTCTGTATGTGGTCATAGAGATGGAAAGAAAGCTCTAAATATAAGAGAGTGGACTTGTCCAATTTGTAATACATACCATGATAGAGATATAAACTCAGCTAAAAATATATTGACTGAAGGTCTAAGAATAAAACAAGCAATATAAGAAATAAAAAGAACCGTAGGAACTACGGGGATAGCTTGGTAAATATAGTTGGCTAACAAAAGCAACTACTTCCCAAGAAGAAGCTCCCACTTCAAAAATTACAAAGTAATTTTAAGTGGGAGAGGTTCACATAAGTTATAAGCAACTAAAAAAGGTTACTATAATTAATACTGGAGAAGACCAGTGATTGAAGAAAATAACCTTTTTCTATTGGTTATTTATTTTAAATTTGGAAAATATTGTTTAATAGTTTCAACAACACCATTATTATCATTATCATTTTCAGTGATAAAATTTGCAACCTCTTTAAGTTGAGGGTGAGCATTTTTCATAGCATAGCTATATTTTGCCTCCTTCATCATAGAGTAGTCATTTAAATAATCACCAAAGGCCATAGTTTCATCATATGATATTCCTAAGTTCTTTTGAGTCATTCTTATAGCCATTCCTTTACTTGTATCAATTTTTCCTAAATCCATCCAAACTTTCCCTGAAAGTACAACTTGGAATCTATCTTCATAATTTTTAAAATAATTATAACTGTTTTTTTCTGCAATTAGAGAGTCACAGATTGCTATTTTTAGGAATTCATCCTCAACTTCATCAAAGTTTTCAACGATTTGTAGTTTATTATAGTACTTATTTATCTCAGGTTTAAAATCATATTTTTCATCAAAATAGCTTTTTCTTTCAACGTAAGCAGAATCTTTTCCACAAAGTATAGGTACAATCCCCTCAATATTTTTACATATATTCAATAGAAAGAATATATCCTCTCTTTTTATAACATTTGAATAGATCTCTTTACCTTGAAAAACAACATATGCTCCATTTTCACAGATAAAAAGCATGCTATCCATTAATGTTTTAAACTTTTCAACTAAATTATAGTAAGGTCTTCCACTTGCTACAGAAAAAATAACACCATCTTTTGCTAGCTTTTCTTGTATCTCCCAAAATTCATTGTTGATTTCATTTTTACTATTTAGTAATGTACCATCCATATCAGTAATAATTAATTTAACCATCTTATACCTCTTAAAATTTTTTTAATATTATAACATAAATTTCTATATTTTGAAAATAGGATTGTAGCTTTTTATAAAAATTATAGATACTACTAAAGTAAGTAACTCTGTTACAAAAACTGTTATCCAAATTCCAGGGGTTCCAAAGAGTTTAGGTAGTAATAAAATTAAAGTAATAAGTAGAACAATACCCCTTAAGGAAGTTATTATAGTAGAGAGTTTTACTCTGTCTAAAGCTGTAAAATAGCCAGCTATAAATATATTAAATCCACAGATAAGATATGCAAAACTATAGATAGTAAGAGCTCTTTGAGTTAAACTAATGTCCTTTATCTCGCTCAGGAATACAGTTACAATATTTAATGAGAAAATATTGATAATAGTATAGAAAAATATTCCAAGTAAAGCTAAAATAGAAAAACTTATTTTCATAATCTGTGATATCTTTTTATACTCTTTTGCTCCTAAATTAAAGCTGAAGATGGGTTGAACTCCTTGATTAAAGCCAATCATAGTCATAGTTATAAAAGAGGAGATATATCCAATAATTCCAAAGGCAGAGATTCCACTTTCACCTAATTGTTTTAAAATTACTAAATTAAAAACAAAAATTGATATTCCAGTAGATACTTCAGCTAAGAATTCTGCAAAACCTACTTTCATTATTTTTAATAGATTAAAAATAGAGTAGGTAATTTTAGTAAATTTAACTCTTTTAGTCTTAAAAAATATATAGTAAAAGAGTAATGAAGTTGTAGTTACTTGTGATAATCCAGTAGCTAGTGCAGCTCCTTTTATTCCAAAGTGGAAGAGTACTACAAAAATATAATCTAATAAAATATTTACAACTCCTCCTGTCACTACACAAAGAGTTGGATAGACTGGATTACCGTCAACTTTAATATATATTTCTAAAGCATACCCAGTCATATAGCAGGTACAAAAAAGAATAATTATCCTCAAATAATCTTTAATATATGGATAAAGTATATCGTTTCCACCTAGGAAATATATGATAGGGTCAATAAAAATTGTAATAATTAATGAAATAAGAATACCACAGGTAAGAAGTGAGTATACTGCTGTTGTAAATATCTTATTTCCAGCTGTTCAGTCCCCTTCACCATAGTGTATAGCTATGAGAGTGGAACTTCCAACAGCTATCATTATTCCAATGGCAAAGGTAAGATTGATAAGTGGCATAGTTATATTTACTCCAGCAAGTCCTAAGGGACCAACATATCTTCCAATAAATATTCCATCTACCATAGTATATATAGTAAAAACCCACATAGATACAACAGAGGGAATAGTATACCTTAGAATAGTTTTTAAAATGTTTTTATCCTGTTTCATAAAAAATCACTCCAATATAATTTATTCGGTATATATTGTAAACCTTAGAATAGTTCAAGAGTCAAGAAAAATATGGTATAATATTGCTAGAGGTGTGTTATGAAAAAGTTATATAAGATAGGTGAAATTAGTAAATTATACAATATTAGTAACGATATTTTAAGATATTATGAAAAGATAGGACTTTTAGTTCCAGATATAAAAAAGGAAAATGGTTATAGATATTATTCAGAAAAACAATTATGGAAATTAAATAATATTAGAAGTTTAAGAAATTTAGGTGTCGGGTTAAAAGAGATTACAGATTTTCTTGAAACAAGGAGTATAGATAAAACTTCAGAAATGATAGATTTTCAATTAGAAAAGATAGATGAGAATTTAAATAAATTATTGAAATTAAAGAAAGAATTGAAGCTAAAGAAAAAGAAGATAGCTTATTTTAAAAATTTTCAAGAATATGAGATACCCAAGATAAAAACTTTTGATAGAAGATATATTTTACTAAAAAGTGGAAAGTTCCAAGAAGAGAGTGAGATAAATTTAGAGTTAAAAAAGTTAAAGACAATATCTCAAGAGGACAATGATTTTATATTTACAGAGAGTGAGATAGGAACTATCATTAAATTGGAAAATTGGATTAAGGATGATTACTATAACTACAGTGGAACATTTATAGTTACTACAGATAAAATGGAAACTTTTATAGAAGCTGGGGAGTATTTGACATATTTTTTTAGAGGAGATTATTCTACTGTAAGAGAGCACTATAAAAAGCTGAAAAAATATATGGAAATAAATAGATTACAAGTTAATGGAGATATTATAGAGATTTATCACATAGAGATGCATATTACAGAAAATAAAAATGAATATGTAACAGAAATACAAATTCCATTGGAAAAAATTTAAAAAAAATTATATAATATGAAGAAACAAAAAATAAAAAGGGGTCAATAATGATAAAAGATAAAAAATTTTACTTAAAACTTTTTCTTTCAACTTTTTCACTAAGTGCCTTTACATTTGGTGGTGGATATGTAATAGTGCCACTTATGAGAAAAAAATTTGTAAATGAATATGGTTGGATAGATGAGCAAGAGATGTTGAACTTAATTGCTATTGCTCAATCATCACCTGGAGCTATAGCAATTAATTCATCGCTTATAATAGGTTACAAATTGGCAGGTGTTTTAGGAGCAATAATAGCTTTAGTTGGGACTGTGTTACCTCCACTTATAATAATTTCAATAATTTCACTATTTTATATAGCTTTTAGAGATAATAAGATAGTGAATGGAGCTATGAATGGTATGCAAGCAGGAGTGGCGGCAATTATTGTTGATGTAGTTTTTAATATGGTAAATGATGTTAGAAAAAAAGATAAAGTTTCTATTGGAATAATGATTGCAGTATTCATTGCAACTTTTTATGTCAATATAATGATTATTATATTGGTGTGTGGTATTTTTGGATTACTATATAATATGTATAGAAGGAAGAGAGGTAAAATACAATGATTTATTTACAACTTTATTGGAGTTTTTTTAAGATAGGACTTTTCAGTATTGGTGGAGGTTATGCTTCCTTACCACTTATTCAAAAAGAGGTAGTAGAGCTACAAAAATGGATAACGATGACAGAATTTACAGATATTATAACTATATCTCAAATGACACCTGGACCTATAGCTATAAATACAGCTACCTTTGTAGGAACGCAAGTAGGAGGACTTTTAGGTGCTATAATAGCAACTTTTGGTTGTGTAAGCCCATCTTTTATAATAGTTCTTTTCTTAGCACACATATATGTAAAATATAGAAATTTAAATAGTATGTCTGATATTTTATATGGATTAAGACCAGCAGTAGTAGCTTTAATAGCAACAGCAGGGATATCAATAACGCTTTTAGCTTTTATAGGGCAAAAAAGCTTAGGGTCAGAGATCTCTATAAATTATGTATCTGTAGTATTTTTCTTAGTAGGTATGTTTTTCTTAAGAAAATATAAAGCAAATCCTATATATATTATGGTAGGATGTGGAATAGCAGGAGCAATAGTTTATAATATTTAGGAGCAAAAAATGATAATAGGATTAACTGGAGGAATTGCTAGTGGAAAATCAACTGTTAGCAATTTTTTTAAGGAACTAGGTGTAAAAGTTATAGATGCTGATATAGTTGCAAGGGAGATAAGTGAAAGAAAAGCTACTATAGATAAGATTTGTAATATCTTTGGAAGGGATATTTTAGATGAGAATGGAAGAATAGTCAGAGAAAAATTAAGAGAGAGAGTTTTTCAAGATAAGAGATTGGTTCAAAAGTTAAATAGTATCATACATCCACAAGTGATAGAGTATTTTAAAGAGAGAAGAGAGAGAAATAGGAGAGATGAGCTCTTAATATTTGATATTCCTTTACTATACGAAGCTAAAATGGATACTCTATGTGATAAAGTTATTGTGGTTGGTTTAGATAAAAAGAAACAGATTGAAAGAGTTGTTCAAAGAGATGGGAGTAGCGAAGAGGTAGCTAAAAATATAGTAGCTAATCAAATGCCATTAGAAGATAAAATAAAAAGAGCTAATTTTGTAATAATGAATGATGGAACATTAGAAGAGTTAAAGGGGAAAGTGTTAAAAGTATATAAAGAGTTAAGAGAGGTAATTAAATGAAAATAGTAGCCCCAGCGGGAAATATGGAGAGATTTTATGCTGCTGTAAAAGCAGGAGCACAAGAGATATATATGGGATTAAAGGGATTTGGAGCTAGGAGAAATGCTGAAAATTTTACTTTAGAAGAGTATAAAGAAGCAATTGATTATGCTCATAAAAGAGGAGTAAAAATATTTTTAACATTGAATACAATTATGATGGAGAAGGAGATGGAGTTTCTATATCCTAATCTGAAAGTATTGTATGAACATGGATTAGATGCTGTAATAGTTCAAGATTTAGGATATTTTAAATATATGAAAGAGAATTTCCCAAATATGGAGTACCATGGAAGTACTCAGATGACAGTTGGAAATCACTATGAGGCTGAATATCTTAGAAAATTAGGATTTACAAGGGTTGTATTACCTAGAGAGATGACTTTTGAAGAGATAAAAAAGATAAGGGAGAATACTTCGATTGAGTTAGAAATATTTGTTTCAGGAGCTCTGTGTATCTGTTACTCTGGAAATTGTTATATGAGTAGCTTTATAGGAAGTAGAAGTGGAAATAGAGGAATGTGTGCTCAACCTTGTAGAAAAAAATATGAGAATTCCAGTGGAGAAAAGGGATATTTACTTAGTCCAAAGGACCAACTTTTAGGTTTTGAAGAGATAAAGAAACTAAAAGATATTGGAATAGAGAGTATAAAGATAGAGGGAAGAATGAAAGACCCTAATTATGTATTTGAAACAGTTTCATATTATAGAGATTTAATAGATGGGATAAAGGCACAGGAAAAATCTTCTGAACTATTTAATAGAGGATATAGTAAAGGTTATTTCTATGGAAATGATAACTATATTATGAATAAAGATTATTCATACAATTTAGGAAAAAATTTAGGATTATTAAGTGGAAAAGAGTTAAAATTAAAAAGTAGAGTAGTATTAGGAGATGGAATAATATATCTTTCAAAGGATTTTGAGAAATTAGGTGGAGGATATATTAATAAAATAGAGTTAAAAAATGGAGATATGAGTAGGAAATCTGCTGAAGCTAATGAAGTAATAGTATTGAAAGATGTACCTAGAGGAAGTAAGTATATTTTTAAAAGTTACTCTAAAGAGGTAAATGATGATGCACAAAGTAAGATGAAGAAAGAGGAGCAAAGATTTTTAATTTCTGGAAATTTTATAGGGCATGTAGGTGAAAAACCAGTACTTGAGTTAGTTGCAAAAAATAATTTAGGTATTGAGGTAGCTGTAAAAGTCATAGGAGAAAAGGAGATTGAAAAAGCTAGTAAGAAATCTCTTACATCTGAAGAGTTAAGAGAAAAGATAGCTGAAATGGGAGATTCTACATTCACTTTAGGAGAGTTTTCTTGTGATATAGATGAGGGAATTTTTATGCCACTTTCAGTACTAAAATCTTTGAGAAGAGATTGTGTAAAAAAATTAGAAAAAGAGTTGGTTGAAAGCTATAGAAGAAAGGCTGGAAACAGATATTCACTTCCTATAGTAGAGGAAAAGCCAAGAGAAATAGAACTTGTAGCTATAGTATCTAACCTTGTTCAAGAGAATATAGTAAAAAAATATGGAATAGAAAAGATATATAAAAGAGGAATTGATATAGCTAAAGAGGGAAGCTTAATAGAGCATGATTTAAATAGTAAATTAGCCTCAAATCTTTATCAATTACTAGAAAATAATAATGATAAGGTTATGGTAAATTGGAACTTGAATATAACAAACAGATATAGTGTAGAGGTATTAGCAGAAACAGGAAAGGTGGAGAGTGTGATCATATCTCCAGAGTTAAGTTTTGAAAAGATAAAAGAGCTTGGAAAAACTTCTGTGAAAAAAGCTATATTAGGATATTCAAGACTTAAGGGAATGTATATAGAGTTACCTTTATTTGAAAAGGAGAGAGAGATTCTTAAAAATGAAGAGGGAGATACATTTACAGCTATAAAAAATGATGTTGGAAATACTGAGATATATTTAGAAAAGCCTTTAAATATTCTAAATGATTTAAAAAAATTGAACGATTTAATGATTGATGAGGTAGTATTGGAGTTTACAACTGAAACAGGGGCAGAGGTGGAAAAAGTACTAGAAGATATGAAAAACAGAACTGGATTCTACAAAGCTTATAACTATGAGAGAGGGGTATATTAATTATGGATAGAAAAGTGGTAAGAAATTTAGGAACTTGGTTTGGATTGGGAGATATACCAAAGGCACCTGGAACTTTTGGAACATTAGGTGGAATACCAGTGTTTATTCTTTTATCTTTTATAAGAGGATTTTTCCCAAATAATATGGTATATAACTCATTTTACTTCATGTTTTTGATGACTTTTTTTGGAGTCTCTGTCTATGTATCTGATATATGTGAGAGAGAAATTTTTAAAAAAGAGGATCCTCAAAATGTAGTTATAGATGAAGTACTAGGATATCTTACAACACTTTTTCTAATCAATCCTGTAGGTGTATTTCAAAATTTAGTAGCAATGGGATTAGCTTTTATAATTTTTAGATTTTTAGATATAACAAAGATTGGTCCAATAGATAAAGCTCAACACTTTGATAATGGAATAGGTGTTGTTTTAGATGATTTTCTAGCTGGAGTTATAGGAAACTTCATTATGGTTTGTATCTGGACTATTTTCTTTTAGGGGGAAGATATAATGAAAGTAGGAGTTATACTTGTAGGAACAGAGCTTTTAAATGGTGGAACTTTAGATACTAATAGTCTATATATAGCTGAAGAGTTAAATAAGTATGGAATGGAGATAGAGTTTAAAATCACTGTAAGAGATTTTAAAGAGGAGATATATAGAGCTATAGATTATTGTAAAAAATATGTAGACTTGATAATTATGTCTGGAGGGTTAGGACCTACTCTTGATGATATAACTAAAGAGGTAATAGCAGATTATGTGAAAAAACCACTTGTTGTAGATGAAGAAGAGTTGAAAGAATTAAAAGATAAGTTTGAAAAGGCAGGGTTAAAGTTTAAAAATCTAAATATCAAAGAGGTTGAAAAACCAGAGGGATCTGTAACTTTTAAAAATGATGTAGGAATGGCTCCAGCAGTTTATATAGATGATATAGTGGCTTTTCCTGGGGTACCTAAAGAGTTATATAATATGTTACCTAAATTTTTAACTTGGTATGCAAAGGAAAAAAAGTTACTAGATGATGAAATATATATAAAGGATTTAATTACTTATGGTATGGCTGAGTCTTTATTAGATGAAGCTGTTAGGGAGTTTTTTACAGAAGAGGGGATATACTATGAGTTCTTAGTTAAAGATTATGGTATCCTTATAAGACTTCAAAGTAAGATGAGCAATAAAAATAAAGTGGAAAAAATTGTGAAAAAGATATATAATAGAATAGGTGAGTTCATTTTTGGAGAGGATAATGATAGATTAGAGAAAAAGGTTGTGGAGCTTCTTCAAAAATTAAATCTGAGTATATCAACGGCAGAGTCTTGTACTGGTGGAATGTTAGCAAGTAAGCTTATAGATGTTCCGGGAGTTTCAGATATATTTTATGAGGGAGTAGTTTCATATAGTAATGAAGCAAAGCAGAAAAGATTAAATGTAAAGGCTGAAACTTTAGAAAAATATGGTGCTGTCAGTGAAGAGGTAGCCAAAGAGATGGTACTGGGACTTCATACTGATGTGGCACTTTCAACAACTGGGATAGCGGGACCAGGTGGGGGAAGTGATGAAAAACCAGTTGGACTTGTATATATGGGAATAAGGATTAAGGATAAAATATACGTAGAAAAGAGAGTGTTTAGAGGAGATAGAAATAAGATAAGGGAAAGAACAGTATCTCATACTCTTTTTACTTTAATAAAAATTTTAAGTGAGGATGTGTGATAGATGAGCAGTATAGGTGAGAGAATAAAAAAGAGTAGAAATGATAGAGGATTATCATTGAGAGAGTTAGCAACAAAGGTAGAGTTATCAGCAAGTTTCTTATCACAAATAGAACAAGGAAAAGCTTCTCCTTCTATTGAAAACTTGAAAAAGATAGCAACTGCATTAGATGTGAAAGTAAGCTATCTTATAGAAGATGAAGAGGAAAGACAAAATACAGAGTTAGTAAGAAAAGAAGCTAGAAAATATATAGAGAGTTTAGATTCAAATACTAAGATGGCTCTTCTGACATCATCAAATATGGAGAAAACTATGGAACCAATACTTTATGAAATAGGACCATATGGAGAGAGTGGAAGAAGTTACTATAGTCATCACGGGGAAGAGTTCATCTATATAGTTGAAGGAAAATTAGATGTGTATATAGATGATGTAGTACATAGTTTGAATGAAGGGGACAGCCTATATTTTAAATCGACTCAAAGACATAGATTTAAAAATAATACAGATAAACCAACAAGAGCTATATGGGTTGTAAATCCTCCTACATTCTAGTAATTTATCGGAGGTAAAAATTTTATATGAAATTAGAAATAAAAGTCTTAAACTCAATGAGATTGACAAAACTTTTAATAGCAGCAAGTAGATGGCTTTCAAAATATGCTGATGTTTTAAATGATTTGAATGTGTATCCAGTTCCAGATGGAGATACGGGAACTAATATGTCTATGACTTTGCAAGCTGTAGAGAATGAGTTGATTAAATTAAATCATGAGCCTAAGATGAAAGAGTTAGTAGAGATAGTATCAGAAGCTATATTATTGGGAGCAAGGGGAAACTCAGGAACAATTTTATCACAAATTATTCAAGGTTTTTTAAGCTCTATTGAGGATAAGGAAGAGATAACAGTTGATGATGTAATAAAAGCTTTTGGTATGGCAAAGGAGAGAGCTTATCAAGCAGTTTCTGAACCAGTAGAGGGAACTATGTTGACTGTGATTAGAAGAGTAGCAGAGGAAGCGGCTGTATATCAAGGTGATAGAGATGACTTTATACTTTTCTTAGTACATTTAAAAAATGTTGCAAAGGAAGCGGTAGAGGAAACACCTAATCTTTTACCAAAATTGAAAGAAGCTGGTGTTGTAGATGCTGGAGGAAAGGGAATTTTCTATGTTCTTGAAGGGTTTGAAAAATCTGTAACAGATCCAGAGATGTTAAAAGACTTAGAAAGAATTGTACAGTCTCAAGCTAAAAGAAAAGAGAGAATGGAGTATAGCTATCATACTACTGAAGAGATAAAGTATAGATATTGTACAGAATTTATTATAGAAGAGGGAAATTTTGATTTAGAAGGATATAAGAAAGAGATTATGAGTTATGGAGATTCAATGGTTTGTGCTCAAACAACTCATAAGACAAAAACTCATATTCATACTAACAACCCTGGTCAAGTTTTAGAGATTGCTATAAAATATGGACAACTTAATAATATAAAGATTGAAAATATGGCTTTTCAACATAAAAATCTATTATTATCAGAGAGAGAGAGTAAAGATGATGAAAAGTACATAATAAATAATGAAAATTCAAGTGAAGTTGCATATTTTGCAATAGTAGATAATAAAAAATTAGGAGAATATTATATTGAAGCTGGAGCTACAGCTGTTTTAATTGGTGGGCAGACACAAAACCCAAGTGTTTTAGATATAGAAGAGGGAATAAAACAGATTAGAGCTGAGAGAATAATTATTTTACCAAATAATAAAAATATAATATCAACAGCTAAAATAGCAGCAGAGAGATCTAAGAAAGATATATTAGTAATAGAAACTAAAACTATGCTAGAAGGATATTATTTAGTTAAGGATAGAGAGGAGAAGCTTGAGACAACTATTGAAAAAATGAAAAGTAACTACTCTATCGAAATAACTCAAGCTGTAAGAGATACCAAAGTTGATGAATTGGTAATAAATGTTGGAGATTATATTGCTCTTGTAAATGGAAAGATTAAGGAAAAAAATACAAATTTAAAGAGTTTATTAGATGATATAGTAAGAAAATATGTTTCAAAGGATAGTTTAAATGTGACTGTATCTTATGGAAAAGATGCTGATGAAGAAGCAAATAAAGTTTTCAAAGAGTTAAATGAAGTAGAGAAAGTAGAATTAGGTGTAGGGCAGGAAAATTATCATTACTATATTTATATTGAGCAAAGAGATATATCATTACCAGAAATTGCTATTGTAACAGATTCTACTTCTGACTTAACTCCTGAATTAATGGGGGATTTAAATATTGAAATTATACCATTAAAAATAAAAATAGGGGATACTTATTATAAAGATGGAGTGGAACTTAGTAAGAGAGAGTTTTGGAAAAGAATAACAACTGAAACAATAATTCCTAAAACTTCACAGCCATCTCCAGCTGAATTTAAAGAAGTTTATGAAAGATTATTTAAAAAAGGTTATAAAAAAATAATATCTATTCATATATCAAGTAAATTAAGTGGAACACAACAAGCAGCAAGAGTTGCTAAGGGAATGGTTCATAAAGGTGAAAATATAACAATAGTAGATTCTAAAGCTGTAGCGATGTCATTGGGATATCAAGTACTTGAGGCAGCAAGAATGGCTAAAGATGGTGTAAGTATGGAGAATATACTTACTAGATTAGAGCAGTTACAAGATAGAATAAAACTGTATTTTGTTGTAAATGATATTAAATATTTAGAAAAGGGTGGAAGAATAGGAAGAGCTTCCTCAGTAATTGGAGGATTTTTAAAAGTAAAACCTATTTTAAAGCTTGAAAACGGAGAGATTACTGTTCATGGTAAAGCTTTTGGTGAAGCGGGAGCTTTTGGACAGATGGAAAGAATTATAAAAACAGAGAGTAAAAAAACAAGTATGATACTTTATACAGCATGGGGAGGAACTCCTAAGGAACTTTTAAGTGCAGATGAGATAAAGAATCAACAAGAGGAGAATAGCAAGGTTGAATATAAGGGAAGATTTGAGATTGGGGCAACAATTGGATCTCATTCTGGACCAGTGTATGGATTTGCAATTATCCCTAAAATAATGTAGAATTACTATCCAATAATAAAATTATTTTATTGTTGGATAGTTTTTTATTATGATTAAATAAAAGAGTTGCTTATTTTTAAAAATAGGAGTATACTAGTTAATACCAGAGTTAAGGGAGTTTTAACATAACTCTCTTTTGTTAAATTAAATTAAAATAAATATGTTTTTAAAGTTTTTAAATATTATAAATTTTTATTAAGGAGAGTGAAAATTATGAAATTTTCAAGTTACCTAGATCCTAATTTTGTCTTCACTGATTTAAAGGGGAGAACTCCAGAAGAGATAATAGAGGAGATGGTAGAAAAAATAGGAGAGAAGGACAAAAAAGTAAAAGCTTCTCAAGTATCAATACAAGAGGCAATAATAAGAAGAGAAAAAGAGATATCTACTGGGATAGGAAGTGGAATAGCTATTCCTCATGCTAGAATAGAGAATTTTAACGACTTTATTGTAGCTATCGGATTACTTGATAATCCAATAGAGAGTGAAATAGCAGCTACACACCAAAAAGATAAAGTAGATTTAGTCTTTTTGATTATTTCAGATGTATTAAAAAATAAAAATATATTAAAGGTTATGAGTGCAGTCTCAAAACTTGCTTTAAGACAGACAGAACTTTTAGAAAAAATAAGAAAAGAAAGAAACCCTAAAAAAGTAATTGAGTATTTTCAAGAGGCTAATATTGAATTTGAACATAGAATAGTAGCAGAAGATGTACTTAGCCCAGATATTAAACCAGCTACTCCAGATAATACGCTAGAGGAGATAGCAAAAAGATTAATATTAGAAGAAACAAGTGGGCTTCCAGTTGTAGATAAAAATGGAAAGTTTTTAGGAGAAATTACAGAAAGAGAGCTTATTGATTATGGTATGCCAGAATATCTTTCACTTATGGGAGATTTAAACTTCCTAACTGTGGGTGAGCCTTTTGAAGAGTATTTAGTAAATGAATCAAAAGTTACAATAAAAAATCTTTATAGAGTATCAGACGAGATAGTAATAGATAGAAAAACTCCTATCATGGAAATTTGTTTCATTATGGTAAATAAGGGAATAACAAGATTATATGTAGTTGATAATGGAAAATATTATGGGATGATAAAAAGATCAGATATAATAAAAAAAGTTCTACATATATAAAAATATTACTTTTACTAAAATAGTGGGGGAGATATTTTTAAGGAGGAAAATAAAAAATGATATATATAATAGTAGGATTGGTAGTTTTTATTTCAGTATTTTATCTGATGATAACAGAAAAGGTACCTCAAGCTTGGGCAACAATGATTGGTGGTTTAATAATGGCATTGATAGGTATAATCAATGAAGAAGATGCTTTAGAAGCTGTTTCAGAGAGATTAGAGATTTTATTTTTATTGATTGGTATGATGATAATAGTTCATTTAGTATCAGAGACTGGTGTATTCCAATGGTTTGCTATTAAAGTAGCACAACTAGTAAGAGGAGAACCATTTAGATTAGTAGTTTTACTAGCTGTTGTAACAGCTCTATGTTCAGCTTTTCTAGATAATGTTACTACAATTTTACTTATGGCACCAGTATCAATACTGTTAGCAAAACAATTAAAATTAGATCCATTTCCTTTTGTAATAACAGAGGTAATGTCTGCTAATATTGGTGGATTAGCAACTTTAATAGGGGATCCTACACAATTAATTATAGGTGCAGAGGGGAACTTAGGATTTAACTCTTTTCTATTTAATACAGCTCCAATGTCAATAATAGCTATGATTATTTTGATAATAAATGTTTATATAATCTATGGTAGACACATGGTTGTTTCGAATGAATTAAAAGCAAGAATTATGGAATTAGATTCTTCAAGAAGTTTGAAAGATCAAAAACTTTTACAACAAGCAGCTATAATATTTGCTTTGGTATTAGTAGGATTTATATTAAATAATTTTATAAATAAAGGACTGGCTATAATATCTTTATCAGGAGCAATTTTATTAGTAATAATTGCTAAGAGACATCCAAAAGAGATTTTAGAACATGTAGAATGGGAAACTTTATTCTTCTTTATAGGATTATTTATGATGATTAGAGGAATTGAAAATCTAAATATTATTAATATAATAGGGGATAAAATAATCCACTTAACAGAGGGAAAATTTGACATGGCTGTTATAGCTGTAACTTGGTTATCAGCTGCTTTCACATCTATAATAGGAAATGTTGCAAATGCGGCTACAGTTTCAAAAATCTTAGGTGTAATGGTACCTTCATTTGATGGATTAGGAAATACTCAAGCTTTCTGGTGGGCATTATCTTTTGGATCATGTTTAGGTGGAAATATTACTATACTAAGTTCAGCAACTAACGTTGTTGCAGTTGGAGCTGCAGGTAAAGCTGGATGTAAGATAGATTTTATGAAATTCTTTAAATTTGGTGGACTAATAGCTTTTGAAACTCTATTAGTAGGAACAATATATCTATATGTAAGATATATGTAATAAAAAATTAGAAAATAAAGATGGGATTAGAGGCTGTTATGATAACAACCTCTTTTCTTCTTTAAAGATAATGAAATAAAATTTGGATTTTGAAAGGAGGAATTATGAGAGTATTTAGATTTGATGAGATAGATTCTACTAATAAATTTTTAAAAGAGCAAAATAATTTACAAGATTACGATTGTGTAATTGCTAAAACTCAAACTGCTGGAGTAGGACGTAGAGGGAATGTATGGGTATCAAATGAGGGAATGGGAATATTTTCCTTCGCTTTAAAAGAGGAAGAAAATATTTCTTTAGAGGAGTATATGAGATTACCCTTAATTGTTGGAATATCTGTATTGAGTGGATTGAAAAAGATCGAGGATTTAGATTATAAGTTTAAGTGGACAAACGATATATATTTAGATGACAAAAAATTGTGTGGTATTTTAGTAGAAAAAACAAAAGATTTCTTTATAATAGGTATAGGAATAAATATAAATAATAGTGATTTTGGATATGCTCAAGATAGGGCAATATCTTTAAAAAATAAAACTGGAAATTTCTATAGGATAGAGGATATAATATTTTGTATAATAAATGAATTTAAGAGATATTTTTCAGAGGATTGGAGCTTTGTGTTAAAAGAGATAAATTCATATAATTATTTAAAAGATAAAGAGATAGAGATAGTAAAATATGGGGAAAGTCTAGGTGTTGGAGTTGCTAAAGATATAGCTGAAGATGGTAGATTGATAGTTGAAATAGATGGTCAAGAAAAACTATTTAATATTGGAGAAATTCATATAAGAAAATAAGGAGATGATAATGGATAGAAAAAAAGTTATATTGGGAATGAGTGGAGGAGTTGATTCGTCTACTTCTGTATATTTACTTCAAGAGCAAGGTTATGAAGTAATTGGTGTTACTCTTAATCATAAAAAAGAGGAGAGTTTAAAAGCGGAGATAGAAGCGGCACAAAGGGTAGCTAAATTTTTTAAAATAAAACATATAGTTATAAATATTGAGGATATTTTTCAAAAGCAAGTAGTTGACAATTTTTTAGAGGGATATTCAAGTGGAATAACACCTTCGCCATGTGTAATCTGTGATGAAAGAGTAAAAATGAAGATACTTTTTGATATAGCTGACAAAGAGGAAGCTTACTATGTAGCAACTGGACATTATTGTTCTACAGAGTATAGTGAAGAGTTTAATAAAACTCTTTTGAAGAAGGCAGAAGATAGTAAAAAAGACCAAAGTTATATGTTATATAGATTAGACGGAGATAAAATACCTAGATTACTATTTCCTCTTTTTAAATATACTAAAGTAGAGATAAGAGAGATAGGAAAAAGCATTGGTTTAGAAGTTCATGATAAAAAGGATAGCCAAGGAATATGCTTTGCAAAGAAAGGGTATATTGACTTTTTAAAGGCAAACTTAGGAGAGAAGATAAAAAAGGGAAATTTTGTAGATAAAGCTGGAAAAGTGATGGGTGAACATGAAGGATATCAGCTATATACTATTGGTCAAAGAAGAGGGTTAAATCTTAAACTTCCAAGAGCATATTTTATTATAGCTATAAATCCTGAGAAAAATGAGATTGTTTTGGGAGAATATGATGAGTTATCAAGAAAAAGAGTGGAGTTAGTAGAGTTTAAAACTCCGTTAAATATTGAAGATATGATTGGAAAAGAAGTCATTGGAAGACCAAGATTTTCAAGTTTTGGAGCAAAGGGAAAACTTCTACTAGAGAATGAAAAAATATATTTTGAATATGAGGAAGAAAATGTACAAAATGCCCCTGGACAACATTTAGTAGTTTACTACGAGGATTTTGTTTTAGGTGGAGGAATGATTAAATATTAAAATTTTTTTTCAAAATATTACAAATAAAAAAATATGTACTAGAATAGTTAATTACTACTAAAATAAAACATAAAAATCTTTACTTATTTATAGAAAAATAATATAATTAAACTATAAGGAAATAAAAAAACTGGAGGAATAAAAAATGGCAGATGTTTATGAAAGATCACTAGAGTTACATGAGAAAAATAAAGGTAAATTATCAGTAGTTTCTAAGGTAAAAGTAGGAAATAGAGAAGATTTAAGCTTGGCTTATTCTCCAGGAGTAGCAGAACCTTGTAGAAAGATAGCAAGCAATAAAGAGGATGTATATAAATATACAGCAAAGGGAAATTTAGTAGCAGTAGTTACTGATGGAACAGCAGTATTAGGATTGGGAGATATTGGACCAGAAGCAGCCTTACCTGTAATGGAAGGAAAATGTGTGCTATTCAAAGAGTTTGGAGATGTAGATGCAATTCCTATTTGTTTAGACACTAAGGATACAGAGGAAATTATTAGAACTGTTAAATTGATAGCACCAGGGCTTGGTGGAATTAACTTAGAAGATATATCAGCACCTAGATGTATAGAAATAGAAACAAGATTAAAACAAGAATTAGATATTCCAGTTTTTCATGATGACCAACATGGTACAGCAATAGTTGTAGCAGCTGGATTAATTAATGCTTTAAAAGTAGTAAATAAAAAAATAGAAGATATAAAAGTAGTTGTAAATGGAGCTGGGGCAGCAGGAAGTTCTATTATAAAATTAGTAAAGAAACTTGGAGCTAAAGAGATAATAGCCATAGATAGAGTTGGTATTTTAAGAAGAAGTGATAAAGATAAGTATGATTTTTCTAAAAAGGAGTTAGCAGAAATTACAAACTCTAAAGATATTGCTGGAGGATTAGCAGATGCAATAGTTGGAGCAGATGTATTTATTGGAGTATCAGCACCAAATGTATTAAGTAAAGATATGGTAAGATCAATGAATAAAGATGCTATAGTTTTTGCAATGGCAAATCCAACACCTGAAATTATGCCGGAAGAAGCATTAGAGGCTGGAGCAGCAATAGTTGGAACAGGAAGATCAGATTATCCAAATCAAATAAATAATGTCTTAGTGTTTCCAGGGTTATTTAAAGGAGCTTTAAGAGCAAAATCTAAAAAAATAACAGAAGAGATGAAAATTGCAGCAGCGGAGGGACTGGCTTCTTTAATCAAGGATGAGGAATTAAGAAAAGATTATATAATTCCAGATCCATTTGATAAAAGAGTAGCTGAAGCAGTAGCTACAGCTGTAGAAAAAATAGCTAAAGAACAAGGTATATGTAGAGATTAATAAAAAGGGCGGTTGTAAGTTCAACTGCCCTTTTACTGTTATGAGATATATAGCTTATAATCCATATTTTTTAATAATTTTATTTTTATAAATTTCAGCTTGTGTACCATATATTATTTGGATACCCTCTCCACTTCTGATTACACCTTGAGATTTTAATTCTCTCCATCTAGCATCATCAGCAACCTTAGAACTATCTTTAACAGTTACTCTAAGTCTTGTTATACAAGCATCAATTCCTTTAATATTATCTACTCCTCCAAGAGCTTCAACGATATCATCAGTTAAATCTTCGTTAGAATTTCCTTGATAATCTTTTCTAGTGTAAAGTTTAGCTTCAGCTTCATTTCTTCCAGGAGTGCTATAGTTGAATTTTTCTATCATAAATTTAAAAATAAAGTAATACATGATAGAATAGAAAGGTCCTATTATTAAAATCCATTGATATGAAGTTTTAGCCATTCCTTGTAAAAGTCCAAAGAAACTGAAATCTATTATACCTCTTGAGAAAGTAATTCCAACTGCTACATTTAAGAAATGTAAAAGTCCATAAGCAACACCTTCTAAGAAAGCATGAATTACATAAAGAGGTGGAGCAACAAATAGGAATGTAAATTCTAAAGGTTCAGTTATTCCAGTTAAGAAAGATGTAAGAGCTGCAGAAGCTAAGATACCTTTTACTTTAGCTTTATTGCTAGCATCAGCACATCTATACATAGCAAAAGCTGCTGCTGGAAGTCCAAACATCATTGGTAAGAAACCACCAGTCATAGTTCTTGTAGCATCAGCTGAATAGTGAACTACAGTAGGATCAGCAAGTTGAGCAAAGAAAATTCTTTGTCCACCAGCAACTAGTTGACCAGCAACTTCCATAGTTCCTCCAAGCTCTGTATACCAGAATAGTGGATAAACTGCATGGTGAAGTCCAAATACATTTAAAAGTCTAGCTGTAAATCCATAAAGGAAAGTTCCAATAGGTCCCATAGCTGTAAAAGCTGCTCCAGCTTTAACTACTCCAGCAAATATTGAAGGCCAAATGAATGGAACAATTGCTCCTAGAGGAATAAAGAAAACCATTGTAAGAACTGGAACTAATCTATTCCCACTGAAGAAAGCTAGATAATCTGGTAAAGTCTTATTAGAAAACTTATTAGTTATCATAGCAGAAACACATCCACAGATAATACCACCAAGTACACCAGTTTGTAGTGTAAATATTCCAAGCTCTTTAGTATATAGAGCAGCTTTTCCAACTGCTACATCATAAGTGAACCCTCTATCCATAAAAGCTTGAACAGTAGTTGTTTCAGGAGTATATCCCATAAATCCTAAAACAGTTCCAATTACTGTATGGAAAAGTAAAAAACCTAGTAATCCAGATAAAGCTGCTGTTTCTTTATTTTGATTAGCAAGCCCAATAGCTACCCCAACTGCAAATATAACAGAAAGATTAGCAAAAACAAAAGATCCAGAGTTAGAGAAAAGAACAAGTATTTTATTTAATAATGTTCCTGGCTCTAAAAATGTAAGATGATATGTTTCAATAACTGCTTTTGAAGTAAAAGCTCCTCCTACTCCTAAAAGTATCCCCGCCATAGGTAACACTGCTATAGGAAGCATAAAAGCTCTACCTACTCTTTGTAAGATAGAAAACCCTTTTTTCATAAAAAAATCCTCCTAAATTGTTTTATTTTTACATTCTTAAGTATACCGAACAATATTTTAGAAGTCAATATATTAAAAATGGACGAATAGGAATAGAATTAACATAAATAGAACTTAAGAAAAATGTTTCTTAAGAAACAATACAGAAATAAAACATTTACTTTTTTTTATAGAAAAATATTGATAAATAAAGAGATCTGAGATATAATGTTTCCTAAGAAACTATCAGAAATAGGAAGAGGGTGAAAAAAATTTCTAATAAAGTAATAAAAAAATTTTTTAATTTAATTGAGGATAGTAGAGAATTTTATAAAGAGTTTTTAAAAAGCGATAAAGGTGAAAGTTATATCCCAGAAATATATTTAGAGATGCAGGAATTTATATACGCAAATGAGAAATATCATAATGTTTTAAAAGATAGATTGGATAAAAATTTGACTTTTACAGATTATAATTATCTCTATTGTATAGGATCAAATGAAAAAATAAATGTAACACAATTATCCAAAAAAATAAAAAATAGCAAGGGTTATACAAGTAAAGTAATAAAAAAATTAATATCCTTAAATTATATAAAGACATATCAAGACGAAGGAAATAAAAAGGATATATATATAGAATTAACTAAAAGTGGGAAGGAAGCATATAAGGATGTATGTGAGAAAGTAGAGGGAATAGAGAGTAGTTTTTATAAATTTTTATATGAAAACTATAGTGAATCGGAATTAAAATTTTTACATAATTTTTTTATAAAGATAAATAAATTTCAAAATGAAGAATTAGCTAAGAAATAGTAAAAGAGATTAAAAATAAAAAAATTTTAATCTATCTTTTTAAAAGTAGATCTTTATGATATAATTGTTTAGAGATACTCTAAATATAGGGGGAACTAAATGGAGAAAAAAAAAGAAACGGAAAAATATAGAAGATATGGTACAATACTTTATTATCTTCTTCAAATTATAAGAAAAACATTGAAAGTAAAAGTGATAAAAAATGAAAAGATAAAAGAGAATCAAGAGAGCTATATTTTTGCTTTTTGGCATAATAAATTAGTAGCCTCAACACTGTGCTTAGATTATATAGAAAAAAGAGCTGTGTTAGCAAGTCCCTCTAAAGACGGTGAATTGATATCTGTTCCTTTAGAAAAGTTGGGGTATGAGATGATAAGAGGATCATCTGATAAAAATTCAACTTCAAGCTTAATATCATTAATTAAGTATATGAAAAAGGGCTACAGTATAGGAACACCTGTAGATGGACCTAAAGGACCAATATATGAAGTTAAACCAGGGATGATATATCTGGCACAAAAGGGGAAAAAATATATAATTCCAACAGGAACAGCTTATAAAAGTAAATGGGAGTTTAGAAAGGCTTGGGATAAGTTTCAATTTCCAAAACCTTTTACGAAGATGGTATATATAATGGGAGAACCAATAGAAGTTCCTATAGATGCCAATATAGATGAGTACTGTGAAAAAATAAAAAATGAATTAAATAGATTAGATAGAGAAGCTGAAAAATATATTTAAATATAAAGAGTAGTTTAAAATAGAGAGGAGAAATATCGTGAGTAAAAATTTTTATGTAACAACACCTATATACTATGTAAATGGTGATCCACATGTAGGAAGTGCTTACACTACAATAGCAGCAGATGTAATAGCAAGATATAAAAGAACAATGGGGTATGATGCATACTTCTTAACAGGAACAGATGAACATGGACAAAAGGTAGAGGAGACTGCAAAGCAAAAGGGATACACTCCACAACAATGGACAGATATAATGGCTCCGAGATTTAAAGAGATGTGGGCTAAGTTAGGAATAGAGTATTCTGATTTTATAAGAACAACTGAGCCAAGACATAAGGAAGCAGTAAAGAAAATTCTTAAAAAAGTTTATGAGAATGGAGATATCTATAAGGGAGAGTATTCAGGAAAATATTGTGTTTCTTGTGAAACATTTGTACCTGAAAATCAAATAGTAAATGGAAATCACTGTCCTGATTGTGGAAAAGAATTAAGAATAGTAAAGGAGGAGTCATACTTCTTCAGAATGTCAAAATACCAAGATGCTTTATTAGAGCATATTGATAAACATCCAGATTTTATTCTTCCACGTTCAAGAAGAAATGAAGTAGTTTCATTTATAAAGCAAGGATTACAAGACCTTTCAATTTCAAGAAATACCTTTGAATGGGGGATACCAATTGAGTTTGCTCCAGGACATATAACTTATGTTTGGTTTGATGCTTTAACTAACTACTTAACTGCTGTAGGTTATGAAAATAATCCAGAGATGTTTGATAAATATTGGAATAATGCTGAGGTAATGCATCTGTTAGGAAAGGATATAGTGAGATTCCATGCTATAATTTGGCCATGTATGTTATTATCAGCAGGAATAAAACTTCCAGATAAAGTAGTTGCACATGGATGGTGGACTTCTGAGGGAGAAAAAATGTCAAAATCTAAAGGAAATGTAGTAGATCCTATATCTGAAATAGAAAAGTATGGAGTAGATGCATTTAGATATTGTCTAATGAGAGAGGTACAGTTTGGAAATGATGGAGACTACTCTACAAAATCAGTAGTTACAAGAATAAATTCAGATCTTGCTAACGATTTAGGAAATTTATTAAATAGAACATTGGGAATGTATAAAAAATATTTTAATGGAGTAATTACTACTGGAGTTACTAGAGATAAATATGATGATGAGATAGAAGCACTTTGGACAGAAGTAGTAAAAGAAGTTGATGAGCAAATGAATATAGTTCAATACTCAAAAGCTCTTGAAGCTATCTGGAGATTTATCTCAAGATTAAATAAATATATAGATGAGACTGCACCTTGGACACTAGCAAAGGATGAAGCTAATAAGGATAGATTAGCAGTTGTAATGAATCATCTAATAGATGGACTATATAAAGCTGCAGTAATGGTTTATCCATATATGCCAACTTCAGCTCAAAAAATATGGAATCAATTAGGTGAAAATAGAGACATACATACAGCAAAAGTAGAAGAGATTATGGGATGGAATTTATTAAAAGAGGGACATGTTTTAGGAAATGCAGAGCCAATATTCCCAAGACTTGATCTAGAAGCTTTAGAGGCTCCTAAAAAAGATCCTATGCAAGTAGATGAAAATATGGAAGTGGAAAATCCAATTGATATAACTGATTTTGATAAGGTTAATATTCAAGTTGTAGAAATTTTAGAAGCTGGAAAAGTTCAGGGAGCGGACAAGCTTTTAAAATTTAAGGTTAGTGTTGGAGATCATGTAAGACAAATTCTTTCAGGAATAGCAAAGTTTTATCCAGAGCCAGAAAAATTAGTAGGTAAGAAAGTTTTAGCTATAACTAACTTAAAACCTAGAAAAATGAGAGGAGAGATCTCTCAAGGAATGCTACTTAGTACAGAAGATAAGAGTGGATTAAGACTTATTGAAGTAAATACAGCAGTAGAGAATGGATCAAAGGCAAAATAAGTTTTGAAGGGGAGATTATATGAGGAAGGTTACAAAAGCTGTAATACCTGCAGCGGGTTTGGGAACAAGAGTACTACCAGCGACTAAGGCACAACCAAAAGAGATGCTTGTTATCGTAGATAAACCATCTCTTCAATACATAGTTGAAGAATTAGTGGAATCTGGGATAAAGGATATAATAATTGTTACTGGAAGAAATAAAAACTCAATAGAGGATCATTTTGACTTTTCTTATGAGCTTGAAAATACACTAGAAAAAGATGGAAAAGATGAACTTTTAGAAAAGGTAGAAAAAATATCTTCAATGGCAAATATATGCTATGTTAGACAAAATCACCCAAAGGGATTAGGACATGCAATATTAAAGGCTAAACCATTTGTTGGAGATGAACCTTTTGTTATAGCGTTGGGAGATGATATAGTATACAATCCAGATGCACCAGTGGCTAAACAACTTATAGAAAAGTATGAAAAATATGGGAATAGTATAGTAGGATGTCAAGAGGTAAGAGCAGAAGATGTTTCTAAGTATGGTATAGTTAAACCAACAAAACATTTAGATGAAAAGACTGTAGAAATGGATGACTTTATAGAGAAACCAGCTATAGAGGAAGCACCATCAAGACTAGCTTGTCTTGGAAGATATCTATTAACTCCTAAGATTTTTGAATATTTAGAGAAGGAAAAGCCAGGTAAAGGTGGAGAAATTCAGCTGACTGATGCTATTTTAGATATGTTAAAAGATGGCGAAAAAGTTATAGCTTATGAGTTTGAAGGTAAAAGATACGATATAGGGAACAAGTTTGGACTTCTAAAAGCTAATATTGAGTTTGGACTTAGAAATGAAGAAACAAGAGATGAGCTATTAGCTTATTTAAAAAATGACTTAAACTTAGATTAAATAAAAATAAAGAGTAATAAGAGTAGCTTGGAGAATACAACTTTAGCTACTCTTTATTCTTTAAATAAAAATTTTTTGTATAAGATAGAATGGGAGATGATTTTATGGGAGCAAAATTGAGAAATATCATAGCTATGTTAATCTTTGGAACAATAGGATTATTCGTAAAAAATATAGATTTAAATTCAAGTGAAATAGCATTAACAAGAGGTTTTATAGGTGGAATTACCTTGTTATTTGCTATGGTATTATTGAGGAAAAAAGTTTCTATTGAAGCAATAAAAAGGAATATATATCTGTTAATTTTTTCTGGTTTTGCAGTTGGACTTAACTGGATATTTTTATTCCAAGGGTATAAATACACATCTATTTCAAATGCTACTTTGAGCTATTATTTTGCACCAATATTTGTAACAATATTAGCTCCATTTATACTAAAGGAAAAATTAACATTATCAAAATTTTTATGTGTTTTAATGGCTTTAGTAGGAATGTTTTGTATAGTAGGAGTAGATGGAATAAATGGTGGAAGTGATTTAATAGGAATAGCCTATGGATTATTAGCAGCTGGATTTTATGCAAGTGTTATTTTAATGAATAAATTTTTGAAGGGAATAGATAGCCTAGAGATAACAATAATTCAACTTCTTTCTGCTACAATTACTCTATTACCTTATGTTTTATATATGGATAGCGGAAAATCTTTAAATATCTCTTTAAATTCTATTCCATATATATTAATTTTAGGTATAGTTCATACTGGAATAGCCTATCTACTTTATTTTTCGTCATTACAGGAGTTAAAAGGACAAACAATAGCGGTACTTAGCTATATAGATCCAGTATTTGCTATTATTATATCGGCTATAATATTGAAAGAACATCTAGGGATTTTGCAAATAATTGGTGGAGTTTTGATACTTGGATCAAGTTTTTTAAGCGAAATTTTAAATAGAAAATAGAAAAAAGAGGAGTCTTGTGAAAATTAGGCTCCTCAAAATTTTAATATTATTCTCTTATTTGTCCATTTCCAGTGATTACATACTTAGTAGTAGTAAGTTCCTTTAATCCCATAGGTCCTCTAGCATGAAGTTTTTGAGTACTAATACCAATTTCAGCTCCAAATCCAAATTGTCCACCATCTGTAAATCTAGTAGAAGCATTTACATAAACAGCAGCAGCATCTACCTCATTTAAAAATCTTTGAGCATTAGAGTAGTTTTCAGTAACTATACATTCAGAGTGTTTAGTACCATATTTAGTAATGTGTTTTATAACTTCATCTAAATTTTCTACAACTTTAATAGCTACAATGTAATCTTCATACTCAGTTGCCCAATCTTCTTCTGTAGCAGGAATAGATGAAGGAATATACTTTCTTGTGATTTCATCTCCTCTAATCTCTACATTTCTTTTTATCAATTCTTCTCCAAGTTGAGGAAGAATATTTTCAGCACAATTTTTATGTATAAGAAGAGTTTCTACAGCGTTACAAACTCCAGGTCTTTGAGTTTTTGCATTGATAATAATATTTACAGCTTTAGTTATATCGGCACTTTCATCTACAAATATATGGCAATTTCCAATTCCAGTCTGAATACAAGGGATTGTAGAGTTTTCAATAACTGTATTGATAAGTCTAGCACTACCTCTAGGAATTAAAACATCTATATATTGGTGAGCTTTCATAAGTTTATTAGCTGTATCATGGCTTGTATCTTCTAAGATTTGTACTGCATTTTCATTTATATTACAAGCTTTTAAAACATTTTTGAATACATTAACAATAGCTATATTTGTATTAATAGCTTCTTTTCCACCTCTTAGGATAACAGCATTTCCACTCTTTAAGCATAGTCCAAAAGCATCAGCAGTTACATTAGGACGAGATTCAAATATGATAGCTATTACTCCTAATGGAACTCTTTTTTGTTGAATAATAAGACCATTAGGTAGTGTTTTACCATAAGTAAATTCCCCAACTGGGTCATTTAAAGAAGCTATTTGCTTAAGACCATCAGCCATATCCTCTACTCTTTTTTCTGTAAGAGTTAATCTATCAATAAAAGCTTTTTTTACTCCTGAATTAATTGCATTTTCAACATCTTTTTTATTTATTTCTAATATTTTATTACAGTTATCTAAAAGAGCTTGAGCAGCTTTTAAAAGAATCTCATTTTTTATTTTAGTTGAAAGTTGAGCTATTTGAATTTCAGCTTCTTTAGCAGCAACTCCAAGTTTTTCAATATACTCCATAAATTCCTCCTATTTTCCATTACCAAAAACTGTTCCAATATCCTTACCATTGATAAGTTCTTCAATAAATGACGGATTTGAACCATCTAATATTGCCATCATAACTCCATGATCAAAACATTCTCTAGCAGCAAGAAGTTTTGTTTCCATACCACCAACACTAAATTCGCTTCCTTTTTCTCCACCCATAGCAAGAATTTCATCAGTTACTTTTTCAACATATGGTATTCTTTTTGCCTCAGGATGAGTTTTAGGATTAGCATCATATAGAGCATCAATATCAGTAAGAATTATTAAAAGGTCTGCTTTTAATAGAGAAGCAACACTTGCTGATAATCTATCATTATCACTAAATTCTATTTCAAAAGTAGATATAGTGTCGTTAGCATTGATAATAGGGATAACCCCAAAGTCAAGAAGAGTTTCAAGAGTATTATTTGTATTTGTTTTTCTTTCTCCCTCTTTAAAATCATCCTTTGTAAGAAGAATTTGAGCAACTCTTTGATTGTATTCTCCCATAAAGTTTTTGTATATATGCATAAGTTCAGCTTGACCTACAGCAGCAGCAGCTTGTTTTTCTCTTGTGGTTGTAGGTCTTTTTTCAAAGTTTAAACTTTTTGAACCAACACCTATAGCTCCTGATGTTACAAGTATAACATCTCTTCCCTGATTTCTAAGATCAGCTAATATCCAAGCTAATTTATTCATTAAATTAAAATTTAAATTTCCGTTGGGGTATGTAAGAGTAGATGTTCCCACTTTAATAACGATTCTTTTTGAAGTTTTAATTTGTTCCCTAATCTTTTTATTATTCATATAAATCACCTTAAAATTATTGATAATATATATTATACATGTAAATCTATTTTTTTAATATCTTTTTTTTAAAAAAATAGATTTTTTTAAATAAATTTTGTAAAATATATAAATAGAAAATATTAAAGGGGTGTTGAATATGGAAAATTTAAAATTAAAAGATTTTTTGGAGTATAAGTATCTATCTGGAATAGAGGTTTCACCTGATGGAAGAAATAGTGCTTTTATAGTTCATAAGGGAGATTATGAAGAAAATAATTACAATTCTAATATTTGGATAATGAATAATAGCACAAAAGAATATATTAAGCTAACTGGAATGAATGAGGAAAAAAGTTTTCTATGGTTAGATGAAACTAAGATACTATTCCCAAGTATGAGAGATAAAAAGTTAAAGGCTAGAGTAGAAGAAGGAGAAAATTGGACTTGTTTTTATGTAATTGATATAAGAGGTGGAGAAGCTCAAGAGTATATGAGAATTCCAATGTTAGTAACATCTATTAAGAGTATAGATAAGGATAATTTTATAATCACTGCTAAATATGATAATTACGGAATAAATTTAAATGAGCTTGTAGGCGACGAAAGAGCAGAGGCTGTTAAAAAGATAAAAGAAAGTAAAGATTATGAAATTTTAGATGAGATACCATTTTGGAGTAATGGAAATGGATTTACTAATAAAAAAAGAAATAGATTATATGTATACAATAGAATAAATGGAGAATTAACTCCGATATCTGATACAATATCAAATGTAAGTTATTATTCATATAAAGATGGGGTAATCTTATATGTAATAAATAGATATAAAGATAAGCAGGAGCAGAGAGAAGCTATATATAGTTATGATATAAAGAATAAAAAAACAGGATTAATACTTCCAGGAGAAGATTATAGAGTTAATTTTGTAGAGTTTTTTGGTGAAGGAATACTATGTGGTTTGAATGATACACTAAAATATGGAATAAACCAAAATCCAGATTTTTATATGATAAAAAATGGAAAGCTTGAACTATTTAAGAAACATGATACTTGGATGGTAAATACAGTTGGCTCAGATTGTAGATATGGTGGTGGAAAAAGTTTTAGAGTAAAGGATAATAAGCTTTACTTTTTAACAACAGTAATGCACGATGCTTTTTTAAGTACAATAGATACAGATGGTAATGAAAAAATATTAACAAAAGCTAAGGGATCGGTAGATAGTTATGCTATAGGTGAAGGAGAGATATACTTTATTGGACTTAGAGGAATCAAGCTTCAAGAGTTATACTCTTTAAAAAATGGTGAAGAAAAACAACTTACGAAATTTAATGAGAGTATAGTAGAGAGTAAAAAATTATCTATTCCAGAAAAATTTAATATTATAAATGATGGAGTAGAGATAGAAGGTTGGGTAATGAAACCAGTAGATTATGAAGAAGGAAAGAGATACCCAGGAATTTTAGATATACATGGTGGACCTAAAACTGTATATGGAGAAGTATTTTATCATGAGATGCAAGTTTGGGCAAATATGGGGTACTTTGTATTTTTCTGTAATCCACGTGGTGGAGATGGAAGAGGAAATGAATTTGCTGATATCAGAGGCAAATATGGAACAATTGATTATGAAGACTTAATGGAGTTTACAGATGAAGTAATAAAAGCTTATCCGATAGATGAAACAAAAATTGGAGTTACTGGGGGATCATATGGTGGATTTATGACTAACTGGATAATAGGACATACAGATAGATTTGCTTGTGCTGCCTCTCAAAGAAGTATAGCTAATTGGTTTTCAAAGTTTGGAACTACAGATATAGGATACTATTTTAATGTAGATCAAAATGCTTCTAGTCCGTGGGATAATCCAGAGAAACTATGGTGGCACTCTCCAATGAGATATGCTGATAGAGTAAAAACTCCGACACTATTTATACATTCAGAAGAAGATTATAGATGTTGGGTAGTAGAGGGAATACAGATGTTTACTTCACTAAAATATCATGGTGTTCCAGCTAAATTATGTATGTTTAGAGGAGAAAATCATGAGTTGTCAAGAAGTGGAAAACCTAGACATAGAGTTAAAAGGCTAGAAGAGATAACAAATTGGTTTGAGTTCTATTTAAAGTAGGATTTTCAATTATTTTTAGATGTGTTATAATATAAAATATTTAAATTATAAGAACTTTAATCTTATAATATTTATTGGAGGTGGACTTTTTGAAAAGAGCAAACTATCTTATGATGACACCTGGACCAACTATGGCTAGGGAGAACGTATTACATGCGAGGGGAAATTATTATGGGAACTCAGATTTCGATCCTAAATTTTTTGAATTTTATGGACAATTATGTAAAAAAATAGGGAAAATTTTTGGGGCTAAGAAAGCACAAACTATAATTATGGCAGGAGAAGGAATGCTTGGATTAGATAGTGCTTGTGCTTCTCTTACTGAAAAAGGAGATAAAGTTTTAGTAATAGCTAATGGAATATATGGAGCAGGTTTTAAAGACTTAGTAGAGATCTATGGTGGTGAAGTTACACTTTTTGAAAGTGATTTAGGTAATCAAGTAAATACAGATAAGTTGAGAGTATTTTTAGAGCAAAATAAAGATGTGGGGTATAAATATGCTACTGTCGTTCATTGTGATACTCCGTCAGGTGTTTTAAATAATGTTAAGGATATATGTAAAACATTAAAATCTATGGGAATAATGACAGTGGTAGACTCTGTTTCATCTGTAGGAGGAACAGAGTTAAAAGTTGATGAGTGGGGAATTGATATTGCTTTAGGAGCTTCACAAAAAGTCTTTTCAGCTACAACAGGGCTTACAATAATGACAATAAGTGATGATGCTTGGAATGTTATTGAAAGTAGAAAAACTCCAATACCATCTTTTTATTGTAATCTTTCTTTATGGAAAAATTGTGTGGAGAAAAAATTATTTCCATATACAATGCCAATGTCTGCAATAGTTGCTTTAGGAGTAGCTATAGACAATATGTTTGAAGAGGGGCTTGATAAGGTAAGAGAAAGACATTATACAGCAGCAGAGTACACAAGAATAAAATTAATGGACTTAGGATTAGAATTATATTTAAAAGGTGGATATTCTCCTACAGTGACTGCATTTTACATTCCTGAAGGATACAGCATTGAGGAGGTATATAATTATATGCTAGAGCATCATGAAGTAATGTTAGGAAAATCATATGGATATCTAGCTGATAAAGTATTAAGAATAGGTCATATGGGGGAAAATGCACGTTATTTTAGAATAGATTACACACTAAGAGCTTTAGAGAAAACTTTACAGGCATTAAAGAGATAACTAGTAATCATAAAATGTTTTAAAAAAGAAAAAAACATGCAAAAAAAGTAAAAAAAAGTAAAAAAAATATTTTTTATATTTAAAAACTTGAATTTTCCTAAATAAGATAATATAATAAAATGTCGTGCTTTTTTCTTAAAAAGTTATAAATATTGAAGTTTTAGAGAAAAGTTATATAAATTCTTATTTATTTTAGGAGGTAAAATGTATCTGGATATAATTTTTAAGGTTCTTGGAGGACTTGGAATTTTCCTTTATGGAATGGATAACATGTCTTCTGGAATGCAAAAATTAGCAGGGAAGAAGTTAAAAAGATTTTTAGCTATTTTAACTACTAATAGAGTTGTAGCTATATTGATGGGGATGTTTGTTACAATGCTTGTACAATCATCATCTGTAAGTACTGTAATGACGATTGGATTTGTCAACGCATCGTTACTTACATTGAAACAAGCATTGGGAGTAATATTTGGAGCAAATATTGGAACAACTATTACTGGATGGATATTGGTTCTTAATATTGGAAAATACGGATTACCAATTGTAGGAGCTGCTGCAATAGCACATATGTTCTTAAAAGGAGATAAAGCTAAAACTAGAGCTTTAACAATAATGGGATTAGGAATGATATTCTTAGGACTAGAGTTGATGAGCAGTGGACTTAAGCCTGTAAGAACTATGCCAGAATTTGTAAGATTATTCCATATGTTTTCAGCTGATACATATTTTGGTGTTTTAAAGGCTGCTTTAGTAGGTGCTATGGTAACAGCTATAGTTCAATCATCTTCAGCAACGTTAGGAATAACAATAACTTTAGCTGTACAAGGATTAATTACTTATGAAACAGCAGTAGCTTTAGTTTTAGGAGAAAATGTAGGTACTACTATAACTGCTATCTTAGCTACATTAAAAGCAAATGTAAATGCAAAAAGAGCAGCATATGCTCATACAATTATCAATACTTTTGGAGTTATTTGGGTAACAGCGGTATTTCCATTTTATTTAAGATTTTTAGCTTTATTCAGTAATCCAGAAGCTAATATGACAATGGCAATTGCAACAGCTCATACAACATTTAATGTTGTAAATGTTATTATGTTTACTCCATTTATAGGATATTTAGCAGATTTTCTATGTAAAGTTGTAAAAGATGATGGAAAAGTAAGTGATAGAAAAACTAAGATAGATGAGCTTATGTTAAAAACTTCGGGAGTTGTTGTAGAGCAAACGAAGGTAGAAGTTGGAAATATGGGTAAAATGATTCAAATAATGTTTGATGAAGTTAGAAATATGTATAGTAACTCTAAGAATTTAACTGATGATAAAATAAAGGATTTAAGAAAAATAGAGGACGACTTAGATCTTTATCAAAAAGAGATTACAGATGCCAATTTCGTAATTTTAAATAATAAAGATATAAACAATAGTTTAAGAAGAGATATTAGAAATAACTTAATTGTTTCAGATGAATATGAGACAATTAGTGATTATTTATTGAGAATCGCTAATGGATTAAAGAAATTACATGATAATGCTGTTTTTCTAACAGAAAATGAAATAGAAGTAGTAATGAGTTTACATGAAAAAACAAATGATTTCTTTAAACACATAGATAGAGGATATCAAGAAAAAAATCCAATTCTTATAAAAGAGTGTGTTGTAGATGCTAAAGAAGTTACAAGTCTATATAAATCAGCAAAGAAAAATTATATGGATCACGGAATAAAGGAAGCAGCTACTACAATGACTACTACAAACTTTATGGATATTATAAATTTCTATAGAAGAGTTGGAGATCATTTAACAAATATAATAGAAGGATATACTGATAAGTAATGATATAGATGGAGTATAAAATGATGACTAAAAATTATTGATTTATACTCCATCTTTTTCTTTTTATAAGAAATATGAATCTTTTTATTATTAGATATTCTTATCTTTTAAAAAGATCTTTGATAAATGAAATAGAGCTTTTTTACTTTTCTTTCTTTGAATTAGATAATTCAAATTTTAAGATAATAACAAAATTTTAAAAATAAGAAAAAATGAAATTAAATCCTGAAGTGGTATTAAAATTATAGCAGTTCCTTATAAAGAGATTTTAGTTAAAAATCATAAATCTGTCCATCATTTGGAATAAGAATTTCTTGCTCAATTCCTTTTTGGATTAATTTATATAATAATATATTTCTTGTAAGATAAGCATGAGCAACGTTATCTAAATGAGAAGCAATTATTTTTGCATTTGGAGCTAATTTATGAATGATATCAATTGCTTCTTCATCCATTATTAAATGGCCATATTTAATAAAAAAAGCATCAGCAACATTTAAAATTATTATATCTGGTTTAAATTTCTCTATTACAGATTTTACTCCATCATACATAATTGTATCCCCAGCAAAATATATTGTGGGTTCTCTTTCAGCTTCAAAAATAAGACCGCTAGCTGGACCACACGGAGTTAGGGAACCATGTAAAGCTTCTACTCTAGTAAGTTTTATTTTTCCTAAAGAACTTCCATTTTCTTGTAATATCTTAATATCTTTAAATCCTAAATTTTTCATAAAATCAGCTTCTGCATTATTTTGAATAAAAATAGGAATATTTCTATCTAATACTTCATTATAATTATCCATATCAAAGTGATCTGGATGTAAATGTGTTACAATATAAAAATCTACATCTTCTAAAATTTCAGTAGTGGAAAAAGGTAAATCACATATTGGCATTCTTATACTTTCTTTTACTAATTCTTTTACCTTAAACTCTCCTTTATTTAATTCTAATAAACTTCCTGTTGCACCTTTAGGAGCAAGCCATGGATCAATAAGAAAGATATAGCCTCCATAGCTTAATTTTATAGTTGCATTACGAATTTGCTGTATTTGTGTTCCTATTTTTTTTAACTTCATCAAATTTTCTCCTTTTTTAATTTTTAAATTAATTGACATGTTGTCTATAAATATATTATAATCTTAAATATAAAATTTCTACAATTACAATTATTAAAAAAATGTATTTTTATTTACATATTTTAAAATATGTAAATATTTTTGAGGTAAAAATGAAAAAAAGAAAAAATGATATAAGAGCTAAGTATACTTGTAGATTAATTAAAGATACGTTTTTAGAATTATTAGAAAATATATCTTATGAAAAATTGAATATTTCAATAATTTGTAAAAAAGCTAAAATAGCAAGAGCAACATTTTATTTACACTATAATAATCTTAATCAAGTTTTAATAGAAGTTTTAGATGACGCTTTAGAACTAACAGATAATATTAATAATAAAAATTTAAATGAATCGAACAAAGAACCACTATGTCAAAAATCAATAACTTCAAAATATCAAGTACTCTTTAATGATTTTTATCTATCTAATTATATTGCTAGTAGATTATATAACTATGCAAAAAAAGACAGTATAAAAAAATTTATGAAAAATTATAATTTAACAGAATATGAGGCTGAAAAGTTATTTCTTTTTATCTTTTATGGAAGTTTTTCAATTAACAAATCATTAAAATGGGAAAAAAACGAAGAATGGAATAAAGTTCAAAATTTAATATCTAAATTTGTAGAATATGGGTTAAAACACAGTTCAAATTCTTAGCTTTTATTCAATTAATTTGTTATAGATGTATTATATTGAAAATTTGAAAAAATTTTAAATACTTGATAGTTTTTATAAAAAAAGCTAAGGAGATAAAAAAGCTCCTTAGTCAATTTTAAAGTTTTAAATTATTTAAAGTTACAATAGTCTCTTTCATTATTTTTGATTGAAATCTAAATTTGTAAGATCAATATCTCCGTTTTTCTTAAATACAAGTCCAGTTAAATTTTTGTTTTTAGCTAAATTAATTTTTGGATAGGCTAATGGATAAATAGCTAAATCCTCTTGTAAAATTTGTTGAACTTCTTTATATAGAGTGGTTCTTTCTTCTTCGTTAACAGAAACTCTAGCTTTATCTAATAATTCATCTACTTTTTTATTAGAGTAAAAACTTCTATTTCCAGGAGCTCCATGTTGAGATGAATGAAATAGTGGATATAGGGCAACATCTCCATCACCAGATGAGTTCCAAGATAGGAAGTATAACTCTTTATTAGGAAGAGCAGTTTTAGAAACATAAGCACCAAATTCAAAAACTTTAATCTCTACATTGATACCAATCTTTTTTAATTGATCTTGAATGATTACACACATATCTACTCTAGGACCATCATCCATACACCATAATTCAATGTTTAATCCATTAGGATAACCAGCTTCAGTTAATAATTTTTTAGCTTTTTCTAAATTTTGCTTATATTTTTTTACATTTCCATCATAAGCAGGACTTGCTTTTGGAAGAGGAGAGTCTCCAGCTACTGCAGAACCTCTGAATACAACATCTACAAATGTTTGATTATCAATAGCATAAGCAATAGCTTCCCTTAATTTTTTATTTTGATAGATAGGATTAGTTTGGTCAAATCCTAGATAAAGTAAAGCAGGGGATTCAACTTCCACAAGTTCTAAATTATTATTTTTTTCAATAGTCTCTTTATCCATAATTCCAATATCAAAGGCTACATCAACTTCTCCAGTTTCAAGAGCAATCATTCTATTGCTAACTTCTGGAATAGTAAGATAACTTAACTCTTCAAATTTAGGAGCTCCTAAATAATAATCTTTAAAACCTTCAAAAACAATTTTATTTCCAGGTAACCACTCTTTAAACTTATATTGTCCAGTTCCAATAGGATGATTTACATAATCATCTCCATATTCTAGAACGGCTTTCTTAGAAACAATTCCCCCTTGAACGGCAGCAAGATTATTGAGTAATGCTCCAAAAGGCTTATCAGTACTAACTTTTACAGTATAATCATCAATAACTGTAACATTACTAATAGGTTTAAAAAGATAAAGAGTTTGAGGAGAAGAGGCAGCTCTTTCTAAAGTAAACTTCACATCCTCTGCTTTTAATTCCTCACCATTATGAAATTTAACTCCTTTTCTTAGATGAAAAACCACATTACAATCATCTAATCTTTCCCAAGATTCAGCAAGCCCTGGTTTTAAATTTAAATTTTCATCCAAATCTACAAGTGTATCATATAACAATGTGATTGATTTGTTAGACATTGTATCTATACTTTTTTGAGGATCTAAGGTTTTGGGGTCAGCTTTCATGGCAATAGTAATCTTATTTTTCTTTAATTCTTGGGCTTTTATATCTTTAGAAGAAAATTTAAGATAACCAGCAACTACTAATACAATCATAAAAAATAATACAACTACTTTTTTATTCATAATCAATCACATCTCCTTTAATTAACACTCCGATGGAGTTTTATTTGTATTAAGATAATCTAAAGCATATTGAGAATAATATGCTACACCGTATATAAAGGCATCTTCATCAACTTCAAATTTTCCATGATGATGAGGATAACAAGCATCTTTTTCAGGATTTCCAGCTCCTAATTTTGTCATAACACCTGGAACAATTGAAGAAAACTCAGAAAAATCCTCTCCTCCAGTTTCAGGGCCAACAGTTACAACATTTTGAGCTCCTACTATTTTAGCTGCTGTTTCTTGAGCAAGCTTAGCACAACTTTCATCATTTATAGTAGGTTTTACAGCGTTTTCATATTCTACACTAGCTTCTGCTCTATAAGTTTCTGCTGTAAGTTTAGCTATTCTTTCAATAGCTTGAGATATAGTTTTAAAATATTCAGGTTCATAGTATCTAACAGTTCCTTCTAATACAGCTGTTGGAGCTATCACATTAAATCTAGTTCCAGAGTGGATAGAACCAACTGTAACAACTGCTGGTTTTAAAGGAGTAAGCTCTCTACTAACAATACTTTGTAAGTTCATAATAGTAGCAGCACCAACTACTACAGCATCTACACATTGATGAGGAGCAGAACCGTGTCCACCTTTTCCTGTTATAGTTATCTTAAACTTATCAGCAGCAGCCATTCTAGGACCTGGTTCAGCATTTATAGTTCCTACAGGTAACATTGAAGCTATATGTATTCCCATAATTGAATCAACACCTTCAAGAGCTCCTTCTTCCACCATTTTTCTTGCTCCCTTTCCAACTTCTTCTCCAGGTTGAAAGAAAAATTTAATAGTACCATGAATCTCATCTTGCATCTCTTTTAGAACTTTAACAGCTCCTAAAAGCATTGAAGCATGAGTATCGTGCCCACATGCATGCATAAGACCATGATTTTTAGAAGCATATTCTTTTTTATTTTCTTCGACAACTGCTAGAGCATCAATATCACCTCTTAAAGCTATGCATTTTCCAGGAAATTTTCCTTTTAAAGTAGCTACAACCCCAGTTCCAGCAATACTTCTATATTCTACTCCCATTTTTTCTAACTCCTCTTTAATTCTTTTAGAAGTATTATACTCTTCCATACTTGCTTCTGGATTTTGGTGAAATTCCCTTCTCATAGATACAACATAGTTGTGATATTTTTTAGCTAGTTCCATTGTTTTCATAATTATTTTCCTCCTAGATGTAAAAAAAGTATAAAAAAAACAGCCAAGTTAGGCTGTTCAAGTTCAAAAATGGATAATCTTATAAAACTAAATAAAGTATAGATTATACAATATTTTTTGACATTTCAAATTTTGATTTGAAGAATGCTTTAAACAAATTCCTAACATAATTTTTTTTATATAAAATTTGATCCATAATAAGTATTATGAATAGTATTATACATATGACAAAAATTATTATGTTAAGTGTCATCATCATTCTTCAAACCTCCCCAAATGTTTTATATCTTGTAGAGAAGTATAATACTAAATTAAAAAAAAAGCAAGCATTTTTTTAAAAAAAATTTTTAAAATTAGAAAAAACTAGAAAAATTAAGGAGTTTATAGTAAGATAATTTAAGAGAACTTATCTTAGGAGGGATTTATTTGAAAAAAGAGAGTATTAGATTTTTAAAATTGTTTATTGGGCTATTTATCTGTTCATTGGGATGTGTTACTATTCTGAAAGCAAACTTGGGGTTGGCACCATGGGATGTATTACATCAAGGAGTATCAAAAGTTACTGGAATAACAATAGGACAGGCAAGTATCAGTCTAGGAGTAATAATAGTTTTGATGGACATATTTTTAGGACAACCAATAGGGATAGGAACAGTTTTAAATTTTATATTTATTGGGCTTTTTATGGACTTGATAATAGTTTTAGATTTCATACCTATATTTGAAAATTTATTTTTTAGAATATTGGAGTTACTAGTGGGTATATTTTTCTATAGTTATGGAACATATTTATATATGACACAGGGAATGGGGTGTGGTCCTAGAGATGGATTTATGCAGATATTAACAAAAAAATTTAATAAGCCAGTAAGTGTTATAAAAAATGGAATAGAGATAATAGCCTTCGTAGTTGGGTGGTTATTAGGAGGAAAATTAGGATTAGGAACAATTGCTACAGCTCTTATTATGGGAGTATGGTTACAGTGGATGTTTAAGATAGGTGGAATAGATATAAGAAAATTACATCATAGAAATATAAAAGAGGAGATTTTACATCTAAATAAAGTGGTAAGAGGATTTAATGATTAACGGAGGTTATATGCATAAGAAAATTATGATACAAGGCACTGGTTCATCTGTTGGAAAATCTATAATAACAGCAGGTTTATGTAGAATATTTGTTCAAGATGGCTATAGAGTTTCACCTTTTAAGTCACAGAATATGGCTCTAAATTCTTACGTAGATATAGAGGGATTAGAGATGGGAAGAGCCCAAGTAGTACAAGCTGAAGCAGCAAAAGAGAGAGCAAGGGCTTTTATGAATCCAATATTGTTAAAACCAAATTCAGATAATAACTCACAGATTATAATTGAAGGAAAACCAATTCAAAATAGTGAAGCAAAGGAGTATTTTTCAAATTCAAAATATTGGAAAGAGGTTGCATTAAGAAATTATAAAAAGATTGAGAAAGAATTTGATATAGGGGTATTAGAAGGTGGAGGAAGTCCAGCTGAGATAAATTTGAGAGAATATGATTGTGTCAATATGGGGATGGCAGAATTAGTAGATGCACCAGTAATTTTAGTAGGAAATATAGAGATAGGAGGAGTTTTTGCTTCTTTATATGGAACAATAGCCTTACTAGAAGAGAGAGATAGAAAAAGAATAAAAGGGATTATTATTAATAAGTTTAGAGGGGACTTAGAACTTTTAAAGCCAGGAATAGATATGTTAATGGACAGATTAAAGAGAGAGAGGATAGATATAAAGTTTTTAGGAGTAGTTCCTCATATGGAGATAGAGATTGAGGAAGAGGATACTCTAGCAAAAAAAATAAATAAATTTAATTCAAATAAAGGGGAGATTAAAATTAGTGTAATTAGAACAGATAAAATGTCTAATTATACTGACTTTGATGTCTTAAGTCACTATTCAGATGTTGCATTAAATTATATTTTTTCAAAAGATGAGCTGGGAGAAGAGGATATTATAATTTTACCGGGAAGTAAAAATACAATATCTGATTTAGAAAAATTAAAGGATAATGGAATTTATGATAAAATAAAAGAACTATATAACAAGGGAACATGTATAGTGGGAATATGTGGTGGTTTTCAGATGTTAGGAAGAGAGATTAGAGATCCTTTTAACATAGAAGGAGATAAAATTTCAACAAAAGGATTTGAGATTTTAGATATGATAACCACTATGGAGAAAATGAAATGCACTCAACAGAGTGAAAATAGAATAGTAGGTGATCTAAGTGGGACAATATTAGCTGGTTGTGAAAATATTGTAGTTAAAGGTTATGAAATTCATCAAGGGGTTACAAATGGTAATGAAAAAAATCTTATTGGAAGTGAAAATTTATTATTTGTAGCTAAAGAGAATCTTTTTGCAACATATATACATGGTATTTTTGATAATGATAAATTTACTAGAACTTTTTTAAATAATATAAGAGAGAGAAAAGGATTAAAACCGTTAGAGGAAAAATTCTCTTTTTATGAATTTAAAGAGAGAGAGTATGATAAATTAGCGACCACTTTAAGAGAAAATTTAAATATAGAAGAGATATATAAAATTATGGGGATAGAAAAATAAAAAATTACTCTAATATTAAAATAACTTAAGAAAATATCAAGAATTGAAAATTTTGTTAACTAATTCTGATTCTTTTTAAAATAAAAAATAAGTAAGTTATTGAAAACAAAGTTGATTAAAATGGGCAATTATTTTACTGTTTTTACTCAAAAAATGAAATTAAATTTATTTGAAAAAAGTAGATGTAAATAGTATACTATTTAAAAATAGAAAAAGTTTAAATTTCAGGTATAGAATTATGGAGGATATATATGAGTAAAATAGTAGTAGTAGGAGCAAACCATGCAGGAACAGCTGCAATAAATACAATTTTAAATAATTATCCAGAGCAAGAGGTAGTTGTATTTGATAGAAACTCAAATATAAGTTTTTTAGGTTGTGGAATGGCACTATGGATAGGAAAACAAATTTCAGGTCCAGAAGGATTATTTTATGCAACAAAAGAAGGATTAGAAGCTAAGGGAGCTAAAATCCATATGGAAACAGAGGTAGAAAAAATAGATTTTGAAAATAAGAAAGTTTATGCTACAGGTAAAAATGGAGAGAAGTATGAAGAGTCTTATGATAAATTAATACTTTCAACAGGATCTTTACCAATAGATTTAAATATTCCTGGAAAAGATCTAGAGAATGTACAATTTGTAAAGCTTTACCAAAATGCAGAGGAAGTAATAAAAAAATTAGAAAATAAGGATATAAAGGATATCGTAGTAGTAGGAGCTGGATATATTGGAGTAGAACTAGCAGAAGCTTTCCAAAGAATAGGAAAGAATGTTGAATTAATAGATTTAGCTGATAGTTGTTTATCAGGATATTATGATAAAGAATTTAGAGATTTAATGAATAAGAATTTAGCAGATAATGGTATCAATCTAAATTATGGTGAGAAAGTACTTGAGATAAAAGGAAATGGAAAAGTAGAAGAGGTAGTTACAGATAAAAAATCATATAAAGCAGATATGGTAATTTTAGCTGTAGGATTTGTACCAAATACAAAATTAGGAAAAGAAAATTTAGAGTTATTTAAAAATGCTTATAGAGTGGATTTAACTCAAAAAACAAGTATGGAAGATGTGTATGCAATAGGAGACTGTGCAACTGTATATGACAACTCTATAAAGGATACTAACTATATAGCACTAGCAACAAATGCTGTACGTTCTGGAGTAGTAGCAGCTCACAATGTATGTGGAACAAAATTAGAGAGTGTTGGAGTTCAAGGGTCAAATGGAATATCTATCTATGGATTAAACATGGTTTCAACAGGACTGACTTTAGAAAAAGCTAAAAGATTAGGATATAATGCAGTGGCAACTTCATATGAGGATTTACAAAAGCCAGGATTTATTGAACATAATAATGATAAAGTATTAATTAGTATAGTTTATGACATGGATACAAGAAGAATTTTAGGAGCTCAAATAGCATCAAAACAAGATATCTCAATGGGAATCCACATGTTCTCATTAGCTATTCAAGAGGGAGTAACTATAGATAAGTTAAAATTATTAGATATTTTCTTCTTACCACACTTTAACCAACCATATAACTATATAACAATGGCAGCTTTAGGTGCTAAATAGAGAAAATAAAGGGGAGAGTTACAGTTTAAGTAACCTCTCCTTTTTAAATTATTTTATAAAGAATAACTTATTTTCTGTAGAATTTTCTGGGGAGAATCTATAGCCATCTTCAGAGAATTTTTTTATTTTTTCTATGTCTTCAATAGAGTTTAAAGTCATGTAATTAAGCATCATTCCTCTAGCTTTTTTCCCTTCAGTACTAATATTTTTTAATTTTTCATCAATTTTCTGCCTAAATTCAATATCAATAACCTTAAACTTTTTATAATCTAAAATTTTAGAAAATTCTTTAGAGGCAAGATTAATAAAAATTTCTGTTGAATAACTTTCAAGAAAATTATTAATATCTTTACTCCAAAATTTGTACATACTCTCTTCTAAAATATTTATAGTCATATCTAAACGATAAGGCTTAATTTTTGTATTTGGTGATATGACTCCATAAAGAGCTGAAAAAATAAAAAGGTTTTTATTTAGATATTCGATCTCTTTATCAGTAAATTTTTCTATCTCTAATTGTCTAAAGGTAACTCCTTCATAGAGAGAAAGAGCCTCACATTCAGAAAGAATTTCAAAATTTTGAATATTACTATATGTTTCTTCTAGAAGTTTACCTTTTAATTTAAAAAAACTACCAACCTCTTCTATTGAAAAAGTTTTTAATTTTTTAATCAAAGTTTCAGTATGATTAGAAAACTCAATAGCTTTAGTTGCTTTAAAATTTATATTTTTATATTTCATTGTCTTACTAGGTGAAAAAATTATTTTCATAAATAACCTCACTTTTTTATAATATTTTATCTAATTTTAAAAAGAAGTTCAAGAAATTTATTTACTTGATATAAAATAGTTGGTACAATGAAAGAGAAAATAAAGTGAAGGAATAAATTATGAATATAATTATAAGAAAAGAAGAAGAAAAAGATTATAGAAAAGTTGAAGAGATTGCAAGAGAAGCTTTTTGAAATCTATATTTTCCAGGAACAGATATACATATAGTAGTAAATAAGTTACGTAAAAGTCCAGATTTTATAAAAGAATTAACTTATGTTATTGAAGTAAATGGAGAAGTAGAAGGAGCTATTTTTTATACTAATTCTAAGATAGTAGATAAAATGGGAGTAGAATATCCTATAATTTCTTTTGGACCTGTATTTATATCACCACAATTTCATAAACAGGGATTGGGAAGAAAGTTAATAAATTATACAATAGAAAAAGCTAAGGAGATGGGATATAGAGCAATTATAACTTTATAAAGAAAAGGGATTTCAAGCAAGTCAATTAGAGTATGAAAAAGCTTGTACTGAATTAGATGAATAATAAAAAAAGAGTTTTTGAGTAATATATTACTTGAAAACTCTTTTTATTTTTTAAAGAGAATTAATTTCTAATAATTTCATCTAATACAATATTGGGATTATGATATTTTCTTCTATTTTTGATTGTAAAATTTTTCATTGAGATAGCTTCTTTTGGACACCAATGAAAACAGGATAAACAATGTGTACAATTAGAACCGAATAAAGGTCTCTTATTATTAAGTTCTATATTTTTACAGGGACATACTTGTTTACAGATTCCACACCCAATACAGTTATTATTTACTTTAAATTTTTTAGGTGAAAACTCCCATTCAGAAAAAAGTTTCATAAAGAATGTTTGAAGTATTTGAGTGTAAGTTGTAGGTGTATTTGGAGTAATAATTCTATTCTTAATATCATTAAGAATAGGTAAGATAGTTTTTTCAATTTCTTCAAGTTTTTCCTGATCTTTCTCTATAGGAAAAAGTATCGCATTATCAGGCATAAATAAAACATTTCTATAACTTATATTTTTATTTTTAGATTTTAAAAGTTTTTCAAAAGTGAGAAAAGTTTTTCCAAGGATACTATAGCAATTAGGAATAACAAAAATATAATTAACAGTTGAGAAATTAAACTTTTTTATTGTAGATTCTACAATCTTTGGAATATCTCCGAAGTATACAGGAAAAATAAAACCAACTTCAGAAGAGAGTGGCTTTATCTCATTAAGTTGTGAAACATTTTCGATAGGAATGAGTACAGAATTATCAATATATTTCTTTACTCTTTTAGCAATATACAAAGAATTACCAGTTCCAGAAAAATAATATATTTCCATAGTAACACCCCACTTATTATTTAATAGGTAACCATCCCTTATAGTACCAGTGTCTACCTTTTTTTACAAAATAGCTTCTTTCATGATGAATAATCTCTTCACCAGTAGCCATATCAATATATTTAGCCTTAAATTCGACAATTCCCTCTTTATCAAATTGAGTTCCAGCAATAGTTTCAACAATCTCAAGACCCAACCATTTAGAATTTTTAGACCACTCCTCTGCCTCTTTCCAATCTATTCCTCTAGCAGTTTTAGGGTCGTGAGTTTTTTTTATAAATTCAATATCTCCTTTGGTATATGCTTCATATCTAGCTTTCATAAGTTCAAGTGCTGTTTTAGGATTGCTCATTTTTACCTCCCAATTAATTTAATAAAATAAGAAAGAACCCTAATTTGGGGTTCTTAATAAATTTATTTTGCTTCAAATGTAGCAATCACAGGAAGATGATCACTTATAATTCTCCAATCTATTCCTGTTTCATTTCTATACTCTTCAGTTGACGGAACAAAAGCATTTATATTCCATTGTTTTTCAGGACTAACAAATATAAAATCAATACCTTTAAAAGGCTCAGTAGCAGAATAAGTATATGTTTTAGAAGTTTCTTCATCAAATACACATTTCCAATTATATTTAAGTAGTGTCATTGAATCAGAATTAATTCTATCATTCATATCACCAACCAAAAATTTAAGCCCTTTTATTTTAGTAGCATAATCATTAATAACCTTAGCTTGTCTAACTCTAATTGAACTATCTCTAGCTAATTCTTCATCAGTTTTAGCATTCAAAACTATTCCAAGATGTGTATTTATGAAATTCACAGGTTCTTGGATAGTAGGAACTTTTACTTGAGCCATTAAAGCAACTCTAGGTTCTTCATTTGGTTCATTTGGTAAATCAATTTTTTCTGCTTTTAAGATTGGATGTTTAGTTAGAATTCCTATTCCATATTCACCACCATCAAAATCAATAGTTTTTCCAAAAACAAAATTATATCCTGTTAAATCTGCTAATACTTTAATTTGATCAACATAACCACTACGTTTTGTAAGTCTATCAACTTCTTGTATTCCAATAATATCTGCATCCAAAGCTTTAATTGCATCCGCAGTTTTATTTAAATCTGCCTTAAAATTTTTAGCTCCAGCTGCAATATTGAAAGATACAACTTTAATTTTTTCTTCTGCAAATGTTATAATGGATAAAATTAATGTGAAAATAAAAATAAGTTTTTTCATACTTTCCTCCTAAGAAAATGTTTTTTTAATTCATATAATGATATTAACACGAATTTTTAAAATTGTCAATATGAAAATATGAATGTTATTTATTAAAAAAATATTAATATAATACATTTTAAACTGAAATAATAGTGTAAGTGTTATGAAAATAAAAAAGAAATAAATAGTTGAATATATGTTATAATAAAAAATATAAAATGAGAAAGGAAGTGAGGAGATGATATACAGTAAAATATATTGGCCATTGGAAAATATTGAATTGGGGATAGATACTAAAAATATAAAGAGGTTAGAAAAATTAGGGATAAACTCCATAGCTGATATGCTTTACTACTTTCCAAGAGCTTATGATGATAGAACTAATATAAAAAAGATAGGAGAATTAAGAGGAGAGGAGTATGTAGTATTAAAAGCTACTCTTATGACAGTTTCAGCACCTCCTACTCGTAGTGGGCTTAAGATGGTAAAGGCTACAGCCACAGATGGAAGTGGAGTAATAGAGTTAGTTTGGTTTCAGATGCCGTATCTTAGAAAGAGTTTAAAGATAGGAGAGGAATATATATTCATAGGACAGGTAAAGAGAGGGTATATATTTCAACTTGTAAATCCAGAGTTTAAGTTAAGTAGTAATCAAAAGAGAGTAGATGAGGGAGAGATTTTACCAATATATAGTTCAAGTAAGGAGTTACCTCAAAACTCTTTGAGAAAGTTGATGGAATTAACTTTAAAAAATACTCTTGCAATTATAGAGGAGAATATTCCAGAAGAGATTATAAAAAAATATAGGCTTATAGGGAGAAAAGAGGCCCTTAGAGAGATTCATTTTCCAAGAAATAATAAAAACTTAGAGGAGGCTAAGAGACGTTTTGCTGTAGAAGAATTATTAGTTCTGGAGATGGGAATACTTCAAAAAAGATTTGAAGTAGACAATCAAAATATAGAGAGATATCATCTTGAGGATAAAAAGACGTTAGTAAAACAATACTTAGCTTCTCTTCCCTTTGAACTAACAAATGCCCAAAAGAGAGTGATTACAGAGATATATAGAGATTTAGCAAATGGAAGAATAGTAAATAGATTGGTACAAGGAGATGTTGGGAGTGGAAAAACAGCAGTATCAATGGTACTTCTTCTCTACATGTTAGAAAACTCTTATCAAGGAGTTTTAATGGCTCCAACTGAAATTTTAGCGGTTCAACACTATTTATCTGTAAAAGATAAGTTTGAAAAACTGGGAGTGAGAGTTGAATTACTCACAGGAAGCTTTACTGGAAAGAAAAAGCAAAAACTTTTAGAGGATATAGCTAATGGTGAAGTAGGAATAGTTATAGGAACACACGCTCTTATAGAGGAGAGTGTAGTTTTTTATAAATTAGGAATGATAATTATAGATGAACAGCATAGGTTTGGAGTTTTACAGAGAAAAGCTTTAAGAGATAAAGGAGTACTAGCTAATCTTGTAGTAATGAGTGCTACCCCTATTCCACGTTCATTAGCTCTCAGTATATATGGAGATTTAGATGTATCTGTAATAGATGAGTTACCACCTGGAAGAAAACCAATACGTACAAAATGGATAGCTACAGATGAAGAGATAGAAACTATGTATGAATTTATAGAGAAAAAATTATCTCAGGGAAGACAAGCTTATTTTATAGCTCCTCTTATAGAAGAGAGTGAGAAACTTTCAGCAAAATCTACACAGGAGTTAATGGAAGAGGTGGAGAAGTTTCTACCTAGCTACAAGATAGGTGTACTACATGGAAAGATGAAAAATTCTGAAAAAGATGAGGTTATGAGTAGATTTAAAAATAGAGAGTTAGATATTTTGGTATCTACAACAGTAATAGAAGTAGGAGTAGACGTACCAAACTCATCTATAATTGTAATCAACAATGCTGAAAGATTTGGACTCTCAGCTTTACACCAACTTCGAGGAAGAGTTGGAAGGGGAGAGCATCAATCTTATTGTTTTTTAGTTTCAAAGACAGAGAATGCTACTTCAAAGGCTAGACTTCAAGTTATGGAAGAGACTCAAGATGGGTTTAAGATAGCTGAAGAGGACCTAAGACTTAGAAAATCTGGAGAGATTTTTGGAACAAAACAAAGTGGACTTAGTGATTTGAAGTTTATAGATATAGTACACGATGTAAAAACTATAAAGTTGGTTAAAGATATATGTTATGAGTATCTAAAGGAGAATAACGGAGAGATAAAAAATGAGTATCTAATTGAGGATATCTCACAAAAATTCAAAGAGGTAAAATAATATTAAGAAAATTAAAAACCTTTAGACAAAGTAAGAGACAATATGATAAAATATATAGTAAAATAAATTTTAATACGGAGGAAGAGATGAGATTCAGTAAGAGTTATATTAAGACACTTAAAGAAACTCCAAAAGAAGCAGAAATAGCAAGTCATAAGCTTCTTTTGAGAGCAGGAATGATTAAAAAATTAACTAGTGGAGTGTATACTTACCTACCATTAGGATTAAAAGCTCTTAAGAAAGTAGAGAATATTGTAAGAAGAGAGATGGATAGAGCAGGAGCTCAAGAGATATTCATGCCTGTATTACAACCAGCTGAACTTTGGAAAGAGAGTGGAAGATGGGAAGTAATGGGACCATTAATGATGAAATTACAAGATAGAGCAAAGAGAGATTTCGTATTAGGGCCAACACATGAAGAGGTAGTAACTGATGTAATTAGAAATGATGTTGCTTCATACAAACAATTACCATTAAACCTTTATCAAATCCAAACTAAATTCAGAGATGAGATAAGACCAAGATTTGGACTTATGAGAGGAAGAGAGTTCATAATGAAGGATGCTTACTCTTTCCACTCTACAAAGGAGTCTTTAGATGAAGAGTTTGATAATATGGAAGCTACTTATAAGAGAATTTTCTCTAGCTGTGGATTAAAATTCAGACCTGTTGAGGCTGATTCAGGAGCAATAGGTGGAAGTGGATCAAAAGAGTTCCATGTATTAGCTGATTCAGGAGAGGACGAAATCATCTACTGTGAGAGCTGTGATTATGCAGCAAACGTAGAAACTGCTGTAAGTAAAATATTCCATGCTGAGAAAGAGGAGTTAAAGGCTACTGAATTAGTAGATACTCCAAATGTATCAAAAATAGAAGATGTAGTTGAATATCTAAATGTTCCTGTAGAAAGAACAGTTAAAGCTATGATGTACAGAGATATGGGAACGGATCAAGTGTATATGGTTTTAATCAGAGGAGATTACGAAGTTAATGAGACTAAACTTAAAAACGCTGTAGACGCAATAGAAGTTGAGCTATTAACTGATGAGCAATTAGAAAAATTAGGACTAGTAAAAGGGTTTATTGGACCATTTGGAAAAGATTTAGGAGATATAAAAATTGTAGCTGACGATACAGTTTTAGAAATCACTAACCATACAGCTGGTGGAAATAGATTAGATACTCACTATATCAATGTAAATTATGGAAGAGATTACAAAGCTGATATAGTAAAAGATGTAAAAACTGTAAAACCAGGACATGTATGTGAAAAATGTGGAGGAACACTTGCTTCAGCAAGAGGAATAGAAGTAGGACATATATTTAAATTAGGAACTAAATATTCTGAAAAGTTAGAAGCTACATTTATAGATGAGAAAGGTGTAACTCATCCAATTATAATGGGATGTTATGGAATTGGAGTTTCAAGAACACTTGCTTCTGCTATTGAGCAAAACAATGATGAATTTGGAATTGTTTGGCCTACAGCAATAGCTCCATATGTAGTTGATGTAATTCCAGCTAATATGAAGGATGAAGCTCAAGTTGCACTTGCAGAAGAGCTATATAATTCATTATTAGATAATGGAATAGATACAATGATAGATGATAGAGATGAGAGACCTGGATTCAAATTTAAAGATGCTGACTTAATTGGATTCCCATTTAAAGTAATTTGTGGTAAAAAAACTAATGAGGGAATTGTAGAGTTAAAAATAAGAAAAACAGGAGAAACTTTTGAAATCTCTAAAGATGAAGTTATCTCTAAAGTAAGAGAATTAATGAAGCAATATTAATAAGATAATTTAGTAAAAGTTATAAAATAGGCTCAAGAGTGGTGAGTTAATCATTCTTGAGCTTTTTATATTTAGTTTATCAACCTTCTAAAACTTTATTTACAGAGAAAATAAATTATGTTAATATAATAATATTAGTAAAACTTTTAAAAAACTAGAATTTAATAGTGGAAAGGAGTAAGATGAAGGATTACTTAACAATAGGAGAGATTTCAAAAATTACAAACTTACCAATTTCAACTTTAAGATACTATGATAGTGAAGGGATAATATCTCCTGATTACAAGGATGAGAAAACTAACTATAGATACTATAGATTTTTTCAAATACCAATTATTAAGATGATCGTACATCTAAAAAAATTGGGATTTAGTAATTTAAAAATAAAAAGTCACTTAGAAAATTTGAGTTATAGTCATACATTGGAATTAATGAATAAGATGATAGAACAGACTCAAAAAGAAATAGAGAGATTGAAAAAAATTGAGTTAGAACTTAAAAAGAATGCACTACAGATGAGATATTTAATAAATCTTGAAAATAATATAGATAAATTTTTTATAGAGGAGGAGGAGATAAGAGGAATATATGCAAAGATAGCTCCAAATACAAGAGATAATGGAATTTCTAAAGCTTTTAAAGAGATTGATAAATTTTTGATATCAGTTAATCAAAATAGTATTCCAATTGGAATGTTTGCATTTGCAATGAAGGAAGAGAATATTAAAAAAGAAAATTATGAATATGATAAACTGATATATCTAAAAGATTATATAAACTATGAAAAGAGATGCAACTATTCTAAAAGAGAGTACGCTAGTATGATATGCCAAGGTAAATTTGCAGAGATGGGGGATAATATTAAAAAAGTTATCAAATGGTCAGAAGAAAAGGGATATATTATGAAAGGAGATACAATTATTCATATTTTATCCGGACCAGCTTTTGAAAAAGATCCTTCAGAGGTAATGTACATACTAAGAGTTCCTATAAAAAGCATAAATTAATAAGATAAATTAGGATTTTAGAAATTTATTAAGGTGAATTTCAAAATCCTTTTTTCATTAAAATGAATAATTTTATTTTTTGTATTATTATTATAAATTTGCTATAATATTCAAGGAGGTATTATATTTTATGAATGATGGAAAACAATTTGAAACAGTAATAGATTTACTAGAAAAGGGTATGAAAATTATACAGAGAGCTGATCACTTCTCTTTTTCAATAGATTCTTTATTAGTAGCAGAGTTTGCTACAATCACAAGAACTACAAAGAATATTATAGACTTAGGGACAGGAAATGGTGTTATTCCTCTATTTCTTTCTAAAAGAACAAAGGCTAATATTATAGGGGTAGAAATTCAGAAAATTTCAAGTGAGTTAGCACAAAGAAATATAGAGTTAAACGGCTTAGAAGAGCAGATAAAAATAGTTAATGATGATATGAAAAATTGGAAAAACCATTTTAAAAAAGGTAGCTTTGATTTAGTAGTTACCAATCCACCTTTTTTTAAATTTCATGGAGAGGATAAACAATTAAATGATTTAGATCAATTATCTTTAGCTAGACATGAAATAACTATAAATTTAGATTCACTATTAGAAACGGCTTCTAGCCTTTTAAAAGATAAAGGATATTTTGTAATGGTACATAGAGTGGATAGATTGATTGATATAATAGAAACAATGAAAAAATACTCCATTGAACCAAAAAGAATCCAGTTTTGCTATACAAAATTAGAAAAAGAAGGAAAAATACTTTTAATAGAAGGAGTAAAGAATGGAAATTCAGGATTGAGAGTATTACCACCACTTATTGCTCATAATGAAGATGGAAGTTATTCAGATACGATTTTAGAGATGTTTAAATAAAATGGGGGAGCTATGGTCAACGAGAATAGAATTTTAACACTTGCCAATTTAACAGGAAAAATAGCTCTACAAAGTGGAGCTGAGACATATAGAGTAGAGGATATTATCTCAAGAATTTGTAAACATTATGGTCTCAATGCCCAGTGCTTTGTTTCTATAACTTGTATTATTACTTCTGTTAGAAATTATAAAGGGGAGCTATTTAGCTCTGTAGAAAGAGTAGCTTCAAGAACAACAAACTTAAATAAAGTTCATTCAATAAATCAGTTAGTTAGAGATCTCAAAAAGTATAGTTTTGAAGAGTTTTATAGTGCTGTAATTGCTATAGACAAAGAGATCCCCTATAATAAATTTATTTATTTTTTAGCATATAGTTTTGGAGCTTTTTTCTTTGCACTACTATTTAGAGGTGGAATTAGAGATGCTATTAGTGCTTTTATAGGTGGAGGGATTATCTTTTTAATCTCAGATTTTGCAAATAGGTTACAGACAAATACTTTTTTCTTAAATACATTGGGAGGTTTTTTCTGTACTTTATTTTCATATTTAAGTGTAAAGGTAGGATTTACAGAAACAGTTTCATATTCAACAATAGGAACTATTATGCTTTTAGTTCCTGGAATTGCTTTAACAAATGCAATTAGGGATTTAGTGGCTGGAGATTTACTTTCTGGGATGTCTAGGGCAGTAGAGGCTTTTTTAGTTGGTGCGGCCCTTGCTTCTGGAACAGGATTTGCCTTATTTATAATTTTAAAATTAGGAGAGATATAGTATGGAGCAGGTATTAATTGAAATTATTGCTGCTGCTGGAAGTACTTTAGCCTTTGGAATTATTTTTAATTTGAAAGGAAAAAAACTTGTTTTTGCTAGCATAGGAGGAGCTCTAGGTTGGGCTATTTACATATTTTTTAAATATCAAAATTATTCTGAACCAGCTTCTTTTTTTTGTTCGGCTGTAGGGATTACAATCTATTCTGAAATAATGGCAAGAATTTTAAAAACTCCGGTAACATCGACACTTATAGCTAGTCTTATTCCATTGGTTCCCGGTAGTGGGGTATATTTTACTATGTCTTATTTTATAGAAAATAAGAGTGTTGAAGCAGCACAAAGAGGTATTGCAACATTGATGATAACAATAGCTATAACTTTAGGAATAGTTATGGTTTCAACATTTTCTCAAATATATTATAAATTTAGAAGATATCAGACTATAAAGAAGAAATATAAAAGTAGAAAAAAAGGATTGCTATAATTTTAGCAATCCTTTTTATAAAAATAAAGATTAAGCAGATGGTTGTATATATTTACTATTTGCAAAGTAATTTTCATCATTTCCATTAATATATAAAACTGTACCACCCTTTATATAATCAATAACCTCTTTTGAAATCTCTTCTGGAATAGCAGGGCATCCAAGACTTCTTCCTAAAAATCCATATTTATCCATAAACTCCTTTGTAGCATAATTAGCTCCATGTACTACAATATGTCTATCCATAGCATTAGAGTTTATTCCAGGTTCTAGTCCTAATAATCTCAAAGAGTAACCATTACTTCCTTCATAGGTATTTTTAGTGACATAAAATCCTAGTGAACTTTGATAGGAATTTATATTGTTAGAAAATTTTACTGCTGTTCCAAGTCCAGTATTTTTTCCATGACTTACATAAGTTGCATAGTCTACTTTTTTATTTTCAAGGTCAATTACAAAGAATCTCTCTTCATTAGATGGTTTAGAAAAATCTATGATAGTTATATATCCAGGTTTTTTATCTTCAATTTTATTATAACCTTGAATAGCTTTAAAAAAAGTAGAGTACTCTAACTTATTTTCTATTCCTAAATTTTTGTATATCTCTTTTATATCTTCTTCAGTACTTAAGTCAGCTCCAAACAGTATACTACCACATAGGGTAAGTCCAAGAAATAACTTCCTTAACATCTTTTTGAATCACTCCTCGTATAATATTTATATAATATGAATTATAGTTACTTTTAATCAAAAAGTCAATGAAAATAGAAGTTATCATATCTTTTTCAATATTATATGATATAATAAAACTACTAGAATAGGAGGGTTAAGATGTATTTAAAAGAATTAAAAATTAAAAATTGGCAATGTATAGAGGAAACTGATATAAAATTTGAAAACTTAATGCTTTTTATTGGACAAAGTAATAGTGGAAAATCAAGTATAATGTCAGCAATTATGTTTTTTTTAAAATATAGAAATTTTAGAAGTAGAGATTTAAGAAATGGTACTAACTTTTTATCAATAGAAGGATCTTTTTATAATTATTATAAACAAAGTTTTCAAGTGGCAGATATGACTATTACAGGAAAAAATATTCATTTGAAAGTAACTAAGACATATGATGGGGATATCTATTATTTTGTATTTTATAATAATATTTGGAATAGAATAACAGAAGAGGAATATCAGAGTATAACAGAACATGTTTCTATTTTATTTATTCCATCATTTTCAGAGAAGGAACAAACAGAATTTTTTATTTTATCTCTTTTAAAAATATTAGAGAAGAGGAAGATTAATCAACCGAAAGCTTTAAATAAAATAGTAGCTACTTTTAATGAATTACAGAGTGAGTATACAAGTAGAGGATTATACAGAAATTTACTATTTGAGATTTTTGGAGTATTAGCTCAATATTCAAGAGATACAGGACATTCTGTATTAGATAATACCTTGATATTATTTGAAGAACCGGAGCTGTATCTTCATCCTCAAAAACAAAAAGAGCTATTTTTTAATATCTGTGTATTAACAAAACTCGGAACTCAAATATATGTAGCAACGCATTCAAATAATTTTATAAATTTACATATGTATAAATCTATCTGTATAGTAAGAAAGAGTGAAAATAGTGGAAGTAAAGTATTTCAATTTAAAGGCTATCTTTTTTCTGGAGACGAGATAAAAAATTTTAATATGAACTATTGGATAAATCCAGATAGAAGTGAGTTATTTTTTGCTAAAAAAGTTATACTTGTAGAGGGACAAACAGACAAGATAGTATTGGGATACCTTTCAAAAAAATTAGATATTTACAAATATGATTACTCTATTTTAGAGTGTGGAAGTAAAAGTTTAATTCCACAATTTATAAAATTATTAAATGTTTTTAAAATCCCTTATGTAGCTGTATATGACAAAGACAACCATCTTTGGAGAACTCCTGAAGAGATAGAGAATTCAAACCAAAAAAATAGAATAATAGAAAATAGTATAAAGAAGGATATTGGAAGTTGTATAATGTTTGAAAATGATATTGAAGAGGAGATATATCAGGAGAATAGAGAGAGAAAAAACTATAAAAATAAACCATTTTATGCCTTGAAAACAGTAACAAATAAAGAGTTTATTATTCCTGAAAAACTGGAGGAGAAAATCAGATTTATATTTAAATAAAAATGGGGGTTATAGCCCCCATGGAACAACTCTTATTTCAACACCTTTAGAATGCTCTATAATTTTGTTGATTACAGATCCCTTAAAAAAAGTAGTTAATTTATTTCTCTTACTATGACCTAAAACTATTTGAGTAATTCTTTTTTCTTCTGAAAACTTCAAAATCTCTTTTACAATATTTTTACCCTGTAATCTGATTGTTTCTGCTCCTAAACTTCTAGCTAATTCCTCATGTTTTTCAATGACTTTCCAATCTTCTGGAGAGTATCCCTTAGCCAAAAATCCTATTTGTTCAACACAGATTACATAGAATTCACACTTATATTTTTGAGCAATTCTAGCTCCATATCTTATAACTTTATTAGCTTTTGGACTTGAAGAGATAGAAACAAGTACTCTTTCAGCTGTATACCAGTTAGTTTTGATATTTTTATTATTCAAGTACTCATTGAGATTATTATCTACCTCCTGTGCTATTTGACGTAAAGCAATCTCTCTTAAGGCACTTAAATTTCCTTTTCTAAAAAAATTTCGTAAAGCTTGAGAAGCTGTTTTTAAATTGTATATCTCTCCCCTTTCTAATCTTTTTTTTAAACTTTCAAATGAGATATCAATTACCTCCACCTCATCAGCTTCTGCCAAAATAGTGTCAGGAACTGTTTCTCTTACAGCTATTCCAGTGATAGTCTGAACTACATCATTTAAGCTTTCAAGATGTTGGATATTAACTGTGGTATGTACATTTATACCAGCATTTAAAATTTCAAGAACATCTTGATATCTTTTCTCGTTTTTGCTGCCTTTTATATTTGTATGGGCTAGCTCATCAATTAGGACTATTTCTGGTCCTCTCTCAATAATTTTTTCAATATTGACTTCTTTATATATTTTACCAGCATACTCAATCTCTTTTACAGGAATTTGTTCCAAAATTCCAATTTGTTCAGTAGTAGCTTTTCTATCATGTGGTTCTATATATCCTATACAGATATCTTCTCCTCTTTTGACTCTAATATTAGCCTCACGAAGCATTGTATATGTTTTTCCTACTCCTGGAGCATATCCTAAATATATCTTTAATCTTCCTTTTTTCTCCTTATTATATATTTTTAATGCTTCTTCAGGTGTAAGTCTCTTTTCTTCTGACATAGATATCTCCCTAAATTAAAAAATTTAAATAAAACTTAGTTTTTAAGCTAAGATAGGAGTAAAATAAACAAACTCTAAAACATTTAAATAATATCATAAATTACCTCTAGACTTTGTAAAAAAATAACACCATAACAAAAAGTCATGGTGTTGATACTATACAAAACCAGGCTCTTTTCAATGCTGACGAGGTTAGCTGTCGGGCTCGGATTGAAAAGTATCCTATTCTCTAAAAGAGAAATACGCCCCAAGAAGGTTGGGTCCCCCGCTCTATTTAAAATAGATTAAGCGAATTGGTAATATTCTTTTACAGGTAAATTATACTCTTAAATAACAAAAAGTCAAGTATTATTTTTTTTAAAATTTTGTTGACAAAAAAATAAAAAAGTGATATGATTCAAAATCATAAAACAAAACCTCTAGACATTTAAGATATATTACAAAAAAATATAATTTTGATATATTTTATAAAAATTAAGTTTATTCAGATATTTATTTATCCGAGTTAATTTATGAAGGGGATTTATTCTGAAAATTTATACCTATGTAATAAACTGTTTTTTAATATTCTTAGAATAAGGATATTAGGGGCAGTTTTTATTTTGCTTTTTTTAAGTTAAAAGCCTAAAAGTTGAATAATTTAGGAGGGAGAAATGTTAATTTTAGGAATTATTGTATTTTTACTTTTTATTTATTTAATTTATGCACTATTCAATCCAGATAAATTTTAAGGAGGAAATTTTATTATGAATTTATTAAGTTTAATACTTTTTTTATGTGCGTTCATTATTTTAATAGTTCCAATCGGAAAGTATCTATCTAAGCTAATAGCACATGAAAAAACATTAGGAGAAAGATTATTTACAACTATAGAGGTTCCAATTTTTAAATTATTAAAATGTAAAAATGAAAATATGGGACTGAAGAGCTATATTGTATCATTTTTAAGTGTTAATTTTATTATGTTTATCTTTACATATATAATTTTATATATACAAGGGGATTCTCTGTCTCTAGCTTTTAATACAGCAATAAGTTTTGTAACAAATACAAATTTACAACACTATTCTGGCGAGGTCTTAAATAGTACTATTTCAAGATTGATATTGATAAACCTTATGTTTACCTCAGCAGCAACTGGGATGGTAATTTGTATGGCTGTAATAAGAGGAATTATGGGAATTAAGCTTGGTAACTTTTATGAGGATTTAGTGAAGGTGGTTATAAGATTATTACTTCCTATCTCATTAGTAGTGGCAATACTTTTAGTAATTTGTGGCTTACCTCAAACATTTGATAATCAAGTAATAGTAAGAACTTTAGAAGGAAAATATCAAGCCATAGCTTTAGGACCTGTAGCAGCATGGGAAGCAATAAAGCATTTAGGAAATAATGGAGGAGGATTATTCACAGCTAACTCTGCTCATCCATTTGAAAATATTTCAATATGGTCTAACTATATAGAGATGTTATCTATGATGGTATTTCCAGGGGCAACAATAATAGCTTTTGGAATTGTAGCTAAAAATAAAAAGCAAGGTTGGTATATTTTTATCTCTGTATTTATTTTATTTATATTATCATTCTTTATGATATATCATTTTGAAAAACAAGGAACACCAATTTTAAAAGAATTAGGGATATCAGGAATAAATATGGAGGGAAAAGAAGTAAGGTTTGGATTATTTGCTTCTACACTATTTACTAATATAACAACTTCATTTACAACAGGAAGCATAAATAATATGCATGATTCACTTACACCATTAGCCGGTATGTTTGCACTAGGAAATATGATGCTTAACTGTATTTTCGGTGGTAAGGGAGTTGGATTTATAAATATACTAATGTATATGATTTTAGGAGTATTTTTATGTGGACTAATGGTAGGAAGAACTCCAGAATTTTTTGGTAAAAAAGTTGAGGCTAAAGAGATTCAAATTATAACATTTTTAATACTATTACATCCATTAATTATATTATTACCAAGTGCGATATCATTGATGGTGAGATATGGGTATGAGGGGATATCAACTGCAGGTTTTCACGGAATAACTCAGGTATTGTATGAATATGTATCAAGTGCAGCTAACAATGGTTCTGGATTTGAAGGGTTAAAAGATAATACTTCTTTTTGGAATATTATGACAGGAATAGTTATTCTCTTAGGAAGATATGTAAATATGGTATTAATGACAATCGTTGGATACTCTTTTTATAAGAAAAAAGTTGTACCTACAACTGAGACAAGTTTCAGAACAGATAATATAATATTTTCATTGGTGTTAATATTTATAATATTAACAATAGGTGCTCTTACATTTTTACCAGCTTTAGCATTAGGACCTATTGCAGAGCACTTAAGTATTTGGAGGTAATTAAATTATGAGTAAACAAAAATCAAAAAGTATAGATAGTACTATTTTAAAGCAGGCATTTATAGAAGCTTTTAGAAAATTAAATCCCAAAATTCTTATGAAGAATCCAGTTATTTTTATAGTTGAAGTAGGTTTTTTCTTAACACTTCTTTTAAGTATAAAACCTGATATTTTTAGTGAGAAAGAAGCAAATTTAAGATTATTCAATATAATAATTTGTTTAATATTATTTGTAACAGTTCTTTTTGCTAATTTTGCCGAAGCAATAGCTGAGGGAAGAGGAAAAGCACAAGCAGACAGTTTAAAGAAAACAAGAAAGAGTACAGTTGCAAATCTGTTGAAAGAAGATGGAACAACCGTTCAAGTTGACGCAAGCTCATTAAAGAAAGGTGATATTGTAATTGTAAATACTGGAGAGATAATTCCAAATGACGGGGTTGTAATAGAGGGAATAGCTTCAGTAGATGAGTCGGCAATAACAGGTGAATCAGCACCAGTTGTTAAAGAGGCTGGAGGAGATTTTTCAGCAGTAACTGGAGGAACACGTGTAGTAAGTGATAAGATAAAAATAGAGATATCTGTTTCAGCTGGAGAGTCATTTTTAGATAAGATGATTAACTTAGTAGAGGGAGCAGAGAGAAAGAAAACTCCAAATGAGATTGCGTTAAATACTTTATTAGTTGGCTTGACATTGATTTTTTTAGTTGTTATAGTTACTTTACTTCCAATGGGGCTTTATGTTGGTATACATCTTCCACTTTCTACTTTAATTGCTTTACTTGTGTGTTTAATACCTACAACAATAGGAGGTCTACTTTCAGCAATAGGAATAGCAGGAATGGATAGAGTTAATAAGTTTAATGTGATTGCTATGTCTGGAAAAGCTGTTGAAAATTGTGGAGATATTAATACTATAATTTTGGATAAAACAGGGACAGTTACATTTGGAAATAGATTGGCGAGTGAATTTATTCCAGTGGAAGGAGTAACTTCTGAGGAAATAATGGAGTACTCAGTTATTTCATCTTTAAAAGATTTAACTCCTGAAGGACGTTCAATAGTTGAATTAGGAAAGAGATTAGGGTATATTGCAGATGAAAGTAAATATACAAAAGCAGAGTTTTTAGAGTTTTCTGCTCAAACAAAAACAAGTGGAGTTAATTTAGAAGATGGAAGAAAGATTAGAAAAGGTTCTGGTTCATCAATTAAAAAATTTGTAGAAAATGAAAATGGTGTAATACCAAGAGATTTAGATGAAAAAGTAGATAGAGTTTCTAGGTTAGGAGGAACACCATTAGTTTTAGCTGTGGATAATAGAGTTTTAGGAGTTATCTATTTAAAGGATACAGTAAAACCAGGATTAAAAGAGAGATTTGATAATATAAGAAGAATGGGAATAAAAACTATAATGTGTACAGGAGATAATGCTCTTACAGCTGAAACAATAGCTAAAGAGGCTGGAATTGATGAATTTGTTGCTGAATGTACACCAGAAAATAAGATAGAAGTAATTAGAAGGGAGCAGGAACAAGGAAAACTTGTAGCTATGACTGGAGATGGAACAAATGATGCTCCAGCTTTAGCTCAAGCTGATGTAGGAATAGCTATGAATAGTGGAACAATAGCAGCTAAAGAAGCAGCTAATATGGTAGACTTAGATTCAGACCCAACTAAAATTTTAGAGGTTGTAGAGATTGGAAAACAACTTTTAATAACTCGTGGAGCTTTAACAACATTTAGTATAGCTAATGATATTGCAAAATATTTTGCAATAATACCAGCAATATTTATAATTGCTATTCCTCAAATGGAGATTTTAAATATTATGAAACTATCATCACCAACAACTGCTATTATATCAACTTTGATATTTAATGCTATCATAATTCCATTACTTGTACCAATCGCCTTAAGAGGAGTAGCATATAAACCTATGAAGGCAGAATTAATGTTGCTTAAAAATCTAGCTATTTATGGAATTGGTGGATTAATAGCTCCATTTATAGGAATTAAATTAATAGATATAATTATTACTCCAATATTAAGAGTTCTAGGAGTATAGAATAGGAGGAAATATAGATGGAAAATTTAAAAAAAGGGATACTTATAACATTAGTATTATTTTTAATAACAACTATTTATACCTATATGATAAATGGTTTTGCTCAAGTATTTTTCCATGAAAGTGCAAATGGAAGTATTATTTTAAAAAATGGAGAAGGGATAGGAAGTAAATATATAGGTCAAAATTTTGAAAGTGATAAATATTTCCATGGAAGAGCTTCAATTTTTAACTATAATACATATTCAACATTGAAAGAAGCTCAAATGATTCCAAGTTCTGGTGGAAGTAATTTAGGAGGAAGCAATTTGGAATATAATAAAAATATAAAGGAAAGAATAGAGAAGATATTATCTAAAAATCCAAGTATTGAAATAAAAGATATTCCAGTAGATATGGTTACAGCTTCAGCCTCTGGACTTGATCCACATATTACTACACAGGGAGCCTTAATTCAAGTTGAAAGAGTGGCTAGAGTAAATGGAATTACAAAAGAAGAGGTTATTAATCTAGTTAAAAAAATGGAGAAAAATGGAATAATAAATGTATTAGAACTTAATTTAGCTTTAGAAAATTTAATTAAATGAGCGATAATAATATAAATATCTGAGTTTATTCAGTTATTTATAAGTATTCATGAGTATTTTATTTTAAAAAAAAATTATCCATTAATAAAAATTAATAGCGGAGTAGTTACAAAGATTGTAACTATTCCGCTAAAATTTTAGCTAACTCTTTTTCTAATTTTTTTAAAGCATTAGCTCTATGACTTATCTTATTTTTAATTTCTGGCATTTCAGCTAGAGATTTTTTATACTCAGCTACATAAAAATATGGGTCATAACCAAATCCATCTTTACCTTTTGGTTCATATAGCAACTCTCCTTCAATCTCCCCTCTAAAAGAGTATACCCTTCCATCTGGCTTACCAAGAGTAATTACACTTACAAAGTGACATTTTCTATTAGGTTCATCTTTCATTACTTCCATAAGTTTAGCGTTGTTTGATTCATCAGTAGCATTTTCTCCAGAGTATCTAGCTGAATATACCCCAGGAGCTCCATTAAGAGCATCTACACATAGTCCAGAATCATCAGCTATAGTTATCATTCCAGTAAATTTTGCTATCTCTAAGGCTTTTTTAGCTGAGTTAGCTTCAAAAGTTTCACCATCTTCTATAACTTCTGGAATCTCAATTCCATCTTTTATAGAAAGTATCTCTACATTCTCAATATTACTAAATATAGCTTTAATTTCATCAATTTTATGTTTATTTCCAGTAGCTAAAAATATTTTCATAGTATTCACTCCTATTATCCCTCAATTATTCTATTTTGTAGCTCCATTATCTCTTTTAGTCCTTTTTCAGCTAAATCGAGCATATCGTTTAACTCTTTTCTAGTATAAGTTGCTTCTTCACCAGTCCCCTGTACTTCAACAAATTTTCCTTCACCATTCATTACAACATTCATATCAACTTCAGCAGCAGAATCTTCAGTATACTTAAGGTCTAATACAGGAGTACCATTTACAATTCCAACACTTATAGCAGCAACATTAGAGATGATTGGATTTTCTGCTAACACTCCATCAGCTACAAGTTTTTTCATAGCAAGGGCAAGGGCAATAAATCCACCAGTTATAGAAGTAGTTCTAGTTCCACCATCAGCTTGAATAACATCACAATCGATAGTGATAGTTCTTTCACCTAGTTTTTCTAAATCTACAGCTGTTCTTAAAGTTCTTCCTATTAATCTTTGAATCTCCATAGTTCTACCAGTTAATTTTCCCTTGGCAGATTCTCTTTGGTTTCTTTCTCCAGTTGCTCTAGGTATCATAGAGTACTCAGCTGTAAGCCAACCTTTACCTTGATTTTTTAAGAAAGGAGGAACTTTATCACTGACAGTAGCAGTACATATTACTTTAGTGTTTCCACACTCCATAAGTACAGACCCCTCAGCATATAGGTTAAAATCTTTAGTAGCTTTTAAAACTCTAAGTTCATCAACATCTCTACCATCTTCTCTAAGTTTTCTTGTCCTCATATCAGCTTCTATTATCATCTCTTTTATCATATTCATACATCTCTCCTATATCTTCATTTCATCTCTTTGTTTTACTTCTTTTCCAAATTGGATATCATAAAAATGTTTATATAGACCATTTTTATCTAATAGCTCTTGGTGTCTTCCAATCTCTTTTATTTTACCATTTTCCATAACAACAATCTTATCAGCATTAATGATAGTAGAAAGTCTGTGAGCTATTACAAAAGTAGTTCTATTAACCATTAATCTATCAAGAGCATCTTGCACCAATCTTTCTGATTCAGTATCCAGTGCTGAAGTAGCTTCATCAAGGATCAATATTTCAGGATTTTGTATCAATGCTCTAGCAATAGCAATTCTTTGTTTTTGTCCTCCTGAAAGCATAACTCCTCTCTCTCCCACTTCTGTTTCAAATCCTTCAGGTAAATTTTTTATAAATTCATAAGCATTTGCCATTTTAGCAGCTTTTATTATATCATCTATAGTTACATTTTCTTTACCAAAAGATATATTTTCAGCAATTGTTCCAGAGAAAAGGAAGCTTTCTTGAGGTACAATACCAATTAAATCTCTATATTTTTTAAGAGATATATTCTTAATATCTTTTCCATTTATAAGAAGTTTTCCTTCAGTAGCTTCAAAAAATCTAGGAATAAGGTTTACAATAGTAGTTTTTCCACTTCCACTCTTTCCAACAAAGGCAACAACTTCTCCAGCTTCAATATCTAAATTTATATTTTTTAAGGCGTTACTTTTACCATCAGAATAAGTAAATGAAACATTTTTAAAATTAATATTTTGTATTTTTCCACCTAACTCCTCTTCAGGTTCACAGTGATCTACTTCAACTGGGATATCTAATATCTCAATAACTCTATCAGCAGAAGGGATAGCTTCTTGTACATCATTATTTTTAGAAATCAATCTTTTTAAAGGTTGGCTCATAAGCCCCATAGCAGTTACAAAGGATATCAAATCTCCAGGAGACATAGTTTTTGTAACAACGATTTGATAACCACCATAAGCAGCTACTAAAACTACCATAAGAGTAGTTATAACTTCGTTTATAGGTGATACCTTGGCTTTAATCTTTGTACTTTTATAAGACTTTTGAAATTCATCCATACTAATCTCTTTGAATCTATCAATAATCATATCACTATTATTGAAAGCTTTAATTACAAAAATGCCAGATAAACTCTCTTGAATAAAAGCAGTTACTGCTCCTGATGTATCCTGTCTGATTCTACCAGATTTTCTAATTTTCTTAGTATATTTCTTCACCGTTGAAATAATAAGTGGCATAACTGTTAAAGATATTAATGCTAACAACCAATCAACTTGAAACATTCTAAAAATAAGAGCTACAACAGTGATGAACTCTTTTAACATATCAAATAGCATAAACCCTATTCTTCCCAATGTAGAAGAATCTCCAGAAAGTCTAGCCATAATATCTCCTAATTTATTTTTTCTAAAATATGAGATAGGAAGTTTTTGTAGATGATTAAAAACATCAATTTTGATATCTCTTTTTATTGTTTCAGTTACATAGTTTGATGAAATACTAGCATAGTAAGCTGAGATCACCTTTACAACTGTAGATAAAAAGATAGCTGATATTACAATAACCATCATTTTAGGATCTTTTTTTACAAGTACATCATCAATGAGATACTTACTAAGCCATGCTGGTACAGCTCCCATTGTTGAAGTTAATATGGACATAAGTATTACTGCAACCATAGCCCATTTATATTTAAAACTATATTTTAAGAATGTATTTAATGATTTATTTTTAAATATATTTAGTTTCATCTCTCTCCTTTTACAAGAAAGTCTCCATAACTTTCTACCACATTTTTTCCTGAAAGTTTATCTCTTACCTCTTGAATATCTCTATCTATTCTTTCTCTCTCTGTATCCAATTTAATAAGATATTTTTTTATCTCCTCTACATTACATCTCTCTTGTAGAAGTTCTGGAAATACCTCTCTATCCAAAGTAAGATTTGGAAGAGAAACAAAACCAATTTTTAAAATATGTCTAGCGATAAAAGCATTGATAAATCCAGTTTTATATATCACTATTGTAGGAAGTCCCATAAGAGCTAACTCTAAAGTTACAGTTCCAGAAGCAGCTATTGCAACTTTGGAGTTTTTAACACACTCTGGAAGCTTTTTTTCAAACTCTAAATAGAGATTAGGATATTCACATAGATTTTCAGATATCCACTTTAAATGCTCTTCACTAGAAAGTTTTAGTAAGAACTTACTTTCTTTACTCTCTTTAACTAATTCTAACATAATTGGAAGAAGAGTTTTTATCTCTTGTTTTCTACTTCCAGGTAAAAGGAGTATATACTCTTCCTCTCTTTTTTCTACAATATATTTATCCACAAAGGGATTACCAAAATATATTGCATCTACTCCATGTTTTTTATAAAATTCAACTTCCCAAGGAAAGATAACCATAATATGGTCAGCTTTGACTAATTTTTTTATTCTTTTTTCTCCCCAAATCCATAATTTAGGAGGAATATAGTAAAAAACTTCAATATTTGGTATCTCTTTTTTTACAAGTTCTAAAAACTTTAAATTAAATCCACCATAATCAACAAGAATAACCTTTTTTATATTCTCTTTTTTTATAAAATCTATATACTCATTAGCTTTCTTTTTAAGAAAACTATATTTTTTCAACACTTCAGTAAATCCCATAATTGCAAGTTCATTAATATCTTGGATAACTTCTACTCCAGCACTTTTACTATGTTTACCTGCAACTCCATAAAACTTAGCATCTTTATATTTTTTATTAATAGCTTCTACTAAGTAGGAAAGATGTAAGTCTCCAGAAACCTCTCCAGTTGATACAAAAAATTTCATAATAATCTCCTATCAAACTTTTATTCCAAGGATAAATAGAGAGTTTTCTTCTGCTAATTTTATAGCTTCATCTCTATTTAGAAAAAGCATTCTACCTGCTTCTCCAACAATTCCTTTAGCTCCTATCTCTATAGCTCTTTTTATTGTTTCTATTCCTACAGCTGGTATATCAACTCTCATATCCTGTTGAGGTCTAGACATTTTTACAATGATACAACCTTTGCCAGCAAGCTCTCCAGCTCTTTTTATTGTTTTATCAGTTCCTTCAATTCCTTCTAGTGCAACAACAGATGAGTCTTTACAAACAACAGTTTGCCCAGCATCTACTTCACTTAGAGCCTTAGCAGCTTCTATACCTATTTTTATAGTCTTTTTATCCTCTTCACTAGGTTTAATATTTGTATAACACTCCTGTTGAAACATAAAATTTTTTAGTAAATGATTTTGAGGAAGAACCTTTATTCCATTTAATCTAAAAAATGCTATAACTGCAAAAAGGAGAGTTTCATCTTTTCTATCTGGTAATCTTTTCAGAAGTTCCTCTCCATATCTATCAAATTTTATATTTTTAAATATTATATCTTTTTCTACCTTTCCCAACATAACTATCTCTGTAATACTATTGAGAAGGAAGTATTTAACAATACTTCCTACCTCTCCAATATTAAAAGCTATAAAATTTTTATGAGCTTTTATTTTATCATCTATAGTATCAAATAGTCCTAAGGGAAAAACTTCTATATTTTGTTTTTCAGCCTCTTCAAGAAAATAGAGGGGTAATTTTCCATTACCAACTATTATACCTATTTTTTTCATTATCTAGCTATACCTCTATCACTATTTTTTATAAAGTCTACAAAGTATGATACATTTTTATCAAATTCTATTTCAGCCTCAATCTGTGCTAAGGCATCTTTTAGGGATAATCCACTTCTAAAAACTATTTTATAAGCTTTTTTAAGTCTGCTTATCTCTTCATCTGTAAAACCTCTTCTTCTAAGTCCAACACTATTAAGTCCTCTAGGAATAGCTTTATTTCCTTCAGCTAGTATAAAAGGACAGATATCTTGGTTTACAGCACTAGCTCCTCCAGTCATAGAATAAGAACCTATTCTACAGAATTGGTGTACAGGAGTTAGTCCACCAACTATTGCGTAACTATCAACTACTACGTGTCCAGCTAATGTAGCATTATTTGAAAAGATACAACCATCTCCTATGATAACATCATGAGCTACATGAACATAAGACATAATAAGATTTCCATTTCCTATTCTTGTTTCCCATCTATGATCAGTACCTCTATGAATAGTAACAAACTCTCTGATTGTATTATTATTTCCAATAATAGTTTTAGTTGGTTCACCTTTATATTTTAAATCTTGAGATGCTTTTCCAATAGAAGCAAAAGAGTAAATAGTATTGTTTTCTCCAATTTCAGTAATACCCTCTATTACAACATGAGATTGAATTGTAGTATTTTTTCCAATTTTTACATCCTTACCAATTATACAGTATGGACCTATTTTAACTCCATCTTCTATGATAGCACCCTCTTCAATTATAGCAGTATTATGAATATCTATCATAATTGCCTCCCATCTCTTATTTATCTGCTATACAGAAAGTAAAGCTTGCTTCACAAGCAACATTTCCATCTACTAAAGCTTTTCCATGAGCTTTTACAAAGTTTCTTTTGATTTTTTCTACTTCAACTTCATATATTATTTGGTCTCCAGGTCTTATAGGGCTTTTAAACTTAGCACTTTCTACTCCAACAAAGTAAGGAACTTTTCCTTCAAGTCCTTCCATAACAAGTACACCTAAACATTGAGCCATTCCCTCTACTATTAATACTCCTGGCATAATTGGGTGTCCAGGGAAGTGTCCATTAAAGAACTCTTCATTTATAGTAACATTTTTAAGACCTCTTATTTTTTGCTCCTCTTTATTTACCTCAATGATTCTATCCACTAATAAAAATGGATATCTATGTGGTATTCTTTCCATTATTTCTAAAGTATTTAACATTCTGTTTTCCTCCTCAAATAGTATTATCTATATTTTACATGTTTTTTAATAATTTTGCAAACTCTATATCTAAAGCATGTCCAGCTTTTATAGCTATGATATGTGCTTTTATTGGTCTATTTAATATTTTTAAATCACCTATTATATCAAGCATTTTATGTCTTACAAACTCATCTTCAAATCTGAGACCATCTGGGTTTAAAACACCATCTTTTTTTACTACAATAGCATTGTCAAGAGTTCCACCTAAAGCAAGATTATTTTTCTTTAAGTATTCAATCTCATAATCAAATCCAAAAGTCCTTGCAGAAGCAATCTCTTTTTTATAATTTTCTAAATTTACTTCAAATTCTGCTAGTTGTGATTTTAAAAATGAGTGTTCAAATCTTATAGCATAAGTCAGTTTATAGCCATCATAGGGAAGAGCTACAATGTTTTTATCTCCTATTGTTAAGTAGATAGGCTCTTTCACTACCAAAGGTTCAATATCTATATCTAGCTCTCTTAATCCAGCTTCCTCAAAAATATCGATGAATATTTTAGCACTACCATCACAGATAGGAAGTTCATTACCATCTAGCTCAACTGTTAAGTCAGTGATATCTAAAGCATAAAGAGCAGATAAAAAATGTTCTATTGTATGCACTTTTGCCCCATATTCATTCTGTAAATTAGTACCACGAGTTAAATCAAAAGTATTAGCTATATCTAGTGTAATCTCATTTTTTCCCTCTTCTAAATCAACTCTTTTAAAGATTATTCCATTTTCACTAGGAAGTAATCTCATTTTTATATTTTCACCTTTATGAAGTCCAATTCCGATATATTCAATCTCTTTAGCAATCGTTTTTCTTTTCATACCTACCTCCTAACACTTTGTAAGAAATTTTTCAGCTACTGCCATAGCTATCTCTCTTTTTCCATCTACAAAGTTTATTTCAACTTTCTTATCATTTACAGATTTTACTACCCCAAGTCCAAATTTTTTATGCATAACTTTTTCACCAATAGAGTATGGGAAATTTTGAGCAGTCTTATTTAAATCCTCAATTGTTATCATTTTTTTGAAGGCTCTTTCTGTAATGAAGCTACCCTTTTCATTTTTAGGGATATATTCAGTGATAGTATTAGCTTTCTCTATCAATTCTTTAGGAATTTCATTTAAAAATCTTGAAGGCTCTCTATACCAGTCATCATTACCAAACATCATTCTACTTTTAGCATAGGTCATATAAAGTTTGTCTTCAGCTCTAGTTATAGCTACATAACATAATCTTCTTTCTTCTTCTAGTTCGTTGTTATCAAAGTCAGCTCTATTACTAGGGAATAGGCCCTCTTCTACTCCTACAACAAATACAGTAGGAAACTCTAATCCTTTGGAGTTGTGTATAGTCATCAATTTTACATAATCCTTTTCATCTTCAAGATTATCTGTAGCACTAACTAATGATATATTTTCAAGATATTCTCTTAAAGTAAGTGTCTCAATAACTTTTTCTAACTCAATAATAGAATTTTTTAACTCATCTATATTCTCTTTTCTTGTTTCATAATCTTCATAGTTAGCTATTAGATAGTCATTATATTTTATCTCTCTAACTATTGTATCAAAAAGTTCAGAGACTGGAGTTCCCTCACTGATTTCAATGAACTCTTTCATCATTTTATAAAAATCTAATATAGTTATTTTTAAATTTGCACTGAGTCCAGATATATCATCTGCTTTACCTAAAGCCTCAAAAAGAGATAGATTTTGCTCTTTAGCGAATTCCTCTATTTTTTCAAAAGTTTTATCTCCGATCTTTCTTTTTGGAACATTTAAAATTCTTGCAAGATTAAGGTTATCAGTTGTATTATTAATAACAGCCAAATAAGCCACTATATCTTTGATTTCAGCTCTTTGGTAGAATTGCATTCCACCAAAAATCTTATATGGAATATTTTCACGTAAAAGTTTCTCTTCAAACATTCTTGATTGAGCATTAGTTCTATATAGAATTGTAAAATCTTTATATTTAGCTCCTTTAGCTTTTCCCTTAATAATTTCACCAATTACAAAACTTGCTTCCTCTCTACTATCAGCACATCTCTCAACAGTAATTTTTTCTCCTACTGTTTTTTTAGTCCAAAGTTTTTTATCCCTTGCACTAGAGTTGTTTCTAATAACTGAGTTAGCAGCATCTAGGATAACAGATGTAGAACGGTAGTTTTCTTCTAATTTAACTACAGTAGCATCTGGATAATCTTTTTCAAAATTTAAAATGTTTTGAATATTGGCTCCTCTAAATCCATAAATACTTTGATTTTCATCTCCAACTACACAGATATTTCCATATTTTTTTGCTATTTTATTAACTATTTTATATTGTATATTGTTTGTATCTTGGTATTCATCAACCATAATATATCTAAATTTATCTTGAACTTTATCAAGAATATCTGGAATATCTAATAATCTATCTGTATTAACTAAAATATCAGAAAAATCCATAGCATTATTATTTTTAAGAACTGAGTTATATCTTCTATAGACTTCAGCTATTATCTTTCCATTTTCATTGTATTTTTCAGTTGTTTCATATTCATCTGGAGATATGCTCTCCTCTTTTAATTTAGAGATAATAGAGGCAATAATTCCCTCTTTTAGATTTTTATCTTTAATAACTAACTCTTTCATTATATTTTTAACAACTCTTTTTTGATCATCTGTATCATAAATTGTAAAGTTAGCACCATATCCCAATCTGTCTCCATACACTCTTAAAAGTCTAAGTCCAAATGAGTGGAATGTAGATACCATAACTCTTTTGGCATCTTCACCAATAAGAGATTCAACTCTTTCCTTCATCTCTCTAGCTGCCTTGTTAGTAAAAGTAACAGCTAGTATTTTATAAGGAGAGATTCCAATCTCTTCAACCATATGAGCTATTCTATAAGTTATAGTTCTAGTTTTTCCAGATCCAGCACCAGCAAGAATTAAAAGAGCACCATCTATCTTAGAGGCAGCTTCTCTTTGCTTATCATTTAATTTATCTAATATACTCATTAAATTTTCAACTCCTTTTCAGTTAATAATTATACCATAATTTTTGTTAATGTGTCTACTTTCCACATTTTAGAGTATTAAATTAAAAATGAGATTTTATTAATTTAATATAGGTAATCAACATGAATCATAACATCTTTAACATTTTCAAAATCTAGAATTATCCCTTCTCTAATACTGTCTATTAAATGATGAGCTTCATATACTGTCATATCTTTAGGAACTCTAATATGCATAGAAAGAAATATTTTATCTCCAGATTTTCTCATAAATATATCATGAACATTCTTTATACTATCATTTTCGGCTAGATAATTTTCAAGTTCTTTAATAAACTCATCATCTTGCTTATCAAGAATAAGGTTGGATGTTTCAAAAATTACTGATATTCCCTCTTTAAAAATTAATAGAGCGACAATTAAACTCACAAGGATATCAAAGATAGGGGATATCCAAATAGATAACAGTATTCCTATAATAACTCCACCGGAAGAATATACATCACTTTTACTGTCTTTAGCATCAGCTATTAAGGCACTATTATCAGTAGCTTGCCCAACTTTTAATTTATATCTATACATAAAAAACTTTACAACCATTGATATAAAAGCCCAAATAATAGTAGTGTATGATGGAGTAGTGGTATATTCACCTTTAATTAAAAGTTCTACACTACTTTTTCCCAACTCAAAGGCAGTAAGAAGAAGAAAAACTCCTAACATATTTCCAATGATACTCTCTATTTTTTCATGACCATATGGATGCTCTTCATCAGCTGGTTTATTACTAAAATATATTCCTAATAAGATTGCAAAGGAACTACCAACATCTGCTAAAGAGTTAATTCCATCAGAAATTAAAGCTCGAGATCCACCATAAATTCCACCTAAAATTTTAATAGTTGCTAAAAATATATTTTGTAAAATAGATGAGATTACAACTTTTTTTCCCTCTTTCATTCTCAAGGTTTCTCTCTGAATATTATTTATTTCAAGTGTATCTCCATTTTCTTTGAATCCATTCTTTTTAAAAAATTCCTGTTTTGAGAGATCTTTACATAAAATCTTTTCCTTTTTCTGCTCCACTCCATGATTGACTAGGAACTTTATAAGCTTCATTCCATAAGATTTATATCTCATATCACTTTTTACAAAAATTCTTCTAATTAAGTAGTTCTCTCTACTTTCATTTACTAATATATAACCAATAAGTGTATCTTGAGATTTTATCACAAAATATAGTCCATTTTTATCTTCTATAAACTCATTATCAATATTTGAAAGATTTCCAAAATTATTTTTTAACTCATCTAAATTATAGATTATATACATAGAAATTCCCCCTGCTTATAAAAAAAGCCATGAAAACCAAAGAAGTATATCCTATACCCGCAATAAATACCTTAGTGCTGCTTCCTTCCAGACCTGACACGGTTCGATACTATTACGCCATAAGACTCCTCTATGATTTCCATGACAATTCATTATATCAATAAATTCAAATTACGTCAATAATTTTTTCTAAATATTATTTGAATAGCCCATCAATATTAAATTTATCTACAATTTCTTGAACTTTGTTTAGATATTTAGATTTTTCATCCAAATTATTTTGTAACTCTTTTAAAGTATCTTCATTGTTTTCATCAAGAGTAGCTTTATAATTTTGTATTTGAGCTTTTCCTTCGTTTACCATATTTTCAATAATTTTTTTCTTAACACTACCATTTCTATCATTTAAAACTTCCATTATTCTTTCAGAAAGGTCACTTTTAATAACCAATTTTTCGTCTAAAGAGTTATAACCATAGTTGATATTTCCACTTCTTAATTCTTTTAGTAATGGAGAGATCATTGTTCTTAGAAGAGGCTCTTTTATATTAAGTTTGTTAGTAATCTCTTTTTCATTGAGTGTCATTTTCTGTACTTCAACATTACCTTGAATATCTATGTTATCTCTGCTTAGTAAAACCTCTTTAACAAGAGCTGCTTCTCCATTAGTTACATAATTATAAAGAACATCCATATCTTCTAAATCTTTAAAGTTAAAATTAGATATTTTTATATCAAATTTACCTTGGATTTTGCTAAGGTTGATATAACCATATGCTTCTCCATGACTAAATTGAGAGTCAGCACTTAGATATAGATCAATATTTGTTTTATTTCTAGAAAGTCTACTTGAGATATTTTTAATCTGACCATTTAGTTCAATACCATATATATTAGATGTGATATCTATCTCTTCAGCAAAAATTTCCCATTTATCTTGAGCTTTTTTATCTTCTTCCCTTCTTAATTCAATTTCTCTCATAATATTTCTATATTTGACAACCATATTTTTAATTTTTTCACCATAAATTTCATTAAGATAATAGTTTATAATAGAATCAAGATCTGTGATTACAAATTCACCTCTACCAACTAACTCATTAACTGTATCTTCAAGATTAATATTCATATTATTAACACTTACAATACTGTTAAAATCAGATTTCATATTTTCTTTATCTTTTAGAAACTCTTTACTTAAAGTTTTAAAAGAGGTAATCATATTTTTAATCTCTTTCTCCATTCTAATTATTTTCAATGGATTCTTTTCTTGAGATATTTTTTCATAATTTTGTTTAAGGATAATGTATTCTGGTTTTTTCTCTAATCTATTTATTCTTTTTTCCCAGTATTCCTTTTTTTCTTTGAGATTATTTTCTGCTATCTCATATTGAGATTTAAGGATATTTTCAAGTGTCATTTTATTTACAAGAGCTCTAGCTTTTATAAGTTCCTCTAAATCTTGAACGTTATCATCCTTATCTTCCTCTGTACTTGAAGGTTTTACAATAACTTTATTTTCCTCTTTTACAACAAATCCTGTGCTTCCATTCTCCTCTCTTGGAGTCATAAATTGTACATTTTCAAAATCAGCCTTACTTACAAGAATTTTTTTCTCTTTAAAGTAAATGTCATAATCTGTTTCAAACTTTCCAATTGATACAAAATTTTTCATTCCATCTTTTCTACTAGTAATATCTATATTATTGATAACTATTTTTTTAGAAAATGGAGAGAAATCTACTTTTCCAATATCTACCTGTCCTTTGTTGATCTCTGTAAGTTTATTTTCTAAAACTATTTTTATAATATAATTTCTAGATAGATATACTCCAGACAGAATAACAAAAATTACTCCAAATATTATACCTATTTTCTTTTTCATAAAACATTTCACCTCTTAATAAGTTATACAAACTTTTTTATTAAAACTTTGTATTTCCCTTTTTTATTTTCTCCAATCAGTTTATCAAAAATAAATTTTCCTTTCTTTTTTACACTTATGATATCCCCTTCTTTTAATAATAAACTTTTATCTTTAGAGACAGTATAATTAATAGAAACTTCTCCAGCTTCTATTAACTCTAAACTTTTACTCCTTGAATTATTAATAGCTGCAGCTATTATATTATCCAATCTCAGCGAGCTAACACTATCGGTAATCTCTTGAAATTTAAATTCTGGGATCTCCTCTTTATCACTCTCTTCAAAAGTAACTGGATTTTTAGCAATCTCTGTAAGGTTTGTAGAGAGAAAATTAAAAATCTCATCATCAGCTACTCCATAGCAGATATTACCTTCTACAATTAGATCACCAATAAGCTCCCTTTTAACTCCAAGTGACATTATAGTTCCTAAATAATGCTTATGTTCAAGAGGTTTAAATTTAGATTTATTAGTAATTTTGAAAAATTTTACTGGGAACATCAACTCATCTTTTGGAAAAGATTTTGGTGTGATAGCTACCATATTTTTTTCACAATTTCCATTTAATCCACATAAAATAAATTCTATATTTCCTAAATTGAGTTCAGATAATTTTTTACATATTTGAGGTGGATAAAAATACTTGCTATATACAGGATATTCAATCTCCTCACAGAGTTCAATATCATCACAAATAGCAGCTATTAAAAATTCATCAACCTCTGTAAACATATTTTGAAATTTTTTTCTATCCAAAAATGTATCTCCTTTCAATAAAACGTCTATATGATGATTTTATAGGATTTTTATCAAAATATCAAACTATTTTTACAAATTTATTCTTTTCTTTTAATATTGAAAAAAATTTTTTTTTATGCTAAAATTTACAGATAATAGTTTTTAAGGGAGATGAAATAAAATGGTAAAAAGAAAATATATTGCTCCTAATGCAATTACAGCGGCTAATATGTTTTTAGGATATTTAAGTATTACTGCTTCTATTAAAGGAAACTTTATACAAGCAATTTGGTTCATTATATTAGCAATGGTTTGTGATGGATTAGATGGAAAAACAGCAAGAAAGTTAGATGCGTTTAGTGAATTTGGAAAGGAGTTTGACTCATTTTGTGATGCTATATCTTTCGGTTTAGCTCCAAGTATCTTAGTTTATTCAATCTTAATGCAATATGCATCTGCTAGTGCCTTCATTGTACCTGTATCTTTTATCTATGCACTTTGTGGAGTTATGAGACTGGTAAAATTTAACATTATAACTGTGGCTTCAAACGAAAAAGGAGATTTCAGTGGTATGCCAATTCCAAATGCTGCGGCAATGGTTTGTTCATATTACTTAATTTGTTACTATTTACAAAAGAATTTTGATATAAATCTTTTTCATTTAGATATTTTTATGGCAATAACTATAATAGCTGCAATATTAATGGTAAGTACAATAAAGTTTAAAACTCCAGATAAATCATTTTCTTTTATCCCTAAAAAGTTTGCTGGATTATTTATTGTAATAGTTATAGTGACATTAAAATATAGTCTTTTTATTGTATCATTCTTCTATGTTATTATAAACTTAATGAGTTATGTAACTAAGATATTTGACAACTCAAATGATGATAGTGATGAAGAGTTAGTAGATGTAGTCGAAGAAAAAGTTGAAATTGAGGAAGATAAGAAATAGATAATAGGGTTGTTACAATTAGTGGTTTGTAACAACCTTATTTTTATGAAAAGATAGAGGGGGATTTTATTTGGATTTTTCTTTAAAGCTTAAACAGGAAACAAAATTAGTATTGACACAAGAGATGAAAATTTCAATGAACATATTGCAAATGTCTTCATCACAGTTAAGGGAGTACCTAGAGAAAGAGGCTACTATCAATCCAGCTATTGAGATATCATATAGTACTTCCTCAACTAAAGGGGTATCAGAAGAGGAGTATTCACCTTTAGATTTTATAACTAAAGAGGAGACTTTGATTGATTATCTAGAGGAACAAATAGGATATTTGCAACTTTCAAAAAAAATTAAAAAGATATGTATATTTATAGTTAATAATTTAGATTCAAGAGGTTATTTGGCTATTTCAAAAGTGGAGTTAAAAAAATTATTAAAGATAAATATGCAAGAATTAAATGAAGCATTTGAAATTATATACACTTTAGATCCAATAGGAATTGGAGCTGAAAATTTAAAAGATTGTTTAAAAATTCAACTGAGAAATAAAGGGATATATGATGAAAAACTTTTTACTTTGATTGAATATTATTTGGAAGAAGTAGCTAATCAAAATTATTCAATAATAGCTCAAGAATTAAAGATTGATGAAAATAAAATACTAGATTATATAAGGTTGATAAAGACATTAACTCCTATACCTGCTAGAGGGTATAGAATAGATACAACTAGTAACTATGTTGTGCCAGAAGCTAAAATAGAGGTAAAAAACGGAGAGTTAGTTTTTAAAATAAATGAGGGAGTTATTCCAAAAGTAAGTGTTAATTCATATTATTCAGAAAGCTTAGCAAGTGATAAAAAATTTATAAATACAGCTATTAATATAGTAAAATGTTTAGAAAAAAGATATCAAACTCTAACTAAAATATTAGAATTTCTTATAAAAAAACAAAGGGATTACTTTTTTAGAGGGGAAAACTTTTTACATACTTTAATATTAAAGGATATAGCTACAGAATTAAACTTACATGAATCTACAATATCAAGAGCTATAAAAGATAAATATTTAGACACTCCTCAAGGTATTATTTCAATAAAATCTTTATTTATAATTGATAGTAAAAAAATAAAAATAAAAAAAATAATAGAAGAACTTATAAATAAGGAAAACAAAAAAAATCCAATATCTGATGAAAGAATTTCGATTTATTTAAAAGATAAGGGCTATATAGTAGCAAGAAGAACAGTTACTAAATATAGAGAAGAGTTAGGTTTTGGATCAACAAGAGATAGAAAAAAGTAAATATATGGAGATAAAAGCTGGAAAAAATAATACTTGACCAGCTTTTTTTTATCAGTTATAATAGAACACAGCAGGAGATTAAATTTAAGAGCGCCAGAGCTTATTTAGAGAAGAAATTTTATTTTAAAAGTTCTTTCTAAAGTAAGTTGACGAGGACTGGAGTTTATCGAAAATTCGGCGGATACTCCAGAGGTGGTTACAGCCATTACCAGTACAAAACTTTAAGACAACTTAAAGGACAAAGGGGTAATAAGTAGCAATCTCCTATGAACATTGAAAATTAAATATATATAGGAGGATTCGTATGTGCGGAATAATTGGTTATGTGGGAGATGAACAAAGAGCAATGGAGGTAATCCTAGATGGGTTAAGTAAACTTGAATATAGAGGATATGACTCTGCAGGTCTAGCTATCATTGAAAATGGGAAGATCTTTATTGAAAAGAAAAGTGGTAAATTGGAAAATTTAAGAAACGCATTAAAAGGAAAAGAGGAGAGTGCTTATGTTGGTATAGGTCATACTAGATGGGCAACTCACGGAAATCCAACTGATGAAAATTCTCATCCTCATTTTAGTTCAGATAGGAAAGTTGCTGTAGTACATAATGGTATTATTGAAAATTATTTAGAGTTAAAAGAGGAGCTAACTAAAGAGGGATATGTATTTACCTCTCAAACAGATAGTGAAGTAGTAGCTCACCTATTTTCTAAACATTATGATGGAGATATGTTATCAACTTTAAGAAAAGTAACTGAAAGAATAAGAGGAAGTTATGCTTTAGGAATAATTGAGAGAGAGAATCCAGATAGATTGGTGTGTGTAAGAAAAGAGAGTCCTCTAATTATTGGTTTAGGAAAAGGAAAGAATTTTATTGCCTCAGATGTTCCAGCTATTTTAAAATATACTAGAGAAGTTATATTTTTAGATAATAGTGAAATGGCGATTGTTGAGAAGGATAGAGTGAGTGTTTATGATTCTCAAGGAAAAAAATTAGAAAAGGCAATATCTAAGATAGAGTGGGATATGGAACAAGCAAATAAGGGAGGATATCCACACTTTATGTTAAAGGAGATAGAAGAGCAACCAGAGGTAATTGAAAAAACTTTAGATGTGTATATGAATACTAATGGAAAAGTTGATTTCTCTTCATCTTTAAAAAAATTAGATCTATCAAAAATAAAAGAGATCTATATTGTTGCTTGTGGAACTGCTTACCATGCTGGGCTTCAAGGAGCTTATTTCTTCAAAAAAATATCTGGGATAAAAACAGAGGTAGATATAGCTTCAGAATTTAGATATAGTGATCCTTTTATTGATGAAAGTACTTTAGCGATCTTCATAAGTCAATCTGGAGAAACTTTAGATACATTGATGGCTATGAAGATGGCAAAAGAAAAAGGAGCTACAACATTAGCTATAACGAATGTATTGGGATCTACTATCTCTAGAGAGGCGGATATGGTAATATATACTTTAGCTGGACCAGAGATATCGGTTGCTTCAACAAAGGCATATACAGCTCAAGTAACTTTATTTTATCTTCTAGCTCTTTATTTTGGGGAAAAGAAAATGTTAATTGATGGTAATAAATATGAGAGTTATTTAGATACAATACATATGCTATCAGATCAGGTGAAAAAAGTAATTGATAAAAAAGAGCAAATAAGAGCTATAGCTAATAAGATAAAAGATAAGAGAAATGGATTTTTTATAGGTAGAGGTATAGACGATAAGTGTGGTAGAGAGGGATCTCTAAAAATGAAAGAGATTACATATATACATACAGAGGCTTTCTCAGCTGGGGAGTTAAAACATGGAACGATAGCTTTAATAGAAGAGGGAACAATGGTAGTTGCTATTGCAACACAAGAGGATATGATTGAAAAGATAATATCTAATATTAAAGAAGTTAAAGCAAGAGGAGCATATGTTATAGCATTAACAAAAGAAAAATATAAGAATGTAGCAGATATTTCAGATGAAATTATACTTATAGATGATGTGGAAGATATATTGGCTCCTACAGTTGCAAATATTTCTTTACAACTTTTAGCATATTATACAGCAGTAGAAAAGGGATTAGATGTAGATAAGCCAAGAAATCTGGCAAAATCTGTTACAGTAGAATAAAAGAGGTGGTACTGTGAAAATTACAGAAAAAATTGCAAAGTTAAAAGAGTTAATGAAGGAGAGAGGTATAGATTATTACATTATTCCTTCAGCTGATTATCATCAAAGTGAATATGTTGGAGATTATTTCAAAGGTAGAGAGTGGATATCTGGGTTTACAGGATCAGCTGGAACAGTTGTAGTTACTCAAAATGAAGTTGGACTTTGGACAGATGGAAGATATTTTATTCAAGCGGAAAAACAATTACAAGGAAGTGGAATAACACTATTTAAAATGGGAGAAGATGGAGTTCCAACTTTTATACAATACATTGTTAATAACATTCAATCTGGAGAAACTTTAGGATTTGATGGAAAAGTTTTAGCAACAAATACGGTATTAGATTTTGAAGCAAAATTTAAGGATAAAAAAGTTAATTTTAATTTTGAATTTGATTTAGTTGGAGAGATTTGGAGAGATAGACCAAGTTTACCAGCTAGCCAAGTTTTTGTTTTAGAGGAAAAATTTACTGGTGAAAGTGTTGAAAAAAAATTAACTAGAGTAAGAAATATCTTAGAAGAGGAAAATTGTGATGTAAATATAATCACTTCATTAGATGATATAGCATGGATATTTAATATAAGAGGAAATGATGTAAAAAATAATCCTGTAAATTTAGCTTATGCTGCAATAACTGTAGATAAGGCAGTACTATATATAGGTGAAGAAAAATTAAATAGTGAGGTTGAGAAATATCTTTATAAAAATGGAGTAGAGGTAAGAGATTACTTTGAAATATATGAGGATATGGAAAGAGTTTCAAACTCAAATATAATTATGATGGATTTAAATAAGGTGAATTATACTATTTTCAAAAAATTAAATCCAGAGATAAAAGTTATCAATAGATCAAACCCAAGTACGATAATGAAGGCTTGTAAAAATAAAGTAGAGCTTGAAAACTTAAGAAATTCACACGTAAAAGATGGGGTAGCTGTAACGAAGTTTATGTATTGGTTAAAAAACAGTATTGGAAAAGAAGAGATTACAGAGATGTCAGCAACTCAAAAATTAGAGAGTTTTAGAAAAGAGCAAGAACTATATATTGAGCCTAGTTTTGACACTATTGCAGCCTATGAGTCTAATGCTGCAATGATGCACTATAAATCAACTCCTGAGACTGATAGAAGATTGGAAGCTAAAAATTTATTTTTAGTGGATTCAGGGGGACAATATTTTGATGGAACTACTGATATAACAAGAACTTTTGTTTTAGGAGAGTGTTCAGAAGAGTTAAAGAAACACTTCACTTTAGTATTAAAGGGAATGATTAATTTATCAAAAGTAAAATTTTTATATGGAGTTACAGGAACAAATTTAGATATATTAGCAAGACAAGCTTTATGGAATATAGGAATTGATTACAAATGTGGAACAGGTCATGGGGTAGGGTTTTTATTAAATGTTCATGAAGGACCACAAGGGATAAGAGTTCAATATAATCCACAGGTACTAGAAGAAGGAATGAATGTAACAAATGAGCCAGGAGTATATATAGCAGGTTCTCATGGAATTAGATTAGAGAATGAATTAATTGTTCAAAAGGCTGAAAAAACAGAGTTTGGTCAATTTATGAAGTTTGAAACAATGACATATGCTCCATTAGATCTAGATGGGGTAATAAAAGAGTTACTTTCAAAGGAAGAGATTGAGTACTTAAATAATTATCATCAGATGGTATATGAAAAAGTATCACCATATTTAACTCTAGAGGAAAAAGAGTGGTTAAAAGAGTATACGAGAGCTATTTAATATAGTGAATAAGAAGAGAAATTTGTATAGTTGTTTATGACTATGGAATTTCTCTTTTTTTATGTAAAATAATATTAAAAAATTAACTATTTTAATAATAAGCATATAAAAGAAAAAAGTAAAATAAGTAAAGTTCAATGGAAAGACAAAAAAGTCTCTAGAATAAAAACAGCTATTTTTGATAGTAAAGACGAAAAATTTACTAAAAAAATAAAAAATAGTAAAAATAATATATTTAATATAAGATAGAAAGTATTACTATATATTTATTTGATGTTTATAACTTCTTATTTTGTTTAGTTATTGTTTAAAATTTGACTAAATTATAACAAAAGAATATAATTATATCATAATAAGAGTGGTTGAAAACTTTTTTAAATGTATGGAATTAAGGGAGGAATTAATATGGAAGTTACATTAGAAACTATAAAAAAAGCTAAGGAAACAATTCAAAACTCAATAAAGAGAACACCGTTAGTTGAGTGTCCTACATTGGAAAAAGAATTAGGAGGAAAGGTATTTTTTAAATTAGAAAATTTACAAAAGACAGGTTCATTTAAAATAAGAGGAGCATTAAATAGAATAGCAAATTTAACTGATGATGAGAAAAAAAGAGGAGTAATTGCTTCATCAGCTGGAAATCATGCTCAAGGAATAGCTTTGGGTGCTACGGCTCAAGGGATAAAATCTACAATTGTTATGCCGGAAACAGCACCAATAGCTAAAGTTGCAGCAACAAAGGGATATGGAGCTGAAGTTGTACTATGTGGATCTGTATATGATGATGCCTTTGCTAAGGCATGTGAAATACAAAAGGCTACAGGAGCAGTATTTTTACATCCATTTGATGATGAATATGTAATAGCAGGTCAGGGGACTATAGGATTAGAAATTTTAGAAGACTCTCCAGATATAGATACAGTTGTAGTTCCTATTGGAGGAGGAGGTATTTTAGCTGGAATAGCAATAGCTATAAAATCAATTAATCCTAAAATAAAAGTTATAGGAGTTGAATCTGAGAATGCAGCTTCAATGACGGAAGCTCTAAAAAAAAGAGAGTGTTGTGAAGTATGTGCAAAGCCTACAATAGCAGATGGAATAGCTGTAAGAAAAGTTGGATGTAAGACTCTAGAATTAGTAAAAAAATATGTAGATGAGGTAGTAACAGTTTCAGAAGCTGAAATAGCAGATGCAATACTATTTTTAATGGAAAAGAGTAAGGTTGTAGCAGAAGGGGCAGGAGCTACTTCATTAGCAGCTATTTTAGCTGGAAAAGTTAATTGTAAGGGAAAGAAAACATGTGCAGTTGTTTCGGGAGGAAATATTGATATTAATTTAATTGAAAGAGTATTAAATAGAGCCTTAATTAATAAAGGAAGAAGATACCAATTTAAAGTAAAAATTCAAGACAAATTTGGAGAAGTAGAAAAACTTTTAGGATTATTAACATCTTGTAGAGCAAATATACTTCACATAACACAAAGTATGTATAATGGAGATTTAGGAATAACTATGCAGGAAGTAACACTAGTAATAGAATGTAGTGATATGGAGCATAGAGATGAGGTTATTAAAAAAATTAAAGAAGCAGGATATGAAATGAAATAGTAACTACAAATATTAAAAAATAAAAGGGAAGTGGACAACTATGAAAAAATTAGGATTATTACCAAGACTTATATTAGGATTAATTGTGGGAATTATTTTAGGAAAAGTGGGGTTTGTACCATTACTGAGATTAATGATAACCTTTAATGGAATATTTGGTAACTTTTTACAATTTGTAATACCATTGATAATTATAGGTTTCGTAGCTCCAGGTATTGGAGATCTTGGGAAAAAAGCTGGGAAATTATTAGCTATAACAACTGCATTGGCATATGGTTCAACAATTATATCAGGTAGTGTTGCTTATTTTGCTAACTCTGTTTTATTAAAAAAAATACTTCCAAGTACATTAGGAACAATAGCAGAAAATAGTCCTGAAGCTGGACTATTAAGTGGGTATATTATTGTGGAGATGCCACCTATTATGGGGGTTATGACAGCTTTATTAATGGCTTTTATTTTAGGGATAGGAATAGCAATTGTAGAAGGAACTACAATAAAAAACTTCATGAATGAAATACAAACAATAGTAGAAAAAATCATAACAAATATAATTATTCCATTTTTACCACTATATGTAGCAGGAATATTTGCTAATATGACTTATGCAGGAGAAATTGTAAAAATAATGTCAGTATTTGCCAAAGTATTTGGAATAATTATAATATTACACTATATAATTTTATTAATTCAATATACAGTAGCAGGGACTTTAAGTAGTGCTAATCCTATAGTTTTAATAAGAAAAATGTTGCCTGCTTATTTTACAGCAATTGGAACACAGTCATCAGCAGCGACTATTCCAGTAACTTTAAGACAAACTAAAGAAAATGGAGTTAATGATGGTATAGCAGACTTTACAATTCCTTTATGTGCAACAATTCACTTATCTGGAAGTACAATTACTTTAGTAAGTTGTTCTATGGCTGTGATGATGTTAAATGGAATGCCAATAACATTTTCAGGAATGTTTGGCTTCATATTAATGTTAGGAGTAACAATGGTTGCTGCTCCAGGAGTACCAGGAGGAGCAGTTATGGCAGCTCTTGGATTATTAGAGAGTATGTTAGGATTTGGACCAGAGTTACAATCTTTAATGATAGCTCTTTATTTAACACAGGATAGTTTTGGAACTGCATGTAATGTAACAGGAGACGGAGCAATAGCTATAATGGTAAATAGGATAGCAGGATTTAAATTAGGAAAAAATAAAAATTAAAGTAGAATAATAAAAAGTACAAATATTATTAGGAAGATTGTAAGTATGAAATTAGATAGCTCCTAATAAATTTGGAGCTATCTAAGATGAAAGGAAGGTAGGATATGAGAGAAATATTTGAAATTAGATGGCATGGAAGAGGTGGACAGGGAGCTAAGACAGCCTCTTTGCTTCTTGCAGATGCTGCATTTAGTGGTGGTATGTATGTACAAGGTTTTCCAGAATATGGACCTGAAAGAATGGGAGCTCCAATAACGGCATATAATCGTATTTCTAAAAATCCAGTAAGAGTCCATTCAAATATTTATGAACCAGATTTTGTAGTTGTAGTTGATGAAACACTTATAGAAAGTGTAGATGTTACAAAAGGATTAAAGGAAGATGGAGCTATAATTATTAATTCTTTTAGATCAGCTTCAGATTTTATCCCTTTTTTAAAGGGATATAAGGGAAAAGTATTTACTTGTGATGCTAGAACAATATCTGAAGAAATATTAGGAAAAAATTTCCCAAATACACTAATGCTTGGAGCAGTTGTAAAAGTGAGTGGAGTCATGGAAGAGAAAGAGTTTTTGAAGGCTATGGAGGACTCATTTAAACATAAAAGATTTGCATGAAAAGGCAGAAAAAGCTATCTATACAGAAGGGGCAGCTTTTTTAAATATATTAGCTCCTTGCCCAAGAGGTTGGAGATATGAGAGTGAAGATTTGATGGAAATTTGTAGATTAGCTGTAGAAACTTGCTATTGGCCACTATTTGAAGTTATAAATGGTGAGTGGAAATTAACATATAGACCAAAGAAAAAACTTCCAATCGAAGAGTTTTTGAAGAAACAAGGCAGATTTAAACATCTATTTAAACCAGAAAATAGACATATAATAGATAGAATACAAGCAAATGTAGATTTGAAATGGGAAAGATTATTAAAAAGATGTGGAGAAGAATTAGATAGATAATACTATTTATATATGAATTAAAAAGACACAACTATTTAAACGAATAGTGGTGTCTTTTTATTCAATAAGCTTCAATTAATAAATTTTATAGAATATAAAAAGGTAATTCTTAGTTTTGTTGTTTGTTTAAATTATTTTAAAAACAATTCTAATTTATATGGAAGTTCATTAGGTAGAATATTTTTGTAATAATTCAAAATCTTGAGAGTTATATTTGGAGTAGATTTAGATTTTATAAGATCTAAATATTCTAATTCAATACTTTGAGCGGAGTAAAAATCACTTTTGTCCAATACATCAAACAATTCTCCAATAATATTAATTCTTTCTTCTTCCATATTTTTAAGAGATCTTCCTATAACTAAGGCTTCCATATAGTAAGATTTAGCATCTTTTAATTTTCCAAGATTATGAGCTCCTCTTGCTAAAGTACAAAAAATATTTAAAAATTCTAAATCAGAATCTGTATAATCAGAAACAATATTTTTACATTTTTCATAATATTTTTTTATAAGCTCTTGATCTGAAATTTTTAAGGCAATTTTGATAATTTCACAGTATGCTAAACATTTTTCTTTATTAGTTTTTCCTTTTGCAAGAGAAGAGTATTCTTTAATCGCTTCTTCAAATTTATTTTCTTCTTTATAAATTCTAGCCATTAAATTTCTAATTAAATAAAGGGTTTCATCATTTTTAGTTTTTTTATATAGGAAATTTATAACTTCTAAAGCTTCTTCATATTCTTTAGCATCAACTAAAGATTTAGCATAAGAATACTTTAATTTTTCAGTTTCAGGATTTAGTTTTTCTTTAGGAAGCCATGATGAAAACTTTTTATATGTGTAGATAGAACCTTGTGGGTCATTAAGTTGCTCACAAATAAAGAACATATCATTTAATTTTTCTAAGAGATTTTTAACTTTTCTAATTCCATGAAATGATTTAAGTAGATATTCTCTTGCAAGTGTATATCTAGCTCTATTTTTAAATCTTATATAAAGTTTTTCACAAAATTCACTTCTTTCTTTAGGTTCAAGCTCATAAAGAGCCTCTTCTATTATCCATAGATTTTCATTACTTATATTTATTTCACTCATTAACATATTATTTAAAAATTCAAGAGCTTGTTCCTCTTTAGTTTTCATAAGTTCATCTAAAGATATTTTATCTTTTATTCCTCTTTCTTCGAAAATCTTATGAAAATTTTTACATAATAATTTAGCTGTTTTTTCTGTCAAGGATCTTTTTCCAATTTCAATCATTCCTAGAAAAACTCTAGTAATGTCATCTCCTACTAATTCTCCTTGAGTAATTTTATATTTTTTTCTTAGTTTTAACAGTTTTTCCTCTGGTGATAAAAACATAATATTCCCCCTGTTGATTTAAAATTTTAATATAGTAAATTTTAAGTATATCATAAATATTATATATTATTTTTTTAAAAATGTATAGTTTTTTAATATAATTATAGATTAAAATTTAGAAAAATAAAAAATAAAAATAATTTTTATTAAAATATAAGAAAATATTAATAGAAATAGATAAAAATATTATTGATATTTAATATATAAAATATTATAATTTATTATAGAGATTCTTAATAAATGTGAGGTGAATATTTATGAAAATTAAAGCCATAGCAGTTGATTTAGATGGAACATTACTTACATCAGAAAAGAAAATTTCAGATATTAACAAGAATGTGTTAAAGTATTTGGAAAATAAAGGAGTTAAAATATTTATAGTTACAGGAAGAACCTATATATCAGCTAAACCTTTTGCCGAAGATTTAGGAATAGATAGTTATATCATAGCCTATAATGGAGCTAAAGTTGTAGACTATAAAAATGATGAAGTTGTTTTTGAATTACCACTAGAAGAAAAAATTTCTAAAAAAGTAATTGAATTAGGAAAGGAAAGAGGATTTCATATAAATTTATATCAAGATAATAAGTGGTATGTAGAAAATTTAGAAAGTCTTGAAACACAGCATTATGCAAAACATACAGGTTTAACACCTATAAAAAAATCTTTTGATACTTTTGAAGATTATAATATGACCAAAATTACTATTCAAGATATGAATAATTCAAAAGAGTTTAATGAGTTTTGTAATGAATTAAAAAGAGTATTTGGAAATAATGTATATACAGCAAAATCTCAAAAATTTTTATTTGAAATTTTGAATAAAAATGTAAATAAAGGTTTAATATTGGAAAAAGTTTTAAAAAATTATGATATTTCAGTAGAAGAGTGTGTAGCTTTTGGAGATGCTAATAATGATTTGGAGATGTTGACAGTAGTAGGGTATGGAGTGGCTATGGGTAACTCTGATTTAGAGTTAAAAAGTAAGGTAAAATATGTAACTGATACAAATGATAATAATGGTGTAGCCAAATTTTTAAAGAAATATTTCTTTTGACACATTTTCTAAATTATGATAGAATTTATAAATAATTAAGAGGTAAAAGAAGAAGAAATTTTAAGTTATTAATGGGCTATTAGCCCTTTTATTTTAAATATGGAGGTTAAAATGAAAGAAAATAGTATTGTTATACTAGACTTTGGTTCTCAATACAATCAATTGATTGCTAGAAGAGTCAGAGAAATGGGTGTTTATGCTGAAGTTGTTCCTTACTTTGAACCTTTAGATAAAATACTTGAAAGAAAACCAAAAGGAATTATTCTATCTGGGGGACCTGCTTCTGTATATCTAGAAGGAGCACCAACAATAAGTAAAGAGTTATACCATCAAGGAATACCTGTATTAGGAATTTGTTATGGAATGCAATTAACTACACACTTAATGGGTGGAGAAGTTGCTAGAGCTGATAAACAAGAGTTTGGTAAAGCAGAACTTATTATCGATGATGTAGACAGTCCTCTTTTCCAAGGAATACCAAATAATTCTAAAGTTTGGATGAGCCATAATGACCATGTAACAAAAATGGCACCTGGATTTGTTCAAATAGGACATACAGATTCTTGTGTAGCTGCTACATATAATAAAGAGTTAAACACTTATTGTATCCAATTCCATGCTGAAGTAACTCACTCTGAGCACGGAACACAAATGCTTAAAAATTTCGTATTTAATGTAGCTGGTTGTGAACAAAACTGGTCTATGGGTAACTATATAGAAGAAACTATAAAAAATATCAGAGAAACAGTAGGAGATAAGAAAGTATTATTAGGACTTTCTGGAGGAGTTGACTCATCTGTTGCTGCTACTCTTATTCATAGAGCAATAGGAGATCAATTAACTTGTATCTTCGTAGATACTGGACTTTTAAGAAAAGATGAAGCTAAAAAAGTAATGGAAGTATATGGAGAGAACTTCCATATGAATATAAAATGTGTAGATGCTGAAGAGAGATTCCTATCTAAATTAGCAGGAGTATCTGATCCAGAAGCTAAGAGAAAAATAATAGGAAAAGAGTTTATAGAAGTTTTTGATGAAGAGGCAGCAAAATTAACAGATGTTGAATTCCTAGCACAAGGAACTATATATCCAGATGTTATTGAATCTATGTCTGTAAAAGGACCATCTATGACTATAAAATCTCACCACAATGTTGGTGGACTTCCTGAAGATATGAAATTCAAACTTCTTGAGCCATTAAGAGAGCTTTTCAAAGATGAGGTTAGAAAAGTTGGAAGAGAGTTAGGAATACCAGATCATATGGTTGATAGACATCCATTCCCAGGACCAGGACTAGGAATAAGAATACTAGGAGAGGTAGACAAGCAAAAGGCTGATATTTTAAGAGAGGCTGATGATATATTTATCGAAGAGTTAAGAAAAGCTGACCTATACAATAAAGTAAGCCAAGCTTTCGTAGTATTATTACCAGTTAAATCTGTTGGAGTAATGGGAGACGAAAGAACTTATGAGTATACTGCTGTATTAAGATCTGCTAATACAATAGATTTCATGACAGCAACTTGGTCTCATTTACCATTTGATTTCTTAGAAAGAGTATCAAATAGAATTCTAAATGAGGTAAAAGGTATCAATAGATTAACTTATGATATCTCATCTAAGCCACCTGCAACTATTGAGTGGGAATAGGACTAGAATAACTGAAACTAGCTACTTCCAGAGTAACTACTTAGGTTTATAATTAAAAAACTAAGACTTTCTTCAAAAAATTTGAAGAAGGTCTTTTTTTGTACAGAAAAATAAATAAAATTGTAAAATTTTTAGAAATCATAAAAACTGTTTCTATTTTTTTTGGGGGGGTAAAAAAAGAGCTTAGAAGATGTAGTTATTAATGCTGTCAGTTTCTATGAGATGAAGAATAAGGAAGCACAGAACTCAGATAAAAATCTTCGTCTGTGTCTCAATAATAATAGTCGTTCTAAAGAACTCCTTGATTATTGGAAGAATCCTCATCAAGCATTATTAGGAGGATTTTTATATGCCTTAGATGATTATTATATAATGTATCCTAGATATGGAAAGTGGCTATGGAAGAGGTGATATAATTTTAGAGCCAAGAAATAAAGCTTGGGCAGGATATATTTTAGAACTAAAAAGAGCTAGTACCAATGATATAGAAAAAGAAGTAGAAAAGGCTCTACAACAAATAGAAGATAAAAAATATGAAACTCTATTAAAGAAAAATGGAGTAAAGGATATAGTAAAGATTGGATTAGTTTTTGATGGGAAAAAAGCTATAGCTTATTATTAAAAGAGAAGTTGTTGTCATAAAAAAGTGAAGAGTAGAATCTTCACTATTTTGCTAAGTATAAGGAAAAAGAGTATAAAGGTGTAAGTGTATCTATAATGAATAGTAATGATAGAGCAAAAATCTATATACAAAATTAGGAGCTATACATCTTAATGATTATAATAACTTATGAAACAAAGTGTGAAAAACTGTATTGGAAGTTATTTTAAGGAGAAGGGAATATGTTAGGAAATTTAAGCCTTTTTAATAAAATTAAGCAAGAAAAATTAGAAAAAGCTGATGAGCAAGTACTTTTATCTAAGATTGTAGAGGAATATTTAAAAGAAAGCAAAGTAGAAAAGTTATATGAGCTATTAACTAGAGGAAATAGTAAAATAATTCCTTCTAATATTAAATATGGAATAGAAGCACAGCCATTAACTCATAGAGAGAAGGAAGGAAATACTTATCTTGACTTAGCTATGGGAAGTATAAAGAGAAGAGGAAGTACAGAATCAGGAATAGAATTAGATATTACTAATAAGGAGCAAGATTTTGTATTTTGTGAAGCCAAATGGAAAAGTGATTTATCTGTTGGAGTAAGTAAGTGTTCTATCAGAAATCAATTTCAAAGAGTAATAGAAAATGCTTTAATATTTGCTGGGGAAAATTTTAAAGGAAATATATTTGTTACTTTAATAACTCCAGAATTATATAAGAAGCACTATGAGCTAGGACTTAATACTAGATTTTACTCTTGTAAATATTTTGAATATAAGGGAAATATAAGAGGAACTTTTTTAAGAGAGCTTGACTTAATTAAGGAATTAAGAGTAATACCTTTTAACGATGAAAAAAGAATAGAGAAAAAGAGTAAATATAGAGAGATAGTTGAAAAGAATTTAGATAAGTTAATTTTGAATTGGGTAACTTTTGAAGAGTTACTTGCTGAAATTTCTAATGATACTTTAAAAAATGAGTATGAAAATTTAATATAGGAGAGTAAATTAAACAAAATAGACCTTCTTAGCGAAGGTCTATTTTTGCTTTTCGACTAACTTTCATAGTCTCATCAGTAAGTTTAAACTTAGAAGCAGGGGGAGCTTGAACTAAAATTTGAAGTATTGTAATATATGAAGAATATAATCCTATTTTTTCTATCATTGTCATCACCCTTACTTTTATTATAGTTAATAGTGTTAAAATCAAGCTTATCATCATCAGAACTAAGACGCTACCCCCAGTTGACAGTTTTCACTGTTTCGACTTTGATTTTTAAATTAATAATATCATTTTTTTTATTAAATATCAAATATATTTTTATAAAATAATTGGACTCTAAATATAATTATCTAATAAAAAAAGAGAAAAAATACATATTAAAAATTAGAATTATTTTAATATTTTTTAAGAATTACTTCTATAAAAAGTAAAAAAAATGTAGTGTTTTATAATAATTTATGCTATTATTTAACAAAGATAATAAATTTCAATTTTTAAATTATATATTTTTTAGGAGGAAAGAAATATGGGGTATAGATTAGGATTAGATATAGGGATAGCCTCAGTTGGTTGGTGTATTTTAGATGAAAATGATACTATAATGAAAGCTGGAGTTCGTCTTTTTCCAGAAGGAAAAAGTGATGAAAATCAAAAAAGAAGAGAAAAAAGAGCTTCGAGAAGACTTCTAAGAAGAAGACAATTTAGAATAGAGAGAGTTCGGGAATTATTATATAGATATGAGATAATTGACAACTATGAGTATGATTTTTATACTAATGAAACTACACCTTATCATATAAGAAAAAAGGGATTATTTGAAAAGTTAACAAAAAAAGAATTAGCTATAGCATTATTTCATTTAGCTAAAAGAAGAGGAGCAGGGGAGTTTAATATCGAAGTTAAGGAAGATAGCAAAGAAGAGGAAAGTACAAAGAGTATTTTAGCAGAAAATGAGAAATTATTAAAATTAGGAAAATATATTTGTGAAATTCAATTAGAAAGATTTGAAGATAAAACTGAGGAAGTAAGGGGAAATAAAAATAATTTTAGAACATCTGATTATATAAAAGAGGCTAGAAAAATTATAGATACCCAAAGAGAATTTTATAAAAATTTAGATAAATGTTTTGAAGAAGAATATATAGGAATAATAGAAGGAAGAAGAAAATATTTTGAGGGACCAGGGAAAAATAGTCCGTATAGTTGGAAAAATCAGGAAGAATGGATGGAAGGACTTATGGGAAACTGTACATATTTTCCAGAGGAGTTAAGAATAGTAAAAAACTGTTATACAGCAGAAAAATTTAATCTTCTAAATGATTTTAATAATTTAAGGATAAAAAGAGCTGAAAATGATAGACTGACTAAAGAGGAAAAGCTTAAATTATTAAATCTTTTTAAAGAAACTAAAACTGAGAAAAGCATCACTTTAAAAAAGATAGCTTCTATTTTAAATGTTAATGAGGAAGATATTTCAGGATATAGAATAAAAAAAGACGGAAGTCCAGAGTTTACTTTTCTAAAAAGTTATATTGAAGTAAATAAAATTTTTAGATGTGATGATGCTGAAATATTGGATAATATTAGTAAAATAGCTACCTATTATCAAGATATAGAAACTAGGAAAGAAAAGTATAGGGAAGAATTAAAAGATATATTAGCAATAACAGAAGAAATTATAGAGAATCTTGCACAAAAAATAAAATTTACAGGCTCTCATTCTTTATCTAAAAAAGCTATAAAATTGATAGAAGATGATCTATTAGAAACTTCAAAAAATCAAATGGAATTATTTAATGAAAAAGGTTTAATTCCATATAAAATGGATTTTAAAGATGAAAAAATAAAATATATTCCTAAAGATTATGTAAATAACTGGATTCTTAGTCCAACAGTAAAAAGATCTATGATTCAAACTATAAATGTAGTTAATGAAATTTTAAAAGAGCATGGAACACCAGAAGAGATAGTTATAGAGTTAGCTAGAGAAAAAAATTCGGATGATAAGAGAAAAACTTTGATAGATATTCAGAAAAAAAATGAAAAAGAGAATAATGAAATAAAAGAGTTATTAGAAAATAGAAAATTGGATAAAAGATATTTTGAGCTTTTAAAATATTGGAAGAGACAAGATGGTATATGTCTGTATTCTGGTAGTGCAATTGGAATAAATGAAATTTTAGAAAATCCATTAGCTTTTGAAATAGATCATATTATACCTCGTTCTATCTCTTTTGATGATAGTCAAGATAATAAAGTTTTAGTAAGAAGAATTGAAAATCAAAGAAAGGGACAGAGAAGTCCTTATGAGTATTTTTCTTCAAAGATGACAAGTAGAAGTTATGAAGAGTTTAAAGCTCAGGTATTAGAAATGTTTAAAAATAAAAAAATATCATTGAAAAAAAGAGATTTGTTGTTATTAGAAGAAGATATTTCTAAATATTCAAAAAACTTTATAGCTCGTAATTTAGTGGATACAAGATATGCAACTAAAGAATTTATGAGTTTACTTAGAGTTTTTTTTAGAGATAAGAATAAAAAAGTTAAGATAAAGGCAATAAGAGGAAGTTTTACTAGTCAAATTAGAAAAGAATGGAAAATGACAAAAATGAGAGAAGTATCTCATAATCACCATGCTCAAGATGCATATATAATTTTAATAGCTGAAAAAACACTAAATAAATTAAAATGGATAAAAAACTATGATGAAAATCTTGAAAGTTCCAAAATTTATATCAAGAGAGAAGATATTTTGAGTGATGATGAATTGAAAAGACTTTTTGATTATAAATATTCACTTCCAATAAAAAACTATAAAGATTATCTATATTCAAATTTTGTGGATAAGAAACCTAATAGACAACTGAGTGATGAGACTTTATATAGCACTAGAATAATTCAAGAAAAAGATAAAAAAGGAAAAAATATAGAGAGTGAATATATAATTGGAAAAATTTCAAATATATATGATAAGAAAAGTAATGTTATTAAATATTTTTCTGATGAAAAAAAACATAGTGAGTTATTGATATATCAACATGATAAACAGACATTTGATAAGATGTTAGAAATTTTTAATGAATATGGAGGAAAAGGAGCTAAAATTAATCCATTTACAAAATATTTTGAAGAATTTGGTAAAATTAGGAAATATTCTAAAAAAAATAATGGACCGGAGATTAGCGATTTAAAATATAGAGTATCTCAATTAGGAAATCATTTGGATATAACTCATAAATATAAAGAGAGTAAGAATAGAGTAGTGATGTTAAGTATTCCAACATATAGGGCTGATATGTATTTTAATGGAAAAGAGTATAAATTTATAAGTGTGAGATATTTAATGTTAAGAGATAAGGGAAAATGTTATATTATTGATTCTAAAGAATATAAAAAAGAAAAAAATAAGAAAGGAATAGATGAAAATTATGACTTTATATTTTCTCTTTATACAGGAGATATATTGGAAATAGAAAGAAAAGATGGTAGTATAGAAAAAGTTAAATTTAAAGGTGTAAATAATGACGAAAGAAAGTGTATAGAAGTTGATAATATAGAAAGAAATTATGGAAGTTATATTGAACTAATTAGAGATATTGTAGCCAAAAAAGAAGAAGCAGAGAAAAAAGGAAGTAGATATAATTTTGAAGAGGATTTATCTTTGATTATAGGAACTACACTAACAAAAGATGAAGGAGAGAAAATTTTAAAATCAACTCCTATAAGTTCTAAGCAAAAAATTGTTACAATAGGTGGTGATATTAAAAAATTAAGAAAAATATATACGAATATTTTGGGAAAAGAGTATGATGGTAAGGAAAATTTTGAAGAAACTATAAAAAAATAGTTGAAACTTAAAAGAAAAAGTGCTATACTTAAGATGACAAAGGACGCTTTGTCATCTTACTTAAGTTTTACAGGACCTACTAAAATAAGGTTTTGTACCGGAATCATCCCTCTTCGGAGGGATTTTTCTTTTTTTGTAAAAAAGGTAGAGTTATGAGTTGGAGAACTATATATATAAGTGAAAGTGAGAGATTAGGATTATATCTTGATAATTTATTAATAATAAAAAACGGAGAGGAATATAAAATTCCACTTCGAGATATAGGGAGTATAATAGTAGAAGATAACAGGACAGTAATAACACTAAAACTTATAAATAAAATTTTAGAATATAATATTTTGTTAGTTTTTTGTGATGATAAATATAATCCGATTGGAATTCTAAATTCAACAACAGGATATTTTAGACAAAGTAAATTAGTTAATCAGCAAATAAATTGGGATAAAAATTTAAAAGATATTTTATGGAAAGAGATAGTAAAAATAAAATTAGAAAATCAAAAATTTGTACTTAAGAAACTAAAGAAAGATGAAGAGGTAGTAAAAAATATTGAGAAATATATTCAAGAGGTTGAAAGTGGAGATAGTACAAATAGAGAGGGATTGGGAGCAAAGATATATTTTAAAGAGCTATATGGAGCAACATTTATAAGAGGAGATAAAGATATTATTAATAGTGCTTTAAATTATGGTTATGCAATAATTCATAGTAAAATAGCTAGAGTGATAGCTGGAAAAGGATTGCTTACATATTTGGGAATTCATCATAAAAGTGAATATAATCAATTTAATTTAGCAAGTGATATAATTGAAGTATATCGACCATTAGTTGATTATTTTGTATATATGTACATGAAACATGCTTTGTATTTTTCAAAAGAGGATAGAATAGAATTAATTAATTTGTTAAATGCTAAGGTCTGTCAAGGAAAATATATGGAGAGTGTGAGTAACTCAATAGAAAAATATATAGATATGATTATTGAGTATTTTGAAACAGGAGTATTTAATATTGAAAAAATTCCTAGTATGAGTAAATTTGAATTTTATGAGTTATAAATTTATGAGATTAATTATAATGTTTGATTTACCTATGTCTACTAAATCAGAGCAAAGAGAGTATAGGGAATTCAGAGAATTTTTATTAGAAAATGGATTTTTAATGTTACAATACTCAGTATATACAAGAATATGTACAAATCAAACTATGGCCAATAATTATATCAAAAAAATAGAAAAAGTTATTCCAAGTGATGGAGCAATAAGAGGTCTAATTATAACAGAGAAGCAATATGAGAAAATGAAGATATTTTTGGGTAAAAAAAGCAAGATGGAAAGTATAATTACAGATAAAAAATTAATAGTTTTTTAAGAGGTGATATTATGTTAGAAATACAAAACTATAAAAGTATCAACTCCGTACTACTAAAAAATAGAAATTATACAACTTTGATAGGGGATGATGAAATACTTTTACAAAATATTTGTGAAAGCATCAATAATTATTACAACAAAAAAATAGAAAAATTAAGGGAAGAAAAGTTAGTTATTTGTAACTTTTTTTCTAAAACAAAAGAGTCGATATCTTCTAAAAATTGTATTTATATAGCTGATGAAAATTTAGATAGTGAATTAGGGTTAGGAGCAAAAACTGAATTAACCTCTAAACTCACAAAGTTATTTAAAGAAAAAATGCCAATAGAACCTATTTTAGTGACTATAAATTCTCTTATAGAGGATTTAGAGTTAGAAGAAAGTACTATAGAAATGTCAGATAATATATCAAAATATAGTAAACATAAGATAAAATTTTCTTTTGAAAAAATAGCTCCCTCAGATTTTATTAAGAAGATAAGAATAGATTTTGAAGAGGATGAAATAATTTTAAAAGAAATAGAAAAACTAAAATTATATTTAGGAATTATGGACAAAAATGAACTAAATAAGGAAAATATCTATATATTTTTATTTCCTGAAAGGAAAATACCTCCTCAAGATATAAGAGAATTAAAAAAATTTTTATTGAAGTTGGCAGAAAAAAATCAAGTTATCGTTGCGACTTTTTCTAAGTATTTACTTAACTTTTCAGAACTAGATAGTATAAATTTATATTTAAATAACAAGTTAAAAAATTTAGATTTTGAAGAAGAAATTATAAAAAAAGTTGAAGAAGAATATCCCATTTTAAAAAATAGCAATGAGATAAGAGAAAAATTAAAATATATATTACAAAAATATTTATTTGAAATATTAGTTTGTAATAAAGTTTCAAATAAAATTTTTTCAGAGAGTGAAAATATTTTTATTCCAGATTATGAGTCTCTTTTCTTATTTCTAATCTACTTAAAATTATCAAATATACCCTATATTAAAGATATAAATTTTGATAAAACTTCTCCTTTCTCAAATTATATAGAAAAAAGACTTTAAAAAAGACATCAAATATGTTAGAATTAATTTGAGGTTTTAGTACCTTGTAAAATTTAAGTAAGATAAAAGACAAATCCCCGAAAACACAAACGAGGAAAAGTTTTAGTACCTTGTAAAATTTAAGTAAGATAAAAGGTTAGACCATACTGAGTTTCAAAAGTTTATGTTTTAGTACCTTGTAAAATTTAAGTAAGATAAAAGACAACATAATACTAAAAGAAAAAAAGACAGGTTTTAGTACCTTGTAAAATTTAAGTAAGATAAAAGGGTGTTTGGATATACTCCTAGATATCGTGAGTTTTAGTACCTTGTAAAATTTAAGTAAGATAAAAGTGTTTATCCTGAAAGTGCTCCTAGTAATTGGTTTTAGTACCTTGTAAAATTTAAGTAAGATAAAAGTTCTAGTGTCTTTAACTCCTAATTCCTCACGTTTTAGTACCTTGTAAAATTTAAGTAAGATAAAAGAGGTGTCAATACAAAAGGTATATATTTTAGGTTTTAGTACCTTGTAAAATTTAAGTAAGATAAAAGGATATTCTCTTTTAATTCTACAAATATCCTGTTTTAGTACCTTGTAAAATTTAAGTAAGATAAAAGTTGCTTCTCATCATTGTGATATGGTTGATTGTTTTAGTACCTTGTAAAATTTAAGTAAGATAAAAGTTTTTTAAACCATCTACTGGAAAATTTACAGTTTTAGTACCTTGTAAAATTTAAGTAAGATAAAAGTTACAAAACAGGTAATAGTTTTGAATACTCGTTTTAGTACCTTGTAAAATTTAAGTAAGATAAAAGCATCTGGAAATTCTTCTTTTCTATGTTCTGGTTTTAGTACCTTGTAAAATTTAAGTAAGATAAAAGAAGATAATTTTCTCCCTCACGAGCATATTTGTTTTAGTACCTTGTAAAATTTAAGTAAGATAAAAGTATGTGGGAAGATGTCACAATAAATTCAGTGTTTTAGTACCTTGTAAAATTTAAGTAAGATAAAAGATCTTTGAACTCTCTACCTTTTTTAGATAGGTTTTAGTACCTTGTAAAATTTAAGTAAGATAAAAGCTAGTAGTTATCATCATTGTAATGTTGTACGTTTTAGTACCTTGTAAAATTTAAGTAAGATAAAAGCAATTAATGACGGAGCTATGCTTGGATACCGTTTTAGTACCTTGTAAAATTTAAGTAAGATAAAAGCTGTCTGCTATTGTGTTGTTGCCAAAATCAGTTTTAGTACCTTGTAAAATTTAAGTAAGATAAAAGGTAACAAAAACTAAAGGAGAGCATCAATAGGTTTTAGTACCTTGTAAAATTTAAGTAAGATAAAAGTGCTGGCATAATTAAATGCCAACACTAGAAAACTTAATCTAATTTCCCCTATTTTTTCAAACTAAGTACTCCAAGAGCAATAAGAGTAACTACTAATCCTATTAAAGAGAGAATAGTAGGCACTTCATTATAGAATATTACTCCAAATATAGTAGCTGCAATAGGTTCACAGGAACAGAGTATTGAAGCCTTCCCAGCATCCATATATTTAAGTGATATAGTATATAGAGCATATGGGAAAATACAAGTACACATAGAGTGTGCAATCATAAAAATAGATATTTCAATAGGATTAGAACTAACAAGTTCAGTTACAAATTTCCAATCATTCATAGGAAAAAGAACAATAGTAATAGCCAAAGTACTATAAAAAGTTATAGTGAGAGCATCATACTTTTTTTCCATAGCAATTTTTGAAAAAATACTATAGAGTGAATAGAAAACTGCTGAAAGTAGTCCTATGAAAATTCCTTTAAAAGACCAGTGCATACTTGAAGTTTCAAAAATCCCACTAGCTAAGATACTACCAATAATAGCTAGAATCATACAGATAACTTTAATGGATGTAATTTTTTCTCTGAATAAAAAATAGGAGAAAAGAACTACAAATATTGGAGCTAAACTTAATAAAATTGCAGATAGAGATAACGACAATTCTGTAATTGCAAAATTATAGCTCAAGTTTAATCCTAAAGTTCCTAATACTCCAGCTCCAAAAAATATCCAACTATCTTTTAAAGCTATAGAAAAAAGTTTCCTATTGGCAAAAAATAACCAAATAGCCAATAGAGGTAGAGCTATAAATACTCTTAAAAAAACTATAGAATAACTATCTACTCCCATTTCAATTAACTTTCGAATAAAAATTCCTCCAGCTCCAAAAAATATTCCAGATAATATTGGAAAAATAGAGATAATCTTACTGTTTTTTGCTAACATTTTTTAATTCCCCTTTTAATAAATTTAGTAATTTCTATTATAATATTAATTTTTCTAAAGATCAATATGTGGTATAATAAAAATAAAAAGGGTGAGATATAGATGGAAATAAGATTACTTGTAAAAGAAGATATCAATGAGATGGTAAAACTATATGTAAAAAGTTGGAGGGCAACATATAAAGGGATAATACCAGATAAAATTTTAGATACAATAACAGAGGAAAAATTTAATAAAATTTGGAGTGAATATATAACAAAAGAGAAAAATGGTATATTTGGAGCTTTTGAAGATGAAAATTTTTTAGGTTTTGGAGCTTTTACTCCAGATGAAGATATGGAGAACGTACTCTATTTAGATTCGTTACATATAAAGGATGAATACAAAGGTAGAGGAGTTGGAACAACAATAATTTCAACTTTAAAGAGATATGCTAAACAAGAGGGATATATAGGAATAAGTGTATCTGTTATGAGTGCTAATGTAAGAGCTAGAAATTTATATGTTAAATTAGGAGCTAAACACCTAAAAAATTATATAGGTTTTGAAACTCAATGTGAAAAATTGTATTGGGAACTGTAAAAGTAACAGAGAGGATACTGTCAAAACTGGCAATATCCTCTCTGTTTAATTATAATTTTTATAGAAAATTAATAGTTTTTAGGTTCAATCATAAAGTATCCACCAGGATGTTTACATACTGGGCATAGTTGAGGAGCTTTTTTACCATAGTGTACATGCCCACAGTTCATACATTCCCAAGCAACTTCTTCATCTCTTTCAAATACCATATTTTCTTTTATATTTTCTAATAATTTTCTATATCTTTCTTCATGTCTTTTTTCAATCTTAGCAACACCTTCAAAAGCTTTAGCTATATCAGCAAATCCTTCTTCTCTAGCTTCCTTTGCAAAAGTAGCATACATATCAGTCCATTCGTAGTTTTCTCCTTCAGCAGCATCAAGAAGATTATCTATTGTAGATGGAACTTCTCCGCCTTTTAATAGTTTAAACCAAAGTTTAGCATGCTCTTTCTCATTATTAGCTGTTTCTTCAAAGATTTTAGCTATTTGCTCATAACCATCTTTTTTAGCCTTTGATGCATAATAAGTATATTTATTTCTAGCTTCTGATTCTCCTGCAAATGCAGTCATAAGATTTTTTTCAGTTTTAGTTCCTTTTAATTCCATAATAACCTCCTATAATTCATACAATTTATTTAAATTTGTAATATTTACAATTATGATATCACTTTTTGAAATAAAAGTCAAATATTTTTAATAATTTTTATAATCTAAATATAGTATAAAAAAATAGAGAAAGAGACTATTTTCTCTTTCTCTTATATAATTTACTATATAGATTCCATCTATCATGAAACCACATCCATTGCTCAGGATGTTTTCTGATAACATCTTCCATCTCTTTTATCAATCTTTGAGTGTTATTTAAAACATCCTCTTTAAAATTTCCTGTCTTAACAAGTTCAAACTTATTTATTACAGATGTACAGCTATTATCAGGATTAAAATAGTTATATCCCCAGATAATAGGAATATCGAATTTTAAAGCAAGAGAGATTGCTCCAGTTGGTGCTTTTGCTTCCATTCCAAAAAAATCAACAACAGCTCCTTTATCTCTATGATCACTAAAAAGGGCAAAAATCTCTTTATTATTTAAACGTTTAATAAGCTCCTTACTAGTAGATTTACTTTTAGAAAATACAGTTAAATTTAGATCTTTCTTTCTACTTTCAGTTATAAATTCATTTAAATAAGGATTTCTCTGCTCTTTAGCTACAGTAACTATACTATATCCTTCGGCAGCTTTAATTATTGCCTCCATATTTCCCATATGCATTAGGGCAGCAATAACACCTTTATTTTGATTGTAAGCTTCATCTAAAACCTCTCTATTTATAACAATAACTTTTTTAGGATCTTTTAGGTATGTATTAAACCAAAGAGTGCAAAGAAAAGCTTTGATCATAATTTTAAATGATTCAATAGCAATAGCTTCAACTTCATGTTGATCTTTTTCAGGAAAAGCCATTTTAAGATTTGCAAGAGCAATTAATCTTCTTTTTTTAACAAGTTTGTACATAAGTATTCCTAGAAAATCACCAAATTTAAATCTTGTAGATTCTGGGAATAAAAGTAGTAATTTGTAAAATATCATTATGATAAGAAATTGTATTTTATAAGAAAAGTTTTTCATCATTAACTCCCTAATTTAAAATTTTGCATAGATATTATAGCATAAAAATAAAAAAAATAACAATTATAAATAAAATAAAGTTTATTAAATTGCTTACTAGCTAACTATATGGTATAATTTTTTAATGAGATAAAATTTTGATTAGAGGTGGAATAAATTTATGGTAATAGGTATAATCGGAGCAATGAATGAGGAGATCATAGAGTTAAAATCTGTAATGATTGGTATAGAGGAAGAGAGATTAGGAAATTTAACTTTTTTTAAAGGAGAGCTAAAAGGTAAGAGAGTTGTACTTGTAGAGGGAGGAATTGGTAAGGTAAATGGAGCTATATGTGCAACTTTAATGAAAAATCATTTCAATGTAGATAAACTATTTTTTACAGGGGTAGCTGGAGGAGTAAATCCTGAGATAAATATAGGGGATATAGTTGTAGGAACAGATTTAGTAGAACATGATTTTGATTGTAGTACATTTGGATATGAATTAGGAAAAATTCCTAGAATGGAAGAGTATCAATTCAAAGCTGATGAGAGTTTAAGAAGGATAGCTGTAGAAGTTGCTACTGAAACTTTTGGAAAAGAGAAGGTTTGGGAAGGAAGAATAGTAAGTGGAGACCAATTTATAGCTTCACCAGAGAAGATAAAATGGTTAAAAGAGACATTTAATGCTTATTGTACAGAGATGGAAGGGGCAGCAGTAGCTCATGTTTGTTATATTTTTGAGATTCCATTCCTAGTTATAAGAGCAATTTCAGATAAGGCAGATGATGATGCTAAAGTAGATTATCCAGAGTTTGTAAAATTAGCAGCTAAAAATTCAAAAACAATAATTGAGGGAATTTTAGAAAGAATATAGGTGAAAATATATGGAGATAGAGAAATTATTAGATGAGCTATACTCTTACTCTATGCATGGAATAAAATTAGGTTTAGAGAATATAAAGACTCTTTGTAAAGAGATGGGAGAACCACAGAAAGATTATAAAGTAATACATGTAGCAGGAACAAATGGAAAGGGCTCAACCTCTACAACAATAGAAACAATACTTCTAGAAGCAGGGTATAGAGTTGGAAAATATACTTCTCCTCATATTTTAAAGTTTAATGAGAGAATAAGAGCTAATGGACAGGATATAACAGATGAAGATATAGTAAAATATTATCAACTGGTAAAGGATATAGTAGCTAAAACAGGATTAAGACCTACATTTTTTGAGATGACGACAGCTATGATGTTTAAATACTTTTCTGATTTAAAATTGGATTATGTTGTTTTAGAAACAGGAATGGGAGGAAGATTTGATGCTACTAATGTATGTGAAGCTGATATTTGTGTAATAACAAATGTAGGATTAGATCATATAGAGTATCTAGGAGATACTATTTATAAAATTGCTAAAGAGAAGGCTGGAATTATAAAAAATTGTCCAAAAGTCATAGTAGCAGATAGTAATTCAGAGTTTTTAAAAGCTATATCTGAAGAAAAAGCTGAGATTATCAATGTATTGGAGAAATATAAAGATGCGAGAATGAAGCTTGACTTTAAAAAGTTTGTAACAAGGATAGAGATAGGAGAGGAAGGTTATGATTTCTCTCTTTTTGGAGATTATCAATTTAAAAACTTTTTAACTGCTTATGAAGTGGTTACTGAACTTGGAATAGATAGAGAGATAATCAAAAAAGCTTGTAAAAAAGTTGTATGGCAGTGTAGATTTGAAAGATACTTAGAAAAACCATTAGTTATTTTAGATGGGGCTCATAATGAAGATGGTATGAGAGAGCTTTGTAAAATAATAGAGCAAGGGTATAGAAGTGATGAGGTTGTAATCATAACTTCTATATTAAAGGATAAAGATGTAAAGCATATGTTAAAATTGATGAGAAAGATAAGTGATAATATTGTTTTTACATCATTAGAGGATAATCCTAGAGGAACTACTGGAGAGAAAATCTTAGAACAGCTAGAGGAAAAAAGAGGATGTTTAGTTGAAAATGATATGAAAAAAGCATATGAGATAGCTAAGAATTTAAATAAAAAGATTATAGTTGTCTGTGGATCTTTTTATACTTTAAGTAAATTTAAAGAGGAGATAGATGGCTAAAAAGAATAGTGGAGTAAAATTCATAATATATTTAATAATTTTTGGAGTATTTTTTTATTATGAATATGGATTATATAAAAAATATATTCAAGATAAGATAATTAGAGATAGGGTAAGAGAGGAGAAAACAAGAGAGATAGAGAAAGCTTTCTTACTTAGGGATAAGGATTTCTACTTAGATAGGGACTACGAGAGAAAATTGAAGGATTTAAAGAGTAAACAGATGATTGAAAAGAGTTCTTTATCGAAAGGGGATGAAGTTATTGGGCAATGAAATAACAAGTAATAAAAAGGTAACAATACTTGATTTAAAAGAGTATTTGGGATTAGAGATAATAACAGAGGGAAATTTGGAGCTTCAAATTAAGGTTCCAAGTATTTATCAAATTGGATATGAGTTAGTTGGATTTTTTGAAGTTGATGAAGAGTTAAATAACTATATTCATATTTACGGAAGAAAGGAATCAAGATTTTTAGCTAAATTTTCTGAAGAGGAGAGAAAAAAAATATTTGATGAGTACTTTAAATATAATTTTCCAGCTTTAATAATAACTAATGAGGGTACTGTATTTCCTGAGATGGTAGAGAGTGCTAAGAAAAATGGTAGAACAATACTGAAAAGTAGGAGAAGAACCTCTGCTACAATAAGAGAGGCTAAATTTTTTCTATCTAAGAGATTAGCAGAAGAGAAGATGTATGATGGATATATTTTCTTAGATGTTATGGGAATGGGAGTTCTATTGACTGGATATGAAGATGCCAAATTAGGAGTAACAATAGAGCTTTTAGAAAGAGGACATCGTCTGATTACAGATAATCATCTGATGATAAAAAGAGTAGCTGAAAATGATTTAGAGGGATATAATAGAGTTGATAAAACTATAATGGATAGCCATTTTTTTCTAGATAACTTGAAAGATGGAAGTAAGATTGATGTAACTACACTCTTTGGAATAAAGGCAACTAGAAAGATGAAAAGAGTAGACTTATTAATAGTCTTAGAAGAGTGGAATGAGAAAAAATTCTATGATAGACTTGGACTAGATGAGGTGTACGAGGAGTTCTTAGGAAGTAAGATACCAAAATTAAATATTCCAGTTAGAAAGGGAAGAAACTTAGCAATTATTATTGAGACAGCGGCTTTAAATTATAGATTGAAGATGATGGGTGTAAACTCGGCAGAGTATTTTATGAAGGAATCTCAAAAATTGATAACTGCTAATAAAAAGAAGCAAGGAGATAAGGATATGAATAATGGAAAGGTACTATCAGTTAAAGAATTGAAAAATCAATTCAATTTAAAAGTTCTTTTGGGAGAGGATAGATTAGATGATACTTTCATAAAGACAACAAGTATACACAGACCCTCACTTGCTTTAGCTGGATATGTAGAAAATTATAAGGACGCAGCTTATAATGGAGTTCAGATTTTCTCAAAGGCTGAGTTTAAATTTTTGAGTACATTACCAGAAGAGGTAAGGATAAAAAATTTAGAAAATTATCTTCAGTTTCAGTTACCAGTTTTAGTACTTACTGATGATGTAGAGGTACCAGAGTATTTCTACGAATTAGTAAAGAAAAGAGGAATGATACTATGTAGAAGCTCATATAAGAAAGCGTCACAGATGATAGCTAATTTCAATAGTTATTTGGAGACATATTTTACTCCAAATATATCAGTACATGGTGTATTTTTAGAGATGTATGGTTTTGGAGTTCTACTTACTGGAAAGAGTGGAGTAGGAAAGAGTGAGACAGCTTTAGAGTTAATCCATAGAGGACATAGACTTGTGGCTGATGACTTGGTAAAGTTTGTAAAGGACACTAGTGGAGATATAGTTGGAACTTCTGCTAACCTTCCTTATTTTATGGAGATAAGAGGTTTAGGAATAATAGATATAAAAACTCTGTATGGTTTAGGTGCTGTTAGAATAAATAAGAAATTGGATATAGTGATAGAGCTGAGAGAACAGGAGTGTTGTAACGACTATTTGACAACAGTAGATTATCAAAATAGTGAAACAGAGGTTTTAGATAATAAGGTTCCAAAGATGACTCTATATATCTCTTCTGGAAGAAATGCTGCTGCCATGGTAGAGATAGCAGTTATGAATCTTATGGCTAGTAAATTAGGACATGATCCAGAAAAATTATATAGAGAGGGATTAAAGAGAATGACAGAAGAGGAAAGAAAAGCCTTAGGATTGGAGGAGAAAATTTGAGAGAATTTTTAGAGATAAGAGATAAGATTTTAGAGAGTGATAATATAGTTGTAGTATCTCATGTGAATCCAGATGGAGATGCTATAGGCTCAGGACTTGCCCTAACATTAGGACTTAGAAAAATAGGAAAAAAAGTTAGATTTATTTTACAAGATAAATATTCAGATAATATAAGTTATCTTAAAGATTTAAAGAGTATAGAACAATATGATGAGACAAAAGAGTATGATTTTAATCTAGTTATATGTGTAGATGGAGCAACAGATGATAGATTGGGAGATGCTAAGGCACTATTAAAAAATAGATTTGTAATAAATTTTGACCACCACATAAGTAATACTATGTACGGAGATTTAAATTGTGTTACTGAAATATCATCTACAAGTGAGTTAATCTATAAATTTTTAAAATTCTGTGGAATAGAGATTGATATAGATATGGCTGAAGCTCTATATACAGGACTTGTAAATGATACTGGAAATTTCACTCACAATAATGTAACAACAGAGACTTTTGAAATGGCTAGTGAATTAAAAAGAGTAGGTGTAGATAACTCAAAGATAGTGAGAGAGTTTTTTAATACCAAAACATTAGCAGCTATAAAACTTTTAGGGAAAGCTATGTATGATATGGAGTATAATGAGGAGAAAAAATTAGTTTATTACTTTATGTCAAGGGCTGAACTAGATAGATTTAATGGTAGAAAAGAGGATACTGAAGGGATTGTAGAGAGGTTGATAGCTTTAAAAGAGGCTGAGGTATCACTTTTTTTAAGAGAGGATAAAGTAGGAGTTATAAAGGGAAGTATGAGAAGTAAACACGATGTAGATGTAAACGAGATAGCTTCTATTTTTAATGGTGGAGGACACCGTAAGGCAGCAGGTTTTACAAGTGAACTTCCAGCTGAAGAGATAATCAAAATAGTACTTGAAAAACTGTAGGTGATAGCATGAAAAAATATATTGGTATTTTTTTAACAACTTTATTACTAGTTGGATGTAGTAGTGGAGAAGTAAGAAGCAGTGTAAAAAAAGAGGATAATATTTCAAATTTGAGAGATTATAATACATATAAGAAAAATCTTGCTCCTAAGAGAAGAGTAGTTATAGGAAAGGTTAAGAACTATTCAAGATTTGGAACACAAAGAACAGACAGTATCACTAAAGATATATTGGTTTCTGAGTTTTCTAACTCTGGAAGATTTAATGTATTAGAAAGAGATGATTTAGATTCTGTAATGGAAGAGTTAACTTTTTCAAATTCATTAGGTGAGAAATCTATTTTAGCTAAGCAAAAGTTCTTAGATACAGATTTTGTAGTTGTAGGAAGTGTAACAAAATATGAATTAAATACAACAGGAAGTAGCTCACTTTTTTCTAAGAGTAAGGAGCAGAGAGCTGAGGCAGTAATAGAGTTAAAAGTCATAGATGTTTTAAATGGAAAGGTATGGACAGAGACAGGTGAGGGAAGTTCTAGTGTAAAATTTGGAACTGTTTTAGGAGCAGGAACTTATGGTTCATATGGAAGTTTAGAACAGGAAGCTTTTAGAGCTGCTGTAATTCAAGGAGTAGAAAAGATAGTAAATAAGATTGATTCAATGCCTTGGACAGCTGCAGTAGTACAAAAAACAGGAAGTAAAATAATTATAAATTCAGGATCTTCTAATAACCTTCAGATAGGAACTCAAATGAATGTTTATAAACAAGGGAAGGCTATCGAGTATAGAGGAGAGGTATTGGGATATGAGGAAAATCTAGTAGGAACAGCTGTGGTTGAAGATTATATAGGAATAGATGCAGCAATACTAAGATATAATGGGGTGGACTTTTCACTACCTGCTGTGGTAAAATTAAAATAAAAAAAGGAGAGAAGAGATGGAAAAAGATTTTGATATTGTATTTGTAAAACCTAAAAAATATGAAGATTGTAAAAAATGTGTAGAATATATAAAAAGAGATAAAATAGTTCATATAAACCTTATGGATTTAGATGGAAAGGAATCACAAAGAATTTTAGATTATATATCTGGAGCTGTTTATATTAAAGAGGGAGAGATAGTAAATCCTGGAGAAAATATTTTCTGTACAATACCAAAAAATAAAAATCATATGTTTGATTATAAAGCTAAGACAGAAAGTTATGATGAAGAGGAAGAGATCGTTCCTATCTATAGAAAATAATTGAAAATTGAGGAGGCTTTTGCAAGATTATATTGCAATATCCTCCTAATTTTATATAAATAAAATAATTTGGAGGAAATAGTAAAGTGTTACAAGAATTTTTAAATCATATTGATATAGGTACTTTTATATTTTTAGGGATAGCTTGCTTCGTAGCTTCTTTTATAGATGCTGTAGCTGGTGGAGGAGGATTGATTACTGTTCCAGCTTATCTTGCTTCAGGAATACCAGCTCATGTGGCATTGGGAACTAATAAGATATCTTCTAGTATAGGAACGATAGCAAGTGCATTAAAATTTGCAACTTCTGGAAAGGTGAATTGGGAACTTTGTAAAAAGATAACTCCGTTCTCTTTTATTGGAGCTCTATTGGGAGTAAAAACTGTTGTTTTAATAGATTCAAAATATCTTTATCCAATAGCAATAGTGTTACTATTATTAGTTCTAATCTATACAATGGTAAATAAAAAAATGGGAGAGGAAAACAATTTTATAGGTTTAAATAGTGAAAATATAACAGCTGGCAGAGTAATGGGAGTAGTAATGGGATTTTATGATGGTTTTTTTGGACCGGGTACAGGATCATTTCTAATTTTTGCTCTTATCAGAATTTTTAAGTTAGATTTTACAAATGCTAGTGGAAATGCTAAAATTTTAAACTTAACAAGCAATCTAGCTAGTATGTTTCTATTTATATTTTTAGGAAAGGTAAATTTTTTCTATTCAATTCCAATAGGGATAATTATGATATTTGGAGCTACATTGGGAGCTAAAACAGCAGTTACTAAGGGAACAAAATTTATAAAACCTATGTTTTTAATAGTAACCTCAATAGTTTTAATAAAGATGATTGCAGAATCAATATTTGGAATAGATGTTGGTGGGATAATAAAAGAGTTTTTTATGAAAATAATGTAATAGATATTCAGTTTTCAATAAAAGAAAGCCTAAGAGTTTCCAAAATTTTAGAAGGACTCTTAAGCTTTTTTATAATTGAATAATTAATTTTTATGGATTATTTTCTTTTGGCTATAAATATAAATGGAGTTAGAATTAACATCATGATACCACTTACCAGTATTATATCGTTTACCCCCATAATAGCAGATTGAAGTGTGATAACCTCATTAATATATGCTAATTTATCATGTAGAGTACCACTCATACTATTAATATAGCTTATGAAGTTTGGATTTCCATTTTGTATAGAGGCTACCATCTCCTCATGGTGGAAAGCCATCTTGTTATTCCAGAAGTTTGTGGCTAGAGATGTTCCGAAGCTATTTCCAATATTTCTCATAAAGTTGTATAAACCAGAGGCACCAGCTAGCTCTTCTGGTGGAATATCAGAAAGGGTGATAGCATTCAATGGAATAAAGAAAAATCCAAGCCCAAATCCAGTAATAAATCTTGAGAAAGCTATATAACCAGAAGTTACATCTGGGGAGTAACTAAAGGTAAAGGATGATATAGCAAAAGCCAAAAATCCTATCATAGCGAACTTTCTAGCATCATATTTTGTCAACATACTTCCAAGTATAGGAGCTAAAAATAGAGATGATATCCCCATTGTACATGTTGTAAGCCCACTTTTTAATGCTGTATATCCCATATAGTTTTGAAGCCATAGAGGAATGACTACAACAGCAGCAAAGAAGGCGATAGAACCAATAGTAAGACAGACAGAACCAACAGAGAAATTTCTGTTGAGGAAAAGTCTAATATTTACAACTGGATTATCTTGGTACCACTCCCAAATAACAAGGAGCACGAGAAATATAAAAGCTATAATTGTAAGTCCAACGATTAAAGGACTAGAGAACCAATCTAAGTCATTTCCTTTATCCAACATAATTTGTAGAGAACCTATTCCAATGATAAGAAATACAAGACCCCAGATATCAATAGGAGCTTTCTCTATCTTGTCCTTATACCCTTTCTTTTTAAATATAGAATAAACTATGAAAGTAGAGATAAGTCCAAAAGGTATATTGATATAGAAACACCATCTCCAAGAGAAAGAGTCTGTAATCCATCCACCTATCATTGGTCCAAATACAGGAGCTAATATAACAGTCATAGACCAAATACCAAGAGCTATTCCCTTTTTCTCCTTAGGATAGAAGCCTAACATAAGCGTTTGAGAAAGAGGAATCATACTAGCTCCTACTATTCCTTGTAGAACTCTAGCAAATAGTAGAAACTCAAAGGAAAAGCTCAATCCACATAGAACACTGGCTCCTGTAAAAAGTAGTGTAGCTACCATATACTGTTTTACTATTCCAAATCTTTTTGTAAGCCAACCAATTAATGGTAAAAATATAGCTTCAGCTACAGCATAAGATGTAATAACCCATGTTCCTTGTGTAGGAGCTACGGCAAAATCTCCAGCAATATGAGAGAGGGAAACATTTACAATTGTACTATCTAGTACGTTCATAAAAGAACCAATTGCTAAAGCTAGAGTTGCCATAACAATTTCTAAAGACATCATAGTATTACCTCCTATTTCTTATTAAGATTTTCTGCTATAATAGAGGCTATTTGTTTATTAATCTCATTTTCATCTAAAGTATAAAGGTTAGTTGATGAAGAAGAGTAAGTTATATCTCCATCTTTATGTGATTTTACATCAACAGTTGCTATAACAGAACTACCTATAGGTAGAGTACCATTCTCTTCAAGAGATTTTTTATCTAAAGTTATACGAACTGGAATTCTTTGTACAACTTTAATCCAGTTACCAGTAGCATTTTGTGCTGGAAGAAGTGAAAGTGCACTTCCAGATCCCCCTGAAATTCCTTGAACATATCCTTTATATTTTTTACCGTTGATATCACTAAGAATTTCTACTTCATTTCCAACTTTAATATTTTTTAATTGAGTCTCTTTATAGTTAGCATCTACCCAGATATCATTAAGATTGATAATTGATAAAAGTTGTTGAGATGGAGCTACTTGTTGTCCTAAATAGAAAGCTTTTTTAGCTACAACTCCACTTTCTGGGGCATAGATTTTAGTTTTCATATAGTTAAGGTAGGCATTTTTATAACCTGCTATACCTTGTTGAACATCAGGGTGTGAGTAAATATTCACACTATCAGCTTGTATCTTAGCTTCTTCTAATGCTTTTATACTTTGGTTAAGAGATGCCTTTGCAATTTCAAGATTACTTTTACTTGTTTCATATTGTTGTTTACTGATAAGTCCAGCTTTATATGATTTTAAATCCATATCATAGTCAACTTTAGCTTTATTATACTGACTTCTTTTCACTTCAACACTATCACTGTTAACTTTTACATTAGATGAAAGGTTAGAGTAAGCACGAACTGTTTTTCCTAAAGAAGCTATAGCTTCATCAAGAGCGATTTTGTAATCAGTATCATCTATCTCAGCAATTAAATCTCCCTTTTTTACATTTTGAGTATCCTCTACATAAACAGCCTTAATAATTCCACTTACTTGAGAAGTAACTATATTTTGATTACTATTGATATAGGCATTATCAGTTTCAACAAAGTTTCTTCCATGTAAAAGCCAATATCCACCATAAACTGCTCCAATTACAGCGATAGCTCCAAGAAACATTCCTATTTTTTTCTTAGCTTGTATATTTTTATTTGTTTGTTCCATTATTTCCTCCTAAACTATATACTCCTCCAACTGAGTTAAGAAAATCTAACTGTTGAGTTATAAAGTTAAAATGTTTTTGATTGTTATCTAATTGTGATTGTAACCACTGTAAATTATTTATTAAGTAACTATAGTTTGAAAGAGTTCCAATTTCAAATCTTTGATTGTTGTTTTCCCAAATTGTTTTATCATTTAGTAGATTTTGATCCTCTTCTTTTAAGATACTTTCCATAGTTTTAGATTTTAAAAGTTCATTATTAATATCTGTATAGGCATTAATAACAGCTTGATTATACTCTTCAATTAAAATATTTAAATCTATTCCAGCAACTTTATAGTTAGCTCTGATAGCTCCCATATTAAAGATAGGTAGATATACACTAGCTCCAATAAATCCAGCTAGAGAGCTTCTTTGTAAAACTTTATTGAAATCTACAGCTTCAAATCCATATTGACCAGTTATAGAGAATTGAGGGTAGAAACCAGCCTTGGCAGATTCTAAGTGTTTTTCTTGTCCATGAACTAACATTAGATAGTAAGCAACATCAAATCTATGAGTAATAATATCTGAGCTAATAGAAGTTGGAATATCAATAGCAAGAGTATCATTACTACAGTTGTTTAAAAGAGTTTTTAGTTCATCAGTATGCTCATTTCCACTTAAGCTATTTAGTGAATTGAAAGTAACATCAAGATTTAACTGATTTTGTTTTAATAATGATTGGATATCTCTTAGTTGACTTTGAGCATTTAGATAATCCTCTTCTACCCCCATTCCAATATTGTATTTTTCTTTTTCAAGTGAAACTAAGTCAGCTATTATTTTTTCTTGATTTAGTAAATTTTCTCTTTCACTTATAAGATAATTCCAATAGTAATAAAGTTTAGCTGTTTGTATAGAGATATTTAAGGTAATCCACTTAGAGTTCAATAGAGTGGCTTGAGATTTATATTCAGCCTCTTCAGCTAAAGCTCCAACTCTATTAAAGATATCAAGGTCATAAGAAGCTTGTAAGTTTAAAGCTCCTAAATCTATTATTTTTCCATTAAATGGAGGAGGTGTTGTTCCATATTCATCTAGTTTTTGTCTAACACCACTACCATTTAGATTTAAGTTAAATCCACTTTGTGATTTAGCAAGGGTAATAGCTTGATATGATTTTTCAATATTAAGTTGAGATGTTTTTATATCCTTGTTTGAACTTAATGTCATCTCAATTATATTTCTTAGGGTAGGAGAAGTGTTATAACTTAACCACCAGCTATCTGTTATAAATAGATTTTTCTCAACACTATTTTGATTATCAATGTTGATATCTGAAATTTTTGTAAACTCTCGTCTTTCAATCTCAGGAATAGCAGAGCATCCTAGGATAAGAAAGGATAAAAGAGAAGAAAGTATAAGTTTTCTCATAAAACCTCCTATGGTAAAAGATAAAAAATAAGGTTGTTAAAAATAACAACCTCTGCTTTTTTAATTATATCACTAGAAAAGAAAAAGTAAAGAAAAAAATAAAAAAATTAATAAAAAAGTTAACTTTTAAAAGTTTGTGTTTTTCCTATGACAATTTTCTTCACAAAGTTAATACATTTCTATCAAAAATATGGTGTTATTTTATAAACAAAGTTTTGTTATAGATAACTATTTGTTGAAAATTAACTTATCAATTAGATAAGCCATACCACCATCATTGTTAGATTTAGATATGAAAGAACAAACTTTTTTGATATCCTCATTAGCGTTTTCTACACAAGCAGCTAATCCAGCAGCTTTTAACATAGGTAAATCATTGTATGAATCTCCTACGGCAATACTCTCTTCAATTTTTAATCCTAAAGTTTCAACTAATTTTCTTAAAGCTACCCCTTTATCTACTCCAAGTTTAGTAACTTCTAAGAAGAAAGGTTTAGAAATAGCAATACTATATTTATCTCCAGATGTAGCTTTAAGTTTAGCTTCAACCTCTTTTAAGTAAGTTGGCTCCTCTAAAAGCATACATTTAACAGCTGGTTTATTGACAGTTTCTTTGAAGCTTTTAGTAAGATTATGAGGCATTTTTGTAAGGGTAACCTCAACATCTATATATTCACTCTCAGTTTCAGAAACAACCTCATCATCTATATATGTTAGAATATGAGTTTTATTCTCTTTAGCAAAATCATACATCAGGTGTAGATCCTCTTTTGTAAGGCTAGCTTCAAATATATTTTCTCCACTTCTACAATCAGTTATGATAGAACCATTAAAAGATAGAATAAAACTACCATATTTATCAAGCTCTAACTCTTTGGCTAAATCATACATAGCAAAGGTAGGTCTACCAGAAGCTAATACAAATTTTACTCCAGCCTCTTGTGCTCTCATAATAGCCTCTTTATCAACTGAAGATATCTTTTTTTCAGAGTTTAAAAGAGTATCATCTAAATCTGTAAAAATAATTTTATAAGACAAAATACCACCTCGAATTTTTCTTTTGATTATATCATATAATTAAATTTTTTTCTATTTGAAGAATGGAGAAATAATGGTATAATATAGAGTAAAATCTACACACTAACTTAATAAGTGGAGGTATAGTATGATATTTGAAGAACTTTTGGTACAGGCAAGGGAACAAAGAGCATCAGATATACACTTGGTTTGTGGAGAACTACCGACCTTTAGAGTAAATGGAAAACTTGTTAGAATAGGTGAAAAAACTGTAGATAAAGAGTATCTATTCATTATATTAGAGTTAATTCTAAAAGAGAGGGATAGAAATATATTTTATCAAGAGAGGGAGTTAGATTGTAGCTTTGAGGATATAAAAGGTTTAAGATATAGAGCTAATTTTCATTGGGAAAAGGGAAATATAGCAATCTCTATAAGAGTGATAGAAAACCATATTAAGACTTTAGATGAACTAGGATTACCTAAGATAATAAAAGAATTAATTAAGATAAAAAAGGGATTAATCTTGATAACTGGACCTAGTGGAAGTGGAAAAAGTACAAGTTTAGCTTCAATTATAGAGGAGTTAAACAGAAGTAAAGCTCTTAATATAATAACATTAGAAGACCCTATAGAGTATATATTTAAAAGTGATAAATCTTTAATTAGACAGAGAGAGGTTGGAAGAGACACCTACTCCTTTGCTCAAGGATTAAAGAGTGTATTAAGACAGGATCCAGATGTTATTATGGTAGGGGAGTTGAGGGATAGAGAGAGTATCTCAGCAGCATTGACAGCGGCAGAGACTGGACATCTTGTGTTGGGAACTCTTCATACTAATGGAGCAACGGAAACTATCAGCAGAATTATAGACGTATTCTCAAGTGGAGAACAAAATGAGATAAGACTACAATTAGCTACAACTCTTAAGGGAATAGTTAGTCAAAGATTGATAATGACAAAGGAGAATAAAAGAAGAGGTGTTTATGAGATACTTCTTTCAACTCCAGCAGTCACAAATCTAATACTGAATAATAAGCTTAATCAAATAGAGAGTGTGATAGAGAGTAATAAAAAAATGGGAATGATTTTAATGAGAAATGCTATGGAAGAGCTATATTCTCAAGGTATAATCTCATTGGAAGAGTATAGAGAAAACTTAAGGTAATTGGAGGAAAAAGTGATAATCAATTCGACATTTCAAATGAATCACAGAAGTATCGAAGAGTTTGCTAGAGTGATGGTTCCAGAAGCTCTAGAGAAAACATTGGATATAGAGGTAAAAAAAGAGCAAGAAAATATAGTTATAACATTAACTATAGAGGGAGAAACAGAGAGTTTTATCTATCCAGACCAAAATGGAAGACTTGAAGACCAAGAGATAACAATGGTAAAGATATTGATACTAAAATTCTTTAAGAAAAATTACTCTTGGGGAGGTCTTATGGGAGTGAGACCTACTAAGGTAGTGAGAAGATTATTAGCTCTAGGTTATAGTTATGATGAGATAAGAAGGATTATGAAAGATTTCTATATCGTTAGTGAGGAGAAAACTGAACTTTTAATAAAGGTTGTAAAAAAAGAGTTGGAATTTTTAGATAGAGAGCATATAAATTTATATATAGGGATACCATTTTGTCCAACTAAGTGTAAGTACTGTTCGTTTGCTTCATATGAGATAAATAGTGGTGTTGGAAGATATTATAAGGATTTTGTAAAAACTCTACTGAAGGAGATAGAGATAACAGGAGAGTTTCTAAAGGAGGAAAACTTTAAAATTTCTTCAATCTATATTGGAGGTGGAACCCCAAGCACATTGACAGAGGATGATTTAGAAGCAATACTTTCAGCTGTAAATACTCATATAGATATGAGTGACGTGAGAGAGTTTACCTTTGAAGCTGGAAGAGAGGATACTCTTACAGATAGAAAACTAGAGATAGCTAAGCAGTATGGTGTTGATAGAATAAGTTTAAATCCACAAACATTTAAGGTGGAAACTTTAAAGAAAGTAAATAGAAGATTTGATAGAGAGAATTTTGAAAAATATTATAAAAAAGCAAAAGATATAGGATTTATAATAAATATGGATATAATAGTTGGGCTTCCAGATGAGACAACTGAAGATGTACTTTTTACTCTTAATGAATTGGAAAAATTTGATATTGAAAATTTAACAATTCACACATTGGCATTTAAAAGAGCTTCAAATCTATTTAAAGAGAGTCAAGAGAGAGTGGAACTAGATGGAAAAGTTATAACAGAGGCTATAGGAAAATTAGTGGAGAAAAAGGGGATGAATCCATATTATCTATATAGACAAAAAAACATAATGGAATGGGGAGAGAATATAGGGTACTCAAAATTAGGATGTGAGTCTGTGTTTAATATTGAGATGATAGAGGAGAATCAGTCTACTATGGGATTAGGTGGAGGAGCTATTACTAAAATAGTTATTCCAGAGACTGAGTATAGAGATTATATTGAAAGATATGTAAACCCTAAGGATCCAGCTCTTTATATAAGAGAGATGGAAGAGAGAATGGGAGCTAAAAAAGAGTTGTTTTTAAAATTAAAAAATAAAAAGTGAGGGAAATTAGAGATATGAAGAAAATTTTAATTGTGGCATTTACTCTTTTGTTAAATCTGGGAATAGCTTATGGAAATCCTTTTGCAAATAGTGAGAGTTTTGATATAATAGTTAGTGAAAATGTTTTAGATGAAGAGAGTAAATATGTAGATGTTAATACAGCTTCTAAAGAGGAACTTATAAAGGGGGGAGTTACTCCTAAATTAGCGACTCTTATTGTGGAATATAGAGAGGAAACTGGAGGATTTGAGAATCTTAATGAGTTAAAAAGAATAAGGGGGATAGGTCAAGCTACCTTTGACAAATTGAGAAAAAAACTGAGAGTAAAGACTCAAATAGAGAAAAAACCTCTTTATATTAATGAGGCTAGTGATGTAGTACTAGGTTATTATGGATTAGATAAGGGAGAGATAAAGGATATAAGAAAATATCTAAATAAAAATGGGAAAATAAATAGTAACTTAGATTTAATGAAAGTATTAAGTGAAAAAAACTATAGAGAATACAAATCAATTATAAAATATGATAAATTTTAGGAGTAAAAATATTTAAGTTATTTCAAGAGTATTTGAAAAAAAGCTACTTTAAACTTCCTAAATTAATAAAAGAGTTGGATACTATTGTAATTTTAAGAAATAGTTTATGTCATAAGGAAAGTTTAATAATATTTTTGGAAAAAGGCTATAAGAAAAATTTAAAAGAAAGAAAAAAAGCTAAAGAGCTTAGTTATAATTTGAATAGAAATTTTTTATATGAAAGGATAAATAGTATTGCATTTATCTTTGAATATTATACATTAAGAAAAAGTGGTAAAATAAAAAAGCTTTCTGAAGAGAGTTGGATAAAAAAATATCACTGCTATAGAATCAATAATCAAGGAAAAAATTTCTTTAAAAAATTAAAGATAGAAATTTAAAAAAGTCAAGTACCATCTAACATGAGATGTCTTGACTTTTGGGTTTCGATGTTAAAATTATAACATATAAAAATATATAAATCAATTATAAAATATGATAAATTTTAGAAAGAGAGTGATAGAGAAATGGGAAAATTAATTAGAGGAGTAAGTAAAAATGCAAGATTTTTTGTTGTGGATACAACAGATATAGTTCAAGAGGCACAAAATATACATAAATGTAGTCCAACAGCTATTGATGCTTTTGGAAGATTACTTACAGCAGGAGTAATAATGGGAAGTACACTAAAGGGTAATGATGTACTAACTCTTAGAACAGATACAAATGGACTATTAAATAATATGGTAGTAACTGCAGATGCTAATGGTGGAGTAAAGGGATATTTATCAAATCCAACAGCTGATGTACCACTAAAAGATAATGGAAGATCAGATGTAGGAGGATTAGTAGGAAAAGGATTTTTAAAGATAATCAAGGATATGGGATTGAAGGAGCCTTATGTAGGACTATCAGAGATACAATCTGGAGAGATAGCTCAAGATTTAGCTTACTATTTTTACAACTCAGAGCAAACACCAACAGTTATAGCTTTAGGAGTGAAATTAAAGGATGAAAATACAGTTGAGTATGCAGGCGGATATATGATACAACTTCTACCTGGAGCAGAAGATGATTTCATAACAGCTTTAGAAGAGAAAATAGGAGCTATTAGACCTATGACAGAACTTATGGCTGGAGGAATGGATATAAAAAGAATAGCAAAACTTCTTTATGAAGATATGACAGATGAAACTTATGAAAGATTAGTAGAGCCATATGAGATATTAGAGGAAAAAGAGGTAAAATATAGTTGTAACTGTTCAGCTGATAAATTTTATAAAGGGCTTATCACTTTAGGAAAGGATCAATTGAAAGATATATTTAGTAAAGAGAAAGAGCTAGAAGCAGAGTGTCACTTCTGTGGAAAGAGATACAAATTTACTGAAGAGGATTTTAAAGATATAATTAAATAGATTAAAAATTTTTTGATATAGTTACTTTATGAGTGATTAGGAGAGTAAATATGAAGTTGATAGATTCACATGCTCATTTAGATAATGAGCAATTTAATGAGGATAGAGCTGAGGTTTTACAAAGAGTAAAAGAGAATTTAGAGTTTGCTGTAAATATTGGCTATGATATAGAGAGTAGTAGAAAAAGTGTAAAGTACGCTAATGAGAATGACTTTATATATGCTGTAGTAGGAATACACCCGATTGATATAGCAGAGTACTCTGATGAGGTAGAAAAAGAGCTAGAGGAGTTAGCTAAGAATGATAAAGTATTAGCAATAGGAGAGATAGGGCTGGACTACCACTGGATGACTCAGCCTAAAGAGGTACAACAAAAGTTTTTTAGAAAACAGATGGAGCTAGCTAGAAAAGTTGGAAAACCTGTAGTAATACACTCAAGAGATGCTATGGAGGATACACTTACAATATTGAAGGAGTTTCCTGACGTAGGAGGAATTTTTCACTGTTACCCAGGTTCTGTTGAGTCAGCAAAAGAGGTTATAGATAGATATTACCTAGGAATAGGTGGGGTATTAACTTTTAAAAATGCTAAAACTCTTGTTAAAGTTGTAGAGAATATTCCATTAGATAGATTGATATTGGAGACTGATTGTCCATACATGGCTCCAACTCCTCACAGAGGTAAGAGAAATGAGCCTATCTATGTTCAACATGTAGCAGAGAAGATAGCAGAAATAAAGGGAATTACCTTTGAAGAGGTAGCCAAAGCTACCAATGAAAATACAAAAAAAGCTTATAAGATGATGTAAGGGGAAAAAATGATAATTTGTCCTGTATGTAAAAAAGAGTTAATTAAAAATGAAAGAACTTATAGATGTGAGAGTAACCACTCATTTGATATGGGAAAGCAAGGGTATTTAAACCTTTTGCTTTCTAATCAAAAACATAGTAAAACTCCTGGTGATGATAAGGAGATGGTATTAAGTAGAAAGAGATTTTTAGAAAAGGATTATTATAAGATAATATCTGATAGAGTAAACTCTTTAATACTTGAAAATCTTGGAGATAAAAAAAGTGTAAATATTCTAGATATAGGTTGTGGAGAGGGATATTATACTGGAAATATAAAGAGATTTTTAGAGAGTTTAGGAGTAGAGAGTAATATAATTGGTATAGATATCTCAAAAGAAGCAATTATCAGTGCAGCTAAAACATATAAGAACATAGAGTGGTTAGTAGCAAGTGCTATGAATATTCCACTGGCTAATGAGAGTATGGATTTTGTAATCTGTATGTTTGCTAAGATTGTTCCAGAGGAGAAGATGAGAGTTTTAAAAGCTGGAGGTAAACTGATAGTTGTATCCACAGGAGAGAAACATTTGCTTGAGTTAAAAGAGGTAGTTTATGAAAATGTTAGAACTGAATTTTACTCACCAGTTGAAGATTTAAAAATCTTTAAACATTGTAAAACTGTAAATTGTACTGGAAAATCATTTATAGCTGAAAATGAGAGTATAAGAAATCTTTTTGATATGACTCCATATAAATGGAGAAGTCCAAAGGCTGGAGTAGATAGACTTTTTGCCTTAGATAATTTAGAGATTACTATTGATGTAAATATTGATGTATTTGAAAAGGTATAGAGATGATATTAGGTATAGGAAATGATATTGTAGAGATAGCTAGAATAGAAAAAGCTATACAGAATGAGAGTTTCAAAAAAAGAGTATATACTGAAAGTGAGATAGAGCTAATAGAAAAAAAGGGGGCTGGAAAGGTTGCTAGCTACGCTGGAAGATTTTCGGCTAAGGAAGCTATATCTAAAGCTATGGGAACTGGTGTAAGGGGATTTAACCTTATTGATATTGAGATATTGAGTGATGAATTAGGGAAACCAGTAGTAAATTTTAAAAATGAATTGGAAAAATTTATGAGGAATAAAAAAATTGAACTTTCTATATCTCATTCAAAGGAGTATGCTACAGCTGTAGCAATTTTAATAACATTAGATTAATTTTCATTTTTAAAGAGAGGATTGTTATGGTGGATAAAGATTTTTATAAAGAGTTAGAAGAGTTTATAGATGGATTAAAGGATAAGAAAGATGATGTAAAGATACTAAATTTCGTTGTAGAGAAGCTGGATAGTATACCTAAAGAGGTTCAAAAATTTATAGCTGATAAAACGGGGTTAATGGAGATATCTATTGAGAATACAATAAATTTCTATCCTAAATTCAGAAGTAAAGTAAGTGATGTAAAAGAGGTAGCTATCTGTACTGGAATGAGTTGTGGTCCAGCTGGTGGATTTGAGATATTTAATGAGATTGCAGCACTTTTAAAAATAGATAAAAATGGACTATCTCAAGATGGAAAAATAATGTTAACAAATAAGAGATGTTTTGGAAGATGTTCAAAAGGTCCAAACGTTTCAATAGATGGAGAGATTTATAGCTTAATGAGTCTACAAGATGTAAAAAGAAAATTAGGATTATAGGAGGGGTATTTTGGATATACTAGATATAAAGAGAGAGTTTTCTGAATACAAAAAAAAGATAGAAGATATTAGGGGGTCTCTTTGACTTAGAAAAGAGAGAAAATAGAATAGCCGAACTTGAGAAAAAGACAATGGAGGATAACTTCTGGAATGATAAAAGAACAAGTTCAGCTATAATAAAAGAGATGAATGGAGAGAAGGAGTTAGTAGCTGAATTTAAAAATCTAGTAACTGAGCTTGAGAATGAAGAGGTACTTATTGAGTTTGTAGAGCAAGGGGAAACAGATTTTCAAGAGGAACTAGAGGAAAAACATCTTATCTTAGGAAAAGATGTAGAGCATTTTGATACAAGACTTCTATTAGATGGTGATTATGACTCTAATAACGCAATAGTTACTATACACTCTGGAGCTGGTGGAACAGAGGCTTGTGACTGGGCTGATATGTTGTATAGAATGTATTCGAGATGGTGTAGTGATAAGAAGTATAAGATTAGTGAGATGGATTTTATGCCAGGGGATAGTGTGGGTATAAAATCAATAACTTTTATGGTAGAGGGAATGAATGCCTTTGGATACCTAAAGAGTGAAAAGGGAGTTCATAGATTAGTAAGAATATCACCTTTTGATGCCAATAAGAAAAGACATACTTCTTTTGCTTCTGTAGAGGTAGTACCAGAGGTAGATGATAGTATTGAGGTAAATATTGAGCCATCAGATATTAGAATAGATACTTACAGAGCTAGTGGAGCTGGTGGACAACACGTAAATATGACTGACTCAGCTGTTAGAATTACTCACTTTCCTACTGGAATAGTGGTAACTTGTCAAAGAGAGAGATCTCAATTAAATAATAGAGAAACTGCTATGAAACTTTTAAAATCTAAGCTAATAGAGTTAGAGATGAAAAAGAAAGAGGAAGAGTTGAAGAAATTACAGGGAGAACAAAGTGATATCGGTTGGGGAAATCAGATACGTTCATATGTATTCCAGCCATATACTTTAGTTAAAGACCATAGAACAAACTGTGAGTCTGGAAATATCAAAGCTGTAATGGATGGAGATATTGATATTTTTATCAATGGATATTTAAGATGGAATAAAGTCAGATAAAAAATTCAAATAACTCTTTAAAAAAATTTAAAATTGTGATAGAATTTAGAGAAAACTATTTATTATTTATATGGGAGAGGATAAAATGGAAAAGAAAGTAAGAACAAGAATAGCTCCATCACCTACTGGGGATCCTCACGTAGGTACTGCTTATATAGCACTATTCAACCTAGCTTTTGCTAAATCTAACAATGGAGATTTTATCTTAAGAATAGAGGATACAGACCAAAATAGATATACTGAAGGTTCAGAGCAAATGATATTTGATGCTCTTCACTGGTTAGGATTAGATTATGCAGAGGGTCCAGATGTTGGAGGAGAGTATGGACCATATAGACAATCAGAAAGATTCCACCTATATGGAGACTATGCTAAAAAGCTTGTAGAACAAGGAGGAGCTTACTACTGTTTCTGTACTCAAGACAGACTTGATAAATTAAGAGAGAGACAAAAGGCTATGGGAAAAGCTCCTGGATATGATGGATGTTGTCGTTCGTTAACTCCAGAAGAGATTCAAGCTAAATTAGAAGCTGGAGAACCATATGTAATCAGATTAAAAATGCCTTATGAGGGAGATACAATTATCCATGATAGATTAAGAGGGGATATAGTATTTGAAAACAATAAGATAGATGACCAAGTACTATTAAAAGCAGATGGATTCCCTACTTACCACCTAGCAAATGTAGTAGATGATCACTTAATGGGAATAACTCACGTTATAAGAGCTGAAGAGTGGATAGCTTCTACACCTAAGCATATTCAATTATACAAAGCTTTTGGATGGGATCAACCAGAATTTATTCACATGCCATTACTTAGAAATGCAGATAGAACAAAAATATCTAAGAGAAAAAATCCAGTATCTTTAATTTGGTATAAAGAAGAGGGATATTTAAAAGAGGGAATAGTAAACTTCTTAGGATTAATGGGATACTCATTTGGAGAAAACAAAGAGATATTCACATTACAAGAGTTCATTGATAACTTTAATATAGATAAAGTTTCTCTTGGAGGACCTGTATTTGACCTTGTAAAACTTGGTTGGGTAAATAACCAACATATGAGAATGAAAGATATAAATGAATTAACAGATTTAGCTATACCTTTCTTTAGACAATTAGGATATGTTGGAGAAGAGGTTTCTGAACATGAGTATAGAGCTCTTGTTAAGATAGTAGAAATCTTAAGAGAGTCAGCTCAAACATTAAAAGAGATAGCTAAAGAATCAGCAGTTTACTTTGAAGATACATTTGAACTTCCAGTAGTAACTGAAGATATGAACAAAAAAGAGAGAAAAAGTGTAGAGAAATTAAATGAATCTATCCTTGACCCAGTTGGAAAAGAGTCTATCAAGTTATTTATGAAAAAACTTGAAGCTTGGGAAAAAGAGGACTTCACAATAGAGGAAGCTAAAGAGTTATTACACTCTACATTAGAAGAGATGGGAGAGGGACCAGCTAAAGTTTATATGCCATTAAGAGCAGTAATAACTGGACAAGCTAGAGGTGCTGACCTATACAACGTTCTATTTATAATTGGTAAAACAAGAACATTAAATAGAATGAAAGCTATGATAGAAAAATACAACGTATTATAATTGAGAAAATCTCCAGTGTAAAAGCTGGAGTTTTTTTTCTAAAAAAATAAAAAAATATTTAAACTTTTTCTATACCATTAGAGTCTAAATAGTATAAGTAATAAAAGATGAGATAAAAATATTACTTATAAAAAAATAAAAAATATTTAAACTTTTTTATGAATAAAGAAGTCTAAATAGTATATTAATAATAGTGATAATTTTTTCATAAAACTTTCCCCAAAGATTTTCCCTCTCTCCCAAGAGGGAAAAAGATGCTAGTAACAACATTGATATATATAAACATAAAAAATCTCTCCCGAAGAGATAGAGTTGATTACCCCTAGTTGTCAGCTCTATCTCTTTTTCTTTGGAAGAATAATTAAATAAAAAAAGAGTTACTGAATAGCTCTAACTATTCAATAACTCTTTTCATTTATGAGAATTTTTATAAAATTAAAAACTTATTTGTTGATAATTGTACCAGTAAATACTCTGTCAGTTCTTATTCCTGGTTTAATCTCACCATTGATAGAGAAAACTTTGTTACCAATTAGAACTAATCCCTCTCCACAAGGAGCATCAAATGGAATCTCTCCAATAGATTTCCAACTATTAGTAGAAGCATTATAAATTAATACATCTCTATTCCATCCAAATTCATAAGGGTCTGCTCCAAAATACTTAGCTTTATAGTTAGCAAGCTCTTCTCCTTTTAAGTTTCCTAAATAGTAGTTAGCATCATTCCAAAGTTGTTTATTAAATCCACCAATTACCATCATTTCACTATCATTTAATTTTACAGAGTTAGCTCCTAATACTGACACCTCTTTGCCATCAATTATAACTGGGGCAACCTCAGTCCAAGTATTAGTATCAAAATTATATTTATATCCATCTACAAATGCTTTAGAGTTTCCACCACCAAATACATAAAGTTCACCATTTAAAAGTTGAGAAACAGATTGAGTTCTAGTTTCTCCGGGAACAGGTGGTAACTCTTTAACCTCTTTTGTAGTTAAGTCATAAGAGTAGAATTTGTTAGAAGCTTGTCCAGCTTGTTTTCCAGTATAAACATAGAGTTTACCATCTTTTTCAATAGCTCCACCATTTTGGAAAGTGAAAGGCAGATCCCCAATTTTCTCCATTTTTAGTTTTCCCATATCCATAGATAAGAACCAGATATCATTGTCCTGTTCAGCATTGGCAGCTCCACCTATATAGTAAACTCCTTGAGGTGTAGTAACAGATGCTCCATATCCAATTTCATGCGGTAGATTAGTGTGTTCTACAACTGTAACTTCTCCGTTATTATCTGTTAATAGATAAACGTCAGAATACATAACTTTAGGACCACCCTCAGCAGTTGGTTTTATAGGAAAGTTTGCTCCTCCACCAACAACGATATATTTCCCCTCAAGAGAACCATATAATACCCCAGCTGTTCCAATATTTTTCTCATAACCCTTTTGTGCTGGAAGATGTCCACCAACTTCCCATGTGATTTTTTTATCACTTTTTGGATTGTTAACAACGTTTGTAGATGAGCAACCAGCTAAAATTAATGATGTTACTATAGCAGTAAATAAAAATTTTTTCATAATACCCCTCCAAATAACTTTAAATTGTACTCGTGAACAATAAATATCTTGATATAATCATACAACTTTTTATTCCTTAAGTCAACATTAAATTTTAAAATAAAACACAAAAATTAAAAAACGAATGTAAAAATATGTGAAAAATAAAAAATATCTTGATTTTTTCTAAAAAATAGTTTATGATTATACTGTGATGAAAAAATGAATTGGGAGATAAAATTTTGTCACAATAATTTTATAGATAAATTGGGAGGATAAAATTATGAAAAGATTAGCACTATTATTAGCAGCTATGGGAGTTATATCAGTAGGAGCAATGGCAGAAGCACCTGCATTAAAAGTTACAAATATAGGACAAGAATTAGAGATAGAAAATGTATCTGGAAGCACAAATGGAGATATAGGAGCTACTACATTTACTACAACTGTAGGACTATCTTATGAAGACTGGTCGTTTGCAGTTCAAGCTGGAAAAATGTGGACAATTGATACAGATAATGGGTTTGACAGTACAAATGGAAGAATGCAGTTTGATGTTTGGAATAAAGTAAATGAAAATTTAAATCTAGGATTTAGATATAGAGGACAATCTGACTATGATAGATATTATGGAAGAGCAGCATGGAATTATGGAATGGTATTTGGAGCTGCAGATGTTTGGTATCAATCTGTAAATGGAAATGGAAATGACAATTTAGAGGCAGAAATTTTCCCAGTGGGAGTTAGTTATGGTGCTTTTAAGGCAGCATGGTTTGTAAACTACTGGAAATCAATAGGAAATACAGTAGATGGAGATAAGACAGAATATTTAGAAAACCAAATCAGATTATATGCTGACTTATATAAAGGGGAAAAATTAACACTTTCAACAGAAGCGAGAATAACTTTAACAGCAGATGTAGATTATGAAGGTGGAAAGAAAACAGCAGCTCCTACAGAGTATGTATATAAAGATTTTGGAAGAAATAGATTTTATTTAGGGGCTTCTTACCAAGTAACTGAATCTTTAAATGTTTATGGAAAATATGCATATGAATTTAGAGAACTTGATGTTGTAAAAACTAGTGAGAGAACAGATTCACAAAATTATTATGGTGACTTTATAGTTGGATGGAACTATACTTTCTAATATTAAGTTGAAATTAAAGTAAAAAATATAAAAAAGTGAAAAAGGAGTTGAAACTATGCTTTAACATAGTGCAACTCCTGTTTTTATTTAGGAAAAAAATAAAATGAAATATTAGAAATAAAACACATTTTCAACAAATAAAAAAATATTTTTATTTATTGAAAGGATATTATTTTGTTGAAAAGTAGCTAGAAATAAGGAGTTTGATTGATGTGGAGGAAAAATTATATTAAAATCTCTATGTTTAAAAACAAGAAAAAATAAAAAAAAATAAAAAAACTATTTACAAATAAGGTAAAATGAGGTATATTTATATCAACGGGAGAATATCAAACCTATTTGGTGATGGGTTTGAGAAAAATTTATGAAAAAAAGGAGAGATACTTATGAAAAGATTAGCACTTTTATTAGGATCTTTATTAGTTGTTACTGCAGCTGCTTCTGCTAAAGAAGTTGTACCTGCACCAGTAGTTGTTGAGGAAGCTCCAGTACAAATAATAGAGAAAGAAGTTATCGTTTACAGAGAAAAAGAACAAGGATTCAGACCAAATGGTTATGTAGATTTACAATACAGATACTATGATAAAACTGAAGATCAAAAAAATCTTTGGAATACAAATGACGAATCTTCAAGAACTCAATTGAAAACAAAAATCAATATGACTGAAAACCAAACTTTAGAAGCAAGAATAAGAGATTACAATACTTTATCTCAAGATTCGACATATACTACTACAGATGAAGGGAAAGAAGTTTTAACTTCAGGAACAACAGAAACAAGATTAAGATATTGGTATAACCATGGAAATGTAGGAGATTCTAAAGTTAATTTAGATTCAAGACTTGAGTATAAAAACTATGATACAACACAATATGTAGAGTATCAAGCACAATTTGATTTCGCTGAATATTTATTCAACAACGATTTCATCAAAACTGATTATTTCCAAATAGCACCAAAATATAGATATACTTGGTCAGATGATAATAGTTCGAACTATACAAATGGTGTAGGACTAGACATCTACTCTTACTATACTTTACCAGCAGGATTCTCAGCAGAGTTAAATGTTTATGCAACAGAAAACTTCTATGGACAATCAAAAGCTACTGCTGATGGAAAAACAGCTGAGGATAGTTTTGGAGTATCTGTAGAGGCTTACTTATATAATACTACAAACCTTTATACAAATGGAAACTATACAGTTGATTTAGGATTTGAAGGAGGATTTGATTCTTATAACTGGTCTCAAGAGAAAATATTAAAGAATGCTGATTTAACTTCGACAGATAGCAATTCAACTTATTCATTATATGCGTTACCATATGTAAAAGTTAACTATCAAGCAACTGAGTTTGTAAATCTTTATGCAGCTGTTGGAGCAGAATATAGAAACTGGATGATTACAGATAGACATGCTGCTCAAGACTGGAGATGGCAACCAACTGCTTGGGCTGGATTTAACGTAGCATTCTAGTTTTATCCTAACAGTATAAAAAATTAAATATGAATTTTTAGTACCTGTGTAAAAGCAGGTACTTTTTTTATCATTAAAAATATATATGATTTCTCTTGAAAAAAATATATAAATTTGATAGAATAATCTCTGGAAAAATTTATATTATATTTTAGGGGGAAAAATGTATTTGAGTGAAGTGGAGAGTGTAGGGGTAACTGCAAGAAAAAAAGTGGAGTTACTGAAAAATAATTTTTTAGGATATTTTATAGCAGCAATGTTAGCTGGAATTTATGTAGGTTTTGGAGTTGTATTAGTCTTTGGAATAGGCTCTTGTATTATAGATAATCCATTAATAAAGGTTATAATGGGATTATCCTTTGGAGTAACTTTAAGCTTGGTTGTAATGGCAGGAGGAGAGTTATTTACTGGAAATAATCTTGTTATGGCAATGGGAGTGTTTAATAAGAGTATTGGTTATAGAGAAGCTGGTTATGCTCTTTTTATCTCTTTGATAGGAAATTGGGCAGGATCAGTTTTAATATCATTAGGGTTCTATTATTCTGGATTGATGTCAGAGAAATTTATTAAATTTTTAGGAATAATTATATCAGAGAGAGTTTTATTAAATGCACATGAATTATTTATTAGAGGGATACTTTGTAATATCCTTGTATGTTTAGCTGTGTGGTGTTGTTATAGATGTAAATCAGATAGTGGAAAATTGCTGATGATATTCTGGTGTCTATTTGCTTTAGTAACAGCAGGATTTGAAAATAGTGTAGCTTGTATGACACTTTTAAGTGTAGCTTTTTTAGGACCTTTTGATAATATATTTGGTTTTATGTGGTATGTTTTACACATTGGAATATTAACTGCTGGTAATATGGTAGGTGGAATATTTTTTGTAGCTTTGCCATACTACTTAATCTCAAGAAAAGATAAAAATAAATAAAGGTTTTGAAATTTTATCTATGTTAAAGGTAGAATTTCTTTTTTATTGTTGATAATTAAATTTTGTAACTATTGAATAAAAATGTTATAATGTAGCAAATAAAAATTATAAGGTGGAGATTAGATGTATTTTTTAGAGGTAGTTTTAATAGGTATAAGTTTAGCAATGGATGCTTTTGCAATCTGTCTTTGTCAAGGGCTAGCTTCAAAGAATAAGGGAAGTTTAGCTTTGAAATTAGGATTAACTTTTGGGGCTTTTCAGGCTATAATGCCGTGGCTAGGTTACAGTGTAGGAAATATCTTTAGTAGTAAAGTTTCTACATATGGTAATATACTTGCTTTTATCATATTGGTATTGATAGGAATAAATATGATAAAGGAGGGGAAAGAAGAGGAAGAGAAGTGTGATATTGAAATAGGTTTGAAAGCTCTATTAGGAATGGGGATAGCTACAAGTATAGATGCTTTAGCAGTAGGATTATCTTTTGCCATGAATGGACAACAACACATTTATCTTTATGTTATGATAATAGGTATTGTAACATTTATAATTTCAGTTGTAGGAACAAATCTAGGGAGCAAAGTAGGTGAGCTACTAGGAAGTAAAGCTCACTACTTTGGTGGAACAGTACTTATTATTTTAGGTTTGAAAGCTCTAATAGGGTAATATTTTTTAGGAAGAGGTTTTTAATAAATCTCTTCTTTTTTTCCAATCTGGCATATATTTTTCTACAAAGTTCCAAAACTCTTTTTGATGATGGGGATAGGGGATATGAGCTAGCTCATGTAGTATGACATAATCAATAACTTCAAGAGGTTTTTTATAGAGTTGGAGATTGAAAGTTATACTTCGAGTAAGGGTATTACAAGAACCCCATCTAGTTTTCATATCTCTAAATTTAATAATTGAAGGAAGATAGCCAATTCTCTTTCCGAATTCTATAGTTCTGTTTTTTACAAGAGTACAAAAATTATCAGTGAGCCATTTACTGATAATTTTTTTTCTATTTTCAAAATTGTTAATTTTTATATTTAATATAAAATGCTCCTCAGTTAGCTCACAATATTCAACAGAGGATATTTTTATTTTGATGGTATATTTTTTACCAAGATATATAAATTCATCTCCCTCTTCAAAAGTAGAAATCTTCTCCTGTTTATTTTTTATTTGTTCAATTTTTTCTTTTATCCACTCCTTTTTCTCTTGGAGAAGATTTTCTATATATGAATTAGGAACTTTATAGGGAGCAGAGACTAAAACTTCTCCCTTTTCATTGACTTTTATAATTATATTTTTAATCTTTTTTCTAGTTATTTTTATCTCCATAATAACCATTATATCATAAATAAATAAAGGTGTTAAAAAAATAGTGGATTAAATTGTTATATTGAAAAAATGCTATAAATATGGTAAAATTTTTAGATTGAGATATCTTTATTTTAGAGAGATATGAGATAGAAAACGGAGGAAAAAATAGATGAAAAAAATATATATAGCTCCAATAGCTGGAGTTACAGATTATACATATAGAGGTATATTAAGAGAGTTTAATCCAGATATGTTATTTACAGAGATGGTAAGTATCAATGCTATGGAGTGTGCTTCTGAAAAAACTTTGAAGGTAATCTTAAGACTTAGAGAGGGAGACTCTGTACAACTTTTTGGTAAGGATATTCCAAAGATGGTAGAGAGTGCAAAATTTGTAGAGAAATTAGGAGTAAAACACATAGATATAAACTCTGGATGTCCAATGAAAAAGATAACAAGTAATGGTTATGGATCAGCACTGATGGCAAATCCAGAGCATATAAGAGCTATATTATCAGAGTTAAGAAGTGCTTTAAATGATGATACAGGCTTATCAATAAAGGTAAGAGCTGGGTATAAAGAGTTTAAAAATCCTGTAGAGATAGCAAAAATTGCTCAAGAGACAGGATGTAAACATATAACTGTACATGGTAGAACAAGAGAGCAGATGTATACTGGAAAAGCTGATTGGAGCGTAATAAAGGCGGTAAAAGAGAGTGTAGATATTCCAGTAATAGGAAATGGAGATATATTTACAGCTGAGGATGCAAAGGAGAGAATAGATTTCTCTGGAGTAGATGGGGTAATGTTAGCAAGAGGAATATTTGGAAATCCATGGTTAATAAGAGATATTAGAGAGTATTTAGAGCATGGAAAGGTACTAAATCCTGTAACTCCATTAGATAGAATAAATATGGCAATAGAGCATACTAGAAGAACTCAAATAGAGCATCCAGAGAGACCATTTATATTTGAGTTAAGAAAGCATATATGTTGGTATTTAAAAGGGATTAGAAACTCTAATGCAATAAAGGATAAGATAAACCATACAGATAAGTATGAAGAGGTATTGGAGTTATTACACTTAATAAAAGCGGGAATTGAACAAGAGGGAGTTGAATAATAATGGCAGAAACGCCACTTATGAGTCAATATAAAGAGATAAAATCTCAATATACAGATAGTATTTTACTTTTTAGACTTGGAGATTTTTATGAGATGTTTTTTGAAGATGCTGTAATAGCTTCAAAGGAGTTAGGTCTTACTCTCACAAGTAGAAATAGAGAAAAAGGGTATGAAGTTCCTTTAGCAGGAGTACCATATCACTCTGTAGCTTCATATATAGCAAAGCTTGTAGCAAAGGGGCATAAGGTAGCTATCTGTGATCAAGTAGAGGATCCAAAATCATCTAAGGGTATTGTAAAAAGAGAGGTTACAAGGGTTATAACTCCGGGAACAATTATAGATACAGATTTCTTAGATGAAAAGAGTAATAACTATCTAATGGGAATAAAGATATCTGATAATATTGGAGCTTTAGCCTATATAGATATAACAACTGGTGAATTTAAGACAAGTGAAATAGTTGGAGAAGATATACTATTTAGATTATTAGGAGAGATAAATAAGATTGCTCCGAAAGAGATAGTGTTGGATGAAAAGACTTATGATAACTATATAGATGAGTTCAAAAAGCACAACTCTCTAAGAGAGATAAAGTTTACTAAGAGTGTAGAGAGAAAAAAAGCAGAGGAGTATTTAAAAAATTACTTTAATGTAATCTCTTTGGAAAGTTTTGGAATGAAAAATAGAAAAGAAGCCATTACGGTATCTGCTTTGGTATTAGAGTATGTTGTAGATTTACAAAAAGGTAAGGAATTGCCAATCACAAACATAAGCTATGTAAGTAGTGAAAATGTGATGGAGCTAAATATTACTACTCAAAGAAATTTGGATATAGTAGATAACCAAAGGGAGAAGAGTGGAGCTGGAACACTTCTTTGGGTAATGGATAACTGTATGACATCTATGGGAAGTAGATTACTAAAAAAATTCTTAAAAAACCCTCTTTTAGATGTTGAAAAGATAAAAGCAAGACAAAGAGATGTAAGTTTCTTTATAGAGAATGTATTACTTAGAGAGGAGATAAGAGAGAAACTAAAGGATACATATGATATAGAGAGAATAATAGGAAAACTAATTTTAGAAACAGAGAATGGAAGAGATTTAATAGCTTTAAAGACTTCTATAAAGAGTTCACTAGAAATTTTCAAATTGCTAAAGGGAAATCCACTGTTTGAAATAGATGTAAAAGCATTGGTAGAGATATATAATATGATAGAGAAAGCCATAGTAGACGAGCCACCATTCTCAGTTAGGGAAGGTGGAGTTATAAAGAGTGGATATAACTCTGACTTAGATGAGTTACATGGTATCTCAAAAGATGGAAAGGATTATATTCTTGAGATAGAGAATAGAGAGAGAGAAAGAACAGGAATAAAAGGGCTAAAGATAAAATATAATAAGGTTTTTGGATATTTTATTGAGGTAACTAAGGCAAACTCAGCTCTTGTTCCAGAGGATTACATAAGAAAGCAAACTTTAGCTAATGCAGAAAGATATATAGTGGCAGATTTAAAAGAGTATGAGGAAAAGGTACTTAATGCCAAGGAGAGAATAGAATCTCTTGAATACTATCTATTTAAAGAGTTGACAGCAGAGATAAAAAAATATAGAGAGGAGTTACAAAATCTAGCTTATAAAGTAGCATATCTAGATGTAATTACTGACTTTGCTCATATAGCTGTTAAAAACTCATATATTCAACCAGAGATAAATGATGGTGATGAGATAGAGATAATAGCTGGAAGACATCCAGTAGTAGAGAAACTTATTCCAGCAGGAGAGTTTGTAAAAAATAATATAGTATTTGATGATAAAAGAGAGATAATAATACTTACAGGTCCAAATATGTCTGGTAAATCAACATATATGAAGCAGACAGCTCTAATAATAATAATGGCTCACATAGGGTCATATGTTCCAGCTAACTATGCTAAAATTGGACTTGTAGATAAGATATTTACAAGGGTAGGTGCTAGTGATGACCTACTTACTGGACAATCGACATTTATGCTAGAGATGAGTGAGGTAGCTAACATAGTAAACAGTGCTACAAAAAAATCATTTATTATCTTAGATGAGATTGGAAGAGGAACTTCTACTTTTGATGGTATATCAATAGCAACAGCTATCACAGAGTATATACATGAGAAAATTGGAGCTAAGACAATATTTGCCACTCACTATCACGAGCTTACTCAATTAGAGGATAAGTTAGAAAAAGCTGAAAACTTTAGAATTGAGGTAAAGGAAGATGATAAGGAGATAATCTTCTTAAGGGAGATAGTTAAAGGGGGAGCAGATAAATCTTATGGAATAGAGGTGGCAAGACTTGCTGGACTACCAAAGGAGATATTAGATAGGTCAAAATCTATTCTTAAGAGATTGGAGGAGAGAAAGGAGATAGTTGAAAAGAATCTAGGTGGAGAACAACTACTTCTTTTTGGAAATATGGCTCCAAAAGAGGAGGAGACTCAATGTAAAAAAGAGGCTCTAAAAGGTAAGGAGTTAACTAAAGAGCAAAAAATAGTAATGAGAGTACTAGATGAGATAGAGCCAGATAAATTAACACCATTAGAAGCACTATTGAAACTTAATGAGTTGAAAAAAATATTGAATGGGAGTTAAAATATGAATAAGAAAAAAATAATATATGGAATAGCTATAATAGTAGTAGTTATATTGGGGTATTTAAACTACTTTGGTGATGAGGGAGAAGTAGGAAAGACAGAACAAGTAGTAGAAACTACTAATGTAACATATAGAAACGAGGATTATTTGGTTGAAGCCCAAAAACAAAAGGACTATATAAAAGAGAATGAGACGGGATTTGAAAAGGCGAAAGCAAAGGTAAATGATATGTTTCTAAGTGGAGATAATATCTTTATTGATAAAGTAAGAAACTTAGCCTTAAAAAATAATATCCTTGGAATAAGTCCTAATGGTTGGAGCTTTAAAGCTGAGAATATAGACTATAATAAATTAAAAGATGAGATAACTTCAACAACTGGAGTTACAGCTATAAATGATGAAAGAGGTTTGACAATCTCTGGACAAAACTTCACAACTGACTCAAAGATGAGTTATATTGAGTTGGAGAAAGATGTTACTTTAGAGGATAAAAATATAATCTTAAAGGGAGATAAGGGAAATTATGATGACTTATCTAAGATAGTTATTCTTTCTGACAATATTAAATTGGAAGGAAAGGGAGAGAATCAAGGTGTCATAGATGGAAACTTCAAAACTTTAAGATATAATATGGAGAGTAAAATTTTAGAAGCTTGGGAGCCTTTTGATGCTATATATAAAGGGGTAAAGTTATCAGCTGAATCCCTATATTTTAAAGAAGATACGGAAACTCTAAAGATCTCTAAAAATGTAGTTATTGAAGTAAATGGCTTTAAAATAAATGTAACTAGATTGGATAAGGGAGCAAATAGTGATATCTTAAATATTGTAGGAAAAATAAAGGGAAGTAACGGAATTTACTCTTTTGTAGGAGATGGGGGAACATATAACACTCAAAGCAAAGTACTAACTATTACAGGTAATATAGTTGGAACTTCTACAAAGGGAGAGAAGATAACAGGAGAGAAACTTGTATATGATAGCAATACTCAACTGTTGACACTTTCTGGTAAAAAAGATGTAAGATACTCATCAGCAGATGGAGAATTAGTTACAAAATCTTTTACTTATAATAATGCAACAAAGGAGCTTGTAACAGATGGAAGTTATAGTTTCATCGGACCAAAATATGAGAGTAAGGGTAAAAAACTTTACTTTAATAATACTACTAAGGATATAAAGATAACAGATGGGTATATCCTAGATAAGAGCAAAGGACAAAAACTTCAAGGAGAGCAACTTGCCTATAATACTAATACACAAGATAGTAGTGCAGTAGGTAAAGCTTATATGGAAGATAAGAGATATTCACTTTTAAGTGATAGTATTATCTATACAGGAGCAGATAAAAATGCTAAAATAAATGGTAAGTATACAGTGAAAGCTTTAGATGGTAGTATGATGTTTCAAGGTAAAGATGCTACATATAATCAAGGGAATGGAGAGTTTTTAAGTAGTGGTGATGTAACTCTTCAAAGTGATGGTTATACAGCTAAGGGAAGTAACTTAACTTATAATACAGAGAATGGACTTGGAAAATTAGGAAGTAGTATTGAGATAGTTAATCCTAAGGACAATGTAAGAATAACAGGAGATAACTTCTCTTTTAAAAATGGAGAGTATCTAGAGATAGATGGAAATCTTCATATGGAAAGTGATACTGTAATAGTTAATTCTCAAAGTGCTAAGTATAATTTAAAGGATAAAAATATCTATATTCCAGAAAAAATAGATTTTAAATCAAAAGATGGTAAAACTTATGGTATAATGGATAGAGGAGTTTACTATACTGAGGATTCAAAATTTGTAGGAGACAATTTTAGCGGAAAGAGCAATACAAGTACTTTGACAAGTAAAAAGATGACATATTTTTCAAAGGAAGAGAAATTACTTTTCCAAGATAAAGTTGTGATGAAAGATATTGATTCTACATTTAGAGGAGAAAGTGTAGAATATTATCCAAAGACTGAGACAATTAAATCATTAGATAAATATACAATTGACTATAAAGATTTTACATTTAAGGGAGATAGTGGAGTATTTAATAACAAAACAGGAATCTTAGATGGAAATAGATCTGATATAACAACAGTAAATGGTGATAGATTTACATCTGATAAGATACATGGAAACTTAAAAGAGATGATAATGGATTTTATAGGAGATGTAAAGGGTGAAGTCAAGGATAAGGGAGTTGTAACAACTTTTGAAGGAGACTTTGCAAGAGTATACTTTAAAAATAGTGGAAAGTATGAGATATTAAGAAGTGAGATAAGAGAAAATGCTGTCTTTGTACAAGGAGATAAAAAATTAGAGTCTGATTATATAGAGATAGATTCAAATAGAAGATTAGTTTTTTCTAAGGAGAGTACAAAATTGACTATTGTTGATGATGTAAATGGTGAAACAATAATAAAATCAGCAGTGGCAGAAGTAGATATAGAGAATGATATAGCTACTTTGATAGGAAATGTGTATATTGAAAATAGAAACTCTGAATATGGATTGACAACAGTAAAAGCCGATAGAGGAATAATTAGACAAAAAACTGGAACAGTAGAATTAATTGGACATGTAGAGATAGAAAATGAAGAATCTATAGTTCAGGCCGATAGAGGAATTTATAATATGGAAACTAAGAAAATAAAAGCCTCTGGAAATGTTTATGTAGACTATAAAAAATAAGGAGATAAGTTATGATAAATTTATCAGCTCAAAATCTATGTAAAAGTTATAAAAAAAGAAAAGTTGTAACTGATGTAAGTCTAGAAGTAAAAAAAGGTGAGATAGTTGGACTATTAGGACCAAATGGTGCTGGAAAGACTACTACTTTCTATATGATAACTGGAATAGTAAGACCAGATAGTGGAAGTGTATTCTGTGATAATATAGAGGTTACAGATTATCCAATGTATAAGAGAGCTAATATGGGAATAGGATATCTTGCCCAAGAGCCATCAATATTTAGAAACTTGAGTGTAGAGGAGAATATAGCTGCTGTACTTGAGATGAAAGGTATTAGTAAAGGGGAGCAAAGAGAGACAATAGATAAACTTTTAGAGGAGTTTAAATTAACTCATGTTCAAAAATCTTTAGGATTTTCTCTTTCAGGTGGAGAGAGAAGAAGGGTAGAGATAGCTAGAACAATAGCTAATAATCCGAGCTTTATCCTACTGGATGAGCCTTTTGCTGGAGTTGACCCAATAGCAGTAGAGGATATTCAACAGATAATAAGATATCTAAAAAATAGAGGATTAGGAATACTTATCACTGATCACAGTGTAAGAGAGACTTTAAGAATTACAGAGAAAGCCTATATAATGGCTCAAGGAAAAGTACTTATAAGTGGAACACCAGAAGAGATAGCTGAGAATGAAACTGCTAGAAAAATTTACCTAGGTGAAAAGTTTAAACTTGATTAATAAGTAGAAAAATTAAAATTAAAAATAGAAATAAAATAAAACTGGAGGAACTATGTTAACAGGAAATCAAATTAGAAAAGAGTTCATAGAATTCTTTAAGAAAAAAAATCACAAACATTTTGAGAGTGCATCTTTAATTCCAGATGATCCATCTCTATTATTAACAGTAGCAGGAATGGTGCCTTTCAAACCATATTTCTTAGGACAAAAAGAAGCTCCATATCCAAGAATAACAACTTATCAAAAGTCAATCAGAACAAATGACTTAGAAAACGTAGGAAGAACTGCTAGACACCATACTTTCTTTGAAATGTTAGGAAACTTCTCGTTTGGAGATTATTTCAAAGAGGAAGCTATAGTTTGGTCTTGGGAGTTCGTAACAGAAGTATTAGGACTTGATAAAGATAAACTATGGGTATCTGTATTTACAACTGATGATGAAGCAGAACAAATTTGGATAGAAAAATGTAACTTCCCAAAAGAGAGAATTGTAAGACTTGGAGAAGATGAAAACTGGTGGGCAGCAGGACCAACAGGTTCATGTGGACCATGTTCAGAGATACATGTAGATTTAGGACCAGCTTATGGTGGAGATGAAAATTCAAAACTTGGAGATGAGGGAACAGATAACCGTTTCATTGAGATTTGGAACCTAGTATTCACAGAGTGGAACAGAATGGAAGATGGTTCATTACAACCATTACCTAAGAAAAATATAGATACTGGAGCTGGATTAGAGAGAGTTACAGCTATGGTACAAGGAAAACCAAATAACTTTGAAACTGACCTATTATTCCCATTAGTAGAGGAAGCTGGAAGATTAACAGGTGCTAAATATGGAGAGGACAAGGAAAAAGACTTCTCATTAAAAGTTATAACTGACCACTCAAGAGCAGTTACATTCCTAATAAATGATGGAGTAGTACCATCAAATGAAGGAAGAGGATATGTATTAAGAAGAATCTTAAGAAGAGCTGTAAGACACGGAAGATTACTAGGTCAATCAGAGTTATTCCTATACAAGATGGTAGATAAAGTTGTAGAGATAATGAACGAAGCTTATCCAGACTTAAATGATAACTTAGAGCACATCAAAAAAGTTGTTAAGATAGAGGAAGAAAAATTCTCTCGTACTCTAGACCAAGGAATACAACTTGTAAACCAAGAGATAGAAAAGGTAAAATCAGAGGGTGGAAAGAAACTTTCTGGAGAGATAACATTCAAACTATATGATACATATGGATTCCCTTATGAATTAACAGAAGAGATCTGTGAAGAGAAGGGAGTGGAGGTTTCAAGAGAAGAGTTTGAAGCTAAAATGGAAGAGCAAAAAGAGAAAGCTAGATCTGCAAGAGAAGTAGTAATGGAAAAAGGGCAAGATAGCTTTATAGAGGAGTTCTATGATAAGTATGGAACCACTAAATTCGTAGGATATGAAACTTTAAAAGAGACAGCTAAATTATTAAGTATCAGAGAGGGAAAAGATGGAAAAACTCTTATGATATTTGATGCGACACCATTCTATGGAGAGTCTGGAGGACAAGCTGCAGATACTGGAGTAATATCTGGAAATGGATTTGAAGGAAAAGTAGTAGATGTCCAAAAACAAAAGGGAATATTTACACACACTGTTGAAATAATAAAAGGAGAAGCTAAAGAGGGAGCAGAGTATCTATTAGAAGTAGATGAGATGAATAGAGTAGCTACAGCTAAGAACCATACAGCAACTCACTTATTACATAAGGCTTTAAGAGAGGTATTAGGAGCTCATGTACAACAAGCTGGTTCATTAGTAAATGGACAAAGATTAAGATTTGACTTCAACCACTATGAAGCTATGACAGCTGAAGAGATTGAAAAAGTAGAAAATTTAGTAAATGAAAAAATTGCAGAATCACTATGTGTAACTGTAAGAGATATGAGCATGGACGAAGCTAAGAAAGAGGGAGCTATGGCTCTATTCGGAGATAAGTATGGAGATATAGTTAGAGTTGTAAAAGTAGATGACTTCTCTATCGAGCTTTGTGGAGGAACTCACATAGATAATATAGCTAAGATAGGATTATTCAAAATAGAATCAGAAAGTGGAGTAGCAGCTGGAGTAAGAAGAATAGAAGCAGTTACAGGACTTGGAGCATATGAATTAGTTAAGAGAATGGAAAGAACTCTAAAAGAGATAGCTAAGACAGTAAAAGCTGATGAGGCTAACGTTGTAGAAAGAGTAGAAAAAATGACAGAAACTCTAAGAGAAAACTCTAAAGAGATAGAGTCATTAAAAGCTAAGATAACTAACTATGAAGCAGGTTCATTAAATGATGCAGCTGAAGAGATCAATGGTGTAAAAGTTGTAATAAAGACTTTCAAGGATAAGACAGCAGAAGAGTTAAGACAAATGGTAGACTCTCTAAAGGATAAATTAGGAAGCTGTGTAGTTGTGCTTGCATCTGGAGAGGATAAAGCTATATTTGCTGTAGGAGTAACTAAGGATTTAATAGGAAAAGCTAAAGCTGGAAATCTAGTAAAAGAAGCAGCTCAAATAGCTGGAGGAAATGGTGGAGGAAGACCTGATTTTGCTCAAGCTGGAGGAAAAGATGCTTCTAAGATAGAGGAAGCTGTAGCAAAAGTTAGAGAAACTTTAAAAACTTTATTATAAGGGGTACAGATGTTTAAAAAGTATATTGCCTTAGATGTTGGTGATGTAAGAATAGGTGTGGCTAAATCTGATATAATGGGGATATTAGCCACTCCCCTTGAAGTTATTGACAGAAGAAAAGTAAAGGCTGTAAAGAGAATAGAAGAGATACTTACTCAAGAGAATACAAAATCTCTTGTAATAGGAATACCAAAGAGCCTAGATGGAACAGAGAAAAGACAGGCTGAAAAGGTAAGAGAGTTTATAGAGAAACTAAATAAAAATATTGAAGGATTAGAGATATTTGAAGTAGATGAGAGATTGACTACAGTATCAGCTGATAGACTTCTAAATGAGAGTAATAAAAAAGGAGCTCTTGAAAAGAGAAAAGTAGTTGATAAGGTAGCTGCAGCGATAATTCTTCAAAGTTTCTTAGACAGAAAAAGATAGTTAAAATAGGAGGGGAAAATGAGTTCAAAACTAATGATGAGATTACTCCTTGTCATAATGGTAGTTTGTGGAGCTGTATGGCTGAGTTTTGCTAAGCCAACTAAGCTTGGACTAGACTTGAAAGGTGGAGTATATGTAGTACTAGAAGCAGTACCTGAAGAGGGAGTTACTATAGATAGTCAGGCTATGGATAGACTGATAGAGGTACTAGATAGAAGAATCAACGGACTAGGAGTAGCAGAATCAGTAGTACAAAAAGCTGGAGATAATAAGGTAATAGTTGAATTACCAGGAGTAAACAATACAGAAGATGCTATAAAGATGATAGGGAAGACAGCTCTTTTAGAGTTTAGAATAGTAAATTCTGATGGTACATTGGGAGATACTCTTCTTACAGGAAGTGCTTTAAAGAAAGCTGATGTATCATATGATAATTTAGGAAGACCTCAAATCCAATTTGAGATGAATCAAGATGGAGCAGTAAAATTTGCAGAGATAACAAGAAATAATATAGGAAAACAACTTGCTATAACTCTTGATGGAGTTGTACAGACAGCTCCTATGATAAACTCTGAAATCCCTAGTGGAAATGGAGTTATTACAGGAAACTATACAGTTGAAGAGGCTAAGGCTACAGCTACGCTTTTGAATGCTGGAGCTCTTCCAGTGAAGGCAGAGATAGCTGAAACTAGAACGGTAGGAGCATCATTAGGAGATGAATCTATAGCTCAAAGTAAAAATGCTGGAATATTAGCTATGGGATTAATAGGGATATTTATGCTAGTTTTCTATAGATTACCGGGAATAGTTGCCGATATAGCTCTTGTTATATTTGGACTTATTACTTTTGGAGCTTTAAACTTTATCGATGCAACTTTAACACTTCCAGGAATAGCTGGACTTATTCTTTCAGCTGGAATGGCAGTTGATGCCAATGTAATTATCTTTGAAAGAATAAAAGAGGAGTTAAGGTTTGGAAATAGTGTAATAAATAGTATAAATGCTGGATTTAACAAGGGATTTGTAGCAATATTTGACTCAAATATTACAACACTTATAATAACAGCAATACTATTTACATTTGGTACTGGACCAGTTAAAGGGTTTGCAGTAACTTTAACAATAGGAACACTTGCATCTATGTTTACAGCAGTAACTATTACAAAAATACTTCTTCTTACATTTGTAAAGGTTTTCAAGTTTGAAAGACCAGAATTATTTGGAGTAAGGGGGAGATAGTAATGCAAATAGGAGTTATAAGAAATTATAAAAAATACTTAGGACTTTCACTTGTATTAGTGATAATTTCAATAGCTGTTCTTATATTCAAGGGTCTCAACTATGGAATTGATTTCTCAGGAGGAAATCTTATCCAAGTTAAATTTGAAAATAATATAACACTAAAGGAAATAAATAGTGTTTTAGATAATGTAGCTAAAGAGGTTCCACAATTAAGTCCAAATAGTAGAAAAGTACAGGTTTCAGAAGATAATACAGTTATTATAAGAAGCCAAGAGTTAAGTGAAGCTCAAAAAGAACTTGTACTAGAGGATTTAAAAGAGGTAGGAACATATAAATTAGATAAGGTAGATAAGGTTGGTGCTAGCATAGGTAAGGAGTTAAAAACATCAGCTATCTACTCTTTAGCAATAGGAACATTATTAATAATTTTATATATTACACTAAGATTTGAATTTTTATTTTCAATAGGTGCAGTAACAGCTCTTTTACATGATATAATTATAGCTGTAGGAGTGATAGCTATCTTAGGTTATGAGGTAGATACACCATTTATAGCTGCAGTATTAACAATATTAGGTTACTCAATAAACAATACTATTGTTGTATTTGATAGAGTAAGAGAAAATTTAAGACGTAAAACGAAGGAAAAACTTTCTTTTGAGGAGATATTAGATAGAAGTATCAACCAAGTTATGATCAGAACTATTAATACATCGGTGACAACTTTATTTGCTATAGTAGCTATACTAATATTTGGTGGAGACTCACTTAGAACTTTTATTGTGACTCTATTAGTTGGTATTTTAGCAGGAACGTATAGTTCTATATTCGTTGCTACATCGATTATGTATTTATTAGATAGAAAAAAGACAAAAAATGGAGGTTCTGGAATAGAGAAGAAACTTCAAAGGGAAGAAAAAAAAGAATCTAAAGAAAAGATTGTAGTATAAAAATTAAGTTAGAATAAAAGAGTAACTATAATATAGTTACTCTGATATTCTTTAAAGAGATTATTACTCTTCAAAAGCTGAATTATAATTTATGGTGAAAGTGAGATTATTGCAAAAGAGAGGGAACAAAATGAGAGCATGGTTAGAAATAGAGATGGACAATTTACTTTTTAACATAGATAAAATAAGAAAAAAAGTTGAGAATAGAGAGATTATGGCAGTAGTCAAAGCTAATAGCTATGGATTTGGAGCAAAGGAGACAGTGAGATATCTCTCTGAACATGGAGTAAAAAAATTTGCTGTAGCATGTTTAGATGAAGCTTTAGAATTGAGAGAGTTAAAATTACCAGTGGAGATATTGATTTTAGGAGTAATATTTTTAGATGAGATTGATATAGCTGATAGGAATGATATTCAGATAACAGTGGGAAACTGGGATCAGATAGAGTATATAAAAAAGAATAATTTAAAAGTTGGAGTACATATCAAGATAGATACTGGTATGGGAAGATTAGGATTTTTGCCAGAAGAGGGAGAAAGAGTAGTAGAATATTGCTTAGCTAATAATATAAATATTGTGGGTATCTATTCACATCTTTCTGATGCAGATGGATTTAATAGGGAATCAGATAATTATACAGAAACTCAGATAAAGAAATTTCAAATTTTTGAAAAATATAAGGATAGAGTAAAGTATATTCATATTTTAAATAGTGGTGGAATCTTAAGATTTAACCATGAGCTAAGTGGAAACTTAGTAAGAGCTGGAATCTGTATGTATGGAATGATAGCAAACTATAGAGTACCAGAATTAAAAAGAGTATTTTGTGTAAAGACTAAGATTCTCTCAATAAGAACTGTAGAGGAGGACTCTTTTATTTCTTATGGAAGAAAGTATACTCTTCATAAGGGAGAAACTTATGCAACCATAGGAGTTGGTTATGCAGATGGAATAAAGAAAGAGTTTTCAAATAGAAGCTATGTTATTATTGAAAATGAGAAATGTCCAATAATTGGAGAGATATGTATGGATATGTGTATGGTAAAAATACCGGACTCTATAAAGGATAAAGTTCAGATTGAAACAGAGGTAATAGTTGTAAGAGATGATATTATAGAGGAGATAAATGTAGAATATAAATGTTCTTGGGATATTCTAACTGGTATAGGTAGAAGAGTATATAGAGTATATAAGGAAAATGGGAAACCATATTTGATAACAAGATAAGGAGAGAAAATGGCTAAAATAATTTTACAAAATGGAAAAGAGAAAAAAATTCAAAATTTTTATCCTAATGTATTTAAAGATGAGGTAAAAAGTACAATAGGAAAGATAGAGAATGGAGATATAGTTGATGTTTGTACTGAGGATATGACATTTGTAGGAAGAGGGTATGTAACTGACTCTACATCTGCTTATGTTAGAGTATTGACAACAAAGGATGAAAAAATAGATAAAGATTTTATATTAAATAAGATAAGATCAGCTTATAAAAAAAGAGAGCATCTTTTTAATGAAACAAACTGTGTAAGAGCTTTCTTTTCAGAGGGAGATGGAATACCCGGACTTATTATAGATAAGTTTGATAAATATGTAGCTGTACAATTTAGAAACTCAGGAGTAGAGAGATTTAGACAAGAGATAATAAATGCTATAAAAAAAGTTATGAAACCTAAGGGAATATATGAGAGAAGTGATGTTGAAAACAGAACTCATGAGGGAGTAGAGCAAAAGACAGGAATTATCTTTGGAGAGATCCCAGAAAGAGTAATTATGGAAGATAATGGACTTAAGTATGGAATAGATATTATAGATGGACAAAAAACAGGATTTTTCTTAGATCAAAGAGATTCAAGAAAGTTTATCAGAAAATATTTGAATAAGGATACTAGATTCTTAGATGTATTCTCAAGTAGTGGTGGATTCTCAATGGCTGCTTTAAAAGAGAATTGTAAAAAAGTTGTAGCTATAGATAAAGAGCCTCATGCTTTAGAGTTATGTAGAGAAAACTACGAATTAAATGGATTTGAAGGGGATTTTGTAACTATGGAAGGAGATGCTTTCCTACTTCTTAAAACATTAGTTGGAAGAGGAGAGAAATATGATGTGATTACGTTAGATCCTCCATCTTTAATAAAAAGAAAGGCTGATATTCATAGAGGAAGAGACTTCTTCTTTGATCTATGTGACGATAGTTTTAAACTTTTAGAAGATGGTGGAATGTTGGGGGTAATAACATGTGCTTACCATATCTCTTTACAAGATCTATTAGAGGTAACAAGAATGGCAGCCTCTAAAAATGGTAAGTTATTACAAGTTATAGGAATAAATTACCAACCAGAGGATCATCCTTGGATCTTACATGTTCCAGAGACACTATATTTAAAAGCACTATGGGTAAGAATAATAAATAATTAAAGGGGTAAGTATGTATTTAGATATTGTTATATTGGTTGTATTGGTATTAGCAATTTTAGATGGATTAAAAAATGGGTTATTTGTGGAGTTTTTATCAGTATTTGGCTTAATAATAAATTTTGTTGCAGCTAAGTACTTTACTCCAATTTTGATGGAGTTTTTAAAATTTAAAGTAAATGAGACAAATTATTTTATAATTTATATTATTATATTTTGGGCTGTATATATAGTTATGGGAATTTTCCTACATTTCCTAAGAAATATTATGGATAGTCAAAATAAAGGATTTATTTTAAGAATATTAGGAGGATTAATTGGATCAATAAAAGGTGCTATATTGGCCGTAGTAGTTATATTTATATTTAACTTTGTAAGTGATCTAATACCTGATGTAAAGAAATATGGAGAGAAGAGTAAAGCAGCGGAGACAATGTTAAAAGTTTCTCCGTTAATTGAAAAATATATTCCAAAAGTTTTTAAAGATAAATTAAATGAGATAAAGAATGAGAAGCTTATTGACAAGTATATGAATAAAATTTTTTAGGAGAGGTATATGAAACTTATAGATAAATATATTTTAAATGAGATAAAGATACCAGTTCTCTTTGGAGTTTCATTATTTACATTTATATTTTTAATAGATATCATAGTAGCTATGATGGAAAATATTATAGTAAAAGGAATTTCGATCATAGATGTAATAAGAATTTTGTCTTTTTATCTTCCACCAATTTTATCCCAAACTATACCGATGGGGATGTTTTTAGGAATAATGTTGACATTTTCTAAGTTTACTAGAACAAGTGAGGCAACAGCAATGAGTGCGGTTGGAATGTCTTTAAAAGATATAGTTAAGCCTGTCTTTATAGCAGCGTGTTGTATAACACTTTTTATCTTTTTTTTACAAGAGAGTATAATTCCAAGATCTATGGCTAAATTACAGTTTTTAACTGCTAAGATAGCTTATGAAAATCCTGTATTTCAGTTAAAAGAGAAAACATTTATTGATGAAGTAGATGAGTATAATCTTTATATAGATAGAATGGATGGAAAAGATAAGATTGCAAAGGGGATTTTAATATTTCAAAAAGCTGAAGATAAGCCATTTCCTACAGTTGTAGTTGGGGAGGAAGCTTATTGGAAAGATTCGGCAATGGTATTAAAGAACTCGAAATTTTATAACTTCAATGATAAGGGAAAAGAGGTTTTAAGAGGAGAGTTTGATGAGAAGAGAATACCTTTAGCCGCTTACTTTAGTGAGATAGAGATAAAGGTAAAAGATTTAGAGGCTATGGGAATTGGTAAACTTTTAAAGGAGATGAAAGACAAATCACCAGCTGAACAGATACCATATAAAGTAGAGATAAATAAAAAGTTAGCAGTACCATTATCAACAATTATGCTATCTCTATTGGGAGTATTTCTATCAATAGGACATCATAGAAGTGGAAAGGGAGCTAATTTTGCTCTAAGTCTAATAGTAATATTTTCATATATCACTTGCCTAAATGTAGGAATGGTAATGGCAACAAAGGGAATAGTTCCTGCTTTTATAGGAGTATGGATACCAAATATAATACTTTTCCTACTGACTCTATTTATGTATAAGAAAAAAGCAGAGGTGATATAGTGAGAATTATAGATAGATATATCAGTAAAAATTTCATAAAATCCTTTATGTTGAGCTTAATGGCTTTTATGGGAATATTTATAGTTAGCCAGCTTTTTAGAGTTGTGAAATATCTGAGTGATGGAAGATTTACTCCAAGTGATGCTGTATATTATATAGTAACTCTTCTTCCTAGAACTTTTATTGATGTTGCTCCTCTAGCTATACTATTGGGAAGTATGATGACAATAAGTAGTATGGCTTCAAATCTTGAAATAATATCTCTTAAAACATCTGGAATAAAATTTAAGAGAATAGTTTTATTCCCAATAATAATTTCAGGTATAATATCTGGAGTAGTATTCTTTGTAAATGATACTTTGTATCCTATCTCTTTAAAGATAAATAGAGATTTAAGAAGTGGAGAGGTACAAAAAAGAGTTGCTCCTGTTGAAAAAAGAAATGCCTTCTTAAGAGGAGAGGATTCTAACTATATCTATTTGATGCAAAAAATAAATAGAGAGAGTGGATTAGCTGAAAATATAGAGATAATAGATATGAATGAAAATTTTAATAGGGTAGAGAGAATAATAACTGCCCCTCAAGGAAGATACAATTTTACAAAAAAGGTATGGGTATTAAAAGATGCTAATATCTATTATGGAGATGATAATAAAAAATCTAAAAGTAAGGAGTATTTTTCAGAAAATAAATATAAAGATAATCCAGAAAATTTCATAACTTTAACAGTTGAACCTAGAACACTTACAATAAAAGAGTTAAAAAAGACTATTAGAGAGATGAAGAGCATAGGTGGAGATACAAGAGAGTTATTAGTTGAATTAGCAAATAGATACTCTTTCCCATTTGCAAGTTTTGTAATTTCATTTTTAGGACTTGCTTTAGGCGGAAGATATGTAAGAGGAACTTCGGCAGTAAGTTTAGGAGTTTGTGTCTTACTTGGATACGGATACTATGTTGTACAAGCTTCGTTTGAAGCTATGAGTTCAAATGGATTTTTAAATCCATTTGTAGGTGGATGGATTCCAAATATAATATTTTTAGTTGTTGGAATATATTTTATGAATAAAGCAGAATACTAGAATATCAAAAATGGAGTGAATATATGAGTATTGATGTAAAAAAATTAAGTAATGGAATTCCTGTACTTATGGATAATATAGAGAGTATTAACACTATAAGTTTAGGAATTTTTGTAAAAACTGGATCAAGAGATGAGTATCCAGAAGAGAGTGGAGTTTCACACTATATAGAGCATATGATGTTCAAAGGGACAACTACAAGAAGTGCTAAAGATATCTCCGAAGAAGTAGATAATGAAGGTGGAATGATAAATGCTTATACAAGTAGAGATACTACTTGTTACTATATTCAGATGCTATCAAATAAGATAGAAAAGGGTATAGATATATTAGCAGATATGTTTTTAAATTCTACTTTTACAGAGGAAAATTTAGAAAAAGAGAGAAATGTAATAATAGAAGAGATAAGAATGTATGAGGATATTCCAGAGGAAACTATACATGATGAAAATATAAAATATGCTGTAACTGGAACACAATCTAATACAGTATTAGGAACAATAGAGAGTTTAAAGGGAATAGATAGAGATAGATTTATAAAATACTTTAAAGATCAATATAGAGCTTCAAATATTGTTATATCAGTTGCTGGAAAAATGGATTGTGATAGAGTATTTGAACTATTAGAAAAGGGATTTGGAAAATTAGCAGATTATCCAGTAGATAGAAAAATAGATAATAGTTATACTATAAATGCTGGAGAGAACAAAATAGTTAGAGATACTAATCAAGTACATCTATGTTTTAATACTAAGGGAGTTAGCTTAGTAGATGAAAAGAAATATCCAGCGGCTATAATCTCTAGTGTTTTAGGTGGAAATATGAGTTCAAGACTTTTCCAAAAGATAAGAGAGGAGAGAGGACTAGCTTACTCTGTATATACATATTCAAGTGCCTTTTTAGAGGGAGGAGTTTTTACTGTTTATGCAGGAACAACTCATGAGAGTTATAGAGATGTAATTGAAATAATAAAAGCAGAGTTTGAAGATATTAGAGAGAATGGTATAACAGCCTATGAGCTTCAAAAATCAAAAAATCAATTTTTAAGTATGTTGACTTTTAGTTTAGAGGGAAGTAAAGGGAAAATGAATAGAATGGCAAACTCATATCTACTATATGGAGAGGTAATTGATATAGATACTATAATAAACTCTATAGAGAAGATAACTCTTGAAGATATAAAAGAAACTGCTAAGATCATGTTTGATGAAAAGTATTATTCATGGACAATTCTAGGAAATATATAAGGAGATAGAGAATGGAAAAAGTAAAAGTACAAGTTTTAATAGCTAATGGGGTACAATTACCAAAATATGAAACATCTGGATCAGCAGGAATGGATGTAAGAGCAAATATATCAGAACCAATAGTATTAGGATCGTTAGAGAGAGCTTTAATTCCAACAGGGATCAAGATGGCAATACCAGAAGGGTATGAGGTTCAAGTAAGACCTAGAAGTGGATTGGCTTTAAAACACGGAATAAGTATGGCAAATGCTATAGGAACTATTGATAGTGACTATAGAGGAGAGATAGGAGTGATACTTATTAATCTTAGTAAAGATGAGTATGTAGTTCAACCCCAAGAAAGAATAGGACAACTTGTTTTAAATAAAGTAGCACAGATGGAGTTTGAGGTTGTTGAAAGTTTAGATGAAACTGAAAGAGGTAGTGGAGGATTCGGACACACTGGGAAATAAGGAGTAGTAGATGAAAAGTAGTAGAGATATAAAACTTCTTTTTAAAAGATTAAAAAAAATGAATAATTTTCTTGTTCTTAATGCACTTTTGATAGTTTGTATAAGTATCTCTACCATATATAGTGCAACTATTTCAAGAACAACATCATTCTATATGAAAGAAAGTATTTGGACTGTGATAGGATTAGTAGCTTATTTAATCGTTACAATGATAGATTACAGAAAATACTTGAAATATTATAAAGTATTATATATTATTAATATTTTTATATTACTTTCAATTTTTTTTATAGGAGTAAGCAGATTAGGGGCACAAAGATGGATAACTTTTGGACCTGTTAGTTTACAACCATCAGAGATGGGAAAAGTTTTGGTAGTATTAACACTTTCAGCTTTTTTATCCACTTATTTTAAAGATAAATTGGTAGGAGTAAAGAGTGTTTTTATAGCTGGAGCACATATTGCTCCAATTTTGTTATTAATTTTAAAACAACCAGATTTAGGAACTACACTTATTATAGTAATGACTTTTAGTGTAATGATATTTATGTGTGATTTGGATTGGAAAACAATTATATTGTTAGGTACAAGTGCTGTGGCTTTTGTTCCATTTGCTTATTTTTTTCTATTGAAAGATTATCAAAGACAAAGGGTACTTACATTTTTAAATCCAGAAGCAGATGTTCTTGGAAGTGGATGGAATGTAACTCAATCAATGATAGCTATAGGATCTGGAGAGTTATATGGAAAGGGTTTTTTAAATAGTAGTCAAAGCAAATTAAGATTTTTACCTGAAGCACATACAGATTTTATAGTATCAGTATTTTTAGAAGAAAGAGGTTTCTTAGGTGGAGTATTATTATTTGGATTATATTTTATTTTGATTATGCAGATACTTTATATTGCTGAAACAACAACTGATAGATTTGGAAAACTTATATGCTATGGAATAGGATCTATTTTTTTCTTTCACTTTGTAATAAATGTAGGAATGACTATGGGAATTATGCCTGTAACTGGAAAACCTTTATTATTGATGAGCTATGGTGGAACATCACTTTTAATAAGTTTCATAATGTTAGGGATAGTACAAAGTGTAAGAATATATAGAGATTAGGAGAAGAGATGGAGTATATAATAGATAAAGAGTTTGAAGATGTAAGAGTAGATAAATTTTTGAGAAAAAAGCTTTCAAATATGCCACTAACAGAGATATTTAAATGTATAAGAGTTGGAAAAATAAAAGTAAATGGGAAAAAAACAAAAGAAAATTATAGACTTAAATTAAATGATGTGGTAAAATTATTTATGAAAGTTAATCTAGAAAGTATACAATCTGAAGAAAATAAAATTAAAGATTCTGATTTAGAAGAGATAAAGCAATTTATCGTTTATGAAGATGAAAATCTTTTAATTTTAAATAAAAAACCAAATATGGTTATGCATAAAGGAAGCGGACATGAATATGGAGTTTCTGAAATTTTAAAAGAATACTTAAAAAATCCTAACTTCAATTTTATAAATAGAATAGATAAAGCAACTTCTGGTTTAATAATAGGAACGAAGAGTTTAGTTATAAATAGAGAACTTTCTGAAGAGATAAGAGAGAGAAATATAGAAAAGAAATACTATATTTTAGTTGAAGGAAAGTTTAAGAAAAAAGAATTTACAATAAAAAGCTTTTTAAAAAGATTGGAAGATAGAGTAGTTGAATTAGAAAAATATGAAGTGGGAGCAAAGGAGAGTATAAGTTATTTTAGAGTTGTAGAAACTGGTAAAGATTGTACTCTTTTAGAGGGAACTTTAGGAAGTGGAAGAACACACCAATTAAGAGTTCAACTTGCTTCAATGGGAAATCCCATATTAGGTGATACTAAATATGGAAAAGGTAAAGAAAAAATAATGTATCTATTTTCACACTATCTAAAGATAGATAAGTATGGAATAGAAATAGATTTACCTATTCCAAAGGAGTATATTAAAAGGTTGTCTAAGTAAATATTTTTATATAGGAGGAAAAATAAAAAATGGAAAACACAGGAATGCTAGAAAGACTGTATAAGATTTCTGAAAGAGGAAGTACAGTAAAACAAGAGGTGATAGGAGGATTAACTACATTCTTAGCTATGTCTTATATCATCTTTGTTAACCCTTCAATTTTAGGAATGACTGGAATGGACAAGGGAGCTTTAATAACTGTAACTTGTTTAGCATCAGCACTGGCAACAATAATATCAGGAGTATGGGCAAATGCACCATTTGCATTAGCACCAGGAATGGGACTAAACGCTTTCTTTACTTTTACTCTAGTATTAGGAAGAGGATTATCTTGGGAAACATCATTAGGTATTGTTTTTATGTCTGGAGTTTTCTTCTTTTTCTTATCTTTAGGTGGAATTAGAGAAAAAATAGCTAATGCTATTCCAATACCATTAAAGATAGCTGTTGGAGGAGGAATAGGATTATTCATAACATTTATTGGACTTATAAATATGGGACTTGTAGTAGCTAATCCAGCTACTATAGTAGGACTTGGAGAAATGAAAATAACAACTATTATAGGTATCGTAGGACTAATAGTAGCAATAGTTTTAGAAATAAAACAAGTAAAAGGTGGAATGTTATTAGGAATAGTTGTAACTACAGTATTAGGATTTGTAACAGGGAATATAGCTGTTCCAGAAAAAATAGTATCTTTACCACCTAGTATTGCACCAATAGCTGGAAAGTTAGATATCGTAGGAGCTTTTAAACTATCTTTAATAGGACCAATATTTTCATTTATGTTTGTAGATTTATTTGATACATTAGGAACTTTAATATCTTGTTCAAGACAAGCTGGAATACTTGATAAAGATGGAAAGATTAAAGGATTTGGAAGAATGCTTTATACAGATGTACTTTCTACAATGGTAGGAGCAGTTTTAGGTACAAGTACAGTTACAACTTATGTTGAATCAGCAGCAGGAGTAGCAGTAGGAGCTAAAACTGGACTTGCTTCAGTAGTAACAGGAATAATGTTCCTATTTGCATTATTCTTCTCGCCATTAGTAGCTGTTGTACCTGGTTATGCTACAGCATCTGCTCTTATAATAGTTGGTGTATATATGTTTAAACAAGTTAGAGATTTAGATTTTGGAGATCTTAAAACTTTATTCCCATGTTTTATAATAATAGTAATGATGCCACTTACTTATAGTATAAGTACAGGACTAAGTTTAGGATTCTTATCATATATATTTATCCATGTAATAACAGGAGATTTCAAAAAACTAAATATAACATTAATATTTATTGGAGTACTTTGTTTAGTAAATTTATTAGTATAATTTAAAAATGTTTACAGGTTAATGTATACTTAGAGGCTATATAAAATAAGAGTTTATTCACTATATTGATATTGTTTATGTGATGTATATATATCATTAATTTGACAAAGTTTGGATATTATAGTAAATTCTTAAATGTATAATAGAGGTTTCATTATTTAAAAAAAGTAAGTATTTTAGTAATTAGAGTATTGTGAGAAGTTTTTCCACAATACTCTAAAAAAATATTATAATTGAAAAATTTTTTTTAAAAAAGTGAAATATAAAAAAGTAGGAGGAAGTTTAGTTATGAAAAGAAAATTTTATTTAGCACTAGTAGCACTATTATCAGTTTTCTTATTCGTTGCTTGCGGTGGAGATAAAGAAACTGCCAAAAAAGATAAGGATACAATAGTAGTGGCAAATGGAGCAGATGCTAAATCTTTAGATCCACATGCTACTAATGATGCACCATCATCAAGAGTAACAGTACAAATTTATGACAGATTAGTAGAACAAGATGATAATATGAATATAGTTCCAAGTCTTGCAGAGTCATGGGAACAACCAGATGGAAAAACAACTATATTTCATTTAAGAAAGGGAGTAAAATTTCATAATGGTGAAGAATTAAAAGCATCAGATGTAAAATTTTCTTTAGATAGAATGAAAGCATCTCCTCAAGTTTCTCATATTATAGGTACTGTAGATAAGGTAGAAGTAATAGATGATTATACAGTAAAAGTAACAACTGTAGAACCATTTGGAGCTTTATTAAACCACTTAACACACCCTACAGCAGCTATTTTAAATGAGAAAGCTGTAAAAGAGAGTAGAGATTCATATGGACAACATCCAGTAGGAACAGGACCATATAAATTCGTATCTTGGCAATCAGGAGATAAAATAGTATTAGAAGCTAACCCAGATTATTTCTTAGGAGTAACTCCTATAAAATATGCAATATTTAGACCAGTTAGTGAAGCATCTAACAGAACAATAGGTATAGAAACTGGTGAACTTGATATTGCTTATGATATTGAGGGATTAGATAGAGAAAAATTAAAAACTGATAATTCAATAGTATTCTTAGAAGAGCCTTCTTTTGGAATTGATTATATAGGATTCAATACAAAAAAAGCTCCTTTCAATAATGTTAAGGTAAGACAAGCAATAGCTTTAGCAATTAATGCAGATGATTTTATTACTGCTGTTTATAAAGGATCAGGAGAGAAAGCAAACTCATTAATTGGACCAAAAGTATTTGGATACACAACAGATGCTAAAGCTTGGGAATACAATGTAGAGAAAGCTAAAAAACTTTTAGCAGAAGCTGGATATCCAAATGGATTTAAAACAAAAATTTGGGTAAATGAAAATGTTGAAAGAAGAGATATAGCTATAATTCTTCAAGCTCAATTAAAAGAGATTGGAATAGATGTTGCAGTTGAAACACTTGAGTGGGGAGCATATTTAGATGGAACAGCTAGAGGAGACCATGATATGTTCATGCTAGGTTGGGTAACTGTAACAGGAGATGCTGATTATGGATTATTCCCATTACTTCACACTTCAAGTTTTGGTGGAGCTGGAAACAGAGCATTCTATTCTAACCCACATGTTGATGAGCTATTATCAAAAGCTAGAGTATCTATAGATCAAGATGAAAGAAAAGAATTATATAGAGAAGTACAAATTATAGCTCAAGAAGAGGTTCCATATTATGTAACTGCATATAAAGCACAAAATGCAGCATTACAAAAAAATATAGAAAACTTTAAACTTAAACCAGCAGGACATCATAGACTTTATGGAGTAAAATTTAAAGAAAATTAATCTAGAGAAGTTATATAGGCTGTGTCTTAAAAGATACAGCCTTTTAATGTAAAATAAAAATTTAAAAGAAAGGAGAAGACACCTAAAACATAGAGTGTCAAAAAAGATATGCACAAATATGTATTAAAAAGAATTTTACTACTTATTCCTGTATTATTAGGAGTATCATTATTAGTTTTTGCTATCATGTCTTTAACACCAGGAGACCCAGCACAATTAATATTAGGAGAAAATGCACCAAGAGAAGCTGTTTTAAAATTGAGAGAAGAGATGGGATTAAATGATCCGTTTTTTATACAATATCTTAGATTCGTAAAAAATGCAATATTAGGTGATTTTGGAAGATCATATACAACTGGTAGAGAGGTATTTGGAGAGATATTTGCAAGATTCCCAAATACATTTATCTTAGCAATATTAGGAATAATTATCTCTGTTTGTATAGGTATTCCAATTGGTATAATCTCTGCAACTAGACAATACTCTTTCCTAGATAGTTTTAGTATGATAATAGCATTACTAGGAGTATCAATGCCAGTATTCTGGTTAGGATTAATGTTAATTTTAATGTTCTCAGTAAAGCTAGGATGGCTACCATCTGGAGGATTTGATGGCTTTAAGAGTATCATACTACCTGCAGTAACACTAGGTGTAGGATCTGCAGCAATCATAACGAGAATGACTCGTTCTTCTATGCTTGAAGTAATAAGACAAGACTACATAAGAACAGCAAGAGCAAAAGGTGTTGCTGAAAAAGTAGTTATAAATAAACATGCTTTAAAAAATGCTCTTATTCCAATAATTACAGTTGTAGGATTACAATTTGGTAACCTATTAGGAGGAGCAGTTTTAACAGAATCAGTTTACTCATGGCCAGGTGTAGGAAGATTGATGGTAGATGCTATCAGACAAAAGGATACACCAACAGTATTAGCAGCAGTTGTTTTCTTAGCTGCAGCATTCAGTGTGGTAAACTTATTGGTAGATATATTATATGCTTATGTTGATCCTAGAATTAAATCTCAATATAAGTAGTAAGGGGGATAAATAATGTCGAATATAAATACTTCAAATAAAAAAAGAAGTCAATGGTTAGAAGTATGGAGAAGATTAAAAAGAAATAAGATGGCAGTTTTAGGATTAGTAATCTTAATAATTCTTGTTTTACTTGCTGTATTTGCTAATGTAATAGCAAATTATGATAATGTAGTTATAAAGCAAAATTTATCACAAAGATTACAAGCTCCAAGTGCTGCACATTGGTTGGGAACAGATGAATTTGGAAGAGATATATTTGCAAGACTTGTACATGGAACAAGAGTTTCTTTACAAGTTGGTATTATAGCTGTTGGAATTTCAATAGTAATAGGTGGAATTTTAGGAGCAATAGCTGGTTATTATGGTGGAAAATTAGATAATATAATAATGAGAATTATGGATATATTCTTAGCTGTACCAAGTATATTACTAGCAATTGCAATAGTTTCAGCATTAGGACCAAGTATTTTAAACTTAATGTTAGCTATTAGTATTTCAAGTGTTCCAAGTTATGCAAGAATAGTTAGAGCATCAGTTCTTTCAATTAGAGACCAAGAGTTTATAGAAGCAGCTAAAGCGATTGGAGCAAGTAATACAAGAATTATATTTAGACACATAATTCCTAACTCATTAGCTCCTGTTATTGTTCAAGCAACATTAGGAGTTGCAAGTGCAATATTATCAACAGCAGGTTTAAGTTTTATAGGACTTGGAATTCAACCGCCAGCTCCAGAGTGGGGATCTATGCTATCTGGAGGTAGACAATACCTAAGATATGCTTGGTGGGTAACAACTTTCCCAGGAGTTGCTATAATGATAACAATTCTTTCTCTTAACCTATTGGGAGACGGATTAAGAGATGCCTTAGACCCAAGATTGAAACAGTAGTTAATGTAGGAGGAAGTATCAATGAGTAAATTATTAGAAATAAAAGATTTAACTATACAGTATGTAACTGAAGATGAAGTAGTTTCTGCTGTAAATGGACTTGAGATAGAGTTAGAAGAGGGAGAAACGATTGGACTTGTTGGAGAAACAGGAGCAGGAAAAACAACAACTGCTCTTGGAATAATGGGATTAGTTCCAAATCCTCCTGGAAAAATATTAAGTGGAAAGATTACTTTTGAAGGTAAGGATTTACTTTCTTTATCGGAAGAAGAGATGAGAAATATCAGAGGAAATAAAATATCAATGATATTCCAAGATCCAATGACATCACTAAATCCAGTAATGACAGTTGGAGAGCAAATTGCTGAAGTAATAGAGATACATGAGCAATTAGGAAAAGAAAAATCTTTTGAAAAAGCAAAAGAGATGTTAGAATTAGTTGGAATTCCAGGAGCAAGAGCAAATGATTTCCCACATCAATTCTCTGGTGGAATGAAGCAAAGGGTTGTTATAGCTATTGCTTTAGCTTGTAATCCAAAACTTCTAATAGCTGATGAACCAACAACAGCTCTAGATGTTACTATTCAGGCACAAGTACTAGATTTAATGAATGATCTAAAAGAGAAGTTTAAAACAGCAATGATACTTATAACACATGATCTTGGAGTAGTTGCTCAAGTATGTGATAAGGTAGCTATAATGTATGCTGGAGAGATAGTAGAAGCAGGAAGTTTAATAGATGTATTTGAAAATCCAAAACACCCATATACTCATGGATTATTTGGATCTATACCAAGTCTTGATGAAGAGTGTGATAGATTAAAACCAATACAAGGACTTATGCCAGATCCTACAAACCTTCCATCAGGATGTAAATTCCACCCTAGATGTCCACATGCAACTGAACTTTGTTCAAAAGAGCAACCAAGAGTTACAGAGATAGAAGCTGGACATAAAGTAAGATGTCTTATATGTGAAGGAAAAGTAAAGGCTATAGGGGAGGAAAAATAATAATGGAAAATAAAGTATTATTAGAAGTAAAAAATCTAAAAAAATATTTCAATACTCCTAAGGGACTTTTACATGCAGTTGATGATATAAACTTCACTATATGTGAAGGAAAAACACTTGGAGTGGTTGGAGAATCAGGATGTGGAAAATCTACAACTGGAAGAGTAATTTTAAGACTTCTTGAGGCTACAGATGGGGAGATCCTATTTGAGGGAGAGAATATAAGAAATTATTCAAAAGAGCAAATGAGAGAGATGAGAAAGAAAATGCAAATCATATTCCAAGACCCATTTGCATCTTTAAATCCAAGAATGACAGTAAGTGAGATTATAGCAGAACCATTAGTAATACATAAGATATGTAAATCTAAAGCTGAATTAGAAGCTAGAGTAAAAGAGCTTATGGATACAGTTGGACTTAGTGAAAGACTTATGAATACTTATCCTCATGAATTAGATGGAGGAAGAAGACAAAGAATAGGAATAGCAAGAGCATTAGCTTTAAAACCTAAATTTATAGTTTGTGATGAGCCAGTATCAGCTCTTGACGTATCAATTCAAGCACAAGTTCTAAACCTAATGAAAGATTTACAAGAGGAATTTGGACTTACATACATGTTTATAACTCATGACTTATCAGTTGTAAAACATTTCTCTGATGATATAGCTGTAATGTATCTAGGACAATTAGTTGAAAAAGCACCGTCTAAGATGCTTTTCAAAAATCCAATACACCCATATACAAAAGCTTTATTATCAGCAATTCCAGTACCAAGTGTAAGAAAGAAAATGGAAAGAATAAAACTTCAAGGAGAGATAACTTCACCTATCAATCCAGATAAAGGATGTAGATTTGCTAAGAGATGTGTGTATGCAAAGGATATTTGTAGACAACAAGAGCCAGCATTGAAAGAGGTAGGAGAAGGACACTTCTTTGCTTGTCATCTAGCTGAAGAGTTAGGATTTGTAGAAAAATAGGAAATAGTTAAATTAGCGGGGTTTAAAATTAAAATAGAAAGAGGGATAGTAGTTGAAAAGATTCCAGATACTATCCCTCTTAATTTTTTATAAATTATATAATTCTTGACGTTTATTTGGAATTATTTCAATAGTCGAGTAAGTATAAAAAAAGGGAGAAGATCTAAAATCTTCTCCTATTTTGAATAAACTATTAAGTTTTTATTATTCCATTTCAGCAGATGAAGCTTCATTTCCTGCGTTAGGATCATTATAAGTATTCATATTGATTAATCCTAAGCTCTTATCTACCATTAATGCGTTAGTAACTGAACCGATAACGTTTAACATAGTTCTTGGCATATCTATGATAGGATCTATAGCAAGGATAGGGTTGATTAATGGGAATAGAGCAGCAAGTCCTGTTCCTGATAATCCAACTGAAGCAGCCATTGTAGCTGTACCAGGTATTCCAGCTATTCCTAGAGAACTGATAGCAACAACTATAATAGCCATAGCAAACATAGTCATATCAATTGAGTGTCCACTCATATGAGTAACGAATACGATTGTTAAAGCAGGGAATATTCCAGCACATCCTTGCATTCCTGCTGTAGTTCCGAAACTTCCAACAAAGCTAGCTGTAGACTCAGTAACACCTAATTTGTTAGTTAAAGTAGAGATAGTTACTGGTAAACATCCAACACTTGATCTAGAAGTGAAAGCTAGTAAAAGTAATGATGTACATTTTTTTACATAAGTAAATGGGTTCATTCCAAATACAGCAACAGCTATCATTTGAACAACAAACATAACAGCAACTGCAAGGTAAAGAACAACTATAAATTTACCAACTTCAGCTATAGCATGAACACCTTTTTGAGCTATTGTGTTAGCAAGTAATGGTACAACAGCAGCTGGCATCCATTTTATGATACTCATAGCCATAGAAACAATAATTTTTTGGAAAGCATTTATTAAATCAAAGAAAGGTTTAACTATAGCCATATATTTCTTTGACATTCTCTTAGCAGCAACTCCAACGATTGAAGAGAAGATTACTAAACCAACGATGTTTAAGTTAACCATTGCTTCAACTGGGTTAGAAGGGATAAGAGCTTTTAATGTGTCAACGATATTCTTAACTTCTCTGATTTGTCTTCCACCTTCAGTGATAACAGAAGTAGCCTCATCAAATTTTCCAACTTTGAATAAAATTCCGAAAACTAATCCAACTGCAACAGAAATAGCAACCATAGCTAAAGATATAGTAAGAGTTCTCTTTACTAATGATCCAAGGTTTGCATCTTCTTTCATGTTGATAATAACGTGGATGATAGAAACCATAACTAGAGGAATAACAAGCATTCTAATTAAAGAGATGAATCCTCCACCAAGTAAGCTATACCATAAAGTAGTTTCTCTAACGAATGTAAGTTTCATAGGATCATGAGGGAATCCAGCAACAACTTGAATAACTAATCCTAAGATTAATCCTATAAAAGTAGCAGTCATAACTTTAGCTGAGAAGTTAAATTTTTCCTTTGGTAATCTGTTGATAACCATGATTATAGCAACTAGTGCTATTAAGAAAATGATAGTTTTGATATCACTAATCATTAAAAATTGTTTAAAAAATACGCTATTCATTTTTAAAATATCTCTCCTTTTATTTTATATATTAAATTTATTTTGCAACATTTCCAGCAACGTTCATAACATCCCAAGTTCTAGCGAATGGTGGAGCATAACAGAAGTCCATCATTCCAATTTCATCAACAGTAAGTCCTGAATAGATAGCAGTAGCTAAAGCGTCAACTCTTAGAACAGCTCCTTTTTTACCAGCTATTTGAGCACCTAAAAGAACTCTTGTATCAGCATTGTATATTAATTTAACAAATATATCCTCTCTTCCAGGATAGTAGTTTGTTTGGTTTTTATCTTTTACAAATACAGTTTTGTAGTTGATTCCCATTTTTATAGCTTCATTCTCAGTAATTCCTGTTCTACCAGCTTCAACATCTAAAACTTTTATAGCTGCAGAACCTAGAGTTCCTTTGAATGCAGTATTTTTACCAGCTAGGTTTTCTCCTACAATTCTACCAATTTTGTTAGCAGTAGTAGCAAGAGGAATGTATACATTCTCCTTTCTTACTATATGGTAAACAGTAGCACAGTCTCCAGCTGAATAGATAGAATCTATACTTGTTTTTCCAAACTCATCTATAACAAGAGCTCCGTTTGGTAACATTTCGATTCCAGTATCTTTTAAGAAAGCAGTATTAGGTCTAACTCCAGTAGAGATAACTACTAAATCAGCTTTGTACTCCCCTTTATTAGTTTTGATACCAACAACTTTTCCATCTTTTTCAACTATCTCTTGAACAGCCTCTTCAAGATGTAATTCTACACCCTCGTGAGATCTGATCTCTTCTTCCATAACATCAGTAATCTCTTTATCAAAGCTTTCAAGTAATACTCTTTCTCCTAATTGTATAAGTCTAACACTTCTTTTTCCTAAGTGCTTAGCAGCTTCTACAACTTCGATTCCAATATATCCAGCTCCAACAACTATGATATCTTGGATTTCATCTTTCATCATCTCTTCCTTTAAAACTATACCATCAGTATAATCTTTTAAAGTGTAAACTCCTTTTGTTGAAAGATTTTTAATTGGAGGCATAATAGCGTGAGCTCCAGTTGCTACCATAAGTTTATCATAGTTATCTGTAAATGTTTCTCCAGTAACTAGATTTTTAATAGTAACCTCTTTCTTTTCAACATCAATTCCAACAACTTCGTGTTTAATTTTGATGTTCATTCCTGCTTCGATGAATTTCTCAACAGGTCTTGCAATCATGTTGTTAGGATCTTCATAGAAGTTTCCAACATAGTAAGGAAGTCCACAAGCTCCCCATGAAACAATTTCAGTTTTTTCATAGATAACAATTTCAGCATTCTTATCTATTCTACTAGCTTTTGCAGCAGCTGACATTCCAGCGGCAACTCCACCAATAATGATGATTTTCATAATACCCTCCTACAAAATAAAATTTAAAAAACATATCACATAGTATAGTATAGCACAAAATATCAAATAAAACCAGTAGTATCTATTAATTTTCTAAAAAATATTGTATAATTACTATATAAGATAACATTATGAAATAAAATGTTAAAAATTAATATTAAAACATCATTAGGAGGAAAAATGGTAAAATTTAATAAAAAAAAATACTCAACAACTTTGAAATTGATACTTTTAAAAGCGATAAATGACATTTTACCAAGTGAAGAAGTAATAATAGATAATTCATTAAACAATGGTATCTATGGATATGTAGAAGGTTTTTCTATGACAGAGGAAAAAGTAGAAGAGATTTCTAGTAAAATGCAAGAGATTATAGAGAAGAATTATCCCATTGAATTAATTAGTAGTAATAGTGAAGAGTTAAAAGCTAGAAGCAATAAGATAGAGAGAGAAGATGTTAGAAAACTATTAGATAATAGTGGTTGGACGAGCATAATGGAGTATGCTATAGATGGATACCATGATTTTGTATATGAGAGACCATATAAATTTACTGGAGATTTGAATCTGTTTGAGTTAACTAAATATAATGGGGGATTTATATTGAAGTATCCATTGACTGAGGAGATGGTACTTCCACCAAATATAAACACTCCAAAGATAGCTAAAATATTTGAGGAGTCTGGAGCATGGAATCAGATATTAGGAGTGGATACATTAGGAAGTTTAAATGAGAAGGTACTTCATAAAGAGATTGGTGAGTTGATTAGAGTAAACGAAGCTCTACATCACAAGGAGATAGCTAAAATAGCTGAACAGATTTCTGATAACAAAAAAATAAAATTAGTAACAATAGCAGGACCTTCATCTTCTGGGAAAACAACATTTAGTAAGAGATTATATATTCATCTAAGAGCAAATGGAATAAATCCAATTGTCATATCTTTAGATAACTACTATATAGGTAGAGCTAATGTTCCAGTTGACGAGAACGGAAAGAAAGACTTTGAGACAATAGAAGCTCTAGATTTAAAACTATTGAATCAAAATTTAAGAGATTTAATAGCAGGAAAAGAGGTAGAGATTCCAGAATATAACTTTGTAACTGGAGAGAGAGAAGAAAAAGGAACTATGATGAAAGTACCAGAGAAAAATGGAATAATCATCATAGAGGGAATACATGGTTTGAATGAAAGATTAACTTCTGAGATACCAAGAGAGAATAAGTTTAAAATATATATAAGTTGTTTAACTCAATTAAATATAGATAAACACAATAGAATATCTACAAGTGATGTAAGAGAGATTAGAAGATTGGTAAGAGATAGCCTTTCAAGAGAGGAGAAGGGAGAGGGAACTCTAGCTATGTGGTCTATCGTAAGAAGAGGAGAAGAGAGACACATATTCCCTTATCAAGAGGAGGCAGATGCACTATTCAATAGTAATCTTGTATATGAGTTAGGAGTTTTAAAAAGCTATGCTCTAAGAGAGTTGATTAAGATAAGTCCAAGTAGCCCATATTATGAAGAGGCTAAAAGAATAATGAGATTTTTATACTGCTTTGTAGATATAAAGGCTGATTTAGTACCTGATGACTCTATTCTTAAAGAGTTTATTGGTGGAAGTATCTTCTATAAATATTAATGTAGAAAAAATTAATAAAATTTTCTAATAAATTTAGGATAATGGAAAATTATAGGAAGAGGAGTTGTATAAAAAGAGACTCCTCTTTTCATATTTTTTGAAAAAATAGTGAGTTAAAAACTGGAATAATATGATAAAATATAAAAAATATATAAAAAAAGGGTGGGGAGAATGTCAGAACAAGAATTAGAGAAAAAATTGATAGAGCAACTATCTTCACAAGGGTATGAGATTGTTAATATAAAAAATGAGGAAGAGTTGGGAGCTAATTTTAGAGAACAGATTGAAAAATTTAAAAAAATTAGGGAAACAGATTGTTATTATATAGATAAAACAAAATTTATAGAGGATATATTAATAGATAGAACAGATGTTAAACTTTTTTGTCGTCTAAGAAGAATTAGAAAAGGAGAGATATATAATCCTAGGAGTATTTTAACTATTATAAAAAAAGAGGCAATTGGAAACTAATTATATCTTAGTTTTTCCACGCCTCTTTTTATATAACTAAAAAGCTGCAATTACCGATCCTTTATATGTTTCGTTAATAAAGTTTTTAATATTTTCGGTTCTAAGCTCATCAACTAAAAGTTTTACATCAGGATCATTAATGTTCTCATCTCTAACAGCTACTATATTAGCATAAGGAGATTCAGGACCTTCAATAGCTATAGAGTCTTTTGTAGGGTCTAATTTTGCTTGAAGAGCATAGTTACAATTTATAACAGCCACATCAACATCTTTTATTACACGTGGTAATTGTGGGGCTTCAATAGATTTAAATTTTAATTTTTTTGGATTTTTTATAATATCAAATTCAGTAGCACTAAGGTCAGTAGGGTCTTTTAATGTAATAATTCCCTTGTGATGAAGAAGTAATAAAGCTCTTCCACCGTTTGTAGGATCACTAGGTATAGCAACTACTCCACCTTTTTTTACCTCATCTAAAGATTTATATTTGTCAGAGAAAGCAGCTATCGGAGAGATAAAAACTCCTTCACCAACTTGAGAGATTTTTAGATTTCTTTCTGTTCTGAATTTTTCAAGATAAGGTGCATGTTGGAAAAAGTTTGCATCTAAATCTCCACTAGCTAGAGCTAAGTTAGGAGTAACATATTCATTAAATTCAATAATCTCCAAGTCTACACCCTTTTCCTTTAGTTGAGGTTTAACAGCTTGTAAAATCTCTGCATGTGGAACAGCTGAAGCCCCAACTTTAAGTGATTTAGCAAAGGAATAACTTCCTAGTATAGAAAAAGCTAAAAGTGTTGTACATAGTTTTTTTGATAAATTTGTCATAATAAAATCATCTCCTAAAAAGTTTTTTATTACAAAAATATCCATAAAAAAAATCTCTAAAATTCACATCAAGAATTTTAGAGATAAAGGTCATAGACTATTGATCTTAAACCATCTACATGGAATTAGCACCACACTAAAAGTAGGTTGCTGAAACGTCATAGGGCCAGTCCCTCAGTTTCTCTTGATGGATATTTATTGTTTCAATTATGATATAATAAAAAAGTGTGTTTGTCAATAAATTTCTATAAAATTTTATAAATATAGTAATATATCCCTATTACAATAAAGCACAGAGTACTTATTAAGTGAAGCTAAAATCTCTTTTCTCATACTAATTGGGAGTATATTAGAAAAGATATCTCTTTTAGTTAATAACTCTTCATCTACAAAAACTATATTTTCAGGTAGAGTATAGTTATCAACTATCTTATTAAATCCCTCTATTTCAATATTTTCATTTGAGAAAACAAGTGAATTTTTATCTGAAAAAGGTGAAAAATCCATTTTCTTATCAACTATGTAGTAAGAGTATCCCTCTTGGAATTCATCAGCTACATCTACACAGCTTAAAGTTCTCTTAGAAGGAACATTGTCAGTAACAAGAAGCACCTTTTCTCCCATACTTTTATAGTATAGTCCAATAGTTTGGATAATAGTATTTACTCCTCTTCCCTTTTCTACAATAGCAAGGGTATTTTTTTTCTCTTTGAAAACAGAGGCAAGAACAGTTTTTTGTATAGAGTTATAGTTAAAATCACCAAGTAGGAAATTCTTTATATCTCTAAATAGTTCTCCCTGTTTTAAAGAGTATGATACAAACTCATAATCTCTATCAATTACAATATGTACATTATAGTTTTCATCTTTTAGTATAATATCCTTTATACTAACTTTGAAGTTATAACCATAGTTTTTTCTTAATTCCAATAGAAGATAAGAGGTTTGATTATCCAGTGTAGTTAGATAGTTTCTATTAAGAGTAACATCTACCTCATAATCATGGTAAATAAGTTTCAATTCAGAGTTTTCTAAATTTTTTCTAGTATAGATTACAGTTTCAATAGGAAAAACTGTATTATATAGAGAGTAATATCTCTCATATAGATTTTCTTTGTGACTAGGGAGTTGCATATCCTCAACATACATCTTATATTGGTATCTATCCTTATAAGTTTCAAGTTTTAGTTTGAAAGCTATATCAGCATGTGTAATAGAAGCAACTTCACTAAATACATCATCACTATTAAACCAAACGCAGTTTTTTATCTCAAGATTATCTTTTTTTACATTGAACATAGTGTGAGTCTTCTCTTTTCCAATAGGACGAAGCCCAGATATCTCACAGTTATTTAGAGCAAAAAGAGGAGAAGGGTTTCCAAAACCAAAAGGCTCTAAAAGAGATATCTTATCTATAAAATCATAAGAGATTTTATAGGCTGGAATAGTGATATCCAACTTAACAGGTTTTATCAAAGAAGATTCAGGAATATTTTTCTTAGCATACTCATTAATTCTTCTAGAGAACTCATCTATATTCTCAATCTTGATAGAAAATCCAGCTGCCCCAGCATGTCCACCATATTTTACAAAAAGTTCCTTCATAGAGTTGAGAGCCTCTATCATATTGAATCCCTCAATACTTCTACATGAAGCAGTGGCTATCCCTTCCTCTGGTTTTATCTCCATGATTATAGTAGGTTTGTAGTATCTATCCAGTATCTTAGAAGCAACTATTCCTATTACTCCATGATGGAAGCCCTCTTCTGCCACTACTAGAACACTATTTTCAAAGAGTTTTTCATTTTCTATCTTAAAGATAGCTCTCTCTAGGATAGTTTCCTGTATCTCTTTTCTTTCACTATTATTATTTAACAGTTCATTTATTATCTCTGTACATACTCTATGGTCTTTTTCTATAAAGAGTTCCACAGCTCTCTTAGCATCCTCTAATCTTCCAGCAGCATTGAAGATTGGAGCTATAATAAATCCAATATCATAGGTAGAGAATTTTCTAGTTTGATAGTCCTCAAATATTTTTTTTATAAGCATACTTATTCCAAGCCAATGACTTCTATTAAGTTGCTCCATTCCAAATTTAGTGAATATTCTATTCTCTTCTAAAAGTGGAACTATATCAGCAACAGTACCTATCGCTACAATATCAAGGTATTTATATAGGTCCTCTTTTTTACCAAGTTTATCAAATAGGGCATAGATAAGCATAAAGGCAGTACCTACACCAGCAAGATATTTATATGGAAACTCATTATCCTCTCTTTTAGGATTTATTACAGCATAGGCTGGAGGATTTCCATTGTTGATTTCATGGTGGTCAGTAACAATTATATCCAGTCCTAATGAATTAGCATACTCTATCTCTGGATGGGCAGATATTCCACAGTCAACAGTGATAATCACCTTTCCACCTTGAGATTTTATATAGTCCATAGCCTCCTTATTTAATCCATACCCCTCATCTCTCAATGGGATATAGTACTTAGGAGAGATACCAAGTTCAGATAGAGCCAGATAACATAAAGAGGTAGAGGTGATACCATCTACATCATAATCTCCATATATCCAGATATCCTCACCATTTTCTTTAGCTTTTAGTACTCTTTCAACAGCCCTATCCACATCCTTAAGAAGTAGAGGGGAGTGTATATTATCTAGAGATGTATTTAAAAAATTGTGAATCTCTTCAGAGTCCTTTATATTTCTATTGTATAGAAGATTAAGAATATCTCTATCTATATTAGGTTCAATATTGTGAGAGATTTGATTCTCTCTATATATCCATCTTGTGTTTCTCATTATACCTCCTTAAAAATTATAGATTCTCGAATAGAAAATATATGTCATAAACATATTTTGTAAGAAAAATCTTTCCTCTGGAATAGTAACAGAGGCAAAATTAATATCATTAGTATAACCGAAAAATATCAGGTCAAGGTACTCCTCCCCATATACATAGGCTATCAGTGTTTTTATCTTATTCCCATTATACTTTGTTAGAAGATTTTTTAATATCTTAGTTCCCTCTTCAATATTTGTATTCACATCAAAAAGCTCAAAGAATCTTAGAGAGTTATCATCTGTATACGGAATATTCATAATACCAAATTTTGAATCATCAGAAATATAGAATGGATTAAATCCAGTAATAGTATGTATGATAGTATATATTAATTCCTGTGGAACATCATATTTTTTTGAGCACTCTCTAATTATATCTTGATAGTAAAGGGGGAAGTTATATCTAAATAACTCCTTGTAATCAGCAAAATCCTTTAGAGATAAAAGTGAGTTTTTAAATGCTAATTCATAGAAATTCCCACTCTCTAATATTAAAGTTGTAGCTAAAGTACCCTCTGGATTTCTCTTTTTAGCAAAGCTACTTTTTTGAAAAGCAACTTTTAATATCTCTCTATCTTCAAGTTCAGCTATTTGAGAAAGTTGATCTAACTCTAAAATATCAGCCTTTGGGATAAAATCTTGAGGTAGAGGTAGTTGAGTACTTAAAATAGTGTTAGAGAAGTTTATTAAATCCTCTAATGAGCTAAATTGTGTAAGAGGAAGATTCTCCTTCTCTAATAATCTTTTGAAATAAAGACCTATATAGGTATCTGGATATTTTTGAGCTAACTTAGTGATAGCTTTTTGTGAGTTTTTCTCATCGTTTAGGTAAAGATATGAGAAAGCAGCCATAGAATCAGTAATAATATTCTTATCCTTTACATTTTTTAAATTAGCAATAACATTGTTATAGTCATTCAGAGTAAAATATATACCAGCTGAATAGTAGTTAGCTTTAGAGTAAAAATCTCCCTTTCCAATAGAGTTAAAAAGATAAAGTGCTCTGGAAAAATCTCTCTTCTTGTAGAAAGTGATCCCTCTATAGTATTTGAATATATCTGAAAACTCATTGTTATAGTTCTTAGTAAGCTTTAAAATCTCATCATACTCTTTATTTGCCATTAAAAGCTCAAAATAGTCAGTATATATCTCAGCCTTTTCCTTTTGAGAAAGATTATTCTTACTTAATAGAAGTGTATAGAACTCTACAGCTTTTTCATAATCTTTCTTTGAAGAGAAGAATTTACCGATTTTTAATAATTCTGGAACAGAGAAATCATCCATTACAGAAAAGTTATATTCAAATTTTAATTGTAATTTTTTCTCGTAAATGGGTGAATACTCCTTCAATATTTCCAAAGCTTTTTTTTCATAGTAAGATATGAAAGGATAGTAAGTATTAGAGCCTACTCTGTTTAGATAAGTTATAGCTTTTTGAGTTTCACCAATTTTCATAAGGGAATCTCCAAGAGCAAAATCTCTTTCTGCAAAAAGGTGTAAATTTTCAGTTTGACTATTATCTGTTAATAGGTTAGTTGAGATATATACAGCTTTTTCTAAATAGTAAGCAGCCTTTTCATAATTTTCTAAATGGTAGTAATTCATACCGATATAGAAATAGGCATAGTTATTTGATAAAATTAATGACAAAGGAAAAGTCTTCATCAGTGTTTCAAAGTTAAGTTGAGCCAGTGAATAATTTTTACTGTAATAGGCTTTTTTCCCATCTAGGAAAAGAGTATAGTCTTGATTTTTATAGGAAAAACCAAGATTGAAATATATAAAAAATATAAAAATAGATATAATTTTTTTCATAAATAAGCACCTCATAATTTAGCATCTACATATAATTATCTCAAAATAATAAGAAAATAGCAATTAATTTTATAAAAAATATCTTGAAATTCTCTGTAAATTATTAGATAATTAAGGGGAACAATAAAATTTTTTAAGGAGGTGAGATTTTGGGAAGAATAAGAATATTGGATGAATCTGTATCAAATATTATTGCTGCTGGAGAGGTTGTAGAAAATCCAGCAAGTATGATAAAGGAGTTATTGGAGAACTCATTAGATGCAGAAAGTAAAAGCATAAGAGTAGAGGTAAAAAATGGTGGAAGAGATGTAGCTATAATAGATGATGGAGTAGGAATGTCTCAAGAGGATATATTGCTTTCTATTGAAAGACATGCTACAAGTAAAATTTCTAAAAAGGATGATTTATACAATCTATATACCTATGGATTTAGAGGAGAGGCTCTCTCTTCAATAAGTGCAGTTTCTAAGATGACACTATCTTCTAGGAGTGAAGAGGATGAGGTAGGCTCTCAGATTACAGTTTTAGGTGGAAAGGTTACAAGCTTAAAAGATGTTCAAAGAAATAGAGGAACAACCATTGAGATAAAAGAACTATTTTTTAATACTCCAGCTAGATTAAAGTTTTTAAGAAAACCAACAACTGAATATATTAATATAAAGGATATAATAATACAGGAGGCTCTATCTAATCCAGATGTAGCTATAATGCTAATATTAGATGGAAAGGTAAGTATAAAAACTAGTGGAAATGGAATAGACAATACCATTGTAGAGATATTTGGTAAAAACGTTCTAAAGAATATGAAGAAGTTTAAATTGGGATATCTAGGAAATGGAGCTATATATAGGAGTACAAAGGATTCAATATTTACCTTTATAAATAATAGAATGGTAAAATCTAAAATTGTAGAGAATGCAGTAATAGATGGATATTATACAAAACTTATGAAAGGGAAATACCCATTTGCTATTATATTTTTAGATGTTAATCCAAGAGATGTAGATGTGAATGTACACCCATCTAAAAAGGTTGTAAAATTTGCTGATGAAGAGGGGATATACAACTATGTCCTAAAGGAGATAGAGGAAACCTTTGCTAGAGATGATGATTTTGTATCTCCAACACTTCAAGAGAGAATAGAAAAAGAGGAGAGTAAATTTTTAGATTTCTCAGAATTTGAAAAATTTACTCCGATGAAATCTGAACCTCAAAGATTTGAAGAGATGTTAGTAGAAAAAGAGGAGAAAAAGGAGAGTAAAGTTGAAAGTATCATCTATGAAGATGAGGAGTTAGAGAGTGAAGAGGAGATACTTTCATCTAACTATACTGAAACAGATGATATAATAGATGAGTATCCTATTCAAGAGATAAAAGAGGAAGAGAGTAATTTTAAAGTAGAGGAGCCTCAAGAGGAAGAGAAAGAGAAGGCTAGTGTTGAAGTAGTTAAGACTCAAAGAGTTGAAGAGAGAAAGAAAATAGAGTTTAGAGTTATTGGACAGGTGTTTGGAACATTTATTCTAGTAGAGAGAGATGGAATATTTGAAATATATGATCAGCATATAGTTCACGAAAGAATACTCTATGAAAAATTAAAATCTCAATATTATGGAACAGAGGTAAGTATGCAACAACTTCTAGTTCCAATAAGAGTGATGGTAGACCCAAGGGAAAGGGAGTTAATATTTGAAGAGGAGGAGAATTTTTCTAAGGCAGGTTTTGAAGTGGATAGATTTTCTGATAATGAGATATTAATAAGAGCTGTTCCTATGATAGATTTTAGAGATAGTATTGAAAATATATTCAAAAATATTTTAAAGAATATTAAAGAGAATAGAAATGTAGATATAAGAGAGAGTATATTGATATCTATGTCTTGCAAGGGGGCGATCAAGGCAAATGAGAGGTTGACATATGAGGAGATGGAGAAGATAGTAGGAGAGCTACATGAGATAGGAGAGTATACATGTCCACATGGTAGACCAATCATAGTTAAGATAAGTAGAGATGATTTGGAAAAACTTTTTAAAAGAAAGTAGGAGAAAATTTTGAATATAAATGTTGTGTGTATAGGGAAGGTAAAGGATAAGTATATCTTAGAGGGAATAAATGAGTTCTTGAAAAGAATGCAATCTTTTGCTAAAATGAAGATAGTAGAGTTAAAAGAAGATGGAAATGATAGTAATAGAAATGTTTCTATTGAGAAAGAGTCCGAGGATATCTTGAAAACACTTGAAAAATTAGGTGGATATAATATACTATTAGATATACAAGGAAAAAACTACTCATCAGAGGAGATGGCTACTGAGATAGAGAGATTGACTGTGAATGGAGTCAGTACAATAAACTTTGTGATAGGTGGTTCATATGGTGTATCTCAAAGAGTAAGAGAGAATAGTCAGATGAGACTTAGTTTTTCAAAGATGACATTTCCACATCAACTTATGAGATTGATACTTACTGAACAGATATACAGATGGTTCAGTATAATAAACAATGGAAAATATCATAAATAAAATTAGTTAAAATTTAGATTTGAGGTGGAAAACCTTAAGTCGTTTAAATATCAAGGAGGAATTTATATGTATTTACAAGGAGAAACTTTTTATCACGATATAGATGACGAGGAGTTTGAGTTAAGCGTAGTTGAAAATATAACTATGAGAGATAAGGAGTATATAATAGCTGAGGACTTAGATGGAGAGCTACATGTTTTTGTATATGATGAAGATGAAGAGGAGATCTATCCATTAGAAGATTCAGAGGCTATGGAAGTAATCGAGTATTGGCAAGATGAGTATATGGGTGGAGATGATATCGGAGATTACGAAGATGATGAGTACTACGATAGAGAAGATGAGGATTATAACGATAGATATGACAATGAAGATTACTATGAAGATGATGAAGAGGATTACTATTAATGAAAAAATTTATAATTAAGAATACAGATAGCTATGGAGAAAAGAGTTTTGAAGTTGTTAAAGGAACTCTAAGAGTAGAAGAGTCACAAGCTATCTATGAATATGAGAGTAAATTAGGAAGATGTGAAGTAACTGTTTCAGATAGAAGAGTTATAATCTCAAGAAAAGGTGAAGTATCTGCAATAGTAGATGTAGACCTAGATAGGAAGACTGAGTTTGTATATGTTACAAAGGAGATGAAGAAACTTTTTCATATTGAAGGGGAGAGTATCCAAAGAGATAGTGAAAATGGAATCATAGAGTTTTCTTATAAGATTTATGAGGGGAATGAGGAGCTAAATAGAATAACTATAGCCATAAAGGAATATTAGTGGAGGAGATATGAAAAAAGTCGTGTACTTGTGCTTAGCACTGTTTTTAGCAAGCTGTACAAGTTTAGAGAATCTAAAAAATGAAACAGCTAAAACAGATAGTAGCACAGAAAAAAATTGGAATATAGGTGGAGAGCTTAAGACTGAAAAAATTATTTTAAATACTTCAGCCACAGAGGGTATTCTTTCTGATATTTCAAATAGCTTAAAAAGAGGTTATGTAAAGGAGTATAACACCACATATAGAGATAATTATGAGGTATATGTTGGTGATTATGTATCTCTACCATTGGGGATAGGAGAGGACAGTTATAATATGTTTTTTTCTCCATTGGGAACATCTTATGAGTTAGAGATAAAAGATGGAAAATTATACTTTAGGAGTATCTATCAAGGTAACTATGAGATAATGATATATTCTGCTGGTTCTTTTAGTAGAAAGATAACAATTATAAATAAGTTAAAATATGAATTTACAGAGCAAAACAACTATGAGGTAATAGCCCAAAACTATCAAAGTAATAATTTAAAGGGGTTATCTAACAGTGTAGCTGTTCATAGAATAGCTTTTCCAAATAGTTTTAGAGATAAAGAGATATCTTTTATGTTAATAGATTTAGCTGGAAAAGATGGAAATACTAAGATAATAAAAGAAGAGATAGATTTCTTGCAAAAATATACAAAGCTAGATGAATATGACAAGCTTAATATAGTAAACTCTTTGAAAAAGGTACAGGATAAAAACTTTGAATTGAGCTCATCACTACTTGAGTTTGATAGTTCAGCACAAAACTTAAATCAAGAGATAGCAAATCTTATAATGACTAAGGATAATCCTACTCAAGATGAGATAATATTTTTAGAGAAAGTTTATAGTGTAAACTCAACTCCAGATGAGAATTTGGGAAATTACATCGGAAACTGGTATGTGAAAAATGGAAATGCTCTAAAGGGAGCTGAATATCTAAATAAGGGAACTATGGGAAATGTAGGGGAGCTACTACCAGCTTTACCTACAACTAATGGTCAACTTACAGGTAACCTACCAGCTACAGAAAACCTAGAGGCTAAAAATTATACTCAATATTTGACTTTCTTTGAAGAGGGAAAGAAAAACTTCGAGAAGGAAAACTATGTAGAGGCTGTAATATATTTTGAAAAGGCTTTAGAGATAGATAAAAATTATATAGAGAAAAAGGACATATATTTTTATCTTGGACAGAGCCATTTTAGAACAGAGAATTATTCAGAAGCTGTAAAAGATTATAAAAATTCTCTAAATTTAGAAAAAAATGATGAAAAAAAAGCAGAAATATATTATAATATAGGAATGACATACGATAAGCTTGGAGATAGTGAGCAAGCTGTAAATTATCTAACTTATGTAAGACAAAACTACAAGAACTCACCTTGGAGTGTAAAGAGTAGTTTATATCTATTACAGCAGATGCAACAATATCCACAAAATTAAAAATATAAAATAAATATAGAAGGAGAAGAGAAAACCTATGGAGAGATATTTTGATAGGATAGCTAATGATGCTCTTGTTATGGAAAAATGGAAAAGAGTAGAAGAGCTAAAAGAGATGGGAATAAAACCATTTGGAGAGAAGTTCGATAAGAAGAACATGATAGGAGACATTTTAACTCATACTCCAGAAGAGGAATTAACATTTAAAACTGCTGGAAGAATAATGGCATACAGAGGAAAAGGAAAAACTGCTTTCGTTCACATTGAGGATATCAGTGGAAGAGTTCAAGTTTACCTAAGACAAGATGAGTTAGGAGAGGAAAACTACGCTCTTGTTAAAAAAATCGGAGTAGGAGATATCATAGGAGTAGAGGGAAAACTTTTCCTTACTTCAACAGGAGAGCTAACTATAAGAGCTTCAGTAGTAACTCTACTTTGTAAAAATATAAGATCGTTACCTGAAAAGTTCCACGGACTTACAGATATCGAAACAAGATATAGAAAAAGATATGTAGACCTTATAATGAATAAAGATGTAAGAGATACATTTGTAAAAAGAACAAAAATTATATCAGGAATTAGAAGAATATTAGATGGAAAAGGATTCTTAGAAGTTGAAACTCCATTAATGCACCCAATCTTAGGAGGAGCTGCTGCAAGACCATTCATCACTCACCACAATACTCTTGATATAGATCTATATATGAGAATTGCTCCAGAATTATACCTAAAAAGATTAATCGTTGGAGGAATGGAAAGAGTATATGAATTAGGAAGAAACTTCAGAAACGAGGGAATGAGTACAAGACACAACCCTGAGTTTACAATGATGGAATTATACCAATCATATGCTGATTATAAAGATATGATGGATTTAGCAGAGGAGATAATCAGTACTCTAGCTAAGGAGATATTAGGAACTTCAACTATCACTTACAATGGAAAAGAGATAGTATTAGAGAACTTTAAAAGAGTTCATATGGTTGACTTAGTAAAAGAGGTTACAGGAGTAGACTTCTGGAATAAGGATATCACTTTTGAAGAAGCAAAAGCTTTAGCAAAAGAGCACCATGTAGAAGTACCTGATCACATGAATACAGTTGGACACATTATCAACCAATTCTTTGAAGAGAAATGTGAAGCAACTATAGTTCAACCTACATTCGTTTATGGACACCCTGTAGAGATATCTCCACTTGCTAAGAGAAATGAAGAAGATCCAAGATTTACAGATAGATTTGAGTTATTCATAGACGCTAGAGAATATGCAAATGCTTTCTCTGAGTTACAAGATCCAGCTGACCAAAGAGGAAGATTTGAAGCTCAAGTTGAAGAGGCAGAAAGAGGAAACGACGAAGCTACTCCAGTAATAGATGATGACTTCGTAGAAGCACTAGAATATGGACTTCCACCTACAGGAGGAATGGGAATTGGAATAGATAGACTTATCATGTTATTAACTAACTCTGAGTCTATTAGAGACGTATTATACTTCCCACAAATGAAACCAAGAGACTAGTTGTTAGAACTAAATAAAAGATAAAAAAGAATAAAAAAAGGAGAAAAATTTACCTATAATATCCTGTTTTATATAGGAATGAATAGATAGATTATTCTCCTTTTAACTTTTGTATATCACTTATAAGTAACTACTTAGCTACTAAAATATAAAAATTTTAAAGGGTCTGTAGTAAGGAGAAAAGATGATTAAAGAATTTTTACTGATATTTATTATAAACTACATAGGAGTAATTCTAACAGAGATTTTACATCTACCTATTCCTGGAACTATTACAGGGATGTTATTACTGTTTGCGTTACTATATTTTAAGATTTTAAAACTTTCTCATATAGAGAATGCTGGGAACTTTTTACTTTTAAATATGACAATATTTTTTCTACCTCCTTCAGTGAATCTGATAGAGAGCTTATATTTATTGAAAACAGGAATATTTAAAATCTTATTTTTAGTGATTTTTTCAACACTATTAACTATGGTAGTTACAGCTTGGACTGTACAATATCTTATTGAAAGAGGAGAGAGAAAATAATGGAAGGAATAACAAATAATCCACTTTTTGGAGTAATAATAAGCCTTGTAGCTTTTGAAATAGGAAAATTTATATTTGGTAAAACTAAGTTGGCAATACTTAATCCTCTATTGATAGCAACAGTAATTGTTATGGGGTTTTTACATTTTTTTCATATATCAGTTGGAGATTATATGTTAGGAGGAAATCTAATAGTTTTCTTTTTGGCTCCTGCTACAGTTGTACTAGCTATACCACTTTTTCAACAGGTAGATTTATTGAAAAAACATTTTATCCCAATATTAGGTGGGGGGATAGTAGGGGCTGTAGTGGCTATACTTTCAGTTATAATACTTGGAAAAGTTTTAGGAATAGATCATCAAATATTAGTATCTTTTATGCCTAAATCAATAACTACACCAATTGGAATAGAGCTTTCAAAGATGTTAGGTGGAATTCCATCACTTACAGTTTTTGCAATAGTTATTACAGGAATAACAGGAAATGTGACAGCTCCTTTTATATATTCAATTTTTAAAATAAGAAATCCAATAGCTAGAGGATTGGGACTTGGAATATCTAGTCATGCTGTAGGAACAAGTAGAGCTATTGAAATGGGAAAAGTAGAAGGGGCTATGAGTGCACTTTCTATAGTAATAGCTGGAATACTTACAATAATATTAGCTCCTATATTGAATATGTTCTTATAAAAAAAACTCAGATATTAAATAACCTCTAAAAATTAGAGTAAAAATATCTGAGTTTTTTCTATTTTTCATTAAAGTAGTTAAGAAGCTTATTAGGATCATGTATAGTGAATCTTTTTCTAACAACAGTAATTAATCCTAATTCTGAAAGAACTTTAACCTGTCTAGAAACAGTTTCTCTTTTAGCTCCTAAAACTTCACTTAGATATGTTATAGAAAGATCAAAATTAATTTCAATTCCTTTATCTGTAATTACACCAAAATCTTGAGCTAGCTTATGAAGTTTCAAAGCAATTTGTTTATCCACAGTGATAGAGTTTGATGTATTCTTTATTTGATGAGACATAACTCTATTTTTATATATTAATGATTCAATAACTCCCTTAGCTAAAGGATAGCTTTTTTCTAATACTTTTACAAAATCCTCTCTATCTATTTCAAGAAGTTTTGTTGGAGCAAGGAATTCACAACTAAGTAGAGTTGTATTTTCATATATGATAACCTCGTTTAAAACTACTCCACTACCAAATAGGAAAACAACCTTCTTAGTATTATCAGGATTTGGTTTATAAAGAGAAGCCACTCCTTCTAAAACAAAATATATAGTATGAATTTTCTCTTTATCAGAGTAAAGTAATTCTCCCTTTTTATACTCTTTTATCTTAGCAATTGAAGCTAATTCCTTTATTGTTTCTTTGTCAAGATTTTGAAATAACTTTATCTTTGAAAGTTCTTTTTTCAAAATTTTCACCTCCATAGCATGTTATCTATATTATATAAAAAATAATAGAAATTTACAATTAAAAAAATATAATTTGTTCTAAAATAAAAAAAACTGCCATCTGGGAGGATGGCGGTTCTTTTGTCATATATAATAATTTAAGTTTAGGTGGCTTATCTATTCATCTCAGATGTGCTTCCATTATCATGGTCAGCAATGATACTTTCTACAAGAGAGGCATCAGCACAAGAGATATCTCCAACAATAGTATTTTTTAATACAGAGTTTGCATTTCCATATTTCATAGCTTTTTCAGCTTCGTTGAAGTGTAGTAATCCGAATAATACTCCAGCTACATAAGCATCTCCACTTCCAATTCTGTCAACTATTTCAATATTTTCATAAGCTCTTTCAGAATAGAAAGTATCAGCTTTTCTATCGTATACTAATGATGAGAAATTATGAGATTTTGGAGAATTTACAACTCTTTGAGTAGAAGCTATGAAAGCTAAGTCATACTCTTTTGCAAAAGCTCTTATTATCTCTTTTAAATCTCCAGTTTTTTCAAACATTTTTCTGAAAGTTTCTTCAGAAGCAAATAGTATATCTACATCTGGAAGAATTTTTTCTATTTCAACTTTAGCTTCAGGTTCAGACCATAAATTTCTTCTAAAGTTAACATCAAAAGAAACTAGAGCCCCACCTTTTTTAAAATTAGCTATTAAATCCTTTGTAAGTTGCATTGAAGTTTCACAAAGTCCTAAAGATATTCCACTTGTATGGAAAATTTTTGTTTTTCCATACACTTCAGGATTAACATCATTAACTGTCATTCTTTGGAATGAAGAGTTTAATCTATCATAAGTTACATTTGGTTTTCTAGGTGAAGAACCATACTCATAATAGTATATTGGCATACGTTTGTATTTACTATCATCAAATATTAGAAAATCATCAGCTACTCCGCTTAGAGTCATAGATTTTCTAGCAAATTTACCTAATTCGTTATTAGGTAGAGTAGTTAACATAGCTGTTTTTTCTCCAAGAGTAGATACAGAGCTAGCTACATTAAACTCTGCTCCTCCCATCTGTTTAGTAAGTAGGTTTCCTTGGATAAGCATCTCGTTATTAAGAGGAGATAATCTCATTATCATCTCTCCACAACAGATTAATCCAAACTCTTTATCTGGGTAGTTAAATATTTTATTCATTAAATCTCCCTCCAAAATACTATTTACTTCTAATTTCTAATAATTTTTTTCTGAAAGCTTGAGCAGTTGCTATTATCTCTTCATCAGTTCCAGAAGCTAATTTTCCTCCAGCTCCAACAGCGATTACTCCATTTTTGAACCATTCTTCCATATTTTCTAAGCTTACTCCACCAGTAGGCATAATGTTAGCTTGAGGTAATGGAGCTTTTACAGCTTTTACAAATGATGGTCCAAAAGCACTTCCAGGGAATAATTTTATGATGTCAGCTCCATATTGCATAGCTGTTGTCATTTCAGTTATAGTCATACATCCAGGCATATATGGTACTTGGTAAAGGTTACATAATTTAGCTGTTTCCTTATCAAATGCAGGTGAAACAATAAACTCTGCACCAGCTAAAATAGCTATTCTTGCAGTAGCTGCATCTAATACTGTTCCAGCTCCTATTACCATTTCATTATTTGTATCTTGCTCTTTAAGAGCTTTTATTACTTCAGTTGCTCCAGGTACTGTATAAGTAACCTCTATAGCTGGAATTCCACCTTTAGCACAAGCTTTAGAGATTCTTACTCCCTCTGCTACACTCTCTCCTCTTACAACTGCTACTATTCCTATATCAGCAAGTTTTTCTAAAATTTTCCCTTTTTTTAACATGTTATTTCCTCCTAAACTTAACTTGTTCTTACAATATAACTATATAATAAATAAATGAGAAAAACAACATAAGTATAGCGTTAAAAGTTCTGTATATGAAACTATTTTGGAATTATAGAGATTAAAAATCTTAAAATACAAAGTTTTTATAATTTTCAATAAAAAATAAAATTTCATATATGAAAAAATATAAAGAGTTATATCTTTGAAAATTGTAAAAAAATTAGTTATAATCTAAATGAATTAGAGAAAAAAGGAGGAAAATTGTGTTAGAAATATTTACAACAAAACTGATGCCTATAATTCTATATTTTTTAATAGGATATAGTTTAAAAAGATTTGGAGTGTTAAAAAAAGAGGAAGCTGGTGTATTGATAAGATTGGTATTTTATCTTATGTCACCAGCAGTAATAATAACCTCTATGAGTAGTATGAAATTTAGTGAAACCTTAATTTACTATCCAATTTCAGCTATATGTATTCATATATTTATGTACTTTTTAACTTTGATAATTGCTAATAAATTGAAAATTAGTGATAAAGAAAAAGTTATTTTTAGAGGCTCTACATTGATTATGAATATGACCTTTGTTTTACCGTTTTTTATTGTATTTTTTGGAGAGGAGAATGTATATTTATTATCACTTTTTGATGCTGGAAATCTTCTAATGGTTACGACAGTTGTATATTCAATTTTTATAACTAATAGTGGAAGCTTATTAAATAAAATTAAAACAGTATTAAAATCTCCATTGATTATCTCAATGATAATAGGAGCTTTATTGAATATAATAGGAATAAGATTACCTAAAGGAGTAGAGATAACGATTCAGAATATAGCTAGTATAACAGGAACAGTCATAATGATAGCATTAGGTGCTTATTTTACACCTAAATTTTCAAAATTAAAATTGAGTGTTATTGTTATTTTAGTTAAGATGTTAGGGGTTCTTTTTATAGGAACTATTTTAGGAAAGGTTTTACCAATAGATGAGATGGGAAAAATGTTGATTCTATTGGGAGCTATGTCACCAGTGGGAAATAATGTATTGAGCTATGCTTTAATAACAGATGGAGATGTTGAAATGGCTACTAATGTTATTTCATTATCTAATATAGTAAGTTTTATTGCGATATCTGTATTATTAGTTTTGTTTAATTAAAGTAAATAAATTGATAATTAAAACAATTTTTAACTATTAAAAAAATATAGTTTTATTGAAGAAATGAGATAGAGCTAAAAACTATCTCATTTTTTTAATGAGTTTTGTAAACTATTATTTAATTTTACAACTTTTGAACACTGTACTATAATAGTGCTATTAATATTTTTTTAGAAAAAAAAGAGAAAAAACTATTGACATTTTTTTATAAATAATTTATTATTCTAGTATACAAGTATAAAAATAAGAGGAGGTTAAAGATGATAAGTTTTATGAATGAAGATTTTTTACTAAAAAATGAAGTGAGTAAAAAATTATATCATGAATTTGCAAAAGATATGCCAATCTTTGATTATCATTGCCATTTAAACCCAAAAGAGATAGCAGAAAACAAAGGATATGACAATTTAACGCAAATATGGCTATATGGAGACCACTATAAGTGGAGAGCTATGAGAAGTAATGGAATAGATGAGAAGTATATTACAGGAGATGCTAGTGATTACGAAAAGTTCTTAGCTTTTGTTGAAACAATAGAGTATTGTTTTGGAAACCCACTATATCATTGGTCACACCTTGAATTAAAAAGATTCTTTGGAATAGAAGAGGTAATAAATAGAAAAAATGCTGAAGTTATCTGGAATAAAGCAAATGAACTTTTAAGAACTCCAGAATTTACAACTAAAAACTTAATAAAAAGAGCAAATGTAACAGCACTATGTACGACAGATGATCCTATAGACTCATTAGAGTATCACTTAGAGATAAGTCAAGATAAAGAGTTTGGAGTAAAAGTATTACCTACTTATAGACCAGATAAGGCTATGGGGATAGAGAGAGTTGGATATGTTGAATATGTATCTAAGTTAGCAGAAGTAAGTGGAGTGGAGATAAACTCTTTTAAAACTTTTGTAGAAGCTTTAAAATTGAGAGTTAAATTTTTCGTAGAAAGAGGTTGTTTAGTAACAGATTTAAGTTTAGAAGATCCATTTTTCAGAATAGTTAGCGATGAAGAGATTGAAAGAGTATTCCAAAAAGCTTTATCAGGAATAGAATTAACTTCAGAAGAGAAAGAAGCATATAAGACAATGTTATTTGTAGAACTAGGAAGAGAGTATAAAAAGTATGACTTAGGAATGCAGATACATATGGGAGCTCTAAGAAATAACAATACAAGAATGTTTAATAAATTAGGAGCAGATATAGGGATGGATTCGATAGCTGATAATGATTACGCTAGATCTTTATCATCACTATTAAATGAACTAGAAAAAACTGGAGAGTTACCAAAAACAATTCTTTATTGCTTAAATCCTAAAGATAACGAAGTTTTAGGAACTATGATAGGAAACTTCCAATGTGGAGAGATGCCAGGAAAAATGCAATTTGGTTCTGGTTGGTGGTTCCTTGATCAAAAAGATGGAATGATAAAGCAGATGACAGCTCTAGCTAATCTAGGATTATTAAGAAGATTTGTTGGAATGTTAACTGACTCAAGAAGTTTTATCTCTTATACAAGACATGAGTATTTTAGAAGAATTATGTGTAACTTAATAGGTACTTGGGTAGAAGAGGGAGAAGTTCCATTCGATGAAGAGATTTTAAAGGCTATGATACAAGAGATTTGTTATCTAAATGCTAAAAATTATTTTAAATTAGAAATATAAAAATTAAAAATACATAAATTTTAAGGAGGCATAAATGAAATTATCATTTAGATGGTATGGAGATTCAGATCCAGTAAAATTACAGTATATCAAACAAATACCTACTATGCATAGTATAGTTACTGCTATATATGATGTACCAGTAGGACAAGTATGGGAAATGGATAAAATATTATCTCTTAAGGAAAAAGTTGAAAAAGCTGGACTAAAATTTGAAGTAATAGAGAGCGTTCCTGTACACGAAGATATAAAATTAGGATTACCTACAAGAGAGGTATATATCGAAAACTATAAGAAAAATATAGAGAACTTAGCAAAAGCAGGAGTAAAAGTTATATGCTATAACTTCATGCCTGTATTTGACTGGACAAGATCTCAATTAGATAAAGAACTAGAAGATGGATCAACAGCGTTAGTTTACTATAAAGATCAAGTGGATAAATTAGACCCTTTAAATAGCGAACTATCTTTACCAGGATGGGATTCAAGCTATACAAAAGAAGAGATGGCAGATCTTTTTGCTAAATATAAAGCATTAGGAGAAGAGGGATTATGGGAAAACTTAAAATATTTCCTTGAGCAAATAATTCCAGTAGCAGAACTTAACGACATTAAGATGGCTATACACCCAGATGATCCACCTTGGCCAATATTTGGATTACCAAGAATCATAACAAAAGAGGAAAACCTAGATAGATTCTTAAAATTAGTTGACAATAAATACAATGGACTTACTTTATGTACAGGTTCATTAGGATGTGCTAACTTCAATAATATGCCAAAATTAGTAGATAAATATAGTGCTATGGGAAGAATTCACTTCATGCACGTAAGAAATGTAAAGTTACTAAATGATGGTGTAAGCTTTGAAGAGTCAGCTCACTACTCTGGATGCGGATCATTAGATATCGTTGAAATAATGAGAGTATTACATAAAAATGGATTTGATGGTTACCTAAGACCAGATCACGGAAGAATGATTTGGGGAGAAACTGGAAAACCAGGATATGGATTATATGATAGAGCTTTAGGAGCAAGTTATATAACAGGAATTTGGGAAACTTTAACTAAATTAGGAAAATAATTATAGAGATAGAGATATTCAGGAGGCATAAATGAAATTAAACTTAAATGAGATGAAAAATATAAAAAATATAAGTGAAGTAGTAACTCCTGCATATGATATAGAAACTGTAAAAGAAAATACAATGAAGGCACCAAAGTGGTTACACTTTGGTGCTGGAAATATTTTCAGAGCTTATGTTGGGAAGATGCAACAAAATCTTTTAAATAAAGGGCTTGAAAATACAGGGATTATCGTTGCAGAAAGTTTTGATACAGAGATTATAGATAAAGTGTATAAGCCACATGATAACTTAACACTATCAGTAATTTTATCAAAAGATGGAAACTTCTCAACAGAGGTTATAGCTAGTATAGTTGAATCTTTAAAAGCTGATACAGATAGAGAGATATTAAAAGAGATAGTAAAAGCTCCAACTCTTCAAATGATAAGTTTTACAATAACAGAAAAAGGATACAACTTAAAAACTCCAAATGGTGAGTATATGAAAGTTATTGAAGAGGATTTCCAAAACTCTCCAGAAAAATCAAAACATATAATGAGTATAGTAACAGAGCTATTATATGTGAGATTTAAAGCAGGAGCAACTCCAATAGCTTTAGTAAGTATGGATAACTGTGCTGGAAATGGAGATAGAGTAAGAGCAGCTGTTCTTGATATAGCAGAGCATTGGGCAGAGAAAGGATATGTAGAAAAAGAGTTCTTAGCTTATATAGCTGATGAGAAAAAAGTAGCTTATCCTATTTCAATGATAGATAAAATTACTCCAAGACCTGCAGAAGTTGTAAAAGAACACCTAGAAAAATTAGGTTTTGAAGATATGAATATAGTAGTTACTTCTAAAAATACATATACTGGAGCTTTTGTTAATGCTGAAGCACCTGAATATTTTGTAGTAGAAGATAAATTCCCTAATGGAAGACCAGAATTAGAGAAATCTGAAGCAGGAGTGTATGTAACAGATAGAGAAACAGTTGAAAAAACAGAAAGAATGAAAGTTACTACATGTTTAAATCCATTACATACAACATTAGCTGTTTATGGATGTTTATTAAATGAAAAAACAATATTTGATGCTGTATCTAATCCTGAATTAAATAAGTTAATAAAAAATATAGGATATGGAGAAGCATTAAAAGTTGTAGATGATCCAAAAATTTTAAGTCCAAAAGCATTTATTGATGAAGTTATTAATGAAAGATTTGCTAATAAATTTATACCAGATCAACCAGAGAGAATAGCAACTGACACTTCTCAGAAAGTAGGAATAAGATTTGGAGAGACAATTAAAGCTTACTTAGCAAGTGATGAGTTAAAAGTAGAGGATATTAAATATATTCCATTAGTTTATGCTGGATGGTTTAGATATCTATTAGGAATAGATGACAATGGAAATGAGAGAAGTATTAGTCCAGATCCAATGTTAGATATGTTAAAAGAGAAAATGTCTGGAATAGAATTTGGAAAGCCAGAAACTTATAAAGGACAATTGAGAGAAATATTAAAAAATAAAATGATATTTGGAGTAGATTTAGAAGAGGTAGGTATGGCAGATAGAGTTGAGCAGTACTTCGTAGAGATGTTAGCTGGAAAAGATGCTGTTATAAATACTTTAAAAAAATATTTAGGAGAATAGAGGAGGAAAGATGAAAAAATTTTTAAATCTATTATTGATAATAGGGTATTTATTTTTGTTAGGTGCTTGTGGAAAAGAAAATAAAAGAATAATAAGAATAGCACACAATCAAATTCAAACTCATCCTACAAATATAGGATTATTAGCTTTTGAAGAGTTCATAGAGAGTAAATTAGGGGATAAGTATGATGTACAAATATTTCCTAATGAGTTATTAGGATCACAAGTAAATACTGTAGAGTTAACACAAACAGGGGCAATAGATTTTGTAGTAGCTAGTAATGCTATCTTAGAAAGTTTTGATAATATATATCAAATTTTTAACTTACCATATCTTTTTAATAGTACAGAGCATTATCATGCTGTAATGGATAATGCTGAATTAATAGAACCTATATTTACATCTACTGAAAAATCAGGATTTGAAGCTGTTACTTGGTTAGATGCAGGACAAAGAAGTTTTTATACTAAAAAACCAATAAATACACCTGATGATTTAAAAGGTTTAAAAATTAGAGTTCAACAAGGGGCTACTAATATAAGAATGATGGAATTATTTGGAGGATCTGCAACTCCAATGGGATTAGCAGAAGTTTATACAGCTTTACAACAGGGAGTAATCGATGGAGCTGAGAATAATGAACTTTCATTAACAACTACAAAACATGGGGAAGTAGCTAAATTTTATTCATATGATATGCATCAGATGGTTCCAGATATTTTAATAGGAAATGTAAAATTTTTAAATGGACTTTCATCTGAAGAGAGAGAAATCTTTAATGAAGGTTTTAAATTATTATCTAAAGTTCAAAGAGGAGCTTGGGAAGCTTCTGTAGAACAAGCTAAATTACAAGCTCAAAATGAGATGAATGTTCAATTTATATATCCAGATGTAGCTTTATTTAAAGAGAAAGTATTACCTTTACATGGAGAAGTATTAAATAACAATCCTAAACTAAAACCTATTTATGATAAAGTTCAAGAGATAGGAAAAAATGTAAAAGAGGGAGGTAATATTTAATGGAAAATATCAAAAAGTATATGGATAAAATAATAATGGGAGTATGTATAATATTATTTATATTCATGTTAATAATGGGAAGTTATCAAATTATATCAAGATATGTATTAAAAGATCCAAGTACAATATCAGAAGAATTAGTAACATACTCATTTACTTGGATGTCAATGTTTGCAGGAGCATATGTATTTGGAAAAAGAGAACATATGAGTATGGTATTTTTCGTAGAAAGATATTCTAAAAAAATTCAATTAAATTTAGCAGTTTTATCAGAAATTGTAATATTATTATTTGCTTTTGGAGTTTTGGTATGTGGTGGAAAGGCAATAACAACATTAACATTAACTCAAACTTCACCTGCTCTTAGAGTATCAATGGGATATATATATTTTGTATTACCAACTTGTGGAATAATAATTTCTGTATATAGTATTTTAAATATAGTAGAGCTATTAAAGAAAATAAAGGAGGAAGTATAATGATATTAACAACAGCTTTAATAATGTTTGCTGTACTAATAATAACTTTATTATTAGGATTTCCTATTGCTATCAGTATAGGTTTATCTTCAATCTTAGCAATATTACCATCACTAGCTTTTGATAATACATTAGTAACAGGTGCTCAAAGAATATTTTCAGGAATATCAAGTTTTACCTTGATAGCAATTCCTTTCTTTGTTTTAGCTGGAAATATAATGAATCAAGGTGGAATAGCTAAAAAACTAGTTGCTTTTGCTCAGTCGTTAACGGGAAAAATACCAGGGTCACTAATGCAAACAAATGTTTTAGCAAATATGATGTTTGGTGCAATCTCTGGATCAGCTACAGCTGCTTGTGCTGCTATGGGAGGAATTTTACTTCCTATGGAAGAGGAGCAAGGTTATGATAAAAAGTTAGGAACTGCAGTTAATATAGCTTCAGCTCCAACTGGATTATTAATACCACCGACGAATGCGTTTATAGTATATTCTCTAGTAAGCGGTGGAACTTCAGTAGCCGCTCTATTTATGGCAGGATATATTCCAGGAATTTTATGGGGATTAGGATGCATGTTGTTGACATTTTATCTATGTAAAAAAAGAGGTATGAAATCAACAAGTACATTTAGATTAAAAGTTGTTTTAGCAACATTTATAGATGCATTACCAGCTTTAGCATTAATTATTATAGTTATAGGTGGAATTATCAAAGGAATATTTACTCCAACAGAGGGATCTATAGTTGCTGTAGTATATACTTTAATTCTTTCAATGATATTTTATAGAAGTATAACATTCAAGCAATTAATAAATATATTTGCAGAGAGTGCTAAAATTACTGGAATAATAGTATTTTTAATAGGAGTATCAACAATTATGTCTTGGGTAATGGCATTTACTGGAGTACCACAAGCTATTTCAAACCTGATTTTAGGGTTAACAGAAAATAAAATTATAGTTCTTTTATTGATGAATCTACTATTATTATTTATAGGAACATTTATGGATGTTACCCCAGCAATTTTAATATTTACTCCAATATTTTTACCAATAGTTCAATCTTTTGGAATGAGTGCTGTTCATTTTGGTGTTGTTCTTATATTTAATTTATGTATAGGAAATATTACACCACCAGTTGGAAATACTCTGTTTATAGGAGTTAGGGTTGGAAATTTAAAAATTGAAGATGTTATTGGAGAATTATTAAAGTATTATGCTGTTATAATTTTAGTATTAATGTTAGTAACATATATACCAGCTGTATCATTATATTTACCTACATTAGGTGGATTTATAAAATAATTCTAAATTTTATTGAAATATTGGAGGAAGTTTTATGGGAATCAAGAAGAATTATTTCTTCAAATTAAAATCTGAAGACAAGAATATTATAACTTTTAAATTAGAAAACGAGAATTTAGAAACAAAAGTTTCAGTTTTAGAAGAAGATATCATTAGAATAACTTTTATAAAAAATAATGAGCTAAAGCTAAATAGTACTTGGACAGTTGCACCTGGTCAAGAAGATGTCGCTTTTGAAGGAAGAGATAAGTTTGATTATTCAGTATATAGTTTGCCAAAATATAAATTTAATTTAGAAGATAATCAAGCAGAAATAGAAACTAAAGAATTGAAATTAAAAATAAATTTAGATGGATTCAAAATAGAATGGTTTGGAAAACAAGATGAAAAGTGGTTGAAAATAGCTCAAGATAGGAAAACTCAAGCATATAATTTTGGATATTGGGGAGATAAACTTTATCACTATTTAGAAAGAGACCTAAAGGAACAATATTTTGGATTTGGAGAAAGAACAGGAAAGGTAAATAAACATTTTAGAAGAATGAAGATGCAAAATGTTGATCCAATGGGGTATGATGCTGAATACTCAGATCCGTTGTATAAACATATTCCTTTTTATATAACAAGAAATAAAGAGACGAAATACTCTTTTGGAATATTTTATGATAATACTTCAACAGTTGTTTTTGAAATGGGAACAGAATTAGATAATTATCACGGATTATATAGATATTTTGAAGCTGAAGATGGAGATTTAGATTATTATGTTATAGCTGGACCTACAGTAAGTAAAATAACTGAAAGATTTTCTTGGTTAACAGGAAAAACTATATTTTCACCAAAATGGAGTATAGCTTACTCAGGTTCAACAATGACATATACTGATTTACCAGATTCTCAAAAGCTTTTAAATAATTTCCTAGAGGATTGTAGAAAATATAATATTCCATGTTCTTCATTTCAATTATCATCAGGATATACCTCAATAGGAGATAAAAGATATGTTTTTAACTGGAATAGGGAAAAATTTCCGGATATAAAAGCTTTCACAGAACATTTTCATAAAAATGGAGTAAGACTTTGTGCAAATATAAAACCAGGATTTTTAAATGATCATCCTAAATTTGAAGAAATGAAAGAAAAAGATTTATTTATAAAAGAAGCTAATTCAAATGATCCAGAATTAGTACAATTTTGGGATGATACAGGAGCTTATATAGATTTTACAAATAAAGATTCTATTAATTGGTGGAAAAATAATGTAACAAAACAATTATTAGAATATGGTATAGATTCTACATGGAATGACAATAATGAATATGAAGTATGGGATTCTAAAGCAAGATGTAATGGGTTTGGAAAGGGGATAGAGATAGGTTTAATAAGACCAATTCAAACATTTCTTATGTTAAAAAGTTCATTTGATGCTCAAAAAGAGTTTGCACCAAATATAAGACCATACTTAATATCTAGATCTGGTTGCCCAGGAATTCAAAGATATGTTCAAACTTGGACTGGGGATAATAGAACGGAATGGAAAACATTGAGATTTAATAATTATATGGCGATAGGATTGTCATTGTCAGGAGTTTATAATCTAGGACACGATATTGGTGGTTTTTCAGGCTTAGCTCCAGATCCAGAATTATTTGTAAGATGGGTACAAAATGGAATCTTCTATCCAAGATTTACAATCCACTCATGGAATGATGATAAGACAGTAAATGTTCCTTGGATGTATCCAGAAGTACTTCCACAAATAAAGAAAGCGATGAATTTTAGAAGAATGATAACACCTTATATTTACAATTTGATTTATAAGGCTCATAATGAATATACACCAATAATGAAACCGACTTTCTATAATTATGAAAGTGATGAAAATACATTTAATGAAAATGATGAATTTTTATTAGGAGATTCATTATTAGTAGCTACTGTAGTTACTAAAGGTGAAGTAGAAAGAAAAATTTATTTACCAAAAGGGAACTCTTGGTATAATTATAATACTAATGAGATTTTTGAGGGTGGACAGACAATTACTGTTGAAGCTGGATTAGATATATTTCCATTAATGATAAAAGAAGGAGCTATTATTCCGATAAATACAACAGAATATAGTTTTGATACTAAAGATGATGATGTAAGAGGATTTTTAGTGTATGCTCATAATATTGAAGGTGAAAATACTTATACGTCGTTTGAAGATGATGGAGTTACTCAAAATTATAAACTAGGGAAGTATGCTAATATAAAAGTAAGTTTAAAAACTACTAAAGAAACTATAAAAATAAAAGTAGAAAAAACAGGAGATATGAATTATATTCAAGATAATTATCAAATAAAAGTAATTGATAATAAAAATAGAAAAATTGAAATAGAGCAATAATTATAAACAACCAGAGGGATATTTCCTCTGGTTATTTATTTAAAATATTCTGGATATTTTTCTAAATACTTATTTATAACATGTTTAAATTTTGATAAATGTGCCGAAATAAGTGGAGCAATATCTCCAAAAGAATGTTCCTTTATAATATTGATAATATTATAGTGTTGTTCATAGGTTTTAGAGGCACTAAATTTTTCCAAAGCATCAATCAATCTTAATCTATCATAATGAGTAGCTAATCTTTTGACACTCTTCCAAACATTCTTTTTATTATAATAATAGAATATTAAGGAATGAAACTCATTATCTAAATCAAAAAATTTATGTAAATCTTCTTCAAAATCAATTATTATCTTTTGATAAGCAAGATTTTTCTCTAACTCTCTAATTAACTCTTTTGAATTTTTATCAGAACAAGCTATTTTTAATATCTCTTTTTCGCAAAGAGTTCTTAAGAAAACAGCCTCCTCTACCAAGTTAAGATCTATTTTAGAAACAAAGGATCCTTTTTGTGGAAAAACATCAATAAGCTTTTCCTCTGAAAGTCTAACAATAGCCTCTCTTACAGGAGTACGGCTAACATTGAGTTGATTACCAAGCTCTACCTCACTAATACACTCTCCAGGTTTTAAATTAAGAGTCATAATATTTTCTTTTATAACTCGATAGATGTATTCTCGGTTATTTTCGTTTTTCTTTTTTGCAGTATTTTCTAATAACATATCTCCACCCTTTAATTTGTAAAATATTCTAGTCTTTTAGAGATTTCTTCACAAGTTTTTTGCATCTCTTTAACCAATATCTTTGCTTTTTCTTCAGTTAGATCATCAGCAAAACATGGACAACTAATAGCAGCAATAATTCTATTTTTTTTATCCAAAATAGGAACTGCTACAGCTCTAATATTTTTAGAGTGTTCCATGTTGTCATATGATATTTTCTGGATATTAATTTTAAGTAGTTCACTTTTTAATTTTTCCCTATCAGTAATAGTATTTTCTGTATATTTAGGAAGATTTTCATCAAGTAGTTTATCAAGTTTACTCTCACCTAATTGGCAAATGAGAAGCTTACTTGCAGCTCCAGCATGAAGAGGAAATATAGCATTTTCTGCAACTGATACCTTTATCAAATCACTACTTTCTACTGTAGCTATACTTCTAATTTTATCATTATCAAGTACACTTAATTTAAAAGTCTCTTTAAATTTTAAAGATAGTTCTTCAAGATAAGGATGAGTTATATTTTTTATAAGGGTATATTTTTCATATCTACTAGAAAAAAAATAAAACTTCTCCCCTAAAGTATACTCTTTATCTTGAAAATTAAGATATCTTAAATCTGTAAGAACCTCTAAAAGTCTGTTTACAGTTGCTTTTGGAAGATTCAAATCCTTAGCAATTGAACTTTGTGTAGCAGAATATTTATAGTATAGATAATTAAAAATTTGATCTGCTTTATCTATAGCAGGAACCTTAGATTTTTCCCTCAAAATGATATTCTCCTTTTTATCTAAATTTATTGAATTTTAGTTATTTAATTAATAAAGTTAACATAGTATAGTTATTATATCATAGTAAAGATATTAGATCAAGAATTAGAATAAAAATTGTAATATATATAATTTTAAAATAATATTTAAAATGGATTTATAAAATTATTGAGTTTTTCATACAACTAATGTATAATTAAATTAAGCCAAAATCATAGGAGGAATTTGATGAAAAATAAAAAAATTTTATCACTATTAGCAGTGGCTATTACAGCTATAAGTATGACTGGATGTAGTAATCTGTATAGTAAGTCAGAGGATAAAGTAACACTTACTTATGATGAATTAGTAGCTAGAGAAAACATGATGGCAACTAACTGGTATCAAACTTCTGGAGAAGCAAGAGCTCTATATCTTCAAGGATATAATGTAGCAACGCAAAGATTAAAAGAGTATTTAAAAACACCTCATACAAAACCTTATTCAATAGTTTTAGATTTAGATGAAACTGTATTAGATAATAGTCCGTATCAAGCTGAAAATATTATCCTAGGAAGAGGTTATGACAGTAAGTCTTGGGATGAATGGGTAAATATGAAAAAGGCTAAAGCAGTTCCTGGAGCAAAAGAATTTCTACAATTTGCCGATAAAAATGGAGTAAAGATATATTATATTTCAGATAGAACTGAAAGTCAATTAGAAGCAACTATTGAAAATTTAAGAGCAGAAGGAATACCTGTTCAAACAAATGATAGTGTATTACTTAAAAATAAAGATGATAAAAGTGGAAAAGTAAATCGTCGTGAGTATGTAAAAAATCATACACAATTAATTATGCTATTTGGAGATAACCTATCAGATTTTGATTTATTTTCTTCTAAATCAATAGATGAAAGAAATGCTAAAGTTGAGGAGTTATCAAAAGAGTTTGGAGATAGATTTATAATATTCCCTAATCCACTATATGGAGCATTTGAAACTGCAATTTATGGTGGAAAGTTCCCACAAGCTAAAGAGAAATTAGAGATAAAAGAGAGTATTTTAAAAGGTTATAAATCACTTGAAACTAATAATTAAAAATTATTTAAGAGAGCTTACTAATCTGTAGGCTCTTTTTGTTTATAATCTTGAAATTTCAGTAAGAAAATGATATAATAGTTGAGTAAAAAAATCAAGATTAAAAAAGAGGTGTTTTATGATAGATGCAGTTTCAAATGTTGAAGTTAGAGAGTTAGCTTATAAAATTATATCTCAAGAGAAAGCTAAAGAGATGATGGAAGAGAATAAAGATTATGTTATATTAGATGTAAGAACAGATTGGGAGTATAACAGTGGACATATTCCAGGGGCTATTAATATTCCTAATGAAGATATAGGGCATGAAGAGATAGAGGCTCTTCCAGATAAAGAGCAACTAATATTAATATATTGCCGTAGTGGATATAGAAGTAAGCAAGCAGCAAGTAAATTAGCTGTATTAGGCTATAAGAATATTTATGAATTTGGTGGAATAATAACATGGGAATATGATATAGAAAAATAAAAAAAATTTTCAAAATAAATAAAATAAAAAATATTTGACCAATTGTATAAAATGTTGTATACTATATCAAATAAACTAAAATGAGAGGTGTTATATGAAAAAATGGTTTTTTATGGCTTTTTCTATTTTTGTTTTATTTGGATGTTCTAATACAGAAAATCAACCTACTCGAGAAAAAACAGCAGCCGAAAAGACAGCATTTATATTAGATGTTTTAGTTTCAAGTGCGATTTATAATGAAACTAATTTTGGGGCTGGTAAAGAATATATAAAGATAGATACAACAACAAATAGTAATAGTATAACCAATACTACTTCAAGTGGGAATGTTACACAAACTAATACTATAACCACTTCAACGACAAAAAGTAAAAGTAAAGGTTTTGGATTTGGAATAGGATATTAAAAAACTGAGGTTAACCTCAGTTTTTTTCTATATACTCTTTAAAAGAAAATTTAAAATTTTTATCTCTAACACATTCTAATAACTTTTCAATTTCCTCACTATTTTCAATACTTATTCTTTCACCAAAATTTTCAAGAGATTTGAAAACTGTTTTAAAAGATATTCCATCTACATTTTTTATAATAACATAGGATTTATCATCCTTTTCTCCAATTTCACCAACTAGTTCATTCTCTATAAATACATTTAAAATATACTTAATAACTTCATATGGTATTCCATATTTTTTTATAATCTCATTGATAGTAAGAGGAGTAAGGCTATTTAGATATCTTTCTACTAATTCTTTCATTAGGATAACTGCAGTATATTCCTTTATTTTAAAATTAACATCTTCAACACTCTTAGTAAAGAGATGAAGCTCTCTATTTTGTAAAAAATAACAGAGATGAGCTCCTAAAATTATAAAGAACCACATCAATTTTAACCAAAACAAAAATATAAAGATAACAGAGAAGCTACCATATATCTTATTGTAAGTATTAACCATTCCCTGTAACAAAATAAAAAGTGATTGAAAACCAGAGAAAAATAGAGAGATAAAAACTGCAGCAATGAGTGCAGGAATAAATCTAACTTTTGTATTTGGAATCAACATATACATTGTTGTAAAGAAAAATAGTAGAGTTAAAAAAGGAATAAGTTTAATTAATATACTAAGAGCAATATTTTCAAGGCCAACTTTATCTGCAATTATTTTAACTACTCCACTTGATATAACTAATAGAGTAGGAAATAAAATAAAGAAAGATATATAATCTGTAATCTTTCTAAGAAACATTCTTGATTTTTCAACTCTCCAAATATCATTAAAAGCTTTCTCTATAATAGAAAACATAGATATCAAAGTCCAACCCAAGAAAAGAAATCCAATACCTGCTAAGATACCTGTTCTTGTATTTTCTAAGAAATTTTGAGCAAAGGTAATCAAAAGATTAATAGACTCTTCATTAAGTGGAGAGTAATCTCTTAATTTAACTAAAAAATAATCAGCCACTCCTAACCAAGTTCCCAAGCTAAAAAGGATAGCAAATATAGGAACTAAAGAAAGAATTGTATAGAAACAAAGTGAGGTAACCCAAAGCCCAGAGTTAGCTCTTCCATAGCTTTCTAAAGCTTTTTTTACAACTCTGATAATATTACTTATCTTGCCTTGGGATACAATCTCTTTATAGGAATCAATAAGAGTTTTAAAATTCACAAGATCCTCCAATTATTAGTTCTCTGTAACACTACTTACAGTTGCTTCATCAATATCGGCAGCATTTATTTTATCACTAGTATTTTCAATAGTAGTTTCTATTTTTTCTTCAGGCAAAGCTTTATTTCTAAAGTTAAATTCGAAGTTTTCCTTATCTAATACATATATACTAGATAGAGTAGTTGGAGAAAAGAAATAATCACCAACTCTTACAAGTTTTTTTTCACCATTGGAGTCATAGATATAAAATGGATTTTCGTTATTTCCAAGTATATCCATAGTTTTTTTGTCAATTTGCATAGCTTTTAACTCTTGTTTGCCATCAATAGATATGTATGTAGGAGCTACATCCATAAGCATAATTAATCTTTCCATTAGAAAATATTCTGGAATAATTTCAGCTCCAATCAATTTAGTTGAAAATAAAGTTGTAATCGTAAAAATCAGAATAAAAAATCTTTTCATTAAACCCTCCTATTCATATTTCATCTCTTCTAATTTTCTAATTCTATCTTCAGTAGATGGATGTGTACTGAATAAATTAGCCATCTTACTTCCAGCAAGAGGACTTACAATAAACATATTCTCTGTAGCTGGAGCAGCATTATACATAGGTATTCTCTTACTATACATATCTAATTTTCTCAAGGCATTAGCAAGGTATTGAGGATTTCCACTAACCTTAGCTCCAAATCTATCAGCCTTGTACTCTCTAGTTCTAGAGATAGCCATTTGTACTAACATAGCAGCTATTGGAGCAAATATAGCAATACCTATTAGAGCAATAGGATTACTTCCTCCATCTTCGTCATCTCTATTGCTTCCTCCAAATATAGCAGCCCATTTAGCCATATTAGCAAGGAAAGCAATAGCTCCAGCCATTGTGGCAGCTACAGTACTAATTAGTATATCTCTATTATGAACGTGTCCTAATTCATGTCCAATTACTCCTGATAGCTCATAATCATCAACTAATTCCATAAGTCCTCTAGTTACAGCTACAGCAGCGTTTTTAGGATTTCTTCCAGTTGCAAAGGCATTAGGCTGTTGCTCATTTATAATATATACCTTTGGCATAGGAAGATTCGAAGTTTTAGCTAATTTTTCTACAAGCTGATATAGATGAGTATCTTTATCTACAGGTTGAGCTCCATACATAGATAAAACGATTTTATCACTGAACCAATAAGAGATAAAATTCATTATTCCAGCCATAATAAGAGCAATAACCACTCCATTATGTCCTCCAATAGCATTTCCTATAACTAAAAGTATAAATGTTAAAATTCCCATCAAGAAAAAAGTTTTTAAAGTATTCATCTTTTAAGTCACTCCTTTTTATATTCATACATATATTATACATTATTTTTAGATTTCTTCAATATATTTATAGTGCCATAATATTGTGTCAAGAATATGGAAATTTTATCTATTGAAGAGAAAAATTTTTTTAAGTATAATTATTATAGAGTAAGATAAAAGTTGGTAAAAATATTTTTGAAGTTATAGGAGATAAATATGAGAAGAATAGATATAAGAACCTCTAGTGGAGAATATCCAATAATATTAGGAAAAAATATAATATCACAATTAAAAGAGTATATAAGTGATTATGATAAAATATTACTGTTGTCAAATGAAGATATAGGAAATATATATTTTAAAAGAGTATTACAAGAGTTAAAAGATGAAAGAATAAGAGTTTTTACTATACCAGAGGGTGAGAGTTTTAAAAATCTAGAAACTTTATCAACAATATATGACTATATGGCAAAGGAAAACTTTTCAAGAAAATCCTTAATTATCTCTTTAGGTGGAGGGGTAGTTTGTGATATAGGAGGCTTTGTAGGAGCTACTTACATGAGGGGAATAGATTTTATCCAAATTCCTACCTCTTTATTAGCTCAGGTAGATGCTAGTATAGGTGGAAAAACAGGGGTAGATACTCAATATGGGAAAAATTTAATAGGAGCATTCAAACAACCCAAGGCTGTTTTTATAGATGTAAGCTTTTTAAGTACTTTACCAAAGGAACAGTTCTCTTCTGGGATGGCAGAGGTAATTAAGCACTCTTTAATAATTGAGGATAAAGAGTATTTTGAGTTTTTAAAGGTGAAAAGAGAGAAGATAATTTCATTGGATAGTGATAATTTAATAGAGATGATAGCAAAATCTTGTGATATAAAAAGAGAGATAGTAGAGAGAGATGAGTTTGAAAAAGGTGATAGAGCACTATTAAATCTTGGTCATACATATGGTCATAGTATTGAGAAACTTTTCAATTTTAAAGGTATGACTCACGGTGAGGGAGTTGCAAAGGGAATAATATTTGAGTTAGAGCTTTCAAAAATATTAAATGAAATAGATGAAGATAGAATAGAAGAGATAAAGGATATTTTTAAGAGTTATGTGTTAGATCCCAATCCAATTTATTATCCAGAAGAAGTTATATTAGAAATAATGAAAAAGGATAAAAAGAACTCATTTGATAAAATTAATTTTATTCTTTTTTCAAAGGAAATGAAAGTCTATAGAGATAGTGTTGAAATAAAGTATATTTTAGAAGTAAATAACCTTTTTTCACCTAGATATATAAAGGGAATAATAGATATAGGAACAAACTCTTGTAGACTATTTTTAGCTCAAGTATTTCAGGGAGAAGAGATAAAAATTGAGAGAGAGATATCTAAAGATGTAGAGATAGTAAAACTTGGAGAGGATGTAAATAAAAATGGATATCTAAAAAAAGAAGCTATATCTAGGACTGTAGAGTGTTTAAAAAGATATAAGAAAAAAGCAGATAGTTATGGAGTAAAAGAGTTAGTGGCTTTTGCTACATCAGCGACAAGAGATTCGAAGAATAGAGATGAATTTTTAAATCAAGTAAAAGAGATAGGTATAGATATAAAGTGTATATCTGGAGATAGAGAGGCTCAACTGAATTTTCTAGGAAACTCAATAGTTTTTGAGGAGAGAATATTGGTTCTAGATATAGGTGGTGGAAGTACGGAGTTTACTCTTGGAGAAAAGGGAGAAATCGAATTTGTTAAAAGTATAAATATAGGAGCAGTAAGAGGAACAGAGAGATTTTTTTCAACTCAAAATTATACAGATGAGAGTATAGAGGAGTGTAGAGAGTGGGTAAAAGATATGATATCTGAAGTAAAATTTTTGAAAAATAAGAATTTTACTTTAGTTGGAGTGGCTGGAACAGCTACTACACAGATATCTGTCCAAAAACAGATGAGAGTTTATGATAGTTCTAAAGTACATATGTCAGAAATTAGACTAGAGGAGTTAAGAGAGAATTTAAAACTTTTCTTAGAGTGTAGTGTAGAAAAAAGAAAACATATTGTTGGTTTAGAAGAGAAAAGAGCTGATGTAATCATAGCTGGAACAATAATACTAATCACTATAATGGAGGAATTAGGAGTAAATAAAATGATAGTATCGGAATCTGATAATTTAAATGGGGCTATGATCAGTAAAAGTATTTAGAGTAAAGGTAGAATTGTTTAAAAAAATATAGTAAAATATATATGAGAAGAGTAAAAATGAGGAAATTAGTTGGAGGAAAAATGACACCAAGGTTAGCAAAAATTTTAGATGCATATGATAGTTTTAATGGCACAACGAGAAAGAGATTAGTAGCAGGAAATCTTTATGATTATTTTATGCAAGAGTTTAGAGGAGAGCTAGAGTTTATATATAGTTCAGCTACTAAAGAGGATATAAAAGAGGATATAAAGGCTATGGCAGATGTAATCTACCACGAGGAAGAGAAGGAGAAGAGAGATTTTCTTGTGGGAGTATTAGTGGATATAGTAAAAATGATGTAGTGTGAGGTGAGGCAGATGAGTGAAAAATTACATTTAGATAGATGCTCAATAGGTGGTTGAGCAAGCAAAATAGGACCAGAGGTTCTTTCAGAGATATTACACAATCTTCCGAGTGTGGAGGATAAAAATTTAATAGTAGGATTTGAAAAATCAGATGATGCTGCTGTATATAAACTGACTGAAGATATAGCTATTATACAAACATTGGATTTTTTTACTCCTATGACAGATGATCCATATATTTTTGGACAGATAGCTGCGGCAAATTCACTAAGTGATGTGTATGCTATGGGTGGACAACCTAAAACAGCTATGAACATAGTTTGTTTTCCACAAAAGTTGGATATAAAAATACTAGGAGAGATACTGAGAGGTGGAGCTGAAAAGGTAATGGAGGCAGGAGCTGTTCTAAGTGGAGGACACTCAATCCATGATCCAGAGGTAAAATATGGACTTTCAGTAACTGGTATAGCTCATCCAGATAAAATTTTAAAAAATCATGGATGTGAAAATGGAGATATTTTAATATGCACTAAAAAGTTAGGAACCGGGATAGTTACAACAGCTTCTAAGGTAAATCTTGCAAGTAAAGAGGCAATAGATGAATCTGTAAAACAGATGATAACTTTGAATAAGTATGCTGCTGAAGTGATTGTAAATTATCCAATAACAGCTTGTACAGATATTACAGGATTTGGTTTTTTAGGTCATGCCTATGAAATGGCTAAAGGTTCTGAAAAGAGTTTAGTTTTTGAAGAAGATTTCATACCATACATCACAGAAGCAAAAGAGTATGCTAAGGATTTTTTAATAACAACTGGTGGACAACAAAATAGAAACTTTATAGGAAGAGATATAGATTTTGGAAAAACTCCTCTTTGGTTACAAGAGATAATGTTTGATCCACAAACATCTGGAGGGTTACTGTTTTCAGTAAAAAAAGATAGTGTATCTGCACTGATGAAGGAGTTTAAAGAGAAAAATATTGATGCTTATATAATTGGTTCAGTTGAAGAGAAAAAAGATAAATATTTAATAGTGAGGTAGATAATGAATAACCTTTTCCGTAAACTTCCTAAATTGGATATATTGATGCAAGATAAGAGGTTAGAGAGTTGTAGGGAATCAATGAACTATAACGCTTTCTACACTCTTGTAAAAGATGAGATAGAGAGATTTAGAGAGGATATTAAGTGTAAAAAAATTGAAAATTTTGAAAAAGAAGATATTATAGGTAGTATTCTTGAAAAAGTAGAGTTAGTGAATGAGAATAGATTAAAAAAAGTTATAAATGGTAGTGGTGTAATAATTCATACAAATCTAGGACGTTCAATTTTAAATAAAAAAGTTGTAGAGAAATTAGAAGAGATTGCAGGTAACTATAGTAATTTAGAATTTGACTTAGAAGAGGGAAAAAGAGGAAATAGAAATTCACATGTAGAAGAGTTGATATGTAAAATAACTGGAGCTGAAGGTGCTTTGGTTGTAAATAACAATGCAGCAGCAGTAATTCTATGTTTAAATGAGTTTGCTAAGGGAAAAAATTCTATAGTATCAAGAGGTGAACTTGTAGAAATAGGAGGATCTTTTAGAATTCCTGATATTATGGAATTATCAGGTGCTAAATTAAAAGAGATAGGAACAACTAATAAAACAAACATAGAAGATTATGAAAAGGCTATTGATGAGGAAACTGCTCTTATTTTAAAAGTTCATAGATCGAACTTTAAAATAAGTGGCTTTACATCAGAGGTATCCAATAGAGAGATAGCAAATATTGGAAAAGATAAGGGAATATTGACTATGGAAGACTTAGGGAGTGGTGTTCTTGTAGACTTTTCTAAATATGGAGTTATAAAAGAACCAACTGTACAGGAGAGTGTGGCTTCTGGAATAGATATTATTACAATAAGTGGAGATAAGCTTTTAGGTGGTCCACAGTGTGGTATTATTTTAGGAGCTCAAAAATATATTGAAAGATTGAAAAAGAATCAGTATTTAAGAGCTTTTAGAGTGGATAAACTTGTACTTTCAACATTAGAGGGAACATTGAAGTATTATCTTGATGAGAGGGAGGCTATAAAAGAGATTCCAACCCTTAGAATGATCACTGAAAATAAATTAGAAGTGGAGAAAAGAGCAAAAAAACTACAAAACTTACTAGAAGAAAAGGGGATTGTTACTCAGATAGTAGAGAGTAGAGCTAAAATAGGTGGTGGTTCTATGCCTGAGGAGACAGTTCCTAGTTATGCTTTAAAATTTAATGGAAATGCCCAAGAACTTGAAAGATATTTTCGTTTAGGAAGCAGTAGTATAATAGGAAGAATATCAGAAGGTGCTTTTATTTTAGATTTAAAAACAATAAGAGATGAGGATATGGATATTATAGTTAAAAAAGCTCAGAATTTTAAAAGCTAGATAGAGGGAAGTTAAATAGATGAGAGATATTATAGTAGGAATGGCTGGACATATTGATCACGGTAAAACCACAGTTGTGAAATATCTTACTGGAGTGGATACAGATACACTTCCAGAAGAGAAAACTCGAGGAATGACAATAGACTTAGGATTTACTCAAATTAAATTTGAGGATAATAGTAGAGTTGGATTAATAGATGTACCTGGTCATGAAAAGTTTATAAAAAATATGAGTGCTGGTGCTTCTGGAGTAGATTATCTTATCTTGGTAGTAGCTTGTGATGATGGTATTATGCCACAAACTATAGAACATTTTCAAATTGTTAAACTATTTGGTGTAACTCGAGGAATGATACTTTTAACTAAAAGAGATCTAGTTGATGAGAAAAGATATGAAGAGGTAAAAAAAGAGTGCCAAGAGTATTTTAAGGGAAGTTTTTTAGAGAAAGCTCCAATCTTAGAAGTTTCTTCTAAAGAGATAGAGAGTTATAAAAGAGTAAAGGCTCTTCTATACAGAGAGTTAAAAAATTTAAAAATTGAAGATGAGAAAAAATATTTTAGAATGGATATAGATAGAGTTTTTACTTTAAAAGGTTTTGGTTGTATAGTAACAGGAACAGTTAAAAATGGAGAGGTAAAAGTAGGAGATAATCTGACTATATATCCTAATAGAAGAGAAGTTAGAGTAAAGAGTATTGAATCTCATGGAGAGAAAAAAGAGAGCTTAGGAAGTGGAAATAGATGTGCAATAAATCTTTCAGGAGTAGAGAGTAGTGAGCTAGAAAGGGGAGATATAATAGCTCGAAATTTACTTGTAGGTGATAGAGTAGATTGTAAGCTATCACTTTTAGAGAGTGTACCTAAGTTAAAAAACAATCAAAGAATTAGATTGAATATTGGAACTACCGAGGTAATAGGAAGAGTAAAAATATATGAAAAAAACTATATATTAGGTGGAGAGGAAGCCGTAGTTCAACTGCAATTGGAGAATACTATAGGTGGAATTTTAGGAGAGAGAGGAATAGTTAGAAATTACTCTCCTATAACAACAATAGGGGGAGTAGAATTGCTTTTCTTTCCAAAAAGTGATTTCAATAGAAGGTATTTGCAACATATAGATTTTTTGAACACTCTTTTAAAAAATAGTGACAGAGTAGAGGAACTGTTTAAAAAGGATATGAGTTTAGATGAAATCTCTGCTTTAATAGGAAAAGATATAGAATTAAAATCTTATATATCTTCTGGAAAGATTTATCTTTTAGATAAAAAAATTATCCAACATGAGATTTTAGATGAAAAACTTAAATTAATAGAAAATTATTTAATTGAATTTCATCAAAAAAATAGCTTAAAGAAAGGGATTACAAAATCAACATTAAGATCTCTATTATTAAAGGAGTTATCACAAAAAGAGTTTAATATTTTATTGGATTTGGACAAGGTGAAAGAGAGTATAAAAGTTGTAGATGATTATATATCTCTTAAAGATTTTAAGATAAGATTAACTCGTGAAGAAAAAGATATGAAAGAGGAGATTTTTAGTTATTATAAAAATCAAAAGTTTGAAATAAATTCCTATTCATATTATTTTAATCAGAGTAAAAATAAATATCTATTTGAAAAAGTTCATGCTTATATGGTTGAAGAAGGATTTATTCAATATTTAGAAGATGAATATTTTATTCTTTCTGGATTTTTAAAAGAGAGTATAAAATTGATAAATGAGTATTTTCAAAAAAATATAACTCTGGAGATAAAAGATACAAGAGCTCTATTGAATAATAGTAGAGATAGTGCTATACTTATCTTAAGAAAGTTAGATACACTTAAGATAACAAAAAATATTGATGGAGTGAGGGTACTTATAAAGAATTAAATTATGTTTTTAGTGCCAATATGGGAGGTTATTATGATAAAAGTAGATGCTACAGGACAAGTTTGCCCAGTACCAATTATTATGACAAAAAATGCTTTAAAGGATATAGATGAGGGGCAGGTAGAGGTATCTGTTGATAATAAAATATCTCTAGAAAATCTTGAGAAGATGTCAAAGGAGATGGGATATGATTATACTGTCCAAGAGAGTGGAGAGATTTTCAAAATTATAATAAATAAAGTTGGAGAAAATTTAGAGAATAAAAAAGACGAGGAAAATATAGTTGTAGTAATAGATTCTCTACATATGGGAAAAGGGGATCCTGAATTAGGAAGAATTCTTATGAAAGGATTTATTTATACACTATCAGAAATGGAAAAATTACCTAAAACTATACTTTTCTATAACGAGGGAGTAAAACTAGTTATTGATGGAGCAGAGAGCTTACAAGATTTAAAATCTTTAGAGAAAAGAGGAGTGGAGATTTTAGCATGTGGAACTTGCTTAAATTTTTATGGAGTAACAGAAAAGTTAAGTGTTGGATCTGTAACTAATATGTATACAATTATAGAGAGACAGTTAAATGCTACTAAGGTGATTAAACCATAATGGAAAAGGAGAGATTTTTACTTTTAATTGCAGATTCTACTCATTTTATAATGAAATTAGAAAAAAACTTGCAAAATTATGGAATTTGGTGTAGAATAATACCGTTACCTAGAGAGATAAGTGCTGGGTGTGGTCTTTCTATTAGAGCTGAGCTATCTGATTTAGATAGGATAGATGAGATATTAGAAGAAAGTGATATTAAAATTGAGAGATATATAGTAGAAAAACTTGGTTTAAAAAAGAGTTTTGAAAAGCTATAAAAATTAATGGAAGCGGAAGAAAGCTGGTGTTTTCAACAGTCTTCAAAACTGGTAGGTGGCTTAATGTCATTGGTAGGTTCGATTCCTACACGCTTCCGCCAAAATATAAGATCAAGATAAAAATAATTTAGTAATAGAAAAAAGAAGAAAATTTTACAGATAAAAGTTAGCATATAGATGGAACTTTTAAAATAAAGTGTAACTACTCAGGTCTATAATTAAAAAACTAAGACTTTCTTCAAAAAATTTGAAGAAGGTCTTTTTTTGTTGCCAAA
>NZ_JACSNP010000200.1 GCF_016900045.1 Fusobacterium mortiferum
GTTCTACTTTGTGAAGCATACCTTTGATGCAAGGAGTGTCTTCATGTTCTACTGTAGAATTTAATTTACGTAATCCCAAAGCCTGAATAGTTCTTCTCTGAGTTTCAGGTCTGCCGATCAGACTTCTTGTAAGGGTAATTTTCAGTTTTGCCATTGAAATTTTCCTCCTTAACCTAAAAGTTCCTGAACGGATTTTCCACGAAGTTCAGCTACGAGCTCAGCTTTTTTAAGCTGTTCCAAACC
>NZ_JACSNP010000201.1 GCF_016900045.1 Fusobacterium mortiferum
ATATAGAACAATAGCTGTATTTAAAATAAGATGCAATATAGTGCCCACTAAACATAACTTTAATAAATAAAACAATAACTATGATTAAAATGTCATTAATTGGAGTAATCGGTCAAGACGCAACGATTAACAATGTAAATTCTAGGAATGTCGTTAATTTTTCGGTGGCACATTCCGAGAAATATAAAGACCAAAACGGACAAGTGGTAAATAAAACCGTATGGGTAAACGTAAGTTATTGGG
>NZ_JACSNP010000202.1 GCF_016900045.1 Fusobacterium mortiferum
GCTTCCGCCATGCCCTTCGAGCCGAGTTCGAAGAACGGTCCGAGCGCGGCGCCGGACTTACCGAAGATCGCCATTTCGTCGGCGGTGCGCGTTACGGCGTCCGGAAGCTCTTTCAGGCGATCCGCGATCAAGCCGATTCCCTTTTCGGTTAGGTTGCCGCTGGAATCGGTAAGGTCGGACTGTTTCAGCTTAAGGTCCGTCAACGCCTGCGCGAACGACTTCGCGGCGGGTTCCGCCTTAGCG
>NZ_JACSNP010000203.1 GCF_016900045.1 Fusobacterium mortiferum
ATCTCTAATAGTTTTTATTTGTGGAGCTTCGTTCATTACTCTTTCTGCATCAACGTAGCCTAGTTTTGTTTCATTACCACAACCTACCATGAATACACTCATTAAAGCCATAACTACTGCTACTAATGTCAATTTTATTTTCATTGTTAAGCATCGTCCTTTCACTCATTACTATCATCAGTATTATCTAATTTATCATTTTGCAACGCTTTTTCTCTGTCAGAGCGCAATAAAGTCAATATA
>NZ_JACSNP010000204.1 GCF_016900045.1 Fusobacterium mortiferum
CTCCACAGTACACCATTCAAAATCTGTACCAGGTGACTGACAACGTGACATGGACAAAGGGCAAGCACAGCTTCAAATTTGGCTTCGACTGCTGGAGCGCCATTTCGCCCACAAGCTTTACGCAGCGCGCCCGCGGCGATTACGAGTGGGGGTTTCTTTCCGACTATCTCTTCGACAATTACCCCGATCAAATTGCACAACGCGGGTTGGGGAATGTGACTTACTACCAGAATCAACAATTGC
>NZ_JACSNP010000205.1 GCF_016900045.1 Fusobacterium mortiferum
TTTGTATTTAAGTCTTCTATACAGATAATATCGTGATTTTTGATAATATATGTACTCAACTTATTTAAGAAATCTGTTCTCATATTCATAATTTTTTCGTGTATCTTAGCAATTTTAATTCTTTGTTTTTGATAATTTTTAGCTTCGCTTAATTTTCTATTTTCTTTTTTAGCAATTAGAAGTCTTTTAGAAAGTTTTCTCTGTTCTCTTTTTAGTTTATCTTCTAATTGTTTTCTAAATTT
>NZ_JACSNP010000206.1 GCF_016900045.1 Fusobacterium mortiferum
GTGTTGGCCCTGGTTTTTGTGCTGGCAAAGATTGTGATTATGTAATAGAAACGAAACGCGGTCATTTCTTGGGCAAAGTTATTGAACAAGGTGAAGCGATAGCTAATACGGGTGTTCCAGGCAATATCGGTGGCTATACAATAGAGAGAATTATTCGCTCAAATGGAGATGGCGTATTTAAATCAGTCGCTAAAATTGGCGATAGTGTAAAAAAAGGCGATATAGTAGCTTATACAGAAGAT
>NZ_JACSNP010000207.1 GCF_016900045.1 Fusobacterium mortiferum
CATTGCGACCGCCGCTTCCATCGGCATCAATAATTTGAATACCTGCTTGTGTGCGCAACACTTCAGCAACTGTAGTCGCTCCGCTCACACGAATTTGCTCAGCATCGATTACAGTAATTTGGGTGGCCACCGGCATTTGTGGGCCTTCGCTACGCGTGGCGCTAACAAGAACGGTTTCAACTTTTTCGTCAGCAGCGAGCGCAGAACTTGTAAACGAGAGTGATAGCAATGCAGCGCTAATA
>NZ_JACSNP010000208.1 GCF_016900045.1 Fusobacterium mortiferum
TTTCAAAACGGTGTTTATTATCTTTCGCAAATTGGTAGTGTCTCAACAAATTGGATATTTACACGCGCAGCAGATATGGATACATCTACAGAAGTTAATCTTGCATCAATGTTTGTTGCACATGGTACAATAAATGGAAATACAATATGGACTCAAACGGTACTTTTACCTACTATTGGTATTGATGCATTATCATTTGTACAATTCAGTGCAAGTTTGGGAGGAACAGTCAGTAGCGTGGC
>NZ_JACSNP010000209.1 GCF_016900045.1 Fusobacterium mortiferum
TCTTTACGCGCTGTTATCAGCACATTTATATCATTTAAGACATCAGCAATTTTTAAATCTGGTAAACCGTGTTGCATAGAACCAAAAAATTGACCTGGCCCTCTAAGACGCAAATCCTCTTCCGCCAAAGTAAAACCATCTGATATTTTTTCCATTAAATGCAAACGCTCTAATGAATTTGCATTGCGCCCACGATTGATTAAAATGCAATACGAAGCAAATTCACCTCTACCGATACGAC